>CAYMOB010000053.1:0-1747 GCA_964391955.1 uncultured Muribaculaceae bacterium | reverse complement strand
TCCCGCGCGACATGCAACTCTTTCAGGGCTGTTTCACAGCAACTCCAAGGCGGCCAGTAGTGTCTGACGGCATCGCCGACCGAACAGATTGCCTCGCTACCCTCCAGGTAATTGATTAAGAAGCTGTTTAAATTTCTTTAGGTAACCATATAGAAGTTGACTAACATTGTCAGAATCGGAACCGTTGACAATCCATAACAGTCCGAGGCCATCAAGCAATTATAACGTTCCATGATGTTTTAGGCGTTACAAAAGAAAACGTATTCAACTCATATATAGCTCCCTTTATATATCTTGATTTTTTAGGAAATAAATTCAGACGGTTTCGACGGATTCCCGAGGAAGACAGCGGTGCTGTCTGACGAGAAAGCCGGAGGAAAATGACGGAGTTAAAACTCAAAGAACTTTTAAACAGCTACTGAACACCTTTGGAAGGCCTATCGGGAGGCATAACGGTCGGCGATCGCACGGGCTACCGTGTGGCCCATTGTCCAGGCGGCCTGAAGATTGAAACCTCCGGTTATGGCATCAACATCAAGGACTTCTCCGGCGAAGTAGAGTCCGGAATGCGCCTTGCTCTCAAGAGTGTTCGGATTGACGTTGGACAAGGCGACTCCGCCGCAGGTCACAAATTCTTCCTTGAACCGGCTCTTGCCGCAGACCTGGTACTCGTCGTTGGCCAGAGTGTTGACAAGGCGGTTCATCCCCTTGACACCCAATTCCGCCCAACGGGCATCCTCACGGATACCACTCTTTTTAGCCAGATATTCCCACAGCCTTGCCGGCAAATCCGCCGGATGGGTATTAAGGATGAGCTTGCGTGAGTTGGACGATGACATCCCGGCGAGGACATTTCGGACCGACCGCTCATCAAGATCTCCGAACCAGTTCACGCAAAGAGTGGCGGAATATTCATTATCGGCAAGAAAGCGCGCCGCATAGGAGGAAAGTTTCAGAATAGCCGGGCCGCTCATTCCCCAGTGGGTGACAAGGAGCGGGCCGCCCGCCTTGAACTTCGTGCCGGCCAATGATGCGGACACATTCTCTACCACGGTCCCCATCAGTTCCCGGACAGGGCTTCCGGGGAGGTTGAACGTAAAGAGAGACGGGACAGGAGGAACTATCTCCAGACAAAGCCCGTCAAGCATTCCGAGACCGGAGACTTTCGGGCTGCCACCGGTGGTGACTACTACCGCGTCAAACACAAGCCCGTTCTGGCTGCCTGGAAACCGGGCGTCCGGCATTTCATCAGCCGCCGTGACGGAATGAGCGGACGGGACAGGAACAGCGGAGAAACCAAGCGAGAAGCGGTCGCCGGCAAGTCTGGATATTCGTGAGACCCTACGCCTTGTATGAAGTGACACGCCTGCCCGGCGCATCCCGGACAGGAGCGTGTTCACAATCTGCATAGCGTCTTGCGAAGCCGGGAAAAAGCAATGATCCTCCTGAAGGACCAGCCTCACCCCCTCATCCTCGAACCATCTTACGGTGTCATTGTGGTCAAAGGAACGTAACAAGCGCTTCATAAGTTTGTCACCACGGGGATAAGCGGCTGACAGCGAGGATATTCCCTCAAAGGAATTGGTAAGGTTGCACCTTCCGCCTCCCGTGACCGCCACCTTCGCAAGAGCTTTGGCTCCTGACTCGAACACATCAACCGAAGCGGAGGGCAGCCTCCGTTTCAGCTCGACGGCACAGAAACAACCTGCCGCACCGGCGCCTATTATCGCGATCTTCACAATGCAAA
>CAYMOB010000052.1:0-4075 GCA_964391955.1 uncultured Muribaculaceae bacterium | reverse complement strand
ATATTTTATTTCGTTGACCTTGGCGAGGGCCACAGAGCCGATGAACGCTCCGATTGTACGGCAGACGAAGTAAACGCTGGAGGCCATCCCTGCTTTTTCGACAGCCCATCCGGCTCTTTCGATGAGCAGCTTCGGTGAGACCGTGTTCACTCCTACATCAACTCCTACGATGAAGAAAATCCCGAGGAAAAGAAGCAGTATCCGCCTGTCTTTCAATAGCCCGAAGACGGCTCCCGGGGACGTTGTGTCGTTCTCCGGACGGCTCTCCCTGATCGGGGTGGAGAGCAGCCATATTCCAGAGAGCAGGGTAATGGCCGCAAAGATCGGGAACAGGTATTTCCAGTTGCCGAGGGTCCCGGCGGCGAATGCGGCGATGAACGGCCCGAAGAAAGATGAGACGGCCTTGATCACCTGTCCTGCGGTGAGAGAGCTTGTAAGGGCTTTCCCTGTAACGACATTGGCAAGCAGTGGGTTCAATGAGACCTGCAGGATCGTGTTTCCTATGCCAAGGAGTACGAAGGCAAGCAGGCACGTGGCGAAGTTGTAGCTGATGAAAGGCAGTATCATTCCGGCGAAGGTGATGATGTTGCTGATCTGTACCATACACTTTCTTCCGGCCTTGTTCATCGCGACGGCGACGGGGATTGAAAGCAGGAGAAACCAGATGAAGACCATCGACGGAATTAATCCGGCCAGACTTTCGCTCAGGTTAAAATCCTGCTTTACGTAGCTTGTGGCGATTCCCGCGACATCGCAGAAACCCATCACGAAGAAGCCGAAAAGTACGGGAAGAGCTTTCGCCAAACTTTTGTTCATAGTTTATGTATGTCCGTTATTCGTTTGTGCATTCTATTGAGTAAGTGAACGAGTCGGCTCTGTAATAGCCGATGTTGTATTCCACCGGGTTGTTGTTGTCATCAAGGACAAAGCGTTTTCTGACCAGGATGGGGTCTCCGGCTGAGATGCTTAACTTGTCTGAAAGCTCCGGGCTTGCCCCTTTGGCGGAAATCCGCTCTTTTGAGGTTTTGACGTTGATGCCGTACCTGTTGCGCAGAATCTCGTAGAGAGGCTTGCTCATATCCTCTGACACCGACATCGGAATTGAGGGGTTGAAATATGATATGAAGAACACGAAGGGAAGATCCGGCTTGCCGCGGAGTCTCTCAAGGCACAGCAGTTTCTTGCCGTGGGGGACACCGAAAAAATCGGCGGCTTCCTTGGACGGAAGTTTCCAGCTTATGTGCAGCTCAAAGTTCTGTACCGTCATTCCTTGCGAGGCCATCTCCTGTGAGAAGCTCATCCAGTTGCGGGCGTTGCTCATCACGTCCTGAAGCGCCACGCAGGTCCCGTAGCCTTTCTTGCGTGTGAGAAGTCCTTCGAATACAAGCCTGTTGATGGCCTGCCTAAGGGTGTTGCGGGATATCTTCAGCTGTTTTGAAAGCTCTACCTCATTCGGAAGCAGTTTCCCGTTTCTGTAGTCCTCTTCCTGTATCATTTTGCGCAGGATGTCTTCAGCCTGCTGGTGCAGAGGAGTCGAGGAATTATGGTCTAATTCAAGTTTCATCGCCGTGGGTCGCTAAGAATATGTTTGATAATATGTTCAAACAAAAGTAGGCATATTTTTACATAAAACAAATAATTGGTGAACGATATTACGTCGGACTCCATGCCGTAAAACCTGACAAAACCGTCTGTCCCGATGTGATGAGGCGGAATTTCCGGAAAGCCTGCGATTGCATTGTGAATCGGTGGAAGGGGTGAAGTGGGAAAGTATCTCCGGAATCCCTCCGGATGCTTTGCGGCTGTCACGGGAGCGGTTTAAAACCGTTCCCGTAACAGCTTCTTAATTGCTGTTCCAGATGACATTCCCGAACTCTGCGATGTGTTTCCCTGTCTGGTCAGGAATCTCGTCTCCCCAGTTCACCGTCAGAGGCCAGTAAGCTTTCAACCCGTCCTCGTCGCCTTTGAAGGCATAGCTCTGTTCGATGTCGGATTTTATCTGGTCGGCTGACCGGACTTCTTTCCAGACAGAAACGTGCTGTATGTCACCTCGCATATACCTTGAGGAATAGTAAGGTGATGTGCCGATCTGCAACCTTGATGTAGGAGTGTTCATCCTTCCGCATCCTCCGCTTGCCTTGAGCTCTCCGTTGATGTAGAGTTCTATGCCGGCATTGGCCTTGTAAGCGATGGCGATGTCATACCATATTCCTGTTGATAAAGGAGAGAATGAAACCCCGCTCCAGCCGCCGTCTCCGACGTAGAACTGAAGGGCGCTTCCGCTGCTTCTGAGCATCATACCTGCCGGAGGGTTGTCGGATTCGCACGAAATCACGCACTGGTCGCCTCCCGCGATCTCGGTATATCTGGCTCTAAGCTCGATGGTGAACTCCTCGCCCATATCCCAGTCGGAGTAGGCTCCGAGGTTCATATAGGAACCGTTTCCGAACCGAGGGATGGATTTCTCGATCTCGGTCGGGAACGTGTACTCCAAAGGTTCGAGGGCGAGAAGGTCGAGGTCGGTCTTGTTCTTCATTATGAAGGTCTGGACTGACACCCTCCCTCCCTTTTTCCAGGATTTGAGATTTGTCTTCGAAGGAGAGCCGGTTATGTCCATTTCTTGCCTGACGCCATCCTCGTCTTCCCAGGTCAGTCTGAAATATGTGGTGGAAGCCCTGTTCCACTCCACGTCAACGGTGCCGTCAAATTTCCGCACGAACGAAGCCACCCTTTTGGGAGTCTCCTTCAGGATGTCATTTACACCGTATGCGACACCGTAGACCTCCGACGGAACGGATTTGTTCCCGTCCTTGTCGTATGTCATCACGTTGAAATAATAGCTTCCGCCGCTCAGTCTGTCGATGACCATCCTGGCCTTGCCGTCATCTCCTACGATGTCGGTGATGCTGAATGTGACAGTCGTGTCATCATAGCTGACGGAGCACCTGGTCGCAGTTCTCAGATATTTGGTGTTCCCGACGATTTCGACCCTGTTCATTCCGGAACGGACTTGCAGTGAGTCGATTTTGCCGACGTATGTTTTCTCGCCCTTGTCTGTCCATTCTTTCTGTGTGTCATCGATTCCATAGCACCCCGAAAGAAGCGCGGAAAGGCAGGACAGCCCTGTGATGAGTGTGAATATTTGTTTCATATCTTTTCTCATGTTGAAGTCTTGAATAACTTATTCCGTGTCGCCTGATTCTGAGTTGATCTGTCCCCAAAGCGTCAGTTCCGCCATACAGGATAGCTTCATTTGGGAGTGTACGGCCAGGATCTCGAATCTGACATATCTTACCGGCTCGGCGTTCCTGTCGAACAGGAACTCCTCTCCGTCCGAGATAAGCTGGACATCCTCGTCGGAAACCTGCCCCTGAGGCAGTCCTGATGGCTTCACGGAGGTGAACGAGCCTATAAGGTTCCAACCATATAGCGGGTCATCTGTTATCTCAGGCAATTCCTTGCAGCCATAGACTTTGAATATTCGCCACGCCCCGTGCTGCCATCTGACATCATCCTCGGGTCTTTGCCAGGTTCTGAGCCTTGACAGCTTCGCTTCCACGCCAAGGTCGAATGTGAATCTGTGCGGAAACTCTATCGGCCACAAGGTGTGGATGTAATTCCAGCCTCCGATTATTCCGTCCCAGACGTGGGTCATGTCAGTGTCGTATTGATTTGTGGCAAGGTCGCCATTGACAAGATTCGGATGAATAGGCGAAAACAATTTCTTGTCCAGAAGGTCTTCTCTCCACGGGGTGGCCGTGAATACAAGTGTCTCTGACTTGTTCCCCCAATGATCCTGTACAAACAGTCCGAATTCATTGGTGTCGTCCGGAAGCCCTCTGACAGCGTAGCTTCCTTCGGCTTTCTCGGTGTAATAGACATCGTAATATTCCATTTTGCCGGAAAGCGTGTCTTTTCTTGTTACATATATGCCCACGTTGGACTTTGACTTGTTTTCAAAGGATATCACGAAGCCTCCGAAGTCCTCGGCCCATTTAAGGGATTCGTAAACGTCCTGAATCGGAGGGGTGAGGGGAGTCACGGTGACCCTTACGGGTGAGGATGCGTTCTCGAA
>CAYMOB010000051.1:0-4656 GCA_964391955.1 uncultured Muribaculaceae bacterium | reverse complement strand
TATATAGTCTCCATTTTATTTGCCGTTGTCGGTAACACTGATGCTTGCCACAGTGCGTTCTGTGGTAGTTTGACGTGTCCGATTTGCAGGCAAAGTCGTGAATCGGTGACATTGAGGCGCTTTCTACGTGCTTCAGGCAGAGGGTGGTGTTCCCGTCATATTTAAAAGCTGTACTGAATTCTACAGTTTGGCACAAATTCACCTACCGGCCTGACAATCTTGGAGCGGTGGCCGCTCGGAAAGTAAGTCCGGCCACTGCTTGATCGTAGCAACTTCCTCACAGTGCGCACGTCCTATATTTCGCACACTGAGCCACTCGTAATGGGCTACTTGTGCGCTAAAAGCTTATGAGTTCGAAATCACGCCTGACGAACAATTGCGCTCAAAACGGTTTGGCCCGCTTGCGGATGTAATCGCAAACCTACACCTTGTCCCCATTTAGGGATAATGGAGACAAAGGCGATTAACAAGCCATGCCGGTTTCCCTGCTGTCGGAATGATAAGACGGGCCACTTCTTCATGAGTGCTGAATATGCTCTGAAATCCGCACCGGCTATCCCGCTCCCTCTTTGATGGGGGACACGTCCCCTGTTGGAGTAGACACGACGGTGCGCAAGTCACGCCGGTTTCCCCAGGGTGATGGGGGAAGAGGATGCCTTCTTAAAGGTTGAGGTCACCGCTCAGGCCGGTTCCATTGTCTGGTTGTGATGGGATAAGACGGCATCTTCTTAAAGACCACTGAATATGTCCCGTCAGTCAGTCTGGCTTTCTTACTCCGCGTAGAGCGAGATGATGTTGAGGATGACCTGAGAGGCTTTCTCGATGCTCTGGAGAGGAACGAACTCCATCTTGCCGTGGAAATTCAGCCCTCCGGCGAATATGTTCGGGCAAGGCAACCCCTTGAAACTCAGGTTGGCACCGTCCGTGCCTCCTCTGATAGGCTGGATTTTTGGCCTTATCCCGGCCATCTCCATAGCTTTGACGGCTTTCTCGACCACGTGATAGTGAGGCTCGACCTGGCCGCGCATATTATAGTACTGATCCTTGATTACAGCGGTCGCCGTTCCGTCACCGTACTTGACATTGATGAAATCCACACACTTCCGCATAGTGTCTTTCTTGTCCTCGAACTCTTTCCGGTCGTGGTCGCGGATGATGTATGTGACATCAGCCTCCTCGACAGAACCGCTGAATCCGATGATGTGGAAGAACCCTTCGTAGCCTTCGGTATATTCAGGCCTCTGCTGCACCGGGAGCAGTCCGTTCAGCTCTGACGCTATCAGAATCGCATTCTTCATCTTGCCTTTGGCGTAGCCGGGATGAACGTTGCGCCCCTGGATGTGAATCTTGGCCGATGCGGCGTTGAAGTTCTCGAACTCCAGTTCTCCGACTTCCCCTCCATCCATCGTGTAGGCATAGTCGGCCCCGAATCTCTTGACATCGAATTTTACGACCCCGCGGCCTATCTCCTCGTCAGGGGTGAATCCGATCTTGATTTCGCCGTGCTTGAACTCAGGGTGCTCCACGATGTACTGGACGGCGTCCATAATCTCGGCCACACCGGCCTTGTCATCCGCTCCGAGGAGGGTCGTTCCGTCCGTGGTGATCAGGGTCTGGCCTACGTAGTCCAGCATCTCCGGGAACTCCGATGGCTTCAGCGCAAGCCCCGGCACGCCTTTCAAGGCGATATCTCCGCCGTCATATTCATTGATGATTTGAGGCTTTATGTCGGCCCCGGACGCATCCGGAGCGGTGTCCACGTGGGCGATGAAGCCTATCGCCGGCACTTTCGCGCTGATGTTCGAGGGAATTGAACCCATAACGTAGCCATACTCGTCAAGAGTGGCTTCCACTCCGAGAGCGTTCAGCTCGCCGCACAGCATCCGGAGAAGATTCATCTGCTTCGCCGTCGAAGGCTGGCTTTCCGATTCGTCGTTCGACTGGGTGTCAATGCTGACATACCTCAGGAACCTGTCTAATACTTTTTCCATATTATTATCTTTGTTTTCATTTTTCCTACGTTTCCGCTAACCAACTATTCAGTTGGCCGCCTTCCGGCATCCAGCCATCCCGGCATCCAGCCATCCCGGCATCCAGCCATCCCGCCATCCGGCATTCTGGCCAGACCGCCATTCCGCCATTCCGCCCGACCGGCAGATCAGCGTGTCGGCCTTTCATCGCTCTCCGGCGACTTGAAACCTGCGGCGCCAGCCACTGGATAAGCCACTGAATAACTGGATAAGCCTCCTTCTGGAATACCTTTCCAGACACCATCCGTAGTCTCTGCCGAACCCGGTTGAAACTCCTGCCGGACCTCGTAAGGGACACATTGGAAAGCCCTTGCAAGAGTTTCCTTGCAAGGGGATCCCTCCCGCAGACTATTCCTTTGCCCTCAGGGAAGCGATCACCGTGTAGGCGATGATTCCGATGAAAGGAATGATAGCTATCGCCTCGCCGTACCGCGCGTTCCAGCCGGAGAGGAACCAATCCACGTTGAAGAACTTCAGCAGAGCGCTCACCACTCCCATCAAAGCGCCGCCGGCGATGAATCCGGAAGCGATCAGTGTACCCTTGTTCAGACGTGTCTCGTTGAGAGCCTTGTCCTTGGAACGTGAGCTGACGAACCACGAAATCGCACCGCCGACCAACAGAGGCAGGTTCAGGTCAATCGGAATGAACATTCCGAGGGCAAAGGCGAGCGCCGGGACCTTCAGGAAAGTCAGGACTATGGCGAGGACCGCGCCGATTCCGTAGAGCAGCCACGGAGCGCCGCCGCCGTTCATCATAGGCTGGATCACCGCCGCCATAGCGTTGGCCTGCGGAGCCACAAGAGCCTGGTCGCCGACAAAGCCGTAAGTCTTGTTAAGCACGAGCATGACACCGCATACAGTGGCTGCCGCGACCGCCACTCCCACAAACTTCCAGCATTCCTGTTTTTTTGGGGTACTGCCGATCCAGTAGCCGATCTTCAGGTCAGTGATGAACGAACCCGCCATTGAAAGAGCGGTGCAGACAACTCCTCCGATGATAAGAGCCGCGGCCATTCCAGCATTGCCCTTAAGCCCCACGGCCACAAGAATAAGCGCGGCGATGATCAGGGTCATCAACGTCATTCCGCTGACAGGGTTGGTGCCCACGATGGCGATGGCGTTGGCCGCCACTGTCGTGAACAGGAACGAGATCACGGCCACGATCAGCAGTCCCACCACGGCCTGCCAGATGTTGTTCACCACTCCTCCTAAGGCGAAGAACGCAAACACGGCAAGAAGCGTCAGCACGATGCCGAACACGATGGTCTTCATAGGAATATCCTCCTGCGTCCTCTCGGTGTTTCCGGCTTTCCCTCCCTTCTTGCCGAACTCACCGACGGCCAGTCCGACAGCGGATTTGATCACGCCGAACGACTTGATGATGCCGATGATTCCGGCTGTGGCTATGCCACCGATGCCGATGTGCCTCGCATAATCCTTGAATATCTGGTCGGGACTCATCTCGCCGATGGTCGTTGTCACTCCGGTGTTCATCAGATCAATCACCTGGCCTCCCCAGATGAGGTTCATCAGCGGAATGATCACCAGCCACACAAGGAAGCTGCCGCAGCAGATGATGAAGGCATACTTCAGTCCGACTATGTAGCCGAGACCGAGCACGGCGGCCCCTGTGTTCAGTTTCAGCACGACCTTTGCCTTGTCAGCGATGGTCTGTCCGATTCCCGTAACGGTTGTGCTGACAGTGTCCGCCCAAGCACCGAAAGTGCTGACAATAAAGTCGTAAAGGCCTCCGATGAGACCGCTTACGAGGAGCGTTCCGGCTCCCTTGCCGCCACCTTCTCCGCTCACGAGGATCTGAGTCGTGGCCGTGGCCTCAGGGAAAGGATACTTCCCGTGCATCTCCTTGACGAAGTATTTCCTGAAAGGGATGAGGAACAATATCCCCAGAATGCCTCCGAGCAGCGAGGAGAGGAACATCTGCATGAAATTGACTTCCACCCCAAGGATGTAGATTGCCGGCAGTGTGAATATCGCGCCTGCCACCACCGCGCCGGAACAGCCTCCGATTGACTGGATGATGACATTCTGCCCCAGGCCTTCCTTCTTTCCAAGCGCGCTGGTCAGTCCCACCGCGATGATGGCGATAGGAATCGCCGCCTCAAACACCTGTCCGACACGCAGCCCAAGATAAGCCGCCGCAGCCGAAAAGATAACCACCATCAGCAGGCCCAGCGCCACTGAATATGGCGTCACTTCCGCCCATTTCCTTTCCGCCCCGAGGAGCGGCTTGTACTCTTCCCCCGGTCCCAGCTCCCGCTGGGCATTCTCCGGCAAAGCGTTTCTCTTTTCTTCCATTTCTCTCTATTTTTTAATATTCACTATCTCCGTCTCCTGGCGAATAGCCTGTCTTCGTCCTCCGGAGTTGCAGGAGCGTCCTTTCCCCGCAATGACATCCGGCACCTTTTCCCTGCAAACCGAAAACAAATATACTATATTAAGGTGAAAAAACCTCCCTGTGAAAAATATTATCAAAAAAAAGTCGAAAAAAATTTGCAGGTAAAGAAAAAGTGCGTATCTTTGCAGCCCGTTTCGGAAGAAGCGGAACAAAAGACGTAGTTCATTGACAATACTGAGAGATTACAACGAGGTAAGTGTAAAATTTAGG
>CAYMOB010000050.1:0-7799 GCA_964391955.1 uncultured Muribaculaceae bacterium | reverse complement strand
CCCTGGAGGGCCTTCTATTGAAAAAAATCGAAAATTATGCTGTCAAACTACCGGGACGGCCAGAAACTTTTCGAGCACATATTCTTAAGAATCGGGGAAAGAAGCGAACTTTCCGATATCGCGTCGCACTTATTGTAATTGGTTTTACCAAAGTTTTATGCTATTTTTGTATTCTGTATTTGAAGGTCAATAATTAAATTCTTAATAATATGTTCGACAAAAAGAAAAGAGTCTATCGTTTCGGCGGAAAGACGGCCGAAGGCGATGGACAGATGCGTGAGCTCCTTGGAGGGAAAGGAGCGAATCTGGCCGAGATGAGCAAGCTCGGCATGCCGGTTCCCGCCGGTTTCACGATCACCACGGAATGCTGCGCCGAGTATTACTCTCTCGGAGGCGGCTATACCGATGAGCTTAAGTCAGAGGTGGCGGAGGCTTTGAAGGCCACCGAAACCATAATGGGCAAGAAGTTCGGAGATCCTTCCGACCCTCTCCTTGTCAGCTGCCGTTCAGGTGCGAGAAGTTCGATGCCGGGTATGATGGACACCATCCTCAACATCGGCCTTTGCTCCTCCACCCTTCCGGGAATGATTCAGAAGACAGGCAACCCGAGATTTGTATATGACGCCTACAGACGTCTCATTATGATGTACTCCGACGTCGTTATGGAAAAGGCGGAGGGAATCGAGCCCGCCGACGGGCAGGGAATCCGCCAGCAGCTTGACAGGATGATGATGGAGCTCAAGGAGCAGAAGGGCTACAAGTCCGACACCGACATCACCGCCGAGGAACTGAAGGATCTTTGCGAGAAGTTCAAGGCAAAGGTCAAGGAGGTTCTCGGAGTGGAATTCCCTGACACCGCCGAGGCACAGCTTTGGGGATCCATCGGAGGCGTGTTCAAGTCCTGGAACGGAAAAAGGGCCATCGCCTACAGAAGAATCGAGAAGATTCCTGATGATTGGGGCACAGCCGTCAACGTGCAGTCTATGGTGTTCGGAAACATGGGCGGCACCTCGGCCACCGGTGTGGCATTCTCCCGCAACCCTGCCAGCGGCGACAACAAATTCTACGGAGAGTGGCTCATCAACGCCCAGGGCGAGGATGTGGTGGCTGGAATCCGTACCCCTAACCCTCTCAACGAGGCCACAAAGACTGAGAAAAACAAGGATCTTCAGTCACTCGAGACCGCTATGCCGGAGGTTTACAAGGAACTTGACGCCATACGTCTTAGGCTCGAGCAGCACTTCCACGATATGCAGGACATCGAGTTCACCATCCAGGAAGGACACCTTTGGATGCTCCAGTGCCGTATCGGTAAGAGGACCGGTCTGGCCGCTCTCCAGATGGCGATGGATATGGTTGACGAGAAGATGATTGACGAGAAGACAGCCGTGATGAGGGTTTCTCCTGCACAGCTGGACGAGCTTCTTCACCCGATTCTCGACCCGGCGTCAGAGAAAAAATCCTCTGTTCTCGCCATAGGTCTGCCGGCCTCTCCGGGTGGAGCCGTAGGTCAGGTGGTGTTCACATCAGAGGCCGCCATGGAAGCCGCCGCCAACGGCAGGAAAGCCATCCTTATCCGCGAAGAGACATCTCCTGAGGACATCGAGGGAATGCGCGCCGCCGCCGGTATCCTCACGACACGAGGAGGTATGACCTCACACGCCGCCCTCGTGGCCCGCGGCTGGGGCAAGTGCTGCATCGTAGGATGCGAGTCTATGAAGATTGACTTCGAGTCCAAGACCGTATCGTTCGGTGACGTCACCTTCAAGGAAGGCGACTGGATGAGCCTCAACGGAACAAAGGGCCTGGTCTACGGAGACAGAATCAACACGATGGACGCTTCCGAGAACCCTATGTTCATCAAGTTTATGTCCATCGTGGACAAGTTCCGCAAGATCGGTGTCAGAACCAACGCCGACACCCCGGAGGACGCTCAGAAGGCTCTCAATTTCGGAGCTGAAGGCATCGGCCTGTTCCGTATCGAGCATATGTTCTACGGAAAGCATTCCGAGGCTCCTCTCGCCAAGCTTCGCAAGATGATTCTCTGCGACACCGATGTGGAAAGAAAGGCCGCTCTCGCCGAGCTTGAGCCATACATCAAGGCTTCCGCAAAGAGCACTATGAAGATTATGGACGGCAAGCCTGTCGTATTCCGTCTGCTCGACCCGCCTCTTCACGAGTTCGTCCCTAAGACTGAGGAGAAGAAGAAAGAACTCGCCAGAGAGCTTGGCGTGAGTGTCGAGGAAATCGAGAAACGAGGCGAGGCACTTCATGAGGTCAACCCTATGATGGGACACCGCGGAGTCCGTCTGCACATGTCATACCCTCTCATCGCCGAGACCCAGTACAGGGCCATATTCACAGCCACAGCAGAGCTTCAGCAGGAAGGATTCAACCCGCACCCTGAGATTATGATTCCTGTCACTATCTCAGCCCGCGAGCTTAGCTTCCAGAGGGCTATCTGCGACAAGGTCAAGGCCGAGGTAGAAGGCACCACACGCCAGTTCATCCTCTACAACTTCGGTACGATGATCGAGATTCCACGCGCCGCCCTGACCGCCGACAGGATGGCCCGCGCCGCTGAGTTCTTCTCGTTCGGAACCAACGACCTCACCCAGATGACCTTCGGTTTCTCTCGTGACGACATCGGAACCTTTATGGGCGAATACCTTGGCAACAAGATCCTCGATGCGGATCCGTTCCAGACAATCGACACCAAGAGCGTAGGCAGGCTTGTTGACTTCGGAATTCAGGCCGGACGCTCAAAGAGGCCTGACCTCAAGTGCGGTGTCTGCGGAGAGCACGGTGGAGATCCTGCGTCAATCCGCTTCTTCAACAAGATCGGCGTCGATTACGTTTCCTGCTCGCCGTTCCGCGTGCCTATCGCTCGTCTGGCAGCGGCTCAGGCAGCGATCGAACAGAGCAAATAGGGGGGGGGGATACCAATAACTGAAATAATGTGGTGGCTAAAATGCTATTTTTAGCCACCACATTTTCTTATTTTATCCCCCCCCAGTCACTTGCGTGACAGCCCCCGGGGACACGGGGAAGGGTTTCCCCGAAGTCCCTTCTGTCGCGACGCGACCAGTCCCTGCTATTTTTACTGTAGCCAAGCGCTGCTACCTTATCCCGCCGATGTCCTCAACCTCCCAGTCATCTGTACGGAACGGCGCGAAAGGCTGCCCGGAAGTTGTCATCATATTGGCGTCCGATGGAAAATTCCGGAATGCATAGCGCACCGCGACCGGCTCAGAGACCTCGTCAGACCACACCTCAACCTTATTCTGCCACCACTTATAGTTGGCCCTGGCCTTATGCCAGACTTTGTCCTCACCGGCAATCTCAAAACCGCCTGGCGCATAGTAGCCCTCCTCGGTGTACCCAAGGATACTGTCCGGTTCGTTGAATTCGTTCTTGCCGGAAAGATTGTTGAAACTCAGAACCAGTTGGTTGCATTTCCAGTAGTCATTATAGACTTTCTCCATAGATTTGTATGTCGGCACCGGATGCGGCACTCCGTCAACACCATAGTCGTTGCGCAAGGCAAGCCACGCAAGGCGGGTACCGACCTCATATTTCTTTTGAGGATGGATGCAGGTGCGGTTGCCGATATCAGTCGTGGCGGCGATGCCGCTGTGAGGAATCAGATCCATTGCCTGATACTGGGCCTCGATGACCAGCGGCAGCGAGCGCAAAGTGTCTCCCTCATAGGCATAAGGAGCCAACTGCGCAAAGTAGAACGGCATTCTGTCATCTTCCCAGATATTCCTCCACAAGCCGACCATCGACACAAGGAGATTCCGGTAGTCGAACCAATTCAGCCGGTTTGATTCGCCTTGGTACCAAATCCAGCCTTTGGCTGTGTAACGGCGCAAAGGCCATATCATTGAATTGAAAAGCTTGTGAGGCTCACTCGTCACGCCCTCTCCGGAAAGCGCCAGCGAGTGATCGATGTCCGGAGTCGCCCTTATAGCATCATCGCTCATCCAGCATTCAATGCGGCTGCCTCCCCAGTTTGAAGAGATAAGTCCGACCGGAACTCCCGGCATAGCCTTGGACAACGCCCTTCCAAAGAAGTAGCCGCAAGCGCTGAACACGCCGGCGTTTCTCATTGTCGGCAGAAGCCACTCTCCTCCGCACGTGTCCAAAGGCTCATCGGAAGCGACACGAGGAACCTGGAAGAAACGCAGCAAAGAAGCCTCTGACGGGACATTCATCAGATGGTCGGTATAGTCTTCGACCGGCTGCATCATAAAACCGCAGAGAGGCATCTCCATATTCGACTGGCCGCAGCACAGCCACACCTCTCCCAACATCACGCCCCCGATTGTCAAAGGCTGCCCGTCGGAGACAGTCACAGTGTATGGACCTCCTGCCTCTTCCGTCCGGACTTTTACGCTCCAGCGCCCATCCTGATCGGTTTTAGTCCTGTACTTGGCGTTGTTCCACGAAGTGGTGACAGTCACAGAGGCCCCGGCATCGGCCTGTCCCCAGACATTCACAGTCGTGTTGCGTTGCAGTACCATATTATCCCCCACAAGGGAAGGCAATGTGACTTTGGCCGACACGTCCAAGGACGGCGCGACCAGTGAAAAGGCCGTCAAAATGACGGCAAACAACCTTACTCTCATTTTTAATAACATATAGTCAAAATCTCGTAAGCAGGCGGTAGCCTGCTGTCGATGTATTCACGTACGCAACTCTATCTCAATGACTTTTCTATCAGCTCAAGTTCCCGCTCGGAATAGCATGTCCCCAGGACATCCTCTCCGGCGGCCTTTGAGACATTGGACAGGAAGAACCTGAACTTGTCAAAGTCTGTCCTAAGCGAAGCGGTCTCGTCTTCCCCGAGCGTATACAACATTCTGAAAGCCCGCTCATAGACTTGCCATCCGTATTTGCGGGCGATTCTCAGGAAAGTGTAATGCAGGGCATCGCCATTATTTTTGGCCAGGCCGGCTCCCAAAGTCGCATCGTAGGCGGTTTTGTAGTAGTCCATATTTTCCTCTCCGTTGTAGAAGACCCCTCGCTGCTCCATTTTGCCGCCGCAATCCTCCAACGCATAGGACATCCTGAAATTGGCGAATATCTCATCGTTCCAGTTCCAGGCGGAATTAGTCCAGGTGCCATCCCCACGGCTGTAGCGAGAAAAAGTATGACCTATCTCGTGCATCAGTCCGAAATTCCAGTCTCCCTCATCCCTGATTTTCAGCAAGGATCTGTCGACGCCGACATTATTGTTCCAGAGAATCGGATTCCCTGCCAAAGCCCAATAGCCTTCCTCCACTCCCGGTGTTGTGAGAATGGTGATACGTTCTCCGTTGAAAGGAACTCCTCCGACAAGCCGCCCATAACTCTCATAAACGGAATCCAGGATTGCCAGCCACCGGCCAAGAGTCGAATCGCATACATTGACCTTATCCGCATCAAGCGCCAGACGGATATGCTTCCCTTCGCGGATGTGCAGTTCATCAGGTGTCACCTCCCTCACGCTCACATTGTCCCACCAGACCTTTCCAAGAGCCATGCCGCCATTGTACGTGCCTCCATGGTCTCCAAGCCTGCATCGGATTTGCGCCTTACCGTCTGCCGACGGAATAAAATCGACATAGACCTCCTTCCAGTCACAGTCTCCGTAAGTGAAAGCGGAGGCGTTCCAGACCTGCTCCGACCCTTCCGTCTCGACAGTAAGGACCGCTCCCCTGCCCTCGGCGACCCCGAGGGTTCGCAACGAAGCCGACGCACGGTATATCTTACCCGGGTTCAAGCCTTCAATGCTGTGACAGACACTAACCTGAGCCCTTTCAGGAGAAGAAATGAAGACACATCCTCCATCGACACCTTCTTCCTGTGTCCAGAAAGCTGTAGCTCCGATCGGTGCGTCGCCGTCAACCACCAATGTCCAAGTGTTGTCATTCAACACATCCGTTCCAAAATCCTCTTTGTAGGAATATGGATTGTCAACACTGCGGCAAGCCACCGCCAAGCCGGTCATAAGCGGCAGTACCGCAGCCGCGAAAGATATAAGTCTCATTGATTCCTATTTCTGTGTTGAAAGATATTTCTTGATCAATTCAAGCTCTCCGTCCGGGAACGTTCCACGGACATCCTGACCCTCAGGAGTGTGCCTGTTGAGGACTGTCAGCAGATAATCGAACTTCTGCCATTGGTTCATTGAGGATTCCTGCGCCTGATTCCGGCTGGTTTTGTATAGTTCGTCCCAGGTGTCGATCCACACCTGCCATCCGAAAGCGTCGCGGATACGCCACAGACAGTATGTAAGGGCATTTCCCATCTCCTCGCATTTTCCGGCCTTGATAATCCGGTCGTAGGAATTGGAGGTGTCCGTCTTGTAAAGAGCCACTATCTCGTCACCATTGTAGGTCTTGCCCTCATTGATGATTACACAACCCAGTCTCTCAAGGACATAGTACATCCTCCAGTTCGCCATAACCTCCTCGTTGAAATCAAACGCATAGGTCGCGTTGAACTCCTCGAAGTTCCCCGGAGCGAAATCATGTCCCATCTCGTGCATAATGCCAAAGCTCCAATCTCCGTTTTTGACAGAAAGCAGAGTCTCGGCAATGTATTTCTCGTTCCATTGGATAGGATTGCCGGCATATGCCCAGGCATCGATCGAAGATGAACGGATCCTTATCTTTTTTCCGCCGAAAGGCTTTCTTCCGGAGAACAGTTCGGAATAGGTGTCATAGGCCTTGTCAAGTTTGGCAAGCCAACCGTCAATAACCTCCTTAGACACCGATATGTACTTCTTCTCGGCCATCAGGACAAAATGCTCGCTCTCCTGCACGTACAGATCCTCGTTATAGGAAATCGACACATTGTCAAAATATGCCACACCCTGCGCGTCGTCACAGTTGGCTCCGAGCCTCAGCGCTATCTCAATGAACTCCGTATCCGGCTCTATCTCCAGAGAAACCGTAGTCCAGTCCTTCGTGCCGTAGACCCTGTGAGACTTCTTGCCTCCAACGCTGTTCAAGGAGATTGACGCTCCGGACTCGGAATTGGCTCCGCTGACATCCGTCGTCTTTATCTTCGCCGACAACCGGTAATACTTTCCCGGCGTGACTTTTATCCTCTGCGCGACAGCCACATCCACGGTACGGTTGGTCGCGGCTATGCACAGACAACGGCTATCCTTATAGCCATAGCCGTCTATCTGCGACACCCTGGCCGCCGACTCATACCATCCGCCGACATTGTACCATTTCCCCGGCTGAAGCTCGCCACTGTATTTGGAAAGATCAATGTCCTCTTCAAAATCCTGATTGGACACAATCCCTGAAAGCCCGGTGGCACCTCCATGTGTCGGCGTGTCAGGCTCCGGGACCTCTATGACCGGCCCATCCTCACCAGAACAAGAAACGGTAACGACAGCGGCCAGCAATAATGATGAAAAACGAGAATATAACTTCATATTTCCTTGCTATGAATTGTCTGAAAATACGGGAAAGAGGCGGACTGAAACACTGTTTCAGCCAACCTCACAAAACATATTCCGACTAACGCGTCAGTCTGCAGAAAAGCTTGCGGGTGTTGCTACCGAACACGGCCATCTGCAAATCCCAGCTTCCGTCAGCCGGATTGAACCTGGACTTGTTCCATATCCAGTCATAATCACCTCTTCGATCCTTCACGTTGACCATAGTGTAGAAGCCGTCTTTGTCAGGCTTGTCACTAAGGTCAAACAGGAATACACCATCCTTCCATATTCCACCGTATATTATATAATATTTCTGTTCGACTCCGTCGTGGGCGGAACCGGCCGTGAAATCAAT
>CAYMOB010000049.1:0-8162 GCA_964391955.1 uncultured Muribaculaceae bacterium | reverse complement strand
TGGCCCTACTTTTCGCCCTACCTGACAAAACCAAAGTGTCAAACACGGGAAGATACAAATTTTTCTTGGTTTCCAAGAATCTTGAGAAAAATCTGCAAAAAACTGTTCAAAATACTGTCAGAAGCTGTCTAAAATTCCTTTAAACAGCCTCTCAGTCCCAGGAAGAGTATGGCTCGAATCTGATGATTACTTCCTATATGCGGGAGTAACCGGACGCCGACGGTCAACCTTGGTTCTGGATCTTCAACGTCAAGGCGACAAAATCCTCCACGCCAAGACGCTCCGGGCGCAGATCAAACACAGGATCGGACATTATCTCTTGACGAAGCAAAGGCTTGATAGAATTGCGCAAGGTCTTGCGGCGCTGTCCGAACGATGTCTTGACAACCGTGCGGAAAAGTTTCTCGTCACAGCCAAGGGACAGACGGGAATTGCGTGTAAGACGAATCACGGCCGACTGGACCTTCGGCGGAGGATTAAACGCTCCGGAGCCGACAGTGAACAGATAGTCAATGTCATACCAGGCCTGAAGGAACACGGACAGAATGCCGTAGGTCTTGGTGCCGGGCTTCTCTGCAATGCGCTCGGCAACCTCCTTCTGAATCATACAGACCACCTCGGGGATACGGTCGCGGTGGTCAAGAATCCTGAAGAATATCTGAGAGGAAATATTGTAGGGGAAATTTCCGATGACAGAATAATCACCTTCGAATATCCCGTCAAGGTTCATTTTGAGAAAATCGCCCTCAATCAGATTGTCCCCCAGATCAGGATAACGCTTCCGGAGATATACCACAGATTCGTCGTCAATCTCCACGAGCTTCAACGATAGATTCTTCCGGGGCAAAAGGTACTGGGTCAGGACACCCATACCAGGGCCGACCTCCAGAGCCTGCCTCCCATCAAGGGCGGCCACAATGCTCTTCGCGATGCCCTGGTCAGTGAGGAAATGCTGGCCAAGCGCCTTCTTTGCGCGTACTTCCATATTCACATAGATTAGCCGTTGTCATTACATCCGAAGCCAAACGAAACTTCCGGATTACCGGGATTTCCCCTTCCCGTTCCCGTAAGATTTCGGGGCTGATCTCTTACGGCGGCCTTTGTCCTTGGATGACTTGCCCTGCCTCGTATCCTCCGGCCTGGCGACCGCCGCATAGAAAGGCTTCTTCTTGCCTGCCTTGGAAGGAGACTCCTCAGCCGGGGTGTCCGTGACAGCTTCGACAAGCTCATAATCAAGGAGACGCTGCTCCAGATTGGCGGCCTTGACCCGGATCTTCACCTGGTCACCAAGACGGAAGACCTTGCCGGTGCGACGGCCTCGGATAAGGTAGTTCTGCTCGTCGAACTCGAAGAAATCGGTCTTGACATCACGCAGAGCCACCATTCCCTCGATCATAGTCGGTTTGATCTCCACGTACATCCCCCACTCTGTCAGGCCGGAGATGCAGCCTTCATATTCATTGCCTATCTTGTCCTGCATAAACTCGATAAGCTTGTACTTGATGCTGTCGCGCTCGGCGTTCGCCGCAATCTGCTCCCGCTCGGAGGCATGCTGGCACTGGGCTTCGAAATATTCCTTGTTCTGGCTTTCGGCATTGTCAAGGTAAAGAGCCAGAAGTCTGTGAACCATTGTGTCCGGATAGCGCCTGATAGGGGAAGTGAAGTGCGTATAGAACTTGAACGCAAGGCCGTAATGGCCGATATTCTCGGTAGTATAAACGGCTTTAGCCATCGAGCGGAGCGCTATCATCTGGAAAGCGTCGCATTCCGGAGTACCCTTCGCCTCGGCAAGCAGGGCGTTGAGGGATCTCGCTATCTCGCGTCCGTTCCCGCTTGGCCCGAACTCGAATCCGAAGTTGCCGACAAATTGTCCGAGACTGGCTATCTTGTCCGTATTAGGCTCACCGTGAACACGATAAATAAAAGTCTTGGCCTTTTTGTCAGCTTTTCCGTCCATTTTGCCGGATGTGGCAATGAACTCGGCGACAGACCTGTTGGCCAGAAGCATAAACTCTTCTATCAGCCAGTTGGCTTCCTTGGAAATCTTCTCGTAAACCCTCACCGGCTTTCCTGCGGCGTCAACCTCGACCTTCATCTCAGGCCGCTCGAAGCTGATGGCTCCGGCAGCGAAACGGCGTTTGCGCAAGACAGATGCCAGTTTGTTGAGGGACACTATCGCATCCCTGAGTTCCTGTGATACCGCCGGATCCGCAGGTTCCTTGCCGCCGCTCTCGATGATTTGCTGCGCTCCGTCATAGTCAAAACGGTAGTCGGAGCGGATGACGGTACGACCGAACCAGCGGCTCTCGATCTTTCCACGAGGAGTAATCTCCACCACAACCGAAAATGTCAGCTTGTCTTCCCCGGGCCGGAGGGAGCAGAGCTTGTTGCAGAGTTTTTCAGGAAGCATCGGAACCGTACGGTCAACCAGATAGACCGAAGTCCCGCGTTCCCGGGCCTCCTTGTCGACAACCGTTCCAGGCCGGACATAGTGCGACACGTCGGCTATGTGGATTCCAACCTCGTAATTACCGTTGTCCAACTTCCTGAATGACAGGGCGTCGTCAAAATCCTTAGCATCCGCGGGATCGATTGTGAAAGTCAAGGTGTTCCTGAAATCACGGCGTTCCCGGACATCGTCCTCCGTAATCCTGTCCGAAATCTCATCAGCCGCGTTCTCCACTTCCGGTTCGAATCTGTAAGGCAAGGCATATTCGGCAAGAATCGCATGCATCTCCGTGTCATTCTCCCCGGGCTCACCCAGCACATCGACTATATGACCCTTAGGGGTAGGCTCGCCTTTGTCCCATCCGTCAATCACAGCCGCCACTTTCATTCCTCTTTTGGCCCCTTCTGGCAAAGAGTCGAAGTCAAGGCAGATATCATACGGCATATTCCTTGACTGCATAAGCACCCAGGCCTGTCTTCCGACGGTGTGAAGCACCCCGACGAACGGCTTGCGGCTGCGTTCGGTGATTTCTATGATTTCCCCCTCGCGGCGTCTTGCGGTGTCTTTTCTTCCATTTCTTGCTTTGGTATTTTCCGAAGAATCCTTCCTCTCGCTTGTGACCGCGCACCTCACGATATCCCCGTTCAGCGCCCCGCGGGTCTTGGAGGCCTTCACAAACACATCATTGTCCGGCTCGCCTTCGATTATGACGAAGACATAGCCGTCTCTTGTCATCTGCACCTTGCCGGTCACCTCTTCCAGAACTCTCTTGCTTCTCTGTCTGGACCCGAATCTCTTGTCGCGGCTCTCCCTGCCGCCGTTCTCGCCACCCTGGCGATTTCTTCTTTTCTTCATTGCTAACCTATTAATCGTACAAAGGTACGAATTTTCCACGCAAACGGTGAGCCTTGGAAGCATATAATTATTATCTTTGCATTCAAGAAGTTGTTTGAATATACCTGGAATGTCTCAAGAGGCGGCAAGCCTCGGACTTCTTCCCGCCCAAACGCCATACAGCGAAGCCGTCACCGCCCGGACAGGAGGTCGGACACGAAGCCTTGCCTTTCTCGATGTCTCAAGCCGGCATATTCAGGACAACCTCCGTAACAGCCTGGTCTTATTTCGCTTACTAAATATGGACGTGCGGTGGCGGTTAAAAAAGCCAGGGGTCTGTCGCTCTGCGACAGAAGAGGTTTGACTAACACTTTTTAATAAGCCCACAAGCGAACACCAACAACAACGAACAATATGTCTGAAATAAAGAATGACAGCAGAGTCGTCATGACTCTCGACGCCGGAGGCACGAACATGGTCTTCGGCGCAATGAAGGGCGGTGAATTCTGCTGCGAACCTATCACTCTTCCGTCAAACGCCGACAACCTTGACCGCTGCCTCGGCACGATGGTCAAAGGATTCACACAGATCAAGGAAAATCTCGGCGGGGACAAGCCTGTGGCGATCAGCTTCTGCTTCCCCGGACCGGCGGAATATCCTGACGGAATCATCGGAGGCTTCCTCCCCAACTTCCCTTCCTTCAGGGACGGAGTCGCTCTCGGGCCTTTCCTTGAGGACACTTTCGGAATCCCTGTTTTCATCAACAATGACGGAGACCTCTACGCCTACGGAGAAGCTCTCGGCGGAGCGCTTCCGGAGATTAACGAAAGGCTTGCGAAGGCCGGAAGCAAAAAGCGTTACCGCAATCTCATCGGCTACACGTTCGGCACCGGACTTGGAATCGGCGAAGTAATCAACGGTGAGTTGAACCGGGGCGACAACTCCTGCGTGGAGACATTCTGCCTCAAACATCCGGACAACCCCGACATCATTGTCGAGGACGGAGCCTCTATCCGCGCGGTGAAAAGAGTCTACGGCGAGCTGTCCGGCAACCCTGACCACGGGCTTGAGCCGAAGGAAATAGCCGAGATCTGCGAGGGCAGTAGAGAAGGCGACAAAGAGGCCGCCATAAAGGCTTTCGACAAGATGGGCGAGGTGGCAGGCGACGCGATGGCTACGGCTGTGACATTGATTGACGGCCTTATCGTGATCGGAGGCGGCGTGATGAACAGTCACAAATACCTGATGCCGGGAATATTACGTTCCATGCGCGGCAAGATGCACCTGCTGAACGGCGAAGAGCTGAACCGGATCCAGATGAAGGTTTACAACCTCGACGATCCGGAGGAGTTCGTGCAGTTCGCACGCGGCGAGGCCCGCTCGCTGAAAGTCTATGGAAGCGACCGCGAGGTGGTTTATGACCCTCAGAAGCGTGTCGGCGTGATGCGCTCCAAAATCGGAGCCAGCAAGGCAATCTCTCTCGGAGCCTACGCATTCGCCCTTACCGAGTTAGACAAAAGATAATCAATCAAGAACTTAACGAATATGTATCCTCTTAAATTCGAGCCTTACCTCCGCGAGATGGTGTGGGGCGGAGAAAAGATAGCCCCGTTCAAGGGCATAAAGACAAAGCGGCATCAAATCGGCGAGAGCTGGGAAATCTCGGCTGTTCCGGGGCATGTCTCCATAGTAGCCAACGGCCCTCTCGCAGGCAGAAGCCTGACTGACATCATGACAGAATACGGCCCGGAACTCGTCGGACGTAAGGTTTTCGCCGAGACAGGGACCGAGTTCCCGCTCCTGATCAAATTCATCGACGCCAAGAGCGACCTATCGGTTCAGGTACACCCGGACGACGAGCTGGCCGAAAAGACCCACAAGGGGATGAAAGGAAAGACCGAGATGTGGTACGTCGTCGGAGCCGACGAAGGGGCGCGCCTGCTCAGCGGCCTGACTGAATGGATTACCCCCGACGAATACGAGGAGCGTGTCAACGAACACACTATCACCGATGTCCTCGCAAGCCATAGGATCGCTCCGGGCGACGTGTTCTTCCTCCCTGCCGGCCGCATACATGCGATAGGGGCCGGAGCCTTCGTGGCCGAGATCCAGCAGACCTCCGACCTGACCTACAGGATCTACGACTATGGCCGCCTCGGTCTGGACGGGAAGCCGCGCGAGCTTCACATCGAGCAGGCCAAGGAAGCCATCGACTACGACGTCTATCCTGACTACAGGACCGGATATTCCCGTGTCAAGGACGCCGAGACCCCTTTGGTGAGCTGCAGGTACTTCACCACTTCGCTGTTCGATCTGGACAAACCTTGCGTGAAGGATCTGTCCGCACTGGATTCATTCGTGGTCGTGATGTGCGTCGCCGGCGGAGGGACTCTGGCCGACAGGGAGAATGACGGAGAGGAACACACAGTGACCCTGCGCCAAGGTGAGACCGTTCTTATTCCGGCCACCTCGACCGGCATAGAATTCCGTCCCGACACAGCAATGACCTGCCTCGCAAGCTGCATAGAGTAGTGCCGGGACAACATATTAACGGAAAAAGAAAATGGGCATCGACAGAAGAGATTTCCTCAAGCGTCTGGGATTAGGCGCAGGTTCGGCGGCGGCCATGATGGCTCTGAACCCTTTGAAGGCAGTGGCTGGAACGGCGGATTCCCGTACCGCTGGCGGCAACAGTATGAGTTACAGGACTCAGAAGGGCACAGGGGAGCAGATTTCCCTGCTCGGACTCGGCATGATGCGTATGCCGGGGAACGACCAGGCATTGGTAAACAAAATAGTCGACTATGCTATCGCAAATGGAGTCAATTACTTCGACACAGCCCCGATGTACACAGGCGGGCGCAACGAAGGCATCACCGGCGCGGCGCTAAGCCGTCATCCCCGGGACAAGTACTACATAGCCACCAAGATGTCCAACTACGATGAAAGCACCTGGTCGGCCAAGGTGTCGAAAGCGATGTACGAGAAATCTTTCAGCGAGCTGAAAGTGGACTATATAGACTACTATCTGCTTCACGGCATCGGCCTTGGCGGCATGAATGATTTCGAAGGCCGCTTCATCAAAAACGGGATGCTTGACTTTCTGGTAAAGGAACGTGAGGCCGGGCGGATCCGTCATCTCGGCTTCTCATACCACGGAGATGTCAGTGTGTTCGACTGGCTCATCCAGCACAGGAGGCAGTACGGTTTCGACTTCGCGCAGATTCAGATGAACTATCTGGACTGGCGGCACGCATCGATGAACAAGAACGGGCGCAAACAAGACGCTGATGCGGAGTATCTCTACGGCAAACTGGAAAAAGCGGGAATACAGGTGGTGGTGATGGAGCCGCTGCGCGGAGGCGCCTTGACCCGCCTGTCCAAAGAATCCGCCGACGAGCTTAAGAAACTCAGGCCTGATTCGCTTCCTGCGGAATGGGCTTTCCGCTGGGTAGGCTCTCACCCGAACATTCTTACAACTCTCAGCGGAATGAACAGAATGGAATTCATAGAGCAGAATGTCAATACTTTCTCTCCGCTCGAACCTTGCACAGAGAAAGAGAACGAACTGCTGGAGCGAATCGCCGATTCTATGGCCGGAATACCTACCATACCGTGCACGGGCTGCGAGTACTGTATGCCTTGCCGTTTCGGGGTTGACATTCCAGGCAACTTCAGTTTCTACAACGATGCGGTCAACAACCACATACTTCCGCTTCCGCCCACTTCGGATCCGGAATATTCCAAGCGGCAAGAGCGACTCATCACTGAATACCGCAAGGCAATACCGGCGGAGATGAGTGCCGGCCAATGCGTTAACTGCGACGCTTGCCTGTCCAAATGCCCGCAGCAGATTCGTATTTCAAACCAAATGGGACGCATCGCATCCCTTATGAAGAAATAGTGTCCGCGACGGTGATGGCAAAACATCCGAAACACCAGTCCTCGAATTATGAGAAAGCATTCGCTGATAATAGTCCTGGCCTTTTTGTGCTCAGCCTGTTCCGTGAATAATATGGTCAAGAGGGAAACGGTTTTTCTGGAACCGGAGAATAAGGGAAAGAACTGCTACACCGCCATCCTGCCAGGCGAAGGACAAATCAGCTCATTCCTGCTTTTGTTTCCAGGATTTGGCGAGAGTCCTGAAGATGTGCTTGAAGCCACGGAGCTTCCGGACGAAATCGCCAAGGCGGGAACAGCCGTGTTCATACCGACGCTCCAGGACGGTGTCGAGTCTTACGGGTTTTCGGCGGAGAGCCAAGGTACGCTGGCAGCGATAGTCAGGGATATTGTCGGGCGATATGGGCTTTCCGGGAAACCTTACTGCGCCGGCGGCTTCTCAATGGGCGGAGCGACTGCGGTGAAGTATGCTGAAACAGCCCGGATCAAGCCATTATGCGTATTCGCAATCGACTCTCCTTTGGACTACGAGCGGTTCCTTTACTCCACCCGGCGAGATGTCGTCTCCTATAAAAAAGGCCTTGACGAAGGCGGAGAAATCTACACAAGGCTGCTCGAGGACATCGCTCCGATTGCAGGGGACTCCCCTTACCGGCTATCCGACACGACACACCGGGCAATCCTTCCTCTTGTGAATATTCCCGTTCGGTACTACATCGAGCCTGCCGAGCAGTGGTGGCTGGATAACCGGAGGACAGATGTCCTGGGGCTGAACATCCTCGACGGTACCGCTTTCATCAATGACCTGCGCCTTCTGGGCAACGCAGAGGCTGAATTGGTCGCTACCACCGGCAAGGGCTACAGGAACGGAGGCAAAACATATCATCCTCACTCATGGACTATTGTTGACAGCAAGAGTCTTATCCAATGGATGACGGAGGCGCTAAGTAATTAGCGTTTTTTTGTAAATTTGCAACCG
>CAYMOB010000048.1:0-8596 GCA_964391955.1 uncultured Muribaculaceae bacterium | reverse complement strand
AGCAATGGATGCAAGTGCAACTTTTTTCATAATGATGTCCTTAAATAATTCACAATTATTAATAATATGATTTTAAAGTAATTACAAATGCGCTACCGATTAAACCATCCCATAAAGCAAACTCCGATGCTCACGGACGGCTCCGTATTGTACGGGGATTTGAGGAAGCGGTGGGAATATTCGGCCTTGACGGCCACCTGTGGGAGCGGATAATAGTTAAGCCCCACCGCGACACGATGCTTCTTGGTCCATTCAGCAGGCTCCTCTCCAAGATCCGGAATGTAGGAATTGTAATATTCATATCTGCCGAAGACGAAGAGTTGTTGTTCCTTATCCCTGCACCCGAACCAAGGCAGCACATCATATCCAGCCTCTCCTCCGGCGGCTGCCGCACCTTTGCCGACAGGCGATTTCTTGTAAGGAGCATTATTAGCGGAACGGTTGCGCTTCATCGCGCTGATTACCGTCGCATCGCCTACATATCCATAGTCCGCGTTGCCGCGGGCCGCAAACCTTCGTGTCTTATAAAGGAAATCAAACGCTCCGATCGCAGTCCGCCCCTTGACCCCGTAATAGCGCGAGGACTCTGGAATGACTTCGTAAGGATAAGTGTTATTGAAGGCCTTGCCGTAGAATCCGCTGAGCGAGAGCCTTAGATTCTTTATGGACTCATTGTCTATCCGTGCAGCGAATCCCAATTGATTGGCAGACTTGAACTCGAACGGCGAACCTGCTCCGTTCTTGATAAAATTCCCGGTGTCAAACATATAGGCATCAAGTCCGGCAATCACGAGCGCTTCATACCTCCAATCACCCGCCTTTCCCCAGACACTTATTCCAGTGTCGTGCCAAGTAGATGGAAGGATTGTGTATTCTCCCTCCGGACGATAGACCGTAAAGTAATCAAGTGGCTCGTGGGCATTGTTAAGCCCGCCCACCGGCACCACGAGATGCCCCATTCTCACATTAAGTCCAGGGAAAAATGACTTCTGGATCCAGAATTGCTCGAGTTCCACCTCTCCTCCTTTTTCGGTTTCGGTCTCCCACTCCCCGGCCTCTTCAAACTCTTTCTCTACAGCGCCTCCCGTGCCCGTATGCTCGAACTCGATTTCCGACTGCAACGTCCATCCTTTGCCGAAGTCGTATCCGAGATATATCACGAAATGAGGTATGTCGAAACGACCGTGGCTCTCATTCCTATGAGATGCAGCGGAAGAATAGCGATAGACATTGTCGCTGTGGAAATTTCTTGTGAGAGCCACTTCTCCATAGCCCCCGACGGTCAATCCACGCTTCGCTCCGTCATCAGAGCATTGCGCTGACACTGAATGGCTTGCCAAAACAATCGCAAGCAATGACAATAACAATAGCCTTACCATCTTTTTGTTCCATTTCTAATTTCAGGACGCAAAATTAGGGATGGAGCGAAAAAACGGCAATCCCAATTAATTGGTATTTCGAACAGGATTTACGGCTCTACGCCCAACTCTATGAACCGAGCCGCGGAATTGAGGAAATGCGCTGTGATCCAGAACACTGTCCAACTTTCAGAGTAACCTCCCCGGAGTTTATAGACATCCGACATATCCCCCCTTTGGGCGAAATTCGTATGCTGGAGCTGCTCGCCCTGGCTGCCATACGGGTCAGTCAGCTGGGAGCAAGACCTGTACATCACCTTGGACAGGCGCACAAGTCTGTCGTCTCCGAGATATTTGCCCATCCTGCAGATTTCCGGAGCGAACAGGACACCATACACATCAATATGCTGGTTCTGGGCTGAAACGACCGTCCAGCCAGTCGATTTGAACGAATGATCGGCAAGCCTACCTGCCGGAAGAGGAATATCCCAGACAACGGTATAGCTCAGGCAAACATCCATCGCATGTTTGGCCCAGGAAAGGAACTTGGAGTCATTAAACCTTTCGTAGCATTCGAGGAAGCCCTGGAATGCGGCCCAGGCCCCTTCCTTGTCCTCGCAGGTAGCGTCAAGAGTGCCTCCCCAATAGCATCCCTCGGCCATAGTGTGATGCCTTCGGGCGAAAAGGCCGGCGGCCTTGCGGGCGGCTTTCTCGTAGCGGTCGCTGCCGAACAGCTCCGATGAAATCGCAAGCGGAGCTATGTAGAACGCCTCCGCAGTAGACACCGGATTCCATTGCTTTGACAAAATCCTGTCAGAAGCGCCGTCGCACGCCTTTTTGAGGAACTTTTCCCACCCGGAGACATCGTAGCCCCCGTTCTTGCGGGCATATTCAATCGCCTTGGCAAAATTGTACATAGCCTGGCCGCATGAAACCGGATCCCCGTCCTTGAATAGTCCCGCCTTGATGTCATAGCGGACATTGAAGAGTCCATCGGCAGTGAACGGGTAGGTAGTCAGGAAGTCCATCAGAGACTGGACCTTCTTCCTTGTCTCCTCCCGCCCGATTCTGACAAGACCTTCCGGCTGTGACTTTTCCCAATCGGACAGAACCTGATGGAAATAGCCCGGAGAATCGGCCTGTCCGCACCATCCCATCACCAGCTGACGGCGTTCCGTACGGGGATCATACATCCCGTAACCTACCGCGTTTCCGCTTTCCACCCAACGGCTCTCGGCGTAGTTCAGCTTTGAGGCGACTATACTCCTGAAAGAGTCGAATCGATCCGCGTCATAAGGCTTATGAAGGTCGATCGAAGTATAAAGCGGCTTTTGGAAGCCTGAGCCAGGGGCTTCGATGGAATAGACATCGACATAGAATTCCTTTTCGACCACCTGCCCCGGAGCAAGGTTGATCCAGGTATCCTTGTAGGACATCGGACTTTTCTGCAAAGCCTTCGCCACACTGCGCCTGCCGTTGTAGCCGATAGGGCCAGAATACATCACGAACTCTGTGACAGAAGCCTTGGCTTCCACTCCGAGCGACCACCACTGATCGCTCAGGATTCCTCCTCTGACAGGTGAGGGCGTAACGTGCAGGGCGCAGGAATGAAGCTTCGCAGGATTCTCAAGCATCACGAAAGGCATGGGATAGCGATGTTCCTCGAATATGGCGAACTCGCCTTCCTTCCCCTCCCAGACGGCGACCGCTTCCGGATTGACTGCCGCTCCGTTGCGGTTGCCGTAATAGACAATACCAGGAGCGACAAGGGAAAGTCCCGTCCCCTTTTCCTGCAACCTTACCGAGAGTGTGACATTCTGCAGGGTTTTCCCGCCTTTCCACTCAAAACGGCGTATGCACTTGACCAACCCGTCGTCAGTACCGACATACGAATCCGTACAGGCAAGGATATTCCCGTCCCCTAAATCAACGGCTCCCTTAGCTATCGTCCACTTGCCCTCTTTCTCTATTGAAGAAGGCTTCACGTGACGCCAATCGGTCATCCAGTCATTCTCCCAGCCGAGGGCGACCGACCATAGGCCTTCCGACGGGGTCCACAGAGTGTCAGCCCCATCGGTAAACGCTATCCTCGGAGAATCGTTGTCTCCGAGAGTCAGAAGACGGGTCTGCGCCGATGAATTGACCGCGGCAAGCAATACGGCGGCCAGTCCCGCAAGAAAGAAACTTGAACAGGTTGAAAAGAATGGCTTTTTTGTCATATTCATTTTATTTGTCACACAATAGTTTACATTCATTCCGCCAATCGGGGGGGGGCGCTCCCCCCCTCGCAAAAGACAAGCGTCAGCTCGACGCCGCCACTTACCGGATACAAAGATAGGATTATTTTCAACAACAGCCCAAAGATACGTCCGAGGCGGTCCCATCACAAGCGCTATCAAGGGTAACACGGCATTGCGTCAGCCTTAGAAGCTGTTTAAAATTTCTTTAAAAAGTTCTTTGAGTTTTAAATCCGTCATTTTCTTCCGGCTTTCCCGTCAGACAGCACCGCTGTCTTCCTCGAAAGTCCGCCGAAACCTCCTGAATTCATTCTCTCAAAGTTTCAGATAAAGAAATTTAAACAGCCTCTAAGTAGCGACGCAGGGATCTGAGAGACTTTAATGGCAGCGGAAATGGACACACTGAATTATGTCCTCCGAGCGGGAATCGGCCGGCCTTGTACAAAAAAGGCGGAGAATACATACTGAAGCGAAGTATTTTTCTTTATTTTTGCAAAGCGGAATAAGAAGCTGTTTAAAATTTCTATAAAAAAGTTCTTTGAGTTTTACCGGCCCATACGCTTTAACAAGATTTTGATATGACTAAGAATTCCATTGCCGTCCTGCTGGCGGCCCTTGTGTTTTTCAGCCCGTCGGTTTACGGGCAAGAGATTTCAGAGCCTGACTATTCAGCCTGCATCCTCACTCCGAAAGCCCCGGAGACACCGCGTATCAACGGCCCTAAAATCTACGGAGCGAGACCGGGGGCGGATTTCCTTTTCAGGATTCCGGCGACAGGCAGACGGCCGATGACATTCTCGGCCACAGGACTTCCAAAAGGACTCAAACTCGACAGAAAGTCCGGCATCATATCCGGAAAAGCCGTGTCCGAGGGCGAATTCAAGGTAAGCCTGAAGGCTTCAAACAAACTCGGTTCCGATGTCCGGGAGCTGAGGATAGTTATCGGAGACAGGATAGCCTTGACACCCCCTATGGGCTGGAACTCCTGGAACTGCTGGGGCAACTCGGTCAGCCAGGACAAGATCATATCCTCAGCCAAGGCGATGTTGGACAAGGGTCTTGCGGATTACGGCTGGTCATACGTCAACATAGACGATGGATGGCAAGGTGTCCGAGGCGGAAAGGACAACGCTATAATGCCGAACAGCAAGTTCCCGGATATGAAAGGCCTTGTCGACTACCTTCACTCCAACGGGCTTAAAGCCGGCATCTATTCCGGTCCCTGGGTAGGAACCTACGCCGGCCATATAGGCGAGACCTGCAACGATCCCGACGGAAAATATTTCTGGATTGAGGAAGGGATATGCGACAGCGTGTACAAAGTTGACAGATCCAGAATGGACAGAGGCAAAGTCTGGCATTTCGGCGAATACTCCTTTGCCGCCATCGATGCGGCGCAATGGGCGGAATGGGGTTTCGACTATCTTAAATATGACTGGAATCCGAACGACCTCCACTACCTTAAGGAAATGCACGACGCTCTTGCGGCCACAGGCAGGGACATAGTGTACAGCATATCCAATTCAGCGCCATACGCTCTTGCACCGTATCTTATGCGGTACGCCCAGTGTTGGAGGACAACCGGGGACATAAGGGACAAATGGTCAAGCATATTCAAAATCGGCTTTGGAGGAATGGACGGATGGGCGGCATGCAAGCGTCCCGGCAACTGGCCTGACGCTGATATGCTCGTGCTCGGCAAAGTCGGCTGGGGTCCCAAAACCCACTTCTCCAAACTTACTCCCGACGAACAGTACACACATATGACCCTATGGTCCATTCTGTCATCCCCTCTCCTCGTCGGATGTGACCTCGCCGCTTTGGATGACTTCACCCTGAGCCTGTTATGCAACAATGAGGTCATTGATGTGAACCAAGACCCTCTCGGACTCCAGGCGTCAAGGATATACGGAGACGAGACTTACGCCACCTATCTCAAACCACTCGAAGACGGCAGCGTCGCCATAGCTTTGTTCAACCTTTCGGAGAAGCCGAAGACTATAGGCTTCATCCCACGTTCAATCGGTCTTCCGACCCGTCAGACAGTACGCGACCTATGGAGACAGAAAGATATCGCCACGGTCGAATTCGATGAAAGATGGGAGACTGAAGTCGCTCCGCACGGATGCGCTTTTGTCAGATTATCCCCAGGCATCACAGGCGAGAAGCTCATCGGCGCCATCAGAATGCTGAAAGAGAAAAACTAAGAAGCCGCATAATGGCTTGGGCGATGTGGGAATAGCGTCATCACAGGATATATGGCCAGAAAAAACATCATTATCCGCCTCGCATGCCTGCTGGCGTTGTACGCGTCGGAAAGGGCGGGTCTGGTTTTCGCCGGGCCGGCAAATCCAAGGACCGTGACGGTGACACAACGCGACGGAACCAGGATCAGGATTCGTGTCCACGGGGACGAGTTCAACGGCTACGTGACCACAGAAGAGGGCTATTCATTGGCGGCTGACAAAGACGGAGACTGGGCTTTCGCCACACTTGGAAAGGACGGACTGCTTAAGCCGACCCAAATCAAGGCGAAGCCGGAGAACCGGCTCACGGACTCCGAGCGCAGGATTCTCGGTTCCTCGTTGGCCAGAAATCTTATACCTACCGGACGGACAGAGCTTCAGCAAAGGCTTATGAGCGCCAGCCTGTCATATTCATTCCGTACACGCTCATACGGCAGGCTCGACAACCTCGTCCCGCCTCTTATCGACGGCAGTACATGGAGAGCCGAGGGAAACAAAAGATTGCTCGTGATTCTCGCCGAATATCCGGATGTCCCTTTCACGGAAGGCGGCAAGGCAGCGTTCAATGAGCTGCTTAACTCAGAGAACTACACAAAGGGCGGCGCCACCGGCAGCGTCAGAAAATATTTTCAAGACAACTCCAACGGACAATTCTGTCCGGATTTCACGGTCGCCGGGCCATACGTTCTTTCTGAAAAGCAGAAATGGTACAAGGACAGGCCGGAGGAGATGGCCGCCGAAGTCATAAGCCTGGCCGACAAAGACGTAGATTACAGCCTATTCGCCGAGAACGGAACCGTCAGAGACATATTCATTTTTTACTCCGGAGGAGCTGAAAGCAACGGCGACCCTAACGGGATCTGGCCCCACCGTACCTGGATAAACAAGATTTCACTCGACGGAGTGACCATTTCCGGATATGCTTGCAGCTCGGAGTTGGAATCCGGAGTGGCCGGCAACAACACACTTGCGTCAATCGGCACGTTCTGCCACGAGTTCGGACACATAATCGGCCTGCCGGATCTGTATGACACAGCCCAGTCAAACTCCACAGTCGGTACACCGGCCTCGTTCTCATTAATGGCGATCGGAAGCTACAACAACGGGGGCCGCACACCTCCGTCGCTAAGTATCCTCGAAAGATGGATGCTGGGATGGTCTGAGCCGGAGAGTCTTGAAAGCTCCGGGGAATACACCTTGCCGGCCATCACGGAAGGCAAAGGCTATCTGATCAAGACAAGAAGGAATGATGACTATTACCTTCTCGAATGCCGAGGAGCCGGAAAAAATGTCTGGGACACAAAGGAATATCTCGACTTCTGGAAGCAGGGAGCCGACTGGGGACTTCTTGTCTACCACGTGATAAAAGATAACAACAGCTGGATATGGAACAGAGTGAACGTCTCACAAGGGAATGAGCGTTACAAGATATTCTATTCGAACCCGAAAGGCCGGCAAGGATTTGAGCCAAAAGACATTCCAGGGCACTGCTTCTTCCCCGGGGAGGGTAATGTGACCTCCATCTACAGCGGCAGCGATTCGGATTTCGTGTCAGCGGACGGAAAGGAGACGATAGTGGAGATTCCATCAATAAGGCTTGACAAGGCAGACGGCTCGGTGAGCCTGTCGGTTACTGAGCGGAACGCAAGCATAAAAGATATAAAACCTAAAGTATTCCAGCACGACATACTGCTCTGTTGGACGGACGAGGACTCATCCGAATGGACGGTGGACTGGAAAGCCGAAGATGATAAGACCGCGGCAGTCTCAACCCGGAAGGTGTATACCACAAGCGCTCATATTCCTATGCTGGAGGCCGGCAAAGACTATTCAGTCACGATAACAAACGAGAGCGGCGGCAGAATCACGATATCTCTCAGAACCGAGAAATCAGGCGGTGCGCTTCCAAGAATTGGATTATTCCAAACAACGATGAAGTCCGAGAATATGCTGCTGATGATGCTTGTGGACTGCGGGGAGATAAGGGACATAGAATGGAAAGTAGACGGAACGAACTCCAAAGCCTACACGAAACCGAGCGCCGGGGAACACTACATTCAGGCGAAACTAACAAGGCAAGACGGGACTGTCGAGTATTTCGGAAGATTCATTGATATCACAGAATAGCGGCGGCTGAATATTCAAGATTATGACTATACCTTACAAATCAATAACATCGCTTTTGCTTTCAATAATTCTGGCTGCCTCTTGCGTAAAGGAGAAGGAGGAACAGCGATACCGCGAGGAATTCATCGCGAACGAGAATCTTGGAATATACAAGGACGGTAAACCGGTGCTGACATTTCTGAAGAACACGCATCAATACTATTGCAATCCGTCCGATGGGATACTCCGTATAATCGATAACGAAGGCAAACGCGACGTGACTGTAAAACTGAGCGGAATGCCTGCGTCAAGCACAGGAGCGGACGGGACGCTGTCTGGGAATATGGGCGTGGACAACATGAGTTTCAGTGACCTGAAGGTGCTTGAAATCACAGAGGAGAGAGTCCGGCTCTGGTCTGAGAATGACAAAGTTGGACTGCTATTGCCATCATCAGGATTTCATAAAGGACAATAATCACATACAAAGAAAAGAACATAGAGGACAACTCAGTCTGTGAATGATTCATAGATAGGGACATTGTGTCGCCATCGCCGTGCCGCCATCAGCCGAAGAGAACCTCGGTCCGCCCTTCGTTTGCCTCCGTCCGGTTGCTTCGACAGGCTCTTCCCTCCGCCTGCGCCCCCGGCA
>CAYMOB010000047.1:0-9345 GCA_964391955.1 uncultured Muribaculaceae bacterium | reverse complement strand
TAAAGGTCAAGTTTAACAAAAGTTTAAGCTTATGGGTAAAAAATTACTAACAATCGCACTGTGCCTCATTTGCAGCATCTGCACAGCATTGGCACAGACACAGAACGTTTCTGGCGTCGTGAATTCGGATGACGGACAGCCGGTGGCCGGCGCCTCCATCATCGTCACTGGAACAACAATCGGGACCTACGCCGACGCAAACGGAAAGTTCTCGATTCCAAACGTTCCCGCCAACGCCACCACTCTGGAGGTATCCTTCCTCGGAATGAAGTCCCAGACGGTCAAGGTCGCACCATACGTGACCGTCACTCTGCTTGCGGAAGCGAACTCAATCAACGAGACCGTCGTGGTGGCCTACGGTACCCAGAAAAGGGAGTCCATCACAGGTTCCGTCTCACAGATTGACGACAAGAAACTCGAACTTCGCACCACCACCTCAGCCACGGGGGCGCTTGAAGGCGCCGCTCCGGGCGTACAGGTCAACAACACCTATGGCGAGCCTGGAGCCGCTCCTACAATCCGAATCCGCGGATTCGGTTCCGTCAACGGTTCCAACACTCCTCTGTTCGTACTCGACGGCGCTCCGTTCGAGGGCAACATAGCCGAAATCAACCCTGCCGACATCGCCAGCATCTCCGTGCTGAAAGACGCTGCCTCATCCGCTCTTTACGGAAACCGCGCCGCCAACGGAGTCGTCCTCATCACCACCAAGTCCGGACGCGGCTCCACGGATCCTTCAATCACCCTGAAGATCAACCAAGGCGTGTATACCCGAGGTCTTCCTGAATATGAGACACTAGGCGCCGACGAATGGATGGAGGCGTCCTGGACAGCGATGAGGAACTATGCCATGCACAGCTCCCTCAATCTTGATCAGGCAGCGGCCGGCACCTACGCAACCGAGCATCTCATCGCCGACTACGCCAAGCTCAACATCTACGACGGAGCCGACAAGGCCCTGTTCGATTCTAACGGAAAGCTCGTCGCGAAAAGAAAGAGTGTCTATGACGACCTCGACTGGTTCGACGCCGTGGAGCGCACCGGCTACCGTCAGGATTATTCGGTGTCGGGAAGTGTGGCTTCAAGCAAGTTCAACGTCTACGCCTCACTCGGTTACACCAACGAGCAGGGTTATATCGTGGCCAGCGACTACGAAAGAATGACAGGACGTGTCAACACCTCCTTCACTCCTAACAAATGGTTCAAGGCCGGCGTCAACGTCAACGCCACCGTCTCAGAAAGGAACTTCAACGACAACGCCACCGGCAGCTACTACGCCAATCCGTTCTACATCGCGAGATACACGGCTCCTATCTACCCTTACTATCTCCACAACGCCGACGGCTCATTCGCGCTTGACGCGAACGGAGAAAAGCAGTACGATACCGTAGCGGACTATCTTGACAACAGAAACATCGCCTACGAGCTCAGGACAGACAAGCAGAACACGCACCGTAATGTCCTCGGCGGCCAGGCGTTCGCCACCATAACACTGCCTTACGGCTTCTCGGCCACAGTAAAGGGCATCGTCAACCACTCCACCACCGCCACAGAGAAGTACAACAACCCGGAAATCGGCGACGGAGCCACCAACAACGGACGTTTCACCGACACCCACTACCGCTACCACGACTACACCCTTTCACAGATGCTGAACTGGGAGCGTGATTTCGGCGCGCACCACGTCGATGTCCTCGCTGGTCACGAAAACTACTCTTATCTCCGCAAGTACCAGACTTCAATGAACACCAATATGGCTGTTCCGGGGAACATCGTGCTGGGTAACTTCCTCACGGACTCCTACACCACGGGCTCAAACGACAACTACAGGGTAGAATCCTACCTTGCCCGCGTCCGCTACAACTATGCGGAGAAGTACTACTTTGACGCTTCGTTCCGCCGTGACGGCTCCTCAAGATTCCATCCTGACAACCGTTGGGGCAACTTCTTCTCCCTTGGAGCGAACTGGAACATCAAGAAGGAAAGCTTTATGGAGAACGTTGACAATATCGACGCACTCAAGCTCCGCGCCGCTTTCGGAGAAGTCGGCAATGACGCCGGAGTAGGCTTATACGGCTACCAGGCATTGTACGAGATTGACAAGAACGGCGGAAAGACCTCCCTCATCAAGCAGAGCCTCGCCGCCAACGACATCAGTTGGGAAACCACCCAGACTTTCGACGTGGCCGTTGAAGGACGCGCTTTCGACAGAGTCAACTTCAGCTTAGGCTATTTTGACAAGAGAAGCAAGGACCTTCTGTTCGACGTTCCTCTCCCTCTGTCCGCAGGATCGTGGGTACACGGCGATGACTGGAATATGACAATCAGCAAGAACATCGGCTCTGTTTCCAACCGGGGCATCGAGTTCTCCGCCGATGTGGATGTGATCAGAAACGGTCACTGGCTGTGGAACGTAGGCCTCGACGCCACATTCCTTAAGAACAAAATCATCACCCTTCCTGACCATGAGCCTATCACAGTCAGCTCTATCCGCAGGTACGAGGAAGGACATTCAGTCTATGAGTTCTACGCCTACAATTTCGTCGGTGTGGACCAGACAAACGGATATTCCATCTATGAAATAGACCCTGACCAGAAGGACAAAGCGGCGGCGGCCAATGAGCTTGTGACCATAAACGGCATTGACTACACCTACGACTACAACTACGCGAAGCGTGACTGGTGCGGTTCAGCGATTCCTTGGGCCTACGGTTCATTCAATACTTCCCTCACCTGGAAGAACTTCACACTCAGCGCCCTCTTCACCTACAGCCTTGGCGGAAAGGTTTACGACAGTTCCTACGCAAGCCTGATGTCAACGAGCAGCGCATCAAGCGCCAGCCAGAACCACAAGGACATCCTCAGGTCCTGGACAGCCCAGCCTGCCGGTCTGACCGAGGTCAACAGAATCGATCCTGACGGGATTCCGATCATCGACTTTGAAAGAAGCAAGTACAACAACGCAGCGGGAAGCCGCTGGCTTCAGGACGCTTCCTACTTCGTAGTGAAGAACATAAATCTCGGCTACCGTATTCCTAAGAGGCTGACTGAAAAAATCAACGTCAAGGGCATCCTTCTCAACGCCAGCGTGGAGAACCTTGTGACATTGACATCCCTTAAGGGTATGAACCCTCAGTACTCCTTCACCGGAAGTTCCGACGACACCTACGGCACAGCGCGCGTGTTCAACATTGGTGTAACTCTCGATCTTTAATCAAAACCATTAAACCAAGGAATTGAATATGAAATCTTTTGTTAAAATAATAGGCGTGTTCGCCGCCGGAGCTTTCATCGTGTCATCCTGCGGCAAGGACTATCTTGACACCGCTCCGACAAGCTCGGTAGGTGCGGATCTGGCCGTGACAAACTTCCAAAACGCATATGCATCGCTGAACGGAATCGCCCAGACAATGTGCGACCAGCAGTATATGGGCAGCCAAGGGGACTGCGGCGAAAATGCTGTGATTCGGCTCTTTGAGAACTATCCGAGCCAGGACTACACCTACAATGCCTACGCCAGCGGATGGTCAACCGTACATAATATGGGATTCTGCAACAGCAAGACTTCAAAGTATTCGTACTACGCATGGTACTACTACTACAACATCATCGGTCAGGCAAACACCATTCTTTCGAAAATTGACGACAGCTCGGCCACTGACGACGAGAAGGCTTTCGTAAAGGGAGCGGCTCTTACCTTCAGGGCATACGGCTATCAGAAGCTTCTCCAGTACTACGCCAAGCGCTGGGTGGATTCAAGCAACGGAGCTTCCGACGGCGTTCCGCTCAGAATCGATGAAAGCACCGGCGATCTGCCTGTTTCATCACAGGCTGATGTCTATGCGCGGATTTACGAGGACTGTGAGACGGCCATAGGGCTTTTCAACAGCACAAGCGTTACACGCGAGCAGGGTGACGTGTGGATTCCTAACGTGAATGTCGCCCATGCGGTATATGCGAGAGCCGCCCTCACAAAGCAAGACTACTCCAAGGCTCTTTCAGAAGCGAAACTTGCCGAGGAAGGATTCCCTCTCGTGAGCGGGGAGTCATATAACGATGGTTTCTGCACCCCTAACAGCGAGTGGATATTCGGCAGTTTCGGTGACGAGACCGAAAATCACTGGTACTGGACATACGGAACCCAATTCTCTTGCAACGGCTACTATGCCAGCGCTTCCAGCAACGGCGGCGGTGGAATCAACACCGAGCTTACCGACAAAATCACGGACAACAACGACGCGCGCAAGGCACTGTTCATCACAACCGACAAGTTCCCGTCATACAAAGAAGGGGATTTGGACTTAGGGCAAGGCTACCTTGGCTTCACAGTGAAGAACAACAGAAAAGACATCACCAACCAAGATCTTTACAACGAGATAAAAGCTTATGTCGAGAGCAAGGCGGTAAAGGGCTTTACAGCTCCTTATACCCCGGGTTATTACAGACTTGGCGACCATCTAAAGTACTACGTTTTCGGAACTCCGGGAATCGGCTACCTTGCTTTCATCAGAGCATCGGAAATGGTCCTGATCGAAGCTGAGGCCAATTACTACCTTGGAAACGAGAGCGCCGCTCAGGCCGCGCTTAACAGACTGAATGTTGAGACAGGCAGAACAACTTACACCTGCACCAAGACAGGCGAGGCCCTGATTGACGACATCAGGAACTACCGCGAGCTTGAGCTGTGGGGAGAGGGATTCGGATTCAGCGACTACAAGCGCTGGAAACTGCCTATCAACAGAAAGGGACTCAGCAATGGTGGAAACATCCACGACGCAATCGCTGTACAGATCGGCGTCGACGAGAACAACGGATGGACTTACACATATCCGGAAAGAGAGACCCTCTACAACAAAGGCATAGGCGGAGGAAGCAGCACCGCCGAATAGGTTGAAAAAGGTTTTGTTAATATTAAAGGCCGGTCACTTGAAACTTCGAAGTGACCGGCCTTTTTCTTTTAGCGGGCTATACTGACGTTCGCTAACTTAACAATCGGCGATAAAGCAGGCGCGGACAACCCACTTAGGAACACATCCCGCGCAGGACGGGCGGCCGGACAGGCTTCAGCGGCTTTCGAGAATCTTGTTCTGCTCGGCGACGGAGGCTTCGTGTATGGCCGTGAAGAAAGCGGTGACAAACTCCTCGGAAAGGCCGTAGTCCTTTCCTTTCCCAATCATTGACGACAGGATGCTGTCCCATCTTGAGGCCTGGACAATCGCGATGTTGTGGGCTTTCTTGAACTCACCGATCCTGCGGGAAATCTCCATCCTGTTACCCAGAGCCATCAACAGATTCTCATCTATGACATCAATCTGGGAACGAAGCTGTTCGATGCCCTCGTTGTAATCCTTGTCGTTGGTGACCTTCTGGCGGACGGCAAGACTTTCAAGCAAAGACCTCAGGTCCGAAGGAACAAGCTGCTGCTTGGCATCGCTCAACGCACAGGAAGGATCGCAATGAGACTCAACCATCAAACCGTCAAGTCCAAGATCCATGGCCCTCTGAGACAATTCCTTGAGACATTGTCTCGATCCACCCATATGGCTTGGGTCGGCGAAGAACGGCAGCAAAGGATAGCGGGTGCGAAGCTCAACGGCCAAACGCCATCCCGGAAGGTTCCTGTACGGAATCTTCTCGGAGGTGGAGAAACCGCGATGAATCACACCTAATTTCCTGACGCCCACTCTATTGAGCCTTTCCAGAGCACCGACCCAGAGATCGATGTCCGGATTGACCGGATTCTTGACAAGAACCGGGATGTCAGTGTCCCTCAAAGCTTCGGCTATCTCCTGCACAAGGAAAGGGTTGGCGGTCGTACGAGCGCCGATCCAGACCATATCCACGCCATATTTCAGACACTCATAGACGTGTTTCTCGCTGGCGACCTCGGTGCAGACCTTCATTCCGAACTCGTTCTTGACCTTCTGAAGCCATTTAAGTCCCGGAGTGCCTACTCCTTCGAAAGATCCAGGATGGGTGCGAGGCTTCCATATTCCTGCGCGGAAAACGTGGATGCCGAATTCAGCAAGGCCTTTGGCCGTCATCATAACCTGCAGCTCGGACTCGGCGCTGCAAGGGCCGGCTATCACGAGAGGAGGAATGCTCTCGTCGAAGAATCCCCACTCGGAAACGGGGATAATGTCAAGTGTACGTTCCATAACTATCTAATAATCTTTTTAATTCTGTTCGCTTCGTGGATTAGTTCGGTGATCCGTCCATCATCGTAGTCAGCTATCGCGTCACGGAAAAGTCTCATCTTTTCCAGATAGGTGTCTATGACATGAAGCACATTGTCCCTGTTCTGCTCAAGAATAGGAGTCCACATCTCCGCCGAACTTTTGGCGAGACGCACCGTGGAGGAGAATCCACCGGACGCAAGGTCAAATATGTGCTTCTCGTCCTTTTCTTTCTCAAGCACGGTAAGCGCAAGTGCGAATGAAGTGACGTGAGAGATGTGAGAGACGTAGGCGGTGTGGACATCGTGGCTGTCCGCATTCATAAAAATCGGGCGCATATTCAGCGTGTCATACAATTCCTCCGCGACCTTGACCGCCTGCGGGTCGGATTCCTCGGTGTCGGCGAATATGCAGGCCCGGCCGTCAAAGAGGTTCGGCATAGCGGCCCAAGGCCCGGAATATTCAGTCCCCGCCATCGGATGGGTCGCCACAAAACGCTTGTGCATAGGATGATAACGGACAGCCCGCACCACGTTGCCTTTGGTGGAGCAGGTGTCTATCACTATCTTCTTACCATTGCCCTCCTCCTTGAATATGTCGAGTATCCGGGGAAGCATCCTCACAGCCGAACCGACAGGGATGGCAACCACCGTGACATCACTGCGACGGACACAGTCCTCGAAAGGGACCACTTCGTCCACGAGTTCCATCTTCAAGGCCGCGGCGGCGTTCACCGGATCGGTCTCGACACCGAGGACAGTCCCGGCGAACCCTCTCCGCTTGAGGTCGATGGCCATCGAGCCTCCAATAAGGCCAAGGCCTATTACTCCTACTATCATATAATGTCTGTCTTATCTGTTTGCGGTCACTTTGGCAGGCGTTACGGCAGGCCAGGCGACCGGAATGCATATTCCCGGGACGATCCGATCATCCTTTCGATCTTCATTTTAGCAAGTTCAAGCACCTCAGGATTGGCGCAAAGGGAGACGCGGATGTAGTCGTTGCCGTTCTTTCCGAATATGAAACCCGGAGTGATGAACACTCCAGCCTGATAGAGAATGCGTTGGGACACCACCTCTCCAGCCGTCATCCCATTCTCGGCATAACCGGAAGGCACTCGTCCCCAGAGGAAAAGCCCGGCAGTGTCACAGTCGTAGGAAGCCCCTATGGTGTCAAGGATTCTCCCGGCGGCCACACGTCTGCGGGCATATTCAGAGTTAAGTTCCTCAAACCATTCCGGAGCCTGGCCCAACGCCTCGATGGCGGCAAGTTGCAACGGCTTGAACATCCCGGAATCCATCTGGCTCTTGACTTTAAGAACCTCGGCTATCAGTTCCGGCGAACCACCGACCATCCCGATTCTCCAGCCGCTCATATTATGGGCCTTGCTCAAAGAGTTCAGTTCAAGGCAACACTCCTCCGCCCCGTCCGCCGCAAGAATCGACAACGGTTTTCCGCAAAGGATGAACGAGTATGGATTATCGTTCACTATCAATATCTTATGCCTCAGACCAAAATCCACCAGCCTTTGATAAAGCTCCGGAGTGGCCTTGGCTCCTGTCGGCATGTTCGGATAATTCGTCCACATCACTTTCACCCCTTCAAGATCCATCTTCTCCAATGCGTCGAAGTCAGGCCACCAATGGTTTTCCTCCTTCAGGTCGTAGGTGACGATCTCGGCGCCGGCGAGCCGGGATGCGGATGTGTATGTCGGGTAGCCGGGATCCGGGACAAGCACCTTGTCGCCCGGATTCACATAGGCCATGGAAATCAGCAATATACCCTCCTTGGAGCCGACAAGCGGCTGCACCCCTCCGTCGGGATTCAGGGTCACTCCGTAGTAGCGAGAGTACCAGCCGGCGAAAGCCTGCCTCAACGCAGGCAGCCCCTTGTAGTTCTGGTAGGCGTGGTTTCCCGCCTTGCGAGCGGACTCGACCAGAGTTTCTATAGCCTCCACAGGCGGCATTCCGTCGGGTGCCCCTATACCTAAATTAATAATCCTGTCCTCTCCTCGGGCTGTGCGTCCGGCGTTCAGCGCGTCAAGTTCCTTCTGCTTGCGCGAGAAGTAATATTCCTGGACAGAAGATGTCCTTTCCGCTGGTTTGATTATCATAGCGATTTGTATTCTCCTAAAATGTTAAGTCCCTCCATCAGAGGCCTGACAGCCCTGAGCGCCTGGCGGTAACGGCCATATTCAGCGAACTTTATGTCCGCATAGAAGAAGTACTGCCACTCCTGTCCGGGAATCGGCAGCGACTGGACCCTCGTCAGATTCATCTCATAGAAAGAGAGAATCGTCAGCACCTGCGCGAGAGAGCCTGGCTTGTGCGGCAGGGTGAAACAGAGCGAGGCCTTGCGGATCTCCTTCCGCGGCACAGTGACGGAGTCGTCAAGGACAAGGAAGCGGGTGAAGTTCTGCCTGTAGGTCTCGATGCTGCGGGCAAGGATCTCAAGACCGTTCTGCTCCGCCGCCAGCTCGGAGGCGACCGCTCCCACACCTTTCAGGCCTCCGGCCGCTATGTCAATGGCGCTCTTTGCGGTGTCTTCAGACTCCACCATCTTGATCCACGGGCAGTTGCGCTCGAAATACTGGCGGGTCTGGTTGATGGCCATATAATGCGTGCGAACCTCCCGGATGTCACTGACCTTCTGTCCGGGAAGAGCCATAAGGTTCTGGTGTATGGGGATATACACCTCCCCTTTTATCTTATAGGGATTGGAACGGAGAAGCTCGAAATTGGGGATGAGTCCTCCGGAAATCGTGTTCTCGATGGCCATGACAGCCGCGTCCGCCTCTCCTGAGGCGACCAGCTTGAACAGCCCGTCAAAGGTCGGAGACTCCACGATGGAGACTTCCTCACCGCGCCCGGAATAGAACTGCCTCGCCGCCTGTTCGTGGAAGCAGCCTCTGTAACCTTGTATCGCCACTCGTGTCATATTTGTTCTGTTCGTTTATAAAAAAAGCTGTCCGGAGAGGTACCGGACAGCCATATATTCATCTATCTTTGTTCTGAATACTTCAGCGCACGCCCGTCCGGTCCTCTACCTGCCGCGGTAAAAGAAATAAAAACCGAAGGAGTAAAATCGTGTGCTTATCATCATAACGGCGCAAAGATAGTAAAAAACGCGGGAAAATGTACTTTTAGACAGTCATTATTTCCTTTTCTTT
>CAYMOB010000046.1:0-10654 GCA_964391955.1 uncultured Muribaculaceae bacterium | reverse complement strand
GTAGCCCACTATGTCATCTGTGGTCAGTTCCTTAATATCCACGAATGACAAAGCTGTGAAACTTGCGAACACGAACAGGTCTCGGATATAAGCCAACTTCTTATCCGCAAATTCGTGTGTCATTACAGCCTTGATTTCATCTTCGGTCAAGTATTGACGCTCCTTGATATTCTGATTTACCCGATACTGAGCAAAAGGATTTCTCGGTGTCAGTCCGTTGTAATGAGCCTTAGAAACAATTGTCTTCAACCACATACAATGCGACCAAACACTGCCATTGTGTAGTCCTGCATCAGTTGAAAGATAGATTTCATACTCCTTGATGAAGTCGGGAGTAAGTTCGAGCATAGAAATATCACTCCGCTTATAGCATTTCTTGATGAACGCAGCCAAATGATTTCGTGATCTTACTCGCATCTTATAGGAACCCTCTGTACGGTCTATGCCTATACGCTTTTTGAAACTTTCGTTGTCTTTATCAAATGCACCGAGCAATGTTTCATACTCCGTTCCGATACCTTGATAGGCATCTCGTACCATTTCGGCAGTTACAAACGCTTCTCTATCCGAAATGCGTTGGTAGTGCTTGATGATTTGAGCCTTGATATTATCCAAGGCCAAATTGATGTCTCGCGATTCCTTGCTTTTGCCCTTTGCTCGGTTTCCTTTTACATCCCATAGGTCTTTGTGGATGCTCTGCTTGCAACTGAATTGAGCCACAGAACCGCTGATTGTCACTCATCCCATAAAGGGGACAATACCGTTTTTCTCTTTGCTCCCGTTCACGTAGAACAGCACCTTGAATGTACTTCGCATAATCTAATCTTATTTAGTTACAAAATTAGTTATCAGCGAGTTATACATTGGTATACAAACTAACGCAGAACGATGAAATGTGACGACACAAAGAAAAACTTTACTGCATTATCGGGTAATGACTTGGCAACCGTTCTATTTCATTACCTTGCGTTTCTTTGCTAAATTGCCATTGTTACTATTTCCGAGGTTTTCTGATTAATGCGTTATGGCTCAGTCCAAAACGCGGAAATTCACCTTTTTTGCTCCGAGAACCGTAATTTTTCTCAAAAAAAACTTGCTTGTGCCTTGGTTTGGCACAAGCTGGGCATATCTTTGCACCAGAAACAAAAATCACAATGTTATGAGAAACACTGAATATAATCTCGATAAGCTCGCCTCTATGATCTCATCGGAGTCATCATTCTCCACACTTATGGAGATAATGGGAGATATGGGACTTGAGTTCGAGGGAGCGGTCAAGGCTGTCTGATTATTTGCCTCCCGCCGGCTTCTCTTCTTTTAGGGAGACATGGGTGTTCTCCTTGTCAGCGGCCAGCCCGACCCGGAGAGTCCTCGTACCGGAGGTTTTTTCCCTCCTGCCGCCCTGAAGAATCCTGTCGGAGATGATGAACTCGGACACTGGATCCTCGATGTACCTCATCACCGCCCTTTTCAAAGGCCTCGCCCCGAACGCCGGATCGAACCCGGCGTCAGCGACAAATCGCTTTGCGGAAGGAGTCACGACTAACTTGTAGCCGGACTCACCGGCCCTTGAGATGAGATCCTTCAACTCGATGTCGATGATCTTCTCCATATCCTCCTTGGTCAGGGAATTGAAGAGGATCCTCTCGTCCACCCTGTTGATGAACTCCGGTGGAAAAGATTTGCGGATGGCCTTTTCAAGCACTCCCTGCCTGTTTCTGGCGACACTCTTTCCTGAAGTGGCGAAGCCGACTCCGTTGCCATATTCCTCAAGCTCGCGGCTTCCGACGTTGGAAGTCATTATGACTATGGTGTTCCTGAAGCTCACGGTGCGCCCGTTGCTGTCTGTAAGGCGGCCTTCGTCAAGCACTTGGAGGAGTATGTTGAATATGTCGGGATGAGCCTTTTCAATCTCGTCAAGCAGAACAACGCAGTACGGCTTCCTGCGCACCCTCTCGCTGAGCTGTCCTCCTTCCTCATAGCCGACGTAGCCTGGAGGCGCCCCGACAAGACGCGACACGGTGAATTTCTCCATATATTCACTCATGTCAATCCTGACCATATTCTCTTGTGAATCAAAAAGATATTCGGCAAGACTCTTTGCCAGCTCCGTTTTTCCCACTCCGGTAGGCCCGAAGAAGAGGAACGTGCCGATAGGACGGTTCGGATCCTTCAGGCCGGCTCTGTTCCGCTGGATGGCGCGAACGACTTTCTCGATGGCTTCGTCCTGGCCTATGATGCGGTTGCGCAGCCGTTCCCTCATCTTCAAAATCCTGCTGCCCTCGGACTCGGCCACCTTGTTGACGGGGATTCCTGTCATCTTGGAAACGACCGTGGCGATGTCCTCGGCATTGACGACGTTGCCTGCCCTTCTGTTTCCGGCAAGGTTCAGGCGAATCATCGAACCGGCTTCGTCCAAAGCGTCTATAGCCTTGTCGGGCAGGAACTTGCCGTTGACGTAACGGTCTGTCAGGCGGACGCAGGACTCGATTGCGTCCTCGCTGTATACTACCTTGTGGAATGCCTCGTAATTGGCTTTTATGTTCTCCAGAATGGTGATGGACCGCCGGATATCCGTCGGCTCGACAATGATTTTCTGGAACCTCCTGTCCAGGGCGCCGTCCTTTTCAACGACCTTGGAGAACTCATCCATCGTCGTGGCTCCGATGCACTGAAGCTCACCTCGGGCAAGCGCAGGCTTCAGTATATTTGCGGCATCCAGACTTCCCTGGGCGCCTCCGGCCCCGACGATTGTATGGAACTCGTCTATGAAAAGAATGATGTCCGGGTCAGAACCGGCTTCCTTTATTATCTCCTTGAGACGTTTCTCGAAATCGCCTCTGTACTTTGTACCGGCCACCACCGAGGCTATGTCAAGTGAGACGAGCCTTTTTTTCGCCAAGGTGGCGGAGATGTTTCCGGAAGCTATCCTCAGCGCTATGCCTTCCACGACCGCCGACTTCCCCACACCCGGCTCCCCGATGAGCATGGGGTTGTTTTTCTTGCGTCTTCCGAGAATCTCGATGACCCGGGCTATTTCGGTCTCCCTGCCGACAACCGGGTCAAGTTTCCCTTCCGCCGCAGCTTTCGTCAGGTCATAACCGAAGTCATCTATGACACTTTTGCCGGGTTTGTCCTCAGGCTTGTCTCCCAGCGTCGCCTCCTCCCCTGAGGATTCTTCTTCAAGAGACCGGTTTTCGCCAAGAAGGCCTTCGTCACGCATATATGACAGGAATCTGCCATAATCAACTCCGTGCTGGCGCAGGTAGGCCTGCCCGTAATTCTCGGTCGCGCGGCACAGAGCCATAAGAAGATGCAGGGAACCGGCTTCCGAGACTCCTTGCTTGGAGGCTTCCAATACCGTGATGCTCAATACGTTCTGGGCGTGCCGCGTGAACGATATCTTGTCCGATTCCGAGTAGGGGACAGGCTCGTTCGTGAATATGTGGCTGTCGATGAATCGCTTGAAGTCATCCGTGTCGACGCCCAGCGCCGAAACGGCCTTGAACGCAGGGTTGTCAGCGTGGCGAAGCACGCCGAGGAACAGATGGTCGGGGCCTATGCCGTAGCTGCCTGTCCTCATCGCCTCGTCCTTGGCGTAGCGGATTATGTCGTTCAGTTCGTCGGAGATTCTGATTTCCATAAATGTTTCCCGTAGAATAAGAATTACAATATTAACGTTTTTTCCGCTTTTGCGCAAGTTGCCTCAGACAAAGTCCGCACCCGGCAGCGTTAAGGCTGGCGCTTTGTTGCCTCTGTCGTTTTTTTTTACTATTTTTGCGTGTTTAACTATAATGTATTCAACATCGGAATATGGATATTGAGGAAAAGAAAGAGGAAGTCTTGACAGGCATCATCGAACCAGTTGAGATTGACCACGAGATGCGAACGGCGTACATCGACTATTCGATGTCCGTGATTGTGTCCCGCGCGTTGCCGGATGTCAGGGATGGCCTTAAGCCGGTGCAGAGAAGGGTGCTTTTCGGAATGGACGGTCTTGGCCTGTCATATTCAGGCCCTACGCGCAAGTGTGCCAAGATTGTCGGAGAGGTGCTCGGTAAGTACCATCCGCACGGTGATTCCAGTGTCTATGACGCTCTTGCCAGACTTGCCCAACCGTGGAACCAGCGCTACCCTATGGTCTTCGGACAGGGAAACTTCGGATCTATGGACGGTGACCCTGTCGCCGCGATGAGGTACACCGAGGCCAAGTTGCAGAGGATGACGGATGACGTTCTTGCCGACATCGACAAGAACACGGTCGATATGGTTCTCAACTTTGATGACACCGAGGAAGAACCGACGGTTCTGCCGACAAAGGCTCCGTTGCTTCTTCTGAACGGCTCGTCGGGTATCGCCGTCGGAATGGCCACGAATATGGCCCCTCACAACTTCGGGGAATGCTGTGACGCCATCTGCGCCTACATCGACAATCCGGAGATTGACACTGACGGGCTGATGCGGCACATCAAGGGACCGGATTTTCCGACCGGTGGCATCATCATGGGTGTCAGCGGCATAAAGGAAGCCTACGAGACAGGACGCGGAAAGGTCGTGGTGCGCGCCAAGACCGACATAGAAGTCGCGGACAACGGCCGGGAGACCATCGTCGTGACCGAGATCCCTTATATGGTCAACAAGAAGGAGATGATCGAGAAGATCGGCCAGATGGTCGAGGACAAGAAGATCGAGGGCATAACATACATCAATGACGAGACTTCCCGCGAGGGAGTGCGTGTGGTTATCCGGGTGAAGCAGGGCAGTAATTCCAACGTCGTGCTCAACACCCTCTTCAAGTACACCCAGCTTCAGTCCAGCTTCGCGTTCAACAACGTGGCTCTTGTCAAGGGCCGTCCGAGGACTCTGTCTCTCAAGGATATGGTCGCCAACTTCGTGGATTTCCGCCATGAAGTGATCATCAGAAGGACCAGGTTCGACTTGGAAAAGGCTCAGAAGAGGGCGCATATTCTGGAAGGCTTGCTGAAAGCCATCGATGTTATCGACGAGATTATCAGAATCATCAGACATTCCTCCAACGTCGAGGAAGCCAAGAACGAGCTTGTCTCCCGCTTCGAGTTCTCCGACGCCCAGGCCACGGCCATCGTGGAGATGAGGCTCCGTCAGCTGACCGGACTTGAAAGGGAGAAACTTCAGGCTGAATATGACGAGCTTGAGAGATTCATCGCCCGCTGCAACGAGATTCTCGGTAGCGTCGAGGAGCAGATGAAGGTCATCAAGGCCGAGACAATCGAGCTTAAGAACAAATACGCCGACCCGAGAAGGACGGAGATACGTCCGTCCGCCGAGGAATTCAATCCTGAGGACTTCTATGCCGATGAGGATATGGTCATCACCATCTCACATCTGGGCTACATCAAGAGGACTCCTCTTACAGAGTACCGCACCCAGGCGCGCGGCGGAGTGGGAATGAAGGGCAGCGCTACCAGGGACGAGGACTTCATCGATCATATCTACATCGCCAATATGCATTCGACTATGCTCCTGTTCACCCAGAGCGGGCGTTGCTACTGGCTCAAGGTCTATGAGATTCCGGAAGGCTCAAGAGCGTCCAAGGGACGCGCCATCCAGAACATCATCAACATCCCGAACGACAAGATTCTGGCCTACATCAACGTCAAGACTCTCAAGGATCAGGAATATGTCAGCGGCAACAATATCGTGCTGATTACCAAGAGGGGAATAATCAAGAAGACGTCCCTTGAGGCATATTCACATCCGAGGACCGCCGGAGTCAACGCGGTCAATCTCCGTGAGGGTGACGAGCTTGTGGAGGCTCTGCTTACAAACGGTGGCGAGGAGATATTCATCGCTGCCCGCGAGGGGCGCTGCTGCCGCTTCGACGAGACCGACGCCCGTCCTATGGGCAGAAACTCCACCGGAGTGCGTGGCATCAATATTGAAGACGATGATGAAGTCATAGGCGCCATCAATTATGACCCTAAGGCTGAGGACGCCGCGGCTCACACCGTGCTTGTCGTAAGTGAGAACGGATTCGGAAAGAGAACCGACTTTGAAGAGTACAGGATCACCAAGAGAGGCGGAAAGGGTGTGAAGACCATAAACGTCACCGAGAAGACCGGAAAGCTGATCGCCATAAAGAATGTGACAGAGAACGATGACCTGATGATCATCGAGAAATCCGGGCTGACAATCAGGATGGCCGTCTCGGACATCAGGGTGGCCGGAAGGGCGACACAGGGAGTCAAGCTGATCAACATCAAGAACGGTGACTCCATCGCCGCCATCTCGACTGTCGAGAAGAGTAATGACGAAGAGCAGGAGAAAACTTCAGGAGAGGGTGGCCCTGCGGTTGAGGAATAATTATTGGAAACAACTAATTACTGATATGATGAAAAAGACATTGATTGTTTTGGCATTGCTCGCTTCCTTGCAGGTGGCGAATGCCCAGATTTCCGTTAATTCGGCCGAAAAGGCGCTTGAGAGCGCCATCGCGGCTTCCCAGAACGAGAAGAAGGCTGTAAAGGTGGCCACTTGGATGAAGCTTGCGCAGTCTTATATCGACGCCTATTCCGCTCCTGCGGGAAATGTCTGGCTTGGCGCTGATATGAACTCTCTTCAGCTTTCGATGGGCGCCGAGAAGCCGTCCTCTGTAGAGGTGGTTACCCTTGGCGGTGTGCAGTACACAAAGCAGATGTACGATAACAAGAACCTTTATTTCAATGAAGGCGGCCAGCTTTCCGTTATCGAGGTGACAAAGCCTGTTGTCAAGGATCCTCTTTTAAAGGCTCTCGAGGCTTACAAGAAGGCTTACGAGGTGGATGTCAAGCATACCAAGGACAAGGACATCTTCGAAGGCATCAAAAACATCGTTGAGAAACTGAACCAGGAGGCCTATAGCGCCTACACCCTCGGTGATGTCAACCAGGCCGAGGCTTTCTTCGAGGCCGCTTTCAACGCCTCCGCCCAGGAGCCTAGCTCACAGATTGACACCAACTCTCTGTACAACGCCGCTTTCACTTCCTGGAGCTCCGGAAACTTCAGCAAGGCCAAGGCCTTCTTCGACAAGTGTCTGGGCTATGGCTACTATGCCGATAACGGCGAGGTGTTCGCAAAGCTTTCTGACTGCGTTTCCCACATCGACACCACAGCCGCAGGAAAGGCAGCCTCCAAGGATTATCTTGAGCGGGGATTCCAGAAGTTCCCTACGAGCGAGAGCATCGTCTTCGGTCTTATCAACTATTATATGAATAGCGGAGAGGGTACCGACAGGCTGTTCGAGCTTCTCGAGCAGGCCAAGGCCACTTCTCCTGACAACGCTTCTCTGTACTATGTCGAAGGACAGGCTTACAAGCAGATCGGCGATCTTGAGAAGGCCGCCAAGGCTTATGACGAGTCCGCCGCCAAGGATCCTAAGTATGTCTATGCTTTCATCGGCAAGGGTCAGATGTACTATGACAAGGCCATCGAACTTCAGGACAAGGCTCAGAACGAGCTTGATGATGCCAAGTATATGGCTCTCGTTCAGGATTTTGAGGTGACGCTAAAGAAGTGTATCGAGCCGTTTGAGCAGGCTTATGTTATCTGTGAGGACGCCGGCATCAAGTCGACCATCGCCGAGTATCTTAAGCAGATCTACTATCGTTTCCGTGATCAGGATCAGGTTTATCAGGCAGGCTACGAGAAGTATAACGCTTTGCTGAACAACTAAGAGGAATAATGCTTTTGGCTTTTGAAGGGGATGGCTAATCTTTTAGCCATCCCCTTTATTCTTTGTTCTCCTTGCTCTCATTGCGGTCGAAGGCCTTGACAATCTTCCCGACGAGCGGATGGCGTACAATGTCCTCGTTTGTGAAGAAGACGGTGCTGACTCCTTTGATGTTCTTGACAAGGCTGATGCCTTTGAGCAGCCCCGAGTCTTCTCTGCGCGGAAGGTCAATCTGAGTCGCGTCACCGGTTACGATGAATTTGGCGTTGGCTCCCATTCTGGTCAGGAACATCTTGAGCTGTGACAGATTCGTGTTCTGTGCCTCGTCCAGAATGACGCAGGCCCTGTCCAGTGTTCTGCCTCGCATATAGGCCAGCGGTGCGATTTGGATGGTTCCTTCTTCTATGAACTCCTGAAGCCGTTTTGGCGGTATCATATCGCCGAGTGCATCGTAGAGAGGCTGGAGGTATGGGTCGAGCTTGTCTTTCAGGTCTCCCGGCAGGAAACCTAACCGTTCGCCGGCCTCGACAGCAGGTCTGGTCAGTATCACCCGTTTTATCTCCCTGTTCTTCAGCGCCCTTACCGCCAATGCGATTGCTATGTAGGTCTTCCCGGTTCCAGCGGGCCCGACTGCAAAGACAAGGTCGTTGTCGAAATAGGCCTTGACCATATCCTGCTGTGTCTTGTTTCTTGCCCTGATCGGCTTGCCGTCCGTGCTGTGAACGATGATTGCCTCCCCGTCTGTCCTGAAGTTATCAGAGGAGTTCTCCCCGTCAAAGATGTCCTCCACGTCAAAGACGGTAAGGCTCATCTTGTGCATTCTGCGCTCGATTAGCTCGGCGAATTTCTGGCTGAATTCCTGAATGTCGTTTTCCTTGCCTTCCAGATGGATCTCGTTGCCTCTCGCAACGACCTTAAGTCCGTGAAAGTAAGAGCAGAACTCTTCCAGTATCTTGTTTCCGACCCCGAAAATCTCGATAGGGTCGATAACGTCAAGAGTGATAGTTTTCTTCATCTTCAGTCTTTTATTCCTGTTTCTTTCCTAACCCTTTCGTAGGTGGCTGTCATCTTGTCGTAGTCCTGCGGATTCAGCCACAGACTGCGTTTCCCGACATATTCCTTTATCGGAATGGTTGTGTAGCCCTTCGTAAGGTATCCTGGTCTGGAACACCACGTCAGCGTCACAAGAGGCTCCGGCATATTCCTGTTTCCAAGTCTGTCTTTTGTGAACCGCAGTGTGAGCATCATCCCGAGCTGGGTGTTCGGGGCGCTCATATTCGAAATGAAATTGCCTAATGAATATGCCACAGGCACTCTGCGGCCTGCCGCCCCGCTGAAGTCCGATGTGCGGATCGTCTCCATTTCCTGAAGTACGTGCGGGTGTGCGCCGATTACGGCGTCGCATCCTTTGCCCGCAAGCCACTTTGCCAGCCGTTCCTGCGACCTGGAGTGCCTGAGGGAATATTCGGTTCCCCAGTGGGGCAGAGCGATGATGAAATCGCATCCGGAGTCCTTCGCCTTTTGGATGGCGACGGCTATTTCTGACGTGTCGGTTCTGTGAACCTTCGGGAACTCTTCCCTGATGCCGAGATTCGTTCCGTAGGTGAAGTTGATCAATGCGATGCGTATGCCTTTTGAAATGACTTTCAGCGGAAAGCGGAGCGAGTCGTCCCGCTCTGAGACGGCGGCTCCGGTGTGCCCTATGATACCTTTGCCCTCCATTCCTGAATATACCTCCAGAGTCCTTTCAATACCTTCCCGTCCCTTGTCAAGAATATGATTGTTGGCTGTCAGGAATATGTCAACGCCGCTTTCGGCTATGGCTTCCGCATAACTGTCCGGAGCCGAGAAACAAGGGTAGCCAGTGTAAGGTTCTCCTGCGAGAGTGAACTCCATGTTGGCTACGGCTATGTCGGCTTCACTGATCAGGCGCTCCACTTCCGGAAAGCACAGGGAAAAGTCGTGACTGCCCTCGCCGTTCTTCGCATTGGCTATTTGGCCGCTGTGCATCATCATGTCGCCGAGGAAGACGATGCTGACAGTGTCCTGAGCCTGACATTCATTGAACCGGAATTCCGGCCATTTTATCTTGAAGTCTTTGATTGTCTCCCGCAGTGTGGAATATTCACCGCGGCTTGTCTGGGCCGCGGCAAGGCTGGTAAGGGCAAGGAACAGCCCGATTGTCAGAATTTTCCGCATATGCAAAGATAGTAATAGAGGATGGATATATTCATTGAAAATGAAAATATGTGAAAATATTATGGCGAAGTACTTGCAACTTCCGATTTTCTTTGTAACTTTGCAATCTCTAACACGGTGCGTTTAGTTCAGTTGGTAGAGCACCAGATTGTGGTTCTGGTTGTCGTGGGTTCGAGCCCCACAACGCACCCTCAAATCCGAAAGAGGCTGACTGAAATATTGGTCAAGCCTCTTTTTTTCATCTCCCAGTTACTGTATGACGCCCTTTTCGTCCGCTATGTGGCAAAAGCGGCCGCTCTTGCCACTGATGTTCATCTGTCGTTGTGTGCGGAGTGCGGCGGTGGAATGTCATCGGCTGTAGGGCAGGGGGAATGGCTGATTATCGTTTTTGTCTTGCTGACGGGCGTACGAGAATCTGCACATCTATTCCGTCAATCTTATACCCCTTGAAGCGGCGTGCGAGCAGCCTGCTTTCTATCTGGCTGTACAGTTCGTCGTCTATAACGTCGGAGAACGTATGGTTCACGGTGTCGTAGAGGTGAAAGTGCTTGAAAGTGTTGACGTCGAAGTACATTTTGTTGTTTTCGCTAAGCCTGTGGTGGTATATGCCCAAAAGGGAAAGCTGCGTCAGTATGTTGTAGACGGAGGCGACGGTCACCTTCGCTTTGCCGGTTCTGAGGATTTCCGCCGTGACCATATCGGCGCAACCGTGCCCGAGGCTCAACATAGCCTCGTGGACCGCGATTCTTTGAGGTGTTACCTTCAACC
>CAYMOB010000045.1:0-16173 GCA_964391955.1 uncultured Muribaculaceae bacterium | reverse complement strand
CCTCACTCCAGTGCATTGTACCCGTCCTGCCGCCGCAAACCTGTTCTGCCCTGCAGGCCCGAAGGCCCGTTCCCCTGCCGGAAGCGCTTCCGTGGCCATTCTGCCGCTTTGGGACAAAACGGATTTGCAGGGTAGTGCGTATTGTAGACCATTGTACAGGTTCCCTCTTGCAAATCCGTCCGTAAGTGGAGATCTGTTTGATTGATTTCGGATTTGACTGATATTCAGCCTTGCCTTCATTAATGGTCTTCTGCGGGTATCCGTTGCTAAAGTCTTTGTGAATTATATAGATGTTGACTAACGATGTCAGAATTGGCACCGTTGGCAATTCATAACTGACCCAGGCCATCAAGCAACCGAGAAAAATGGTGGCCTATGATCTTTCAGGCGTTTCAAAAGAAATTTACGGCTTCTTTGAGATAGTCCGGTCTGTCGAGATAGATGTTATGTGGTAGAAACAGGGCATAGAGTGTCCCATCGCCGGCGAAGCATCCAGCTGCTTCGCCGGTCGCGGAAGGGTTATTAGACCGGCCGGACTATTCCGCTTTGGTGACAATGCCCTTTATCCTGAGGGTGATCGGCTTGACCTTGGAAGAGATGTACACTGTAATTTTCTTGTCGAAGATCATTGCTCCGAGGTCGTTCGAGAAAACGACCTTAATCTCACCCGATTCGCCCGGTCTCAGAGGTTTCCCTGACCATTCAGTAGTAGTGCACCCGCATGAGGTGTCGATTGTGCGGATGAAAATCGGGATGTCGGTCTCGTTCTTGTACCAGAACGTGCAGGTTTTCGGTCCGCTCGCCTCGGAGAAAGTCCCGAAGTCGTGGATTTTCTTCGTGAATGTCAGTTCCTTGTTGTTCTGTTGTGATGATTGGGCTGCCTCTTGTGCCGAGATGAACGTCTGGCTTGGGGATGTGAGCAGTACGGCGGCGAACAACACTTTCGCTGCCGTGGAACTGAGTTTTTTCATTGCCTCTCTCATTGTTGTCGGATTCTTCCGCAGGCGCTCTTTCTTAATGTCACCTGCCTCGTGTCTGTCTGTCGCGAATTTAGCTAATTTGTCAAAATGATGAAAGCCTGCCGCCGACTATGATAAAAAGAATCCTAAATAATTGATATATTTTGCGGATTGTAAAAAAAAACGTAAATTAGCACCATTATTTGGGTAATTTTATATTCAATAATATTATGAAACGTATTTTCGCTATTCTTGCAAGCACCGCGCTTGTCGCTTCTCTGTCCGTGGCGAACGCTCAGAAGAAGGATTTTGACCCTTATTGGTTTATGCAGCTCCAGGGTGGAGCGGCTCACACTGTCGGTGAGACTTCATTCTCTGACCTTATCTCACCTTCGGCCGCAGTTTCGTTCGGCTATCAGTTTTCGCCTGTGTTCGGCGCCAGGCTCAATGTCAATGGCTGGCAGGCTAAGGGAGCTGCCGTTGGCTCTACGACAACTGTCTATAAGTTCAATTATGTTGAAGGAGCGGCTGACTTGATGGTTGATGTCGCTTCCATCTTCGCCGGCTACAAGTTCGACAGAACCCTCAACCCTTACATCTTCGGTGGAGTGGGTGTCAACTATGCTTTCAACAATGACGAGGCTATCGCTGTAAAGGATCAGTTCGTTGACGGTTACCTCTGGGAGGACAGCAAGCTCTCCCCGGCTTTCAGGACAGGTGTAGGCCTCAACATCAGACTCTCTGACGCCATCGCTTTCAACCTCGAGGGAAACTGCAGCTTCCTTGACGACCACTTCAACTCCAAGAAGGGTTCCAAGGCTGACTTCCAGATCAAGGCTCTCGCAGGTCTTACCTTCAGTTTCGGAAAGGCCAAGCCGGCTCCGGCGCCAGTGCCTGTTCCAGCCCCGGCTCCGGTTGTGAAGCCAGAACCGGAACCAGAACCGAAACCGGTTGTCGAGGAGAAGGTTGAGGTTGTTCCTGCTTTCGAGTCACTCTCCCGCAACATCCTCTTCGTCATCAACAAGTGGGACATCCGCGACAGCGAGCAGCTCAAGATTGACGAGGTTGTCGAGGCTCTCAAGGCTAATCCTGACACCAAGGTACGTGTTTCCGGCTACGCTGACAAGGCCACCGGTACCGCCAAGAGAAACAAGTTCCTCTCTGAGAAGAGAGCCGAGGTTGTGACCGCCGCCATCGTTAACGCAGGCATCGACAAGGACAGAATCATCACCGAGTACTTCGGCGACACTGTCAATCCGTTCGAGACTCCTGAGCAGAACCGTGTTGCTGTCTGCCTCGTTAAATAATTCCGGGAGACACAATAACATACAAAGGCTGGGTTTCAAACCCCGGCCTTTTTTTGAGAATAAAACCAGTTGTTAATTAATTACTTTTTATTATGAGAATTGTACGTGTTACAGGCAGGGAGATTCTTGATTCAAGAGGAAACCCTACGATTGAGTGTGAAGTGGAACTCGAATCCGGCATCATCGGTGTCGCTTCTGTTCCGTCAGGCGCTTCAACCGGTGAGAACGAGGCTCTTGAGCTTCGTGACGGTGACGCCGGACGCTACGGTGGAAAGGGTGTCCTCAAGGCAGTCGCCAACGTCAACGAGAAGATCGCTCCTGAGATTATCGGTATGTCCTGCCTTGAGCAGAGGGCTATCGACGAGGCAATGATCAAGCTCGACGGCACCGCCACGAAGAGCAACCTCGGCGCCAACGCCATTCTTGGTGTTTCCCTTGCCATCGCGCACGCTGCGGCGAACTACCTCGACATTCCTCTCTACCGTTACATCGGCGGAACAAACGGTCACGTTCTTCCGGTACCTATGATGAACATCATCAACGGTGGAGCGCATTCTGACGCTCCTATCGCTTTCCAGGAGTTTATGATCCGTCCGGTCGGCGCCAAGAGCATCGCCGAGGGTGTAAGAATGGGTGCGGAGGTGTTCCATGCTCTCCAGAAGGTTCTCAAGAGCCGCGGACTCTCCACCGCTGTTGGCGATGAGGGCGGTTTCGCTCCTGCTCTCAAGGGCATCGACGACGCTCTCGACTGCATTATGCAGGCTATCGAGAAGGCCGGCTACAAGCCGGGAGACGATGTTACCATCGCTATGGACTGCGCCGCTTCCGAGTTCTGCTTCAAGGAGGGAGACAAGTTCTTCTACGACTACAAGCAGCTCAAGACCGGTCTCGCCAAGGATCCGGAGGGAAAGAAGCTTTCTACTGAGGAGCAGATCGCCTACCTTGAGGAGCTTATCACAAAGTACCCTATCGACTCCATCGAGGACGGACTCAGCGAGGAAGACTGGGAAGGCTGGGTTAAGCTCACCGCCGCCATCGGTGGAAGGTGCCAGCTCGTAGGCGACGACCTTTTCGTAACCAACACCAAGTACCTCGAGAAGGGTATCAAGATGGGTGCGGGCAACTCCATCCTCATCAAGGTCAACCAGATCGGTTCACTTACCGAGACTCTTGACGCTATTGAGATGGCTCACCGTCACGGCTACACCACCGTTACTTCCCACCGCTCCGGAGAGACCGAGGACACCACGATCGCTGACATCGCTGTCGCTACTAACAGCGGCCAGATCAAGACCGGCTCCCTCAGCCGTACGGATCGTATCGCCAAGTACAACCGTCTTATGAAGATCGAGATGGAGCTTGGCGAGACCGCTCAATATGGCTACAAGAAACTGAAGTAGTGAAGATTACACCTGAGCGGTGTATTAAAAAGACAGAAATCAGGGCGGGCCGGGGTTCAATTCGGCCCGCTTTTTTGTCTTTTTGGCGTATTTTGGCTAATTTGGCGTAAATTTTTCAGCATATCTTCTCTGCCGTTCGGGCGGTAATTTAAAACCATATTCAGAGATGGCGGATAGAAAGAACACAGGGTACATTTCGCAGGTCATAGGGCCTGTTGTTGATGTGCATTTTGAATTGGCGGGCGATGAGGAAAACGGACTGCCCGGCATCCATGACGCTTTGGAGGTGGAAAGGGGGAAAGGAAGAAAGCCTTTGGTCATAGAAGTCCAGCAGCATATCGGAGAGGACACGGTCAGATGTGTGGCTATGGATTCAACCGACGGGCTGAGGCGAGGGATGGCGGTCGTGGGTACTGGCGCACCGATTTCGATGCCTACCGGCGCCCAGATCAGAGGACGCGTGATGAATGTCGTGGGAGATTCCATTGACGGAATCGGAGAACTTGACGAGAGCGCTTCTCTGCCTATCCACAGGGAGCCGCCGAAGTTTGAGGATCTCAAGACCTCCCAGGAGGTGCTTTACACCGGTATCAAGGTCATAGACCTTCTTGAGCCTTACCTTAAGGGGGGGAAGATCGGTCTGTTCGGCGGAGCGGGTGTCGGCAAGACCGTGCTTATCAAGGAATTGATCAACAACATTGCGAAGAAGCACAACGGGTTTTCAATCTTTGCCGGTGTGGGTGAGCGTACCAGGGAAGGTAATGACCTGCTCAGGGAGATGATAGAGTCAGGAGTCATCCGTTACGGTGACGAGTTCGTCCGCTCGATGGAGGAAGGGCATTGGGATCTGTCCAAGGTTGACAGGAAGGAACTTGAGAAGTCGCAGGTGGCTATGGTCTTCGGCCAGATGAACGAGCCTCCGGGAGCGCGCTCTTCCGTGGCGCTTTCCGGACTGACCCTTGCCGAGTCGTTCCGCGACAGCGACAAGGGAGACGGGCCGAGGGACATCCTGTTCTTTATCGACAACATATTCAGGTTCACGCAGGCAGGCTCTGAGGTTTCGGCTCTTCTTGGGCGTATGCCTTCCGCCGTGGGCTACCAGCCTACGCTTGCCACCGAGATGGGTCAGATGCAGGAGCGTATCACCTCGACCAAGAACGGTTCCATCACTTCTGTGCAGGCTGTCTATGTGCCTGCGGATGACTTGACCGACCCTGCGCCTGCGACGACCTTCTCGCATCTCGACGCGACGACGGTGTTGAGCAGAAAGATCACTGAATTAGGAATATACCCGGCTGTGGATCCGCTTGAGTCCACATCCCGAATCCTCGATCCGAATGTCGTGGGGCAGGAGCATTACGACATCGCCCAGAGGGTGAAACAGATTCTGCAAAGGAACAAGGAACTTCAGGACATCATAGCCATCCTTGGTATGGATGAGCTTTCGGATGAGGACAAGCTGACCGTGAACCGCGCGCGCCGTGTGCAGAGGTTCCTTTCGCAGCCGTTCTCCGTGGCCGAACAGTTCACCGGCGTGCCGGGAGTGATGGTAGATATAAAGGACACGATAGACGGTTTCCGCCGCATCCTGGACGGTGAGGTGGACTATCTGCCGGAGCAGGCGTTCCTCAATGTCGGCACCTTGGACGATGCGGTAAGCAAGGGCGAGGCCATCCTTGCCAAGGCCAGATAGGAATATGTCCGGGAAATCTTTACGAATATGCCTGGGGAAATTTCAGAAATAGAGTTGGATGTCCTGTCGCCGGAAAGGACATTGGTTCACGCCGTTGTCGATTCCGTGGAGCTTCCGGGCTCGCAAGGCCGTTTCGAGGTTCTCAGGAATCATGCGGCTTTGGTCTCGTCTCTGGACAAGGGGCTTATTGTCTATAAGGCCGGCGGGAAAACGGAAAGTGTCGGGATTTCTTCCGGCTTTGTCGAAATATTTGACAACCATATTGTCGCTTGCGTGGAATTGTGATGAGAAGGTGGGTTTTCATATTCATTGCCCTTTTGCTCCCGTTGTCTTTGGCGGCGGAGGAGGGGAGCGCCGGTTTCGATATGGACGAGTACCTCTACGGACATGTCCGTGACTCTTATGAGTGGCACATCACCACGGTCAACGGGCATCCGGTAAGCATTCCACTGCCGGTGATTGTCGCCAGCAAGACCGGCAACGGCTTCCATATCTTCAGTTCCAGATGTCTGGAAGAGGGGGAGTACGAGGGATTCTACATCGCTCCTGCCGGAAGCCGCTACGAGAACAAGATTGTTGAGCGTTCCGCCGACGGCTCCGAGGTGAGGCCTTGGGATTTCTCTGTCACGAAGAATGTGGCCGGTCTGATGATAAACTCCGCCTTGCTGCTTTTCATCGTTCTGGGGACTTCCCGTTGGTACAGAAGACACGATGCTTTGGAGGAAGCTCCGAAAGGCGGGGCCGGTCTGATGGAGATGCTGGTGACGATGATTGAGGATGATGTCATAAAGGGCAGTGTGGGCGAGGATTACAAGAAGTATTCGCCGTATCTGCTGACAGCTTTCTTTTTCATATTCATAAATAACCTGATGGGGATTGTGCCGTTCTTTCCCGGTGGGGCGAATGTCACCGGCAACATCGCCGTCACGCTTGTCCTTGCGTTGTTCACATTCTTCATTGTCAACCTGTTCGGCAACAAGCATTATTGGAAGGACATCCTCTGGCCTGACGTGCCGACCTGGCTCAAGGTGCCGGTGCCGCTGATGCCCGCCATCGAGATAGTCGGAATGTTCACCAAGCCTTTCAGCCTTATGGTCAGGCTTTTCGCCAACATTCTGGCGGGACACTTCATGATTCTCGGCGTAGTGGCCGTGGTCTTCCTTACCGCCGGGTTGGGCGCCGCTCTTAATGGCGGTCTCACGTTTGTGGCGATTCTTTTAGGCGTGTTCATGGATTGTCTGGAACTGCTTGTGGCCTTTATTCAGGCCTATGTCTTCACAATGCTGTCGGCGGTCTTTATAGGGCTGTCCCGTCAGAAACCGGAAACTTTGAAATAATCAACTTAAAATCATAGAATTATGTTACTATCAACAATCTTGCTTCAGGCCGTCTCCCTTGGCAGAATGGGAGCGGCTCTCGGCGCTGGTCTTGCGGCTTTCGCCGCTGCGTTTGGTATCGGTAAGATCGGTGCCGCCTCTGTTGAGGCCGGAGCGCGTCAACCGGAAAAGGCGGATCATTTCAGGATGACGGCCATCATTGTGGGCGCACTTATAGAAGGAGCCTGTCTGTTTGCGATAGTTGTTTGTCTTATAGCGAAGTAGGCGATGTCACTCATCACTCCTGATTTCGGATTGATTGTTTGGATGACGCTGATTTTCGGCATCGTCTTCTTTGTCCTGGCCAAATGGGGGTTTCCTGTGATTACCGGCTCGGTCGAGAAGAGGGCGGCGAGGATCAACGACTCCATCAAGGCGGCCAGGGAGGCGGAGGAGAGACTCCGCGCCCTGGCTGAGGAGCGGTCACGGATGATTGAGGAGACCAGACGTGAACAGAGCCGCATTCTTAAGGAGGCCGCCGCTTCGAGGGACAGCATCATCGAGCAGGCCAAGGAACAGGCTCGCAAAGAGGCTTCCGTGGTTTTGGAACAGGCGCGTGTACGGATCGCGGCCGAAAAGGAAAGCGCTTTGCGCGATGTCCGCAAGGAGGTCGCCTTGCTTTCCGTAGGCATTGCCGATAAGGTCTTGAAGAAGACACTTTCGGATTCGTCCGAGCAGTCCGCATTTGCCGGCAGGCTTGTGGATGAGGTTTTCTCCACCGCCGATCTGAATAGGAACTGACGCTTTGGCCGCCGGGCCTTCCGGTACAATTGGAAAAGGAATCGTAGTATGAACACAGGAATAATCGCGTCACGTTACGCCACCGCATTGTTGAGACTGGTTGACGAGACCGGCTCCGGAGAGACTGTGGCCGCACAGGTGCAGGTGCTGGAAAATGCTCTTGACGGGTCGCCTGATTTCCGCCGCGCCGTTGATGATCCGGCTGTCTCTCCTGATGAGAAGCTTTCCCTTTTCGAGGCGGCTATTGTCCCTGCGGGTGAAGGGGAGACGGAAGGCAGGACGGCCCGGACATCCTCTTTGGCTCCGGAGCTTCGCAGATTCATCCTGCTGTTGACACGCAATGGCCGAATCGGCTATTCTCGTTTGATATTCAGGTCTTTTATCTCTGAATATCACCGCTCCCGTCACATCAAGTGCGCCAGGCTTGTGGTTGCCGACCCGTCGCTGCTTTCTCCTTCCGTTTCCGGTGGTATGTCAGCGGAAGCCGGCGGTCAGCCTGCCGTGGAGTCGTCTCTGGAGGTTCGCTTGCGGCGACTGGTTGAGGAACGCGCGGGGTGTGAACTGCGGATGACGACACAGGTCGATCCTTCCCTTGTCGGCGGATTCGTGTTTGAGGTGGACGATCTCTTGCTGGATGCCAGTGTCGCGCGTCGGATTGATCTCATCAGACGTCAGTTCATAGAAAAGAATAGAAGAATAGTTTAGTATGGACAACATAAATCCAAGTGAAATCTCGCAGGTGCTTCTGGAGCAACTGAAGGAAATCGACACCGGACTCAGGTTCGAGGAAACAGGCAAGGTCTTGCAAGTCAGCGACGGTGTCGCCAGAATGTATGGCCTGACCAACGCCGAGGCCGGAGAACTCATCGAGTTCGAGGGCGGAGTGATGGGTGTCGTGATGAACCTTGAGCAAGACAATGTCGGGGCCGTGCTTCTCGGCCCTACCGATGAGGTCAAGGAGGGGATGACAGTCCGCAGGACCGGACGGATCGCATCCATAAAGGTGGGTGAGAAGATGCTCGGCAGGGTGGTCGATCCGCTTGGGGAGCCTCTTGACGGGCTTGGAAAGATTGACGGGGAACTTACGGAGATGCCGCTTGAGCGCAAGGCCCCCGGAGTCATCTTCCGTCAGCCTGTCACCGAGCCTCTCCAGACAGGACTCAAGGCCATCGACGCGATGATACCTATCGGCCGCGGCCAGAGAGAACTTATCATCGGAGACCGTCAGACCGGAAAAACGGCCGTCGCCATCGACACAATCATCAACCAGCGTTCCAACTACGAGTCCGGCGATCCTGTCTATTGCATCTATGTGGCCATCGGCCAGAAAGGCTCCACTGTGGCTAATATCGTGGAGACGCTGCGTTCCAAGGGCGCTATGGACTACACCGTGGTCATAGCTGCCACCGCTGCCGATCCCGCGGCGCTGCAATATTTCGCTCCCTTCGCCGGCGCCGCGGTGGGTGAATATTTCCGTGACACCGGACGTTCCGCCCTCGTTGTCTATGACGACCTTTCCAAACAGGCTGTGGCCTACCGTGAGGTTTCCCTGATTCTTCGCCGTCCTTCAGGCCGCGAGGCCTATCCCGGGGATGTGTTCTATCTCCATTCCAGACTTCTTGAAAGAGCGGCCAAAATAATTGACCAGCAGGAGGTTGCCGAAAAGATGAACGACTTGCCGGATTCGCTTGCGGGCAAGGTCAAGGCCGGAGGCTCGCTCACGGCTCTGCCGATCATCGAGACGCAGGCCGGTGACGTTTCCGCATATATTCCCACAAACGTGATCTCCATCACCGACGGTCAGATCTATCTGGAGTCCGGTCTGTTCAACCAAGGGCAGCGTCCGGCCATCAATGTCGGTATCTCGGTGTCCCGTGTCGGCGGTGCGGCCCAGATAAAGTCGATGAAGAAGGTGGCCGGTACCCTGAAGATTGACCAGGCGCAGTTCAACGAGCTTGAATCCTTTTCGAAGTTTTCCTCGGATATGGACAAGGTGACCGCGATGGCTCTCGACAAGGGACGTAAGAACAACAAGCTGTTGGTTCAGCGTCAATATTCGCCGATGCCTGTGGGGGAGCAGGTGGCTGTTCTCTATTGCGGCACGCACGCCTTGATGGGTGGGATAAGCATCGATCAGGTGCAGGAATTCCAGTCGGAGTTCCTTACGAGGATGAGGGCCGGGCATCAGGACGATGTGCTGGCTCCGTTGTCGGCCGGCAAACTCGACGAGACAATTACCGGAATCATTGAAAGCGAGGCGGCGGCTGTTGTGGAATCTATTGTAAGTCGGAATAATGTTTAATATTAATGGTTTATGGCATTTCTAAAGGAAATAAAGGATAGGATTGCTTCCGTCAGGGGCACTCTGAAGATCACTTCCGCGATGAAGATGGTCGCGTCCGCAAAGTTGCACAAGGCACAGCAGGCAATCGGGAATATGCTTCCGTACGAGCGGTGTCTTTATAATATGCTCCTCAATCTGATGGAGTCATCCTCTTCGGACAAAACCGGTACTGAGGCCGCTTTGTCCGGGGATGTGAGTTCTTTAATGACCCGCCGTGATGTGCGCAAGGTGGCGATTGTCGCTTTCGCATCCAATTCATCGCTTTGCGGGGCGTTCAATTCCAATGCCATAAGAGAGGCGGCGGCGATGATTGACGAGTATCGTTCCGCCGGTCTCCGGGACTCTGACATAGTTGTTTACTCAGTCGGACGCAAGATGGCTGAGGCGATGAGGAAACTGGGCTTTCCAAGTCCTGCCGATTTCACGAAGATGTCCGATTCTCCGTCTTACGAGGCGGCTTCGGCCTTGGCTCAGGAACTGCTTGACGGCTTCTCCGATGGTCGGTTTGACAAGGTTGAATTTGTCTACAACCACTACAAGTCAACATCCTCGCAGCCTACGACCCGGATGACATATCTGCCTCTTTCCTTGGATGATATGACAACCGGATCAGAGGAGGGCAATCCGGCCGGTGTGGTTCCGGTTTTGCCGCGCGGCCGTGAACTTATTGTGGAACCGTCTCCGGAGGCTTTTGTGCGGACTCTTCTTCCTAAGGTTGTCAGTCTTCGTGTCTTCTCGACCCTTTTGGACAGCGCTGCCGCCGAGCATGCCGCCAGAACCGTCGCTATGCAGCTGGCGACCGATAACGGCGACGGACTCCTTCAGGAGCTTACCCTGGAATACAACAAAGGCCGCCAGCAAAAGATTACTTCCGAGATTCTGGACATCGTCGGAGGCTCTTTGCAGCAGAGCGGTTCTGTCGGCGGCGCGCTGAAGTTTGTGGCCGTGTTGCTTGTGGGCTTGCTGCCTTTCGGGGCATTCGCTCAGGCCAAGCCTGAGAAGGTGGTTCTTGGTGATGAGCGGTTTGAGATGTATCTCCCGTTGCTTGAGGGGAAAAGGGTGGCTGTGTTCAGTAACCAGACCGGAATTGTCGGAGACAAGGTCTCAGGCTCCAAGCTTGCCGACGCCCTTTCCGAATATGGCGGATGTTTTCCAGCGCCTCATCGTTTCAATGATGGCAGAAGAGGCCCTGCCCGTCCGCCGCATCGTCCCGGTGGCCGTCCTTCCGTCCGTCGTCCCGGTTTCGAGGATCGTTCCCGGAACTCGCTGGAGTCTCAGGACATTCAGGATTGGGCGATGAATCAGCCGGGTCAGGATTCTTTCGGTCGTCCGGAGGGGCAGCCGAAGCGTAAGGCCCGCGGAGACAGATCCCGTCAAGGCGCTCCGGATGGCAGACCCGGCGCTCCGTCTCCTCGCATATTCGATGAGATTTCCCTCATTCCTTTCCTTGAGCCTTCGGTGCCGGGCGGCAAAATCGAATACGGGCAGCACGTTGTAGACGCCTTGTTGGGAAAGGGTGTCGATGTCACGGCCATTTTCTCTCCGGAACACGGCTTCAGGGGCGACGCGGACGCCGGTGAACACGTCGGAAGCAGCGTGGATGAGAAGACCGGAGTGGAGATTCTTTCCCTTTACGGAACAGGATCTCGGATTCCTGGCAAGGACAAGACCGACAAATTCGATGTGCTTGTCGTTGACATTCAGGATGTCGGACTGAGGTACTACACCTATTATGTCACTATGCATCACCTGATGGAAGCGTGCGCAAGGGACGGAAAGAAGGTCGTGGTGCTTGACAGGCCGAATCCTAACGGTTTCTATGTGGACGGCCCGGTGCTTGATATGAAGTTCAAGTCCGGAGTAGGCTGGCTGCCGATTACGACTGTGCATGGAATGACACTCGGCGAGCTTGCTCTGATGATTAACGGAGAGAAGTGGTTGGAGAACGGAACGTGTGACCTTACCGTGGTTCCGTGTCTTAACTACACCCATAACACCCGCTACAGCCTCATCCTCCCTCCGTCACCGAACATTAAGGATATGAGGGCTGTGTACCTGTATTCATCGACCTGCTATTTCGAGGGGACAGTGGCGACTCTCGGACGCGGCACTTCGTTCCCGTTCGAGGCTTACGGCCATCCGCAGATGACGGGATATTCGTTTTCTTTCGTGCCCAAGAGCATTCCGGGAGCGAAAAAGCCTCAGTTCCTTGAGGAAGTGTGCTATGGCGTGGATCTCCGGCTCAAGCCTCTCGGCGAAATCTGGACCGAAAAGATTAATCTTGAATATGTCGTTGATGCATACCGCAATCTGAATATGGGCGATAAGTTCTTCGGCAAGAATAATTTCTTCGAGCTTCTCGCCGGTGTGGATTGGTTCCGCTCGATGATTGAGTCCGGCTCGTCCGCCGACGAGATTTCTGCCCGCTGGTCTTCCGATGTGGAGAGCTTCAAAGAGCGCCGCGCTCCGTATCTTCTGTATTAAGATCCGATGGCGCACTTCCGCCTTGTCCTTCCGCTCGTTGAGGCCGTGGCATCCGCTGGCTTCCGGCAAGGGCAGGTGCTCCAGGTATTTTATTGGGAATCATATAGGAGCTGACTACGATTCCTTTTGGAACGTCTACAACATCATAGGACACAATTCTTTTTTGGTTTATAGTCTCGGATTATAACGGTGTTCCGCGATTCTTTAGATGCGCCCAAGAGGATTCTTGGTCAACTCCTATATAGACCCTAAAGAAAAACCGAAGCGAGGCTCACGCCCGGCTTCGGCTCTTCTATTCAATACTTATGAAATAACTATTGAGTCAGTTTTTGGTTTATGAGTAAAAATATTTATGTCGATTAAGCAATATGCCATTTCTGTGCCAAAGTACATATTAGTAGCCGAAATAATTGCCGAATAATTGTTGTGGACGAAAAAATGCCGATTGAAAGCCCGGATTCGTCATCAAGCGGCCTTATGTTTTGGTGAAATCCGTTCCCGTGTCTTCTGACTAACGCTGTTTGAATGACAAAGAGTTGTGACTAAAATGATATTTAGTCACAACTCTATTCTTGCGGAGAGAGCGAGATTCGAACTCGCGAGCCCCTTTAGGAGGCCACACGCTTTCCAGGCGTGCCTCTTCAGCCACTCGAGCATCTCTCCAAAGGCCTTTGTTGCAGAAAGGACTACAAATATAATCAAATCCTTTGAATATTCAGCGTCTCTTCTGAAAATTTGCTGTTTTTACAATGTGCCGCGCTTGAGTTTCTCGATGTATGCGTCTATGCGGCGAAGCTCTCGTGGGATTGATATGCTTTGCGGGCAATGCTCGACGCACTTCTTGCAGGAGATGCAGTGGCTGGCCTGACGTACGGTCGGAATAGCCCTGTCGTAGCTGACGAGGTATGCCCTGCGGAGCTTGCGGTAGTTCTCCTGTTCGGTACTCTGGGCAATCTCGCCTTCGTTGACACATTCGTTGTAGTGCTTGAATATTCCCGGAATGTCCACGCCGTATGGGCAAGGCATACAGTACTTGCAGTCGTTGCAGTTGATCGTCGGGAAACCGGCCATGATGCCGGCGACCTCAGTTCCGAGGAATTCTTTCTCCTTGTCGGTCAAGTATTTGAAATTGTTGAAAGTACGTAGGTTGTCTTCGAGGTGTTCCTGATAGACCATTCCGCTGAGGACGGTCAGCACTCGCGGATACGATCCGACGAACCTGAATGCCCAGGATGCGAGAGAGGCTTTCGGATCACGCTCTTTCAGCCGGTTGGCGACGCTTTCGGCGGGATTCGCGAGACGGCCTCCCTGAAGCGGCTCCATAATTACGATCGGGATTTCCCTTTTGTCCAGTTCATCGTAGAGATATTCGGCGTTGACGTTGTTCTTGCCGTCGGCGTGCTTCCAGTCAAAGTAGTTCATCTGTATCTGGACGAAGTCCCAGTGGTACTTGTCGTGAAGTTTGAGGAGTTCGTCAAACTGCTGCTGGTTGCCGTGGAATGAAAGACCGAGCTGGCGTATCTTGCCTTTCTCACGGTCCGCCTGAAGAATGTCCATCATCCCGTTGTCCACGAACCTTCTGTCGAACGCCTCCAGCCCCCCCCTGCCGAGTGAGTGAAGCAGGTAGTAGTCCAGATAGTCCGTCTGCAGGTATCTGAATGAATCGTTGTACAGTTTCATGGACGCGGCCTTTGAGTGGTCGTTGAAATTGGACAGTTTGGTGGCTATGTAATATGAATTCCTCGGATGTCTGCACAGAGCATTGCCCACGGCTTCCTCCGAGAGTCCCCGAAGATAGACCGGGGAAGTGTCGTAGTAGTTCACTCCATGAGACAAGGCGTAGTCAATCAGCTTGTTGGCGTTCTCCTGGTCAACGATGTCCTTGCCGTCCCCGTCTTTCTTCATAGTGAAGCGCATGCACCCGTAGCCAAGCAGCGAGACCTGGTCACCGTTGCCCGGATTTGAGCGCGTCTCCATCTTGCCGTTTTCCAAAACGTCTTCCTCCGCGTCATTGTCAAGGAGGGTCTCGGCGGTTTTTTTCGGGGCGCACGCCGCCGCAAGGGCCACGGTTCCGAACGCGGCGGTTCCGGCTCCGGTCCGTTTGAGAAATTCTCTTCTGTTGATGTTATCTTTCATATTCAGTCTTCGAAAGTAGGCAATTGCTTGCTCTGTGAATGATTATTTGAAAACCGCTTCTATGCGTTGTGGTGGACTTGGTGTCCGTTGATGGTGATGGCGCTGATCGGGCGGGACGGGCAGAGGTTCTCGCACGCTCCGCAGCCGATGCACTTTTCCTCGATGATGGTAGGTATTCTCTGGCTGTTTGGATCGTCAGGTTTTTTTCTGACCATCCGGATCGCTCCGACCGGACAGTGGCGGGCGCAGTTGCCGCAGTGGACACCTTCCCTGTTCACGACGCAGAGGTCGTAGTCCACCGTAGCTGTCCCGACTTTCCAGCCGGTCTTCTCCTCCGGGGTGATCTTGAGAATCGCTCCGGCCGGGCATACCTCGGAGCACTTCACGCATTCAGGACGGCAGTAGCCTTTTTCAAAAGACATTTCAGGCTGCATAAGATGCTCAAGTCTTGATGACGGTCTGAGGACATTGTTCGGGCAGACTGTCACGCAAAGCTGGCAGGCCGTGCAGTGCTGGTAGAACCTCTCCACGCTTTCAGAACCGAACGGCGTGACAGGGATTCTTCTTGCCGGGCTCTTCTTCGGGACAATCTCAGCGAATCCTCCGTCCCGTTTTTTGTCTTTGATTTCATCTTCGGCCCTCAATGGCAATGATGTCAGCAAGGCTCCGCCCAACGCGGCAGCGCCTCCGGTCAGGAATGCCCTTCTTCCGGTGTCGCGGGGTTCCGGGGAGCCGGCTTTGGTCTCGGCGGATGTGTGGCTTCCCTCGGACTCTGAAACCGAGGATCTTGCGCAAGTCCCGTCGCACGCTGTGGCGGACGATGTCCGTCCCCAGGCGAAACGGTACTTCAGCGCACCAAGTTTGCAGGTGTCGATGCAGTCAAAGCAAGCGACGCATCTGCTATAGTCGATTATCTGGTTGTCCGAGTCGATGCACGCTGCCTTGCATTTCTTCTCGCAGGCGTGGCAGCCCTTGCATTTGGACTTGTCTATCGTCGGACGGAACATCGCGAAACGAGAGAAGAAGCTCAGCATGGTCCCCACAGGGCAGATTGTGTTGCAATAGGTTCTGCCGTTCTTCCAGGCGAGGATGACCACGACCGCGAAAGTCACGGCGGCAATGATAAGCGTAGGCAGGCTCTTGAGCCATACCTCCTTAGTCACAAAAGCATAGCTGTCATGCCTCTCGGCGATCCAGGCGAGCAGGTTGTTGCCCCACTGCCAGACCGGGGCGAGCAGGCTCTGGACCATCCTGCCGTAGGCGCTGTACGGAGCCACGAGCGCGGCTATGGAACTGAGACCGGCGGCCAGAGCCGCCACAAACAGCGCCAGCATCCCGTAACGGAGCCATTTCATCTCTTTTGAATATGAGAACCTGGCTTTCTTGCCTTTTCTTCTTGAACTGAGGCTGGAGACGCAGTCCTGGAACACGCCGAGAGGGCAGATCACAGAACAATAGATTCTGCCGAAAAGCAGTGTCAGCACCAGAAGGACGGCGACGATGACCAGATTGAGGGCAAGAACAGCGGGCAGGAACTGGATCTTGGCCAGCCAGCCGAACCAAAGATGGAGTGTCCCGGAGAAGTCCAGAAAAAGCAGGGTTATAGCCGCGAGACAAACCGCTGCCAATGTGATTCTAATTTTACGGAGCATAGTGTTGTAAGCCAAAAACTTTCGTAAAGATAGCAAAAAAAGTCAAATATGGTATCAGTCCAGGATCACAAGCGCGATTGA
>CAYMOB010000044.1:0-17342 GCA_964391955.1 uncultured Muribaculaceae bacterium | reverse complement strand
ATCCGACCCCCAGTCACTTCGTGACAGCCCCTGGGGGCGCGGGGAAAGGTTTCCCCGGAACCCCTTCCGCCGAGTTGCGGCGAGCCGCGCGCTTTTATTCCGCCGCCTCCGGAACGCTTGCTATATCACGAGCATGGCGTCTCCGTAAGGACCGAACCGGTAGCCTTCGTCCAGGGCGGCCTGGTAGCCGTTCATGATGTTGTCGAAGCCGCCGAAGGCCGCCACGGCCATCAGCATGGTCGATTCCGGGAGATGAAAATTAGACACCACGGCGTCAGGAACGGAAAACTCGTAAGGCGGGAATATGAACTTGTTGGTCCATCCGTCATAAGGCTTGACCTCGTGAGTGGTCGTGACATAGGTCTCGAGTCCCCGGAGCACGGTCGTTCCGACCGCGAGAACCTTGTGTCCCCAGTTCTTCGCCCTGTTGATGATCTCGCAGGCCTCCGGGGTGATTATCAGCCTTTCCGAGTCCATCCTGTGCTTTGAAAGATCCTCCACATCGACCCTGCGGAATTGTCCTATGCCCATATGCTCGGTGATGAATGCCTTGTCGATGTCCTTGAGAATCATTCTGTTGAACAGCTCTCTGCTGAAATGGATGCCTGCCGCTGGAACGGCCACCGCCCCCTCGTGTGCGGCGAAGATGGTCTGGTAGTTCTCGTTGTCCTCGGGGGAAATCTTTGACTTCACCCATTTCGGGACAGGAATCTCGCCGAGGCTGAAAAGTGACTTTTTGAACTCCTCGTAAGGCCCGTCGTAAAGGAAGCGCAGTGTGCGCCCTCTGGATGTCGTGTTGTCAATGACCTCGGCGACAAGACTCTGGTCGTCTCCGAAGTAGAGCTTGTTGCCGATACGTATTTTTCTTGCCGGGTCAACTATCACATCCCAAAGGTGCTGCTCGCGGTTCAGCTCCCTCAGAAGGAACACCATAATGTCCGCTCCGGTTTTCTCCTTCTTGCCGTAGAGGCGGGCGGGGAACACCTTTGTGTCATTGAAGACAAACGTGTCTCCTTTGCCGAAATAGTCGATGATGTCTTTGAACAGCCTGTGCTCGATTTCCCCGGTGCCCTTATGGACAACCATAAGCCGGCACTCGTCGCGCCATCTTGTAGGTTCCTGTGCAACCCTCTCCTTCGGAAGAAGGAATTGGAATTGTGAAAGTTTCATATTCGCTAACATACGTTATAGTCAATCCTTTATTATACGGCATTGACGAGCGGAAAGTTTCAGATTCCTCAAATTATATTTTTGCCTCCCTGAACACCTCGGCGATTGACGGGTATGTGTTCTTCAGGTAAGGGGAGAGGCTTGACCTCGCCACCCAAGCCGCCTTTGTGATGTCCTCGTCCCGCTGCGGGGTGAGGTCCACCGGGTCGGTGTAGAGCATATCGTACCACCATGTGTGCTTGAGATGCCAGATTCCGTCTCGGCGGTAGCAATGGTCGGTGACGCAGATCAGGCCGCGGAGCTCCAGGTCTCCCACTCCGGTCTCTTCCTGAACTTCCCGCAGCGCTGTGACCTTGATGTCCTCGCCGGCTTCCTGATGACCTTTGGGCAGGTCCCAGAAGCCGTTCCTGCTTATCAGCAGCACGTCGTCCCTGCGGTTGGACACCAGCCCCCCGGCGGCGTTGACTTCCTTGAAACAGGAACAGAACTCCTTGTAGGTCAGTTCTATGTTTTCGGTAGGAATGTAGATTCTTGCCAGCGTGTCCGATGTCTCGAACATTGTCACGAGGGCCGGTACGTCCTCCGGCCTGTCACCAAGGTGGAACTCGACGGAATTAGGATCGGACAAAGCCTGCTCTTCGGGGGAGCAGATGGCTATACATCGGTTTTCAAGGTAAATCTTATGCATCACGCGGGTGTGATATTGTCGTAAAACTATTATATTTGTATGTTGTGCGCAAAGTTAACAATCATTTTCAAGGAATATGGAAAACATCGACAGAAAACTTGCCTCGGAGCTTCTTCGCATAAAAGCTGTCCTGCTCAGGCCTGACGAGCCTTTCACGTGGGCTTCGGGCTGGCATTCACCTATTTACTGTGACAACCGCAGGATTCTTTCCGATCCCGGCTTGCGTTCGGCTGTGGCAGGGTGGCTGGCTGATACCGCCGCGAAAGAGTGTCCTGAGGCGGAGATAGTGGCCGGAGTGGCCACAGGAGCGATCGCCCACGGGGTGCTTGCGGCTGACAGAATGAGGAAACCGTTTGTGTATGTGCGTCCCAAGCCAAAGGATCATGGGACCGGCTCGCAGATTGAGGGTGTGCTTCCTGAAGGAGCGAAGGTCGTGGTGGTTGAGGATCTCATCTCGACCGGTATGAGCAGCCTGGCCGCCGTGAAGGCTCTGCGTGACGCCGGAGCGGAGGTGCTCGGGATGGTCGCTATCTTCACGTACGGATTCGACCTTGCCGCCGCCCGTTTCGAGGAGGACGGAGTCAAGCTCAGGACTCTTTCCTGCTATGACGCTCTGATTGAGGAGGCCACGGCCTCCGGCTATGTAAAGGAGTCGGATGTGGAGGTGCTTCGCCGGTGGAGGATGAACCCGTCTGAATGGAATGGATAAAACCTGATTATTATGGCTACGGAAATCAAAAGCAAGCACGGACTGGTGTCAAAGCAGCCATTTGAGTTGTATATGGCCTTTGTGGATATGCGTAACTTCCTTCAGTTTCTTCCTGAAGATAAGAAGGAAAGCGTTGAGGCTGATTATGATACGCTTACGGCGACCGTGCAGGGATTCAAGATCGGGGTTATGGTGAAGAACAGGACCCCGTACTCAAGCATAGAGTTCGTTGACAACGGCGCTCCTTTCCAGTTCGGAGGTGTCCTGCATTTCGACGCTGTTCCGTCCGATCCGTCCAAGACGGATTTTCACATCGAGTTCCGCGCCGAGCTGAATCTGATGATGAAGATGATGCTTGGCGGAAAGCTCCGCGAGGCTATGGACAAGGTGGTGGACGGTCTGGTGGCGATGTCCGAAGGCAGGTTGCCGGACGGCGTCGATGAGGAGACAATCCGCAGGATGAAGGAGAAACTCGGCGGAAACCAATAGATGCAAGGGTTGGACGACAATCAACTGGCAGGCATACTGGCCAGGGCGATAGGGCGCCATAAAGCCCCTGCCGCCGTGGCCGCCTTTCATCTTCCGCCGTCCGTGTCTGTCAGGGTCAATCCTTTTAAAGTGGATGAGCCTGAAAGTTTTGTAAAGAAATATTTTGGGGACGGAGTCCAAGGAGTCCCATGGAGTCCTCACGGATTTATGCTCGGGAAAAGGCCGGTCTTCACCTTGGATCCGCTCTTTCACTGCGGATGCTATTACGTTCAGGATTCCTCCGCGATGGTCGTCGGGAGCATATTCAGAGAACTGCTTCCTCGATTCTCCGGTTGCGGCAGGCCTGTCAGGGTGCTTGACCTTTGCGCGGCTCCGGGAGGAAAGAGCACCGATCTGGCCGCTTCGTTGCGTTCGGCGTTCGGAGACGGCTTTATCCTTGTCTCCAACGAGGTGATGCGCTCCAGGGTGTCGGCGCTCGCCGACAACATCGCTATGTGGGGCGACCCGAATGTCGTGGTCACGAGTGTGGATCCGAAGGCGTTCGCAAGGCTGGAGGGTTTTTTCGACATCATCGTGGCCGACGTGCCATGTTCCGGCGAGGGAATGTTCCGCAAGGATGCGAAGGCCGTGGAAGACTGGTCTGAGGATGTCGTAAACCTTTGCTCCACAAGGCAGAAGAGAATCGTGGCGGATGTCTGGCCGTCTCTCAGGCAAGGCGGCGTACTTGTCTATTCGACTTGCACATTCGAAGAGGCCGAGAACGACTCTATGATGGAATGGATCGCGGCCGGGCTTGGAGGAAATGTCTGTGAATATGCCTATTCGACCCTTCCCGGAGTAATTCCCACACGTACCGGCGGACTTCTCGTGCCGGGATTCGTGAAAGGCGAGGGGCAGTTTGTCTCGGCTTTGGAGAAAGACACGGGTCCGGCTGGCCGCCGCCTGTCGGGCAGACCGGCAGCGGCTGAAAGGAGGAAAGGGGATCTGCTCATTCATATTCCGGAGTCCATTGCCTGCGAGACGGCCGCCTTGGAACAGTTGCGCCCGATAAGGGTCGGAGTCGCCAAGGGAGAGATGAAAGGCCGCGACCTTGTGCCTTCGGCTGACTGGGCGTTGAGCCTCGCTTTTCCAGGAGGTAGCTATCCCGTGGCGGATCTGGACAGGGAAACCGCCCTTAGGTTCCTGCACCGGGACAGCATATTCCTCAAGGATGCTCCGAGGGGTTTTGTGCTGGTCCGCTTCGACGGGCATCCTCTCGGCTTTGTCAAGAATCTCGGTACCAGATGCAACAATCTGCATCCGCAGAGCCGTAAAATAAAAATGGATGTTGGTGGGCAATCACCTTCTATCGTTTGAAAGTTGTTTGTCAGCAAGTAATTGCCTACCTGCGAAAGTTGATTGATGAATATGAGAAAAATACTCTTGACATTCTTGTCCGTCGTGACGCTTCTGCCTCTTTTCGCCCAGACCAAGACTGAGCGGAAGGACTATCTTGACCGTTACCAGCTTCTGGTCTCCAAGCTCGGAGCCGCTGGAGTGGGCATCGAGACCCTCTTGCAGCGTTGGGAAAAGGATTATCCGGAAGACACGGATATGCTTCTCGGCCAGTTCTCTTACTATCTGACCAAGAGCCAGTCCTCCTCTATTGAGGTCATTGACGCGCAGAAGTACCTTGGCAACGCTCCGACTCTGACATTGAAGGACACCCTCGGCAATGATGTGAACTATTTTCAGGTCGTGTCCTATGACGATGAGCTGTTCGGAAAGGCCACCCGGGCGATTGAAAAGGCTATCGAGCTGAATCCGGACAGGCTGGATCTCCGTCTGTTCAAGATTTCCTCACTGATCGGCTACGAGAAGGACAGCCCGGATATGGCGCTTGCAGGCCTGAAGGCGCTGATTGACTACAACGGCCACAGCCATCCTGTATGGGAATATCCTGATGTCGAGGCGAGTGACGAGCTTTTTCCTTCGGTGATGCAGGAATATTGCTACGCTTTCTTCAAAATCGGCACCCCGCATTGCTTCGAGGCTTTCAGGGAACTGTCCGAGAAGATGCTTGTCTATTATCCGGGCAATCCGGCCTATATGACCAATCTCGGCTCGTATTACCTTGTCTATAAGCACGACAGCAAGGCGGCGCTCAAGATGTACAACAAGGTGTTGAAGAAGAATCCGGATGACTATACGGCTGTCAAGAACTGTGTTCTGCTGGCTCGCAGCGAGAAGAGCGTCAAGCTGGAGAAGAAGTACCTTCCGATGCTTGTGCGCGTCACTTCCGACGAGGCCGAGAGGGTTTCCGCGCAGGCCCGTCTTGACGCGCTGAGATAGTCTTTCCATCGCGGTGGCTCTGCTCGTAAAGCTCCAGTGAGTTGATGATGTTTTGCCAGATGCTGTAGAGTCCTCCGGCGACTGAGGTGACAGGGGTCATATAGGAGTATCCGAACCAGATAAGGAATCCGGAGTTCTTCTGTCCCAAGGCCTGTCCGGCCGTGATTTCGTCTGACCGAACCGCCGGATAGTCCTTGCTCTCGCCAGCCATTCTTCCGGCCGCCCTTCCGACGGCGAACTGGATGATTGTGCAGACGAGTGACAGGACACCGATCATCACGGCTGTCCAGACGGAAATCCCGCTGTTCAGCAACGCTCTGGTCGCAAGGTAGATTGAGAATGCAAGTGCCAGCCCCCAGAAATAGAAGGCCCAGTCCGTGAAGCGCATAAGCCAGCGTTGGAGTCTTCTGGCGGTGTAGCGGATGGCCCAGGCCAGCAGTAGAGGCAGGACTAAAAGAGGGAATACCCTCAAGCATATGGCCGTGAATCCTTCGATGAATGAAGTCCCGGCCACCGGATTGACAATAGGGATGGCAATAGGGATAATCACCGCCGCCGCAATGTTGATGAGTACGACATAAGTCACTGTGTCGGAAAGGCTTCCTCCGAGTTTGCCGGTGATTACTCCCGCTGCCGCGGCGGTCGGGCAGATGAAGCAGAGCATGGCACATTCCACAAGAATCCTGATGTCTCCGTCGGGGGTCAGGGTGACCAGCCAGGTCAGGGCGGCGAACATCACTGTCTGGAAAGAAAGTGTGATGAAGTGCCATTTCCTGAACCGCAGGTCGCGCGGGGAAATCTTGTTGAACTGAAGGAACAGCATGGTGGCCATGAACATAGGCTGGACATCCTTGGCGAACCTTGAGAACCACGGTTCCACGCAGCGGCTCAGCGGGGTGACAAAATGAAGCGCAAGATACGAAAGGACGCCAATGATGATTGCCAGAGGCAACATCCAGTCCTTGATGAATTTCATGATTCTTTTCATAGTCCTTCGATTCGCCCGCGAATATAATCAAGAAAACCCAAACGCGCCTCAAACACAGAATAAGAAGCTGTTTAAAATTTCCCTAAAAAAAATCCCCGGGTTTTAAATCCGTCATTTTCTTCCGGCTTTCTCGTCAGTCAGCACCGCTGTATTCCTTGAAAAACCGTCGGGGCCGCCTGAATTCATTCCCTCAAAGTTTCAGATAAAGAAATTTAAGCAGCTTCTGAAAGATGTCCTTGCTCGTTTGAGGCTTTTTCCCGATATTCGCTGATGTAAAATACTGTATGATATGAAGAAAATAATATGTGCCGCGGCGCTGCTGCTGTTGGCGCTTCGGATATCGGCGCAGGAAGGGACGTGGAGCGGGAAGCTGACGGTTTCCGGAGCGGAACTGACGCTCATATTCAACATAGGTGAGGATTCCGGCACGCTTGATGTACCCGATCAGGGCGCCAGGGACATTCCTGTCGAGGTGTCCAGGGATGCTCTCGGCGCGGTGACATTGAACGTGCCGTCCATCGGAGCGTCATACAAAGGCCTTTTGGTAGGCAAGACGGTTGCCGGGACGTTTACCCAGAACGGGATGTCCTTACCTTTGACGCTTGTTCCGGGAGCGCCTGTCCTGAATAGGCCGCAGACACCTGTCCCGCCGTTCCCTTACACGACCGAGGAGGTGTCGTTCACTAACGGTGACGCTGTCCTGAAAGGCACTCTGACTCTTCCGGAAAACTGTGACAGGAAAACTCCCGTGCTGGTTATGGTCACGGGCAGCGGCCTCCAGAACCGGGACGAGGAGATGTTCTCACACAAGCCGTTCGCCGTCATCGCCGACGCGTTCGCAAGAGCCGGGATCGCCACGCTCAGGTACGATGACCGAGGGTTCGGGGAATCCACCGGTGATGTGGTCTTCTGCACCACCGAGGATCTCAAGAATGACGCTCTGGTCGGGGTCAAGTCGCTGAGGGACAAGTTCGAACGTGTCGGAGTCCTTGGCCACAGCGAGGGCGGGACCATCGCTTTGATGCTTGCGGCGGAGGGAAAGATCGACTTCGCCGTCAGCCTCGCCGGGATGATTGTCGCAGGCTCTGAGACGCTGCTCGCTCAGAACCGTCACGCTATGGAGACCTCAGGGCTGCCGTCTTCTGAGGCGGAGGCCTATCTCAAACTTCTTTCGGACACCTTCGATGCCATCAAGTCGAAGTCCCCGCTGCCTTCGGTCAGCGACTATGACATTCCGGACGTGTTGAGGCAGAACTATCAGGCGGGGCTGAACCAGTTCCGTACACCTTATATGGAATATTTCCTGAGTCTGGATCTGTCCGGGAAACTCGGCGGAATCGGATGTCCCGTGATGGCTCTGAACGGCACGAAAGACACTCAGGTTCAGTGCGATAGGAACATCACGGCGTTGAAGGCGGGTCTTCCTTCCGGCGGCAGGAACGTCATCAAGGCCGAGGAAGGGCTCAACCATCTTTTCCAGCACTGTGTCACCGGCGAGTTGGCCGAGTACAAAGAGATCGAGGAGACCATCTCTCCCGAAGTCCTCTCCGAGATGACGGAATGGATAAAATCACTTTTAACATCTCAAGAATAATTTCATTACCTTTGTAGGTTGGAAATGAATATATTCATATAATATTATGAAAAAAAGTTTGATGATTATGATGGCTTCAGCGCTTGCGATGGCTGCCTGTGGCCCTAAACAACAGGTTGAAAGAGTGCCGGCTATCGATCTGGCGAATCTGGACACAGCCGTCTCGCCGGCTGTTGACTTCTATCAGTATTCCACCGGCGGTTGGCAGAAGAACAATCCGCTCAAGCCTGAATATGCCCGTTTCGGTTCATTCGACCAACTCAGGGAGAACAATGTCAAGAGACTCAATGACCTGTTCGCCGAGATGGGGACTCTTGAGGCAAAAAGAGGAACTGTGGAGCAGAAAATTTCCGATCTCTACAAGCAGGGACTCGACTCGACGAGACTCAACGCCGAAGGAGCCGCTCCTCTTAAGAAATATGTCGATGAGATTTACGCCGCGGCTGACAAGGACGCTCTCGTGGCGATCATCGCCGGATGGCATAACGTCTCCGAAAGTTCTTTCTTCGGGGCTTACGTGATGTCTGACCTCGCCGACAGCGACAACCAGATCCTCTATCTTGGCCAGGGCGGCCTCGGAATCGGGGACAGGGACTATTACGTTGATGCTGAGAGCGCCGCGATCAAGGAAGGCTACCGTAATTTCCTCGCCAAGGTCTTCACCCTGACAGGAGTTGCCGAGCCTGAGAAGGCCGCCGCCAACGCACTTGCGGTTGAGGATGTGCTTGCCCAAAACTCATGGACCAGCGTCGAGGAAAGGAACATTCAGGCTCAGTACAACCCTTGCTCAACCGAGGAACTCGCCAAGAACTATCCCGGCTTCGACTGGAAACTCTACTTCCAGACCCGCGGAATCGCCGACCAGTCCAAACTGATCGTTAGCGAGCCGTCGTTCTTCAAGGCTTTCAGTGAGTATTTCGGCTCCGCCGAACTCGCTGTGCTCAAGGACTATGTGGCCGGACAGCTCATTCAAGGCGCTACAGGCTCCCTGAGCGATGACTTCTATTCCGCGTCGTTCGATTTCTTCAGCACCCGGATGTCCGGCATCAAGGAGCAGAAGCCGCGTTGGAAGAGAGCGATGCAGGTTCCGAACAGCATCCTCGGCGAGGCTGTGGGCAAGATGTACGTGGCCAAGTACTTCCCTGAGTCTTCGAAGACAAAGATGCTTGACCTTGTGGCCAATCTGAAGACCGCTTTCGGCCAGCACATCGACGGGCTTGACTGGATGGGCGATTCCACCAAGGCGAAGGCTCACGAAAAACTGGACAACTTCACCGTGAAGATCGGCTATCCGGACAAGTGGAAGGATTACAGCTCCCTTGACATAGATCCAGAGAAGAGCTATTACGAGAATCTCCGCGCCGCCGGAGCCTGGTACGTGGCCGACAACATCTCAAAACTCGGAAAACCTACGGACAGGACTGAGTGGGGAATGTCTCCTCAGACCGTCAACGCCTACTATAATCCTACGACCAACGAGATCTGTTTCCCGGCGGCGATTCTCCAGCCTCCGTTCTTCAACGCCGACGCTGACGACGCTGTCAACTACGGTGGAATCGGGGTTGTGATCGGTCACGAGATGTCCCACGGATTCGACGACCAGGGCCGGCTTTTCGACAAGGACGGGAATATGTCAGACTGGTGGACAGCCGAGGATTCGGAGAAGTTCAATGCCAAGGCTAAAGTGCTTGTGGCTCAGTTTGATGAGATTGAGATAGTTCCTGGGGTCAACGCCAACGGACAGCTCTCTCTCGGAGAGAACATCGGAGACCACGGCGGTCTCAGCATTTCCTATACGGCTATGGAGAACGCCATCAAGGACAAGAATGTCGGCCTTATCGACGGCTTCACGCCTGAGCAGAGGTTCTACCTTTCCTACGGTGCGATATGGGCACAGAATGTCACCGACGAGGAGAAAGTCCGCCTGACCAAGCTGGATGTCCATTCTCTGGCCGTGAACCGCGTGAATGTATCGCTCAGGAACTTCCAGACATTCTTCGACGCCTTCTCAATCAAGGAAGGGGATCCGATGTGGCGTCCTGAGAATGAAAGGGTTCACATCTGGTAAGAGATTATTTATTCATAAAGGAGTCTTTCTTTGGACGCGTCAAGGTTCATAGCCGGACGCCTCCGTTTCGGGGGAAGGATAGCGATGGTCTCCATCGCTGTCTCTTTCCTTGTTATGATTATCTCCGTCTCTGTCTCCTCCGGATTCCGCGAAGAGATACGTGACGGCATTTCCGACCTTACGGGCGACGTTCAGCTGATGCCGGTCGATCTGAATTACATCAACGAGGCTTCGCCGATATCCGTAAGTCCAAGCTTTCTTCCTGAGATAGAGAATATTCCCGAAGTGAAAAGCGTGACTCCGGCTGTCTATCGCGCGGGGATAGTGAAGAAAGGCGAGAGTATCCACGGGGTTCTGTTCAAGGGTGTTCCACGCAAGGAGTCCGAAGCGGACACGGTGAAGTTGGGCGTGTCCGTTCCGGTCAGGTTGTCAAAGATGCTCGGCCTTGAGGTTGGAGACAAGCTTCTGACCTATTTCGTGGGCGAGCAGGTAAAGGTGCGTAACTTCAACATCACAAGTTTGTACGAAGGAGTGATGGACGGGACAGACAACATTGTTGTCTTTGCGGACATAGCTGATCTTCAGAGACTTGACGGTTGGACTTCGGGCGAGGCATCTGTGCTTGAGCTGGAGTTGGTCTCCTCCGCCAAGACTGACTCCGGAATGCGCGCCGTCGCCGACGAGGTCGGACATATCGCCCTGTCCTTGTCCGAAGACGATGATGACGCCTTGCTCGCCACATCCGTGATAAGCCGCTACCCTCAGATTTTCGACTGGCTGAACCTGATTGATTTCAATGTCCTGTTCATCCTTGTCCTTATGACAATCGTGGCCGGTTTCAATATGATTTCAGGCCTTTTGATAATGCTCTTCCGCAACATCTCCACCATAGGGACTCTCAAATCCCTCGGGATGACAGACAAGGCCATCGCCAAGGTGTTCCTGAGGGTCGCCTCCGTGATTGTGTCCAAGGGAATGCTGGTCGGCAACGCTGTCGCCTTGCTCCTCTGCGGAATCCAGAAATGGACACACGTTCTTAAACTGAATCCGGAGAACTATTTCGTGTCCTTTGTCCCGGTCAGCCTGAACCTACCGGGGGTGCTTGCCGCCGATTTCCTCTCCTGGCTGGTCATTATGGTTCTTCTCCTGATTCCTTGCCTCTTTATCTCCAGGGTAGATCCCGCCCAGACTGTCAGGACCCGGTAGCACCTCTCCGGTGTCTTCATCCTCTCCGGTTCTCACCGACGCGGAGTCGTATGGCTGAGTCTGGTATCGCCGCGGCCTGCCGCTGAATATGTCGTACTGGTTGAGCGTAGCCTTGACATAGGCCACTGTTTCCTTGCCTTTGAATCTACCGTGGGTCACATCCTCCGCGAGCAGGATCGAGTCCTGGCTCATCTGAGGAATCACAGTGCATAGGCTGTCCCAGATTCCTGTTTCAATCCCTTGTGACCGCGCCAGTCTGATGCAGTCATAGATTCTGCCCTCGCCGGCGTTGTAGGCCGCCAGTGTGAACTTGACAAGCTCGTCCTTGTCTGCGGCGGTGTCTTGGAATTTTCCTTGGAGTCTGGCGATGTAGGCGGCGCCTGCGGCTATGTTCTCCTTCGGGTCAAGAAGATTCTCTATTTCATAGCGGTCGGCGGTGCGGGGCATCATCTGCATAAGTCCCAGCGCTCCTTTCGGAGAACCGGCCTGGATTCTGAAATGCGATTCGCTCCAGATCAGGGCGGCGAACAGTTTCCAGTCCCAGCCTATCCTTTTTGCATTTTCCTTTATCAGGTCATCGTACGGGCTTATGACGCGAGAATCCTTCCGCGCGCCTTTGCGATATGGATTGTAGCCGTTGAAGAACCTGGTGACGATGGATTCATATTCATCCGTGCCCTTGAAGCCGTTCAGCCACCGGATGATTTCCCTCTGTTTCTTTCTGTCGGCTTTGAACACTATGCTGGCCTGTGCCTCACCGAGCTGAAAAGACATGAATTCCTCGGAATCAGGAACGTCTGATGACTTTACAACCAATATGTCAAGACTGTCCAGCAGCAGCGAGTCAAGGTACGAGCCGTCTTTTTTCGCAAGAAAGATTTCAGTCGAGTCTTTCAGGTGGGCGGCAAGTCTTTCCAGCATCTCGTAGCTGTAGCCGCTGAGATACCCGTCTGACATCTTCTCATGAAGTCCCAGCGCACATCGTATGGCGTCTCCGCCGAAAAGTCCCGTTTGCGCTCCTTGGTTTCTCACCGGGTTGCCTAAAGGAATAATCATAAGCACCAACAGAGTCGGTACCAGATACTTGATGAATTTCTTGGTTACTCTTTTCAGCCCCATAATCAAAAAGTGCTTCCGCCTCCGCCTCTGAAGCTGTTGAGTCCTCCTCCGAGCCCTCCTCCCGAGCCTCCTCCGGACCTGCCTCCACCGGACAATCCGGCCCCGGCGTTCACGGCCTTGTTGGAGCCGGGCTGGAGGTAGAACGGCCAATAAATTCCGAGCTTGATCGCACTTTGCGTCCTTATATAGTGGTGGGCGCTGAAGTAGTCGGCCTTGTCCATAGGCCAACCGTTGCCGATGTTCTCAAGTTTCACGAATATGCACGCGCGCTTCCATTGCACGTTGATGAAAGCGTCGATGACCGGTCCGTTGTTGTACTTCTCTTCCTTCTGGTTGTAGAAAGCTCCGACCGCCGGATTCCAGGCCGGGGAGTAGAACTTCGTGTTGTACCATCCTTCGGCTCCGATCTGCATCTGCATAATGTCTCTCTTGATGTTCAGCAGAAGATACAGTCTGGAGTTGACGGCCAAGGCCGGCAAAGGCAGTGCGTCCTCGTTGGAGGAAACCTGAAACAGGAGCCTGTTGTCCAGCCTGACAGGCCCAAGCGCGAAATCCTTGTTGAGAGATGCGCTGAGCACGCTCATAGGTGAATTGTTCTGGCGCGCCACTCCTGTTGAGTCATAATAGACATTCCCTGACAGCAACGCGTAGCCGACCTTGGCGCCGATCTTCCACCTCGGCACATCCAGGCTGCCTTGTATCTTCGTGGTGGAAATCTTGCCGAAATCGTTGTCCCATCTGAAGTGGTTCGAATAATAGTGCTGGTAGTAGTGCTCAGGCTCTTCCAGATTTGTCTCGAAATGAATGCCCAAGGTTACCGGACTCTTCCTCGCTCTTCTGAACGGGAACAGCTCAAGCCTTGCGTTGGCCTTGACGGACAGGTCGTTCATCTGACTTCCGAGGAAGACATAGTCGCCGTTCGCATCCCAATGGATGTAGTCCTTAAGCTGGCCTTCCACACCGGCATAGACGAACGCGGAGTTCCAGACAGTGTTCGCCGTCCCTTTCAGGAAGGCAGGGTCGAGGGTGTAATAGCTGAGAATCCTGTTTCCTATGCCTCCGTTCAATTTGGAGATGATAGCATTGTCGGACCAGGGACGCAGCCTGAGGAACACCCTGTTCTCCAGCTTCATAACGCGGACCGAGTCAAACGAATTGGTCGGGCTGTAATTGAATATGTTGTTGTAGAATCTCCTTCCGATGTCGTCCGTGATCTGATCCTTATAGGTCTTACGGAACACTGAATATTCGCTGCTGTGTCCGATGAATGCGGTTGTGATGTTGGTGTCGCCGAGTGTGTCGGCCGCCTCCCTGTCCTCTTTCCTCTTGGCCAGGAAAAAATCCAATGAATCGATAATTGTCGAGTCTCCGGATGCCAGAACGCTGTCCCTGAACGCCTTGTCTGTCTTCCGGTTCTTGAGGTCCCGGATGAATGTGAACGGAATCCTGTACTGCTGGTCGATGAAGAATGTGTTTCTGATGACGGAAGAGGAGGCGTTGTTGAGGTTTACCGGGAACTCCCTTGCGTCAAGGGTGGTGTCCCTGACCATCGAATTGTCGCTGGTCCCGCCGTTCTCCTGACGGTTCACCTTGTTGTGGATGTACCCGGCGTGCATCATATATCGCTTGCCCAGATAGTTGAGCGATGTCACGAAGGTTTTGTTGGCCGTCTTCTCACCCTGCATGATGCCGTTCCCGCCGAAGCGGTCATATTCAAGTGTGAAATTCAACTCCGGGAATATGTTCTGCGTCGTCAGAATGTGGAGGTTGTCGGACTCTTTCTGCGAATCGGCGAACAAGGTCCCGAAGTAGGCCAGCTCCGTGTATGGAGTCTTGGTGTTGTACATCGGAAGAGTCTTCGCTGAATATGTCCATGGTTCGTATGGATTGTAGAAAGATACCCCGTTCTCGCTCGAACGGTTGAACCAGTCGTAGTACTGCACGGCGGATCCCGCCACACCCAACCACGTGGCATTCACGTCCTTGCGGTAGATTGGATAGTCATGTACCCAATAGTTGTAGCTTGTGTCCGGCTCGCTTATGTCCATCTTGTGGAATTCCCGCTCGTGCGTCCAGCTGATGATTCTCTTGTATTTCAGGGAATCCGGAACGGCGAAAGTCTCGAGGATTCTCGGAGTCGCCTCCTTGACACTGTCCCTGTGGGCTTTCAGGCTGTCTCTCACGTTCAGGATGCTGTCGGCTATGTGCTTCTTGGCCTTTTCCTTGATTTCGTAATCGTATTTTTTCCGGTCTGTCTTGGAAAGACCTGAGTACCAGGCGTCGAATTCGGCTTTCTTCCTGTTTGCGGAGTCGAGGCGGTAAAGGGAATCGACCTTGGGCCAGTCAAGTGTGTCTCCGGCTGATTTCAATGAATCCACTACGGTTCTGTGGGTCAGCGAGTCAAGTATGGCCACAAAGTACTTGTAGCGGAACGGGTCGATGTCTTTCAGTGAGTCGGGCGGGAATATGGTGTCTCTCGCCGTCAGCCTCGGGGTCGTGTCTATCGGTGCAAGGAACAAGGATGTGTCTTCCTTTCCTGTGTCGTCGTTGCCTTTGCCGATGAACTGATTCCTGTAGCGGATCGTGTCCGGCCGCAGTTGTCTTTCCGCCGAGACGAAGCCATAGCCAGGGTCTCCGGAGAACGCCCGGTTCTCCATTCCAATGGTCTGAAGCGCGATCACGCACACCACCACCGCCGGAAACCATATTTTTTTCAAAGTCTGCCTCACGTTCAAATTCCCTTAAGGGTATAATCAGACAAAGTTACTGTTTTTTCGTTTTTTACACAAATGCCGAGCCACAGGACTCTTGGGATTATGTATTTGTGTGGTTTTGAATGACTTTGGCGACTGTTTGGAAGTTATATTACCACGTGATATCGGCTGGCGATGAATTCGTCTATGGCGTTCTTGTCTTTTAATGAAAGGAGTTCTGCCTTTTCTTCTTCGTTGAATGGGTATACACCGAAAGATTTGACGTAGTTCTTGGCGAAAGAATAATACCCGGTAGAGTATGGCTTGCTGGTGTTGCTGATGTAGTAGTCAAAAACGCTGGATTCCAGTAATTTTTTTAACAAAAGAAGTTCAGTATCAGATTCACTATAGATAGCATATCCACAATAAATCATAAGATCCTTCTGAGGAGCATAGATAAAATGAGGGCGGTCGCTCATAAATGGAAACAAGAGTTTTTTTCCTCTGTCTGACAATGCCTGAGTCCTGCCGTAAGCATACCAGGTTGTGTAGTCGCCTTCCCCCTTATCTCTGGCGTCAAGTATGTCTTTGGTGCGTAAAAGATATTTGTACGTATTTGGGAATTGTTCCTTCAACTCATCTTCAGGAATAATGCTATAGTCTGACTTGTACGGGAATATAATCTTCTCCTCCTTCTCGGTTAGATCATCCTCGTTTTTTAGGATATTTGGTTTTACTATGTCTTTGCAGATACTTTTTTCAATTTTATAATCAATCCCCTCACGCTGAAGATAGTAATGCTCTTGGTCACAGTATGACGGACGGAATATGTAGATGTTGTTGGCAAGTGTGGCTATACCGTTTTTGATTACATATTTGTTGCCGAGGGCTTCTCCTGCTTGCTCTATTTTGCGTATGTTGTCAAGCACCTCTGTTTTGTTGAGGTTCCATCCCTTGTGGTCATTGAGGTACGAGTATTCAATACGGTTGAATAAAAATGATTTCTTTGCTTTAACATCATTTATTGTTCCCTTGGTGTATTCAATTTCACCGATTTCGGCTTTAGAGATAAAAGCAAGGCAGGTGTAAGCCAATTTTTTTTTAAAAACCAGCTGTTGTCCGAAATCGATAATGGACATGGAGACATTATTGTTTGATAAATATTGCCGTAATGCTCTGGCATTTACGCTTTTAAAGAAAGAATTGACGGTAATGTACCCAAGGTGGCCTCTCTCGTTAAGTAATGAATATCCAAGCTCGAAGAAAGGAATATACAAGTCAGGATTGCCGGTTGAGGCTGTTTCCCAATGAGATAAACTTGCTTTAGTGTTCGCATCAATATGTTTAGAGCGGACATAAGGTGGATTCCCAACTATGATGTCAAACCCTCCATTTGTTGCAATCTCCGGTAATAAGCTGAAGTTGAATGAGAGGGAATCGCTTGCGTACAGCTTGAATGAAGAATCATCAAGTTCCTCACCATATTCAAGTGCTGCCATAGAGATTAATATTTTTGCCCGTTCTATACTGGCTGAACTAATATCGATGCCATATAGATTCTCTGTTATTGATGAATATGGCTGTCCTGTCTTTTTGTGAATATACTCGGCCATCGTGTAGAGAAATGCTCCGCATCCACAGGAAATGTCCGCACACAGGCATTTGTCACAGGTTTGTCCTGTCTTTTTAAAGCAATATTCAACAATATAGTCTCTTATGTATTTCGGAGTATATACAGCACCGTTTATGGTCTGTTCATCTTTTGGTATGGCCAACTCGAAGATGTTGATGACATCTTCCAAAGTAACTATATCCGAAAGACATACATCTCTTTCAGTTATGGTCGAATTGTCATCAAGAACCATACGTGAGAGTAAACCTCCTTTAACACGTATCTTACGATTTCTAATGAACGCCGTAACGATGACCTTGTTTAAATCCTCGCTCTTGTCTATATACTTACTTATGAGGCTGGCCAGTTTCTTTTTATCAGTCATATTCTGTCTTCTCTTTTATGCGACCTCAACAACTTGTATTCGTCTTCTTTTACACCGTACAAAACACAGCAGATTTCATCTATTTTGTCGTATTTGTGTCTTAGCAATGATAAGAAACGATTATTAGCTCCGGCATTTGTGATGGAAATCCGATCTTTTATATCACCTATGCTTCTGCCTAAGTCTGCAAGTTCCGTTATCTCCAGAGAATTGTTCTTGAATGCTTGACAAGGAAAGGCAGAGTCAAGAAGCAAGTGCAACATTACAATAAATTTTTGAAGAACTCGTCT
>CAYMOB010000043.1:0-18104 GCA_964391955.1 uncultured Muribaculaceae bacterium | reverse complement strand
GTCGCTCAGCAGGGCGGTGATCACAAGGGCGGCGAAATAGGACGCCACGCCGGACGAAAAAAGAGACGAACAGAATATGATACAACAATTGTAGCTGAAGCGAAAACTTCAACTTGAGGATGAAAGGACAAGGATGATGATGATTCAAGACAAAAAAGCATATCTCACCCCCGACACACGGGTGGTGAGAATCGCCGTGGAAAGCTCGGTCTGCGCAAGCAGCGTGGAGATTAAGGCGAAGGAGAACACACCGAATGTCGAGGTGGAGGAATGGGATTCATTTGAGAACGAGGTAACCTTTGATTAACCGTAATAAGTTATGGGAACGAAACAAAGAAATATTATAGTGGCTGCATTGATGGCAGCGATGGCATTTGCAGGGTGTCAGAGGGACGAAGAGCCGATTGTGAAAGTCGAGAAAGGGATGCCTGTAAGCCTCTCGTTCAACATAGAGATTCCTGAGATGGAGGATATCACTGTCACAAGAGCCTCGGACGAGATTGAGACAAGGATTGAAAGGATGGCGATATTCTTTTACAACGCCGATCAGCCGGATTCAAGACCTGTCGTTGTGAAGGTTGACAATCCGGGGAATCCGACACAGAACACCACCACAAACTGGCTGTACACAATAGACCTCAGCGAAGAGCAGCTTGACGGAGTCTACAGCGGCGAATGGTATATGTTCCCGTTAGCCAACTACGACAAGTACGCGACTTTGGACATCAACGACCTTGCGACGAAAACCTTGGCCGGCTTCAAAGAATATACAGTCACGGCATCCGGACGCGAAATCACCTCAACGGCGGTGATGATGTCCGGGCGCTACGGCTCGGACGACAGCACCACTATCACCTTGCGTCCGGGAAGCAATACTTTCGACGATGTTTTCCATCTGAAAAGGGTGGTCTCCAAGAACATATTCACATTTGAAAGCGGAACCGGAGTGACTTTCACTCCCCGGAAGTACAGCATCCACAACTACTCGACATCCTCTACGCTTCTCGAAAGGGCGGCCTTGAATGAATATGCCGGGGCGGGGACCTTCGCCAACTTCACGGATCTGCCGATCAACGGCGACTCTTTTACTTTCTATATGCCTGAGAATGTCCAGATTCCGGCGGACAAGGATTCCTGGAGCTATGCGGACCGCGAAAAGAGGTCTGCCTCGGACTACAACACATTTGAACACGCGCCTGAAAATTCCACCTATATCGTTGTGGAGGGACTGTACGATGGTCCGGCAACCGACAGCGAAGGCACGACCGGGACAGTCACCGGTAATGTCAGATACACGATACACCTTGGAAACTTTGACACAAGATCCGGGAAAGGAGGCTCTTACGGTGACTTCACGGTGAAGCGAAACGCAAAATACAACTATAAAGTCAAAGTCAACGGAGTGGACAACATTATCGTAGAGGCGGAGTCGGAGACCGGGGAAGAGCCTAATCCAGGCGCGGAAGGACAGATTGTAAGACCTGCCCCACATGTGGTCGTGAACCTCGACGCACACTATGAGAACGTCATTCTGACTTTCAAGAGTTCAAGCATCACAAACTACAACATCAGTGCGACAACACCGAACACCGCAGGCAGGATGGAAACGTTCCTTGATGTCAACGGTGAGAACAGGGCGGAACACGACACGGATGTATCTTGGGTGAAATTCGGGAAACCGGCTTCCCGGACATCGTTCAATAACTTTCCTGCGGAACCGTCAGAAGTCGTGGACATCTATACTTTGATCAGCGAGGTCAAGGATAACGACTACACGCATTGCATCAAGGACGGGGACAACATTTACGTACAGGCTTATGTGGACGAATACTTTTATAATGACGGCAGAGATTACGGAACATTTGTCAACGCTGACGACAGAGTCCTTTCTTTCGTCATCGGCAACGCCACGATAAGCTCAGACGGACACAGTTCCTACGTCAAGGGAGAGGGCTTCACACTCAAGCAAAAGTCTATCAAGAGCTTCTATAACACGTCTGCCGGGAATCCTTTCGGACTGGAAACAGTCGAAGAAACGCCGGCCTCTGAAATCGAGTCCGACACATACGCCGGCACGGAAGCGCAGAACGGTCTCAAGAACACATGGGAGATAATCAGTTCCGCCTCATCGTCGAACTGGACAGATCTCGTGAACATAGCCGCGAATGGCTTTATCGGAGCAAACGGCCCTGCTGAAAGCGACATTATGACGGCGACCGGGACTAATCCTCTGTACGAATGCCTTTCAAGGAACAGAGACCTGAACGGCAACGGGACTATAGATGAAAATGAAGTCAGATGGTATCTTCCTGCTTTCCGTCAGTACATCTACACCTATATGGGCAAGCAATCACTGCCGACTGAAATCTCATACGAACAGGAAACATACCTTACAAGTACAAATTCAGGTTACCGTGTATGGTACGCACAGGAAGGCACGGCCATAGGTGCTTATAACACAACTGTCGAAGCCAGCAAAGTGAGGTGCGTGAGAAACCTTGCGGCATCCGGCACAGGTGAGGTGTCAAACATATCGGACTGGGACGCTGATAATAGAGTGGTCAGCATAAGGAGGTTGAAAGACGAGGCAATAAGAACCAACACACAGATCGGCGAATACCCGGAGCATCAGAACAACGAAGCGTCAAGCTTACTTCCAAAAGCCTTCAAGATTGCCGGAAGCAACCTGAATATTCCGCCGAGTGAAGACAACTATGTGCCGCAAGTGACTGTCAAGACAATCCCTGAAACAGGTGGCAGCGACCTTGAAGACCCGGTGACGACACATTCTGTAACAGTTCCTGTCACTATCACCAACTACGATGAATCCAAAAATCTTACTTATCGGGTCGGAACAGGGAATGCCGTCAGGATAAGCTCCGCCGAATTTAACGTGCCAGCGGAGATAACAATGAGCAATAACAGCGGTTCGGAAACCAATACGGTAACGGTTACGATTGCGTCTGACAACGGGAACTCATCGTCTTTTGACATCAGTGTGTCAATGACAAGAAGCGGTTGGGGCTTTTCCTTTAGTCCTTACAGATATTCATACAGCTACAGCACGACGACACCGGAAACCACGATTGAGACAGCCGTGGAAAGGAACACCTTCAAGTACGATGAGATAATGACTGGAGACTGGTGCGAGAGACACTACACGGAAGAGGCGGACGCATCCGATCTTGGCAAATGGAGAATTCCTAATGATAAGGAACTATATTTTATACAGTTATACTGCGGCTCGGAATTCAATCTGGCCGGCTACGGAACCGTTGCGGAAGGTCAGGTGCTTGTCGGAGCCAAGACAAAGTTCAAGCGTCCGGCAGGTTCTCCGGTAGATTATATGATTTACTACCTGAGGAATGACGGCTACACAGGTACACCTATCATCACCACCGGACACGGCTACTATAATAGAGACTTCACTTTACGTTGCGTACGTGACTACACGCCAGGCCAGAAATCCTACGATTCCTCCTACGGAAACGGGGGGGCCGGCTTCGGCCTGTAGGAGGTGATACAACCTGAATGCTTAGCCAATGCTAACAATAAAATGAGAGGAAAAGAGATGAAACTAACATCATTGGCGGCCAAATTGACGACATTGTCAGTTGTCGTATTGTCTTCTTGTGTGGACAACAACGAGATAGCGCGGATAAAAGTAAATGACACAATTCTGACAGGAGAGATTGTAAAAGTTCCTCTGACCAGAACGCAAATCGACACCGAGCCTGCCGGGGACGGTTCTGTCGGAATACTCTGGACTCCAAATGATGCGATTGGAGTTTTCGGAGGCTCGACCGTCAACGCCAGGTTCGACGGGACTTTCACGACGGCTGTAAGCTCGGGACAATTCAAGGGCTCGATGTCCGGGGCCGGAGATATTCCGGAATACGCCTACTATCCGTATTCGGACGGATCGGCGGATGCCGCGGCTGTTCCTGTGAAGGTGGCGGCCATACAATCATATTCAAATCTTGGATCAATCGCGGCCAACGATGTCAAGGCAAGCGATAGACCGGTTGTCAAAAGCGATGGCAGCTATGGTTTTGTCTTCACCCCTATGGTATCGCTCCTCAAGTTCGGAATAACTTTCGGGAATTCTCTTGTGGAGATCGGAAAATCCGAAAAACTACAGTCCATCATACTCCGGGAAGTAGTCGACGGTTCAGCGGGAAAGAGTCCGTGGACAGGAGACTTTACGATGAACCTCGAGAATCTAAGCTCCGGCCTTTCCGCTGTAGATGGCAAGACATCATCAGACTTGACATTAAAGTTGGGGGATGATGAGAACGGAGGAATGTCAGTAGACGGGAAGATTGTTGCTTTCGCCACGGTAGCCCCGTTCATAAAGAAAGGCGATGAAATAGAAATACAGCTTGTCACCGACGCACACAGAGTGACATTCTACGTCAAGGCTCTTACTGATTTCAAGTCGGGATGTTGCTATGAAATCCCGCTGAACCTTGAGAATATGAAGGAAGAGAACAAATGCACGGTCGTCGGCATAGACACTAAACCACCGGTATTCGAAAGTTTCGGATTCGAGATATCAAAGAACGATGCCTTGTTGAAGAAAACGGCTGTCCTGAACACGAGCACATCATCAACCGAAGTCAAGTCTGCGGAAGACTTTGTCTGCGACATCGATAATACGCTTCAGAATATCTCTTGCTGCATACCTTATCTTTATGACTTCACACTCGCGCCTTCGTTCACGGTTCCCGAAGGAGTGACGGTGCTGGACAGCAATGGAGAGATTCAGGAAAGCGGAGTGACAACCCAGGACTTCAGCTCGCCTGTCGAGTACACTCTTGTCAACGGTACGGAAGAAAGAAAGTATACGGTCAAAGTGACCAACACGGGACTGCCGGTTGTCGTGATACAGGTCAACACTCCGGGAACAGTGAGCTATCTTGATTTCACAATTCCGGCGAAGGACGCCTCATGGGGTGAAACCGACGAAATCGCTGTCTATAAGAATGGAGAGGCTGATCTTGAAAACGTAAACTGCGGTGTCAGACTAAGAGGGAACACCTCCTCTGCCTACGACAAAAAGCCGATGGCTGTCAAACTCAGTAAAAAAGCATCTGTGCTTGGAATGAAGAAGCATAAAAGATGGGTTCTGCTTTCTCCGTGGACGGACATGTCACTGATACGTAACTATCTGGCGTTCAACATTGCCAAGGCAGTGCAGAATCATTTCGCCAACGGCCCTGAAGACGGAAGCACATACGGCAAAGGTCTTGTTTGGAATCCATCCGGAGAGAATGTGGAGGTTGTGATCAACGGGATACATGTCGGGAATTATCTTCTTTGCGAACAGATTAAGATTGACAAAAACCGGTTGGACATCTCCGCGCCGTTTGAGGATTTCGTCGAGGACAATAACGCTGCCCCGACCGTGGACGATTGCGGTTACCTGCTTGAGTTTGATAAGAATTACGATGAGAACTATAAATTCAAGACAAATCTGAGAGGTCTGCCTTGTCTTTTCAAAGATGATTTGACAGCCGAGGCCGGAGGAACAAGATACAGCGGAGACGAAATCTTCAATAATGTCAAGTCCTATATCAACAACATTGAGGCCAATCTTGAGAACGGAAACTATAGCGAAGCCTATAAGAGCCTTGACATCAATTCTGTAATTGATTATTGGTTTGTCTATGAGATTGCCATGAATGACGAAATCCAGCATCCTAAAAGCGTGTATATGTACAAGGACGGAGCGGGGAAGCTCTGTGCCGGGCCGGTGTGGGATTTCGACAGCCAGAACTTCACGAACATAGATACTGAAAAGAACTCATACTACTACCATACCTGGAGTTCCCTTCTGATAGAAAGGTCAAAGTCAGGAGAGGGGCTGAAGTACATGTGGTGGCCTCTTCTGATGAAGGATCAGGAATATGTCAACAGGGTCAAGGCCCGTTGGGCAGACCTTTACCCGGATCTTGTGGATATCGCCGACAAAGTAGTGGAAGATCGAAGAAAGGCCAACAGGCTTTCAGATACCTACAACCGTAGGATTTGGAAAGTAGGCAACTATCTGGACTCGCGTTGGCAATGCGGAGATGAGGGTATGGAGTTCGACGAAGTGATGGACAATCTTAAGTATGTCTATAACAAACGTCTTGAGAATCTCAACAACACGATTTCCAATCTGAAGGTGTGGAAGTAATTCCCTGCTTCAAAAGATAATGGCCGTGTCCGGGTCACTTCCGGGTGCGGACGGATACAGGCCGGGCTATGCAATCCTACGACATCCTCCTCCAACAGCGGGGAGTCGTGCCCGGGTCTGTTTCTGGCCTTAAGGCTTAACCTATTTTTTATTTCTCAACGGAGGACTATAAGGCAGGATGAATGAGTGGAAGCGTGTCACGGAAAGCGTGAAGTGGCTCTGGGAAGTGTCACGGGGCCACCGTTTCGCTGTATTATGCGTCTGGACGCTATGGACGCTCAAGGCAGTCCTGTCTATTCTTTTCGTCTGGGTGTGCAAGAGGCTCGTCGACGTGGCCACGGGCAACGAGGGCGGAGGCATCGTCGGGCTGACGGCCTTGATGCTCGCTCTGACGCTCGTCCGGCCCATCCTCTCTCTGGTCGGTGAGAGGATAAGCCGGAAGGCGGGGCAGGGTCTATCAAACAGACTGAGGCTCAATATATTCACCCACCTGATGACAAGCCGGTGGAACTGTGGGGAACAGCGCCACTCCGGAGACATCCTCAACAGGATGGGCGAGGACGTGCCGAATGTCTCCTCCGTCATCTGTTCCGGGATACCCTCAGCCATCGCTACGGCCTGCCAGCTGGCGGGTGCGCTGTACCTTCTCTCAATGATGGACGCTCGTCTGGCGTTGGCGTTGCTTCTCATCACGCCGACGGCTATGCTGCTGAGCAAGAGCCACCTGCGGAAGACGAGACAGTTGACCCTCGAAATCCGTGACAGTGAGAGCGCGGTGCAGGAACACATCCAGGAAAGCGTCCAGAACGTCATGCTGCTTCGCTCGCTGGAACACGTCCCTCGCTCGGTCTCCAAGCTTGGCTCGCTGCAGTCTTCGCTGATGCGGAAGGTGATGGGCTACACCGACTTCTCTCTGCTCTCGCGGGCGGTAGCGCGCATGGGCTTCGCCGCCGGCTATGCCACAGCGTTCCTTTGGGGGATCCACGGACTCAGGAGCGGTGCGGTGACCTTCGGCACGATGACGGCGTTCCTCCAGCTTGCGGCACAGATACAGAACCCGGTAGTCCAGCTCGTCCGCCAGATCCCGGCGTTCGTACGCGCGACCGCTTCGGCAGAGAGGCTCTCTGAACTCTCCGCCGGCGAGCGAGAGAAATCAGGGCCTTGCGTCTGGCTTGGGGAAAAGGCCGGAGTCAGATTCGAGGACGTCAGCTTCGCATACCCGGAGGACGGGAGGAGAATATTCAGCGGAATGTCCTGCGATTTCGCTCCCGGCAGCGCCACGGCCATTATTGGGGAGACCGGCATAGGCAAGACCACGCTTATGCGCCTTATCCTCGCGCTTGTCTCTCCCGACAGCGGCAGGGTGGTCTTCTACAACGACAGAGGGGAGGAGTGTGAGGCGTCGCCGTCGACGCGCTGCAACCTGTCCTATGTGCCGCAGGGCAACAGCCTTCTCAGCGGGACAATCCGGGACAACCTGCTGATGGGCAGGCCGGAGGCCACGGACAGCGAGCTTTCGGAGGCGCTGCGAGCCGCCGCCGCGGACTTCGTGGAGGGACTCCCCGATGGGCTGGACACAAGATGCGGCGAGAAGGGCCGAGGGCTCAGCGAGGGACAGGCGCAGAGGATTGCCATCGCAAGAGGACTGCTCCGCCCCGGCGGGATTCTGCTGCTTGACGAGCCGTCGTCCTCACTCGACATAGAGACAGAGAGAATCCTCCTGCGGAGGCTGAGGGAAAAGGCACAGGGTAAGACAATCATTGTCATCACACACCGGGAGGAGACTGCTGCAAACTGCTCATCGGTGCTGCGCATTAAAAGATGACAGCTCAACAGACCGCTCACAAAACCAAAGTGAGAATATTCCGTAAGTTTTTACTAATTTTGTAGGATATGATCAACAAGGAAAAGAAACTGGAAGCGTTTGAGCGGGCGCTTGAGGTGATGGACAGGCTGAGGGCGGAGTGTCCTTGGAACCACGCCCAGACCATAGACACACTCCGCCCGATGACGGTCGAGGAAGTCTATGAGCTAAGCGACGCTGTTTTGAAAAAGGATGAGCCGGCTCTTGAGAAGGAGCTTGGCGATGTTTTTCTCCACGTGATTTTTTATGCGAAGATAGCCGAGGAGGAAGGCCGCTACGACGTGGCGGACGTGATGAACAAGCTCTGCGAGAAGATGATTTACCGTCACCCGCATGTGTTCTCAACCACCAAAGTTGCTGATGCCGGGCAGGTTTCCGAGAATTGGGAAATGCTCAAGGCCAAGGAGAAGGGCGGGAACAAGCGTATTCTTTCCGGCATTCCGGACGCGATGCCTCCGGTTCTGAAGGCATTATCGATGCAGGACAAGGCCCGGGGCGTTGGCTTTGACTGGGAGGAGAAGCGTCAGGTATGGGACAAGGTGAAAGAGGAGCAGGGTGAGCTGCAGGCCGAGATGGATGCGATGGAATCGGCTGTTTCCGATGAAGAGAGAAAGGCCGCGGCTGACAGGGCCGAGGAGGAACTCGGCGATTTTATGTTCGCCACCATCAACGCCGCAAGACTCTACGGACTGAATCCGGACACGGCTCTGAACCGGGCGTGCGACAAATTCCGCCGCCGCTTTACTTATCTGGAGGAGAACACTATCCGCAAAGGCAAGGATCTGCACAGTATGACTCTCGCCGAAATGGACGAAATCTGGGACGAGGGGAAGGCCAAGGGACTTTAGAATCCCAGTTTATTAAACTTTGCCGGGCCGGATTTGTAGAAAATAAGATAGTTTCTTAAATTTGCATTTGGCTTCCTGAGAAAGGAATATTGTAGAATGGATATTTATGCCTGAATATAAAGTAGTTGAGGTTGAGAGTAAAAGGGATCTTATGAAATTCATCAAGTTCCCTGACCATTTGTACCGGGACTGTCCCCAGTATGTCCCCGCTCTTCATAGCGACCAGGTCAAGTCATTGACCAAAGTGTCCACCCTTTCCTATTGCAAGAGAAAGATGTGGATGGTCATGGACGGAAAAACTGTCGTAGGCAGGATCTGCGGAATGATTAACCCTCGCTATAACGCTCTCTACGACAAGAGGCGCGCGCGTTTCGGATGGTTCGACACAATTGACGATTTCAATGTGGCCAAACTTCTTTTGGACACGGCCGAAAACTGGGCGAGGGAAAACGGGATGGACGAGATTCACGGCCCATTGTACTACAACACCCTTGGAAAGCAAGGAATGCTTGTGGAGGGATTCGAGAACATCCCGCCTTTCAACTGTCTCTACAACTATCCGTACTACAATGATTTTATCACTGCGCTCGGCTACGTAAAGGAATGTGACTGGGTTCAGTACAAGGTGGCCGCGGACCAGCCCCTTCAGGAGAAAATCACAAGGATAGCCGGGCTTCTCAAGCAGAGGTACAGCCTTCACGAGGGCAGCCTGGACAGACTCAAGAAAGACAAGAAGATGGTCAGGTATTTCTTCGATGTCTATAATGAGAGCTTCGCCAAGTCCGTCTATAATTTCATTCCTTTCACCAAGGAGGAGATAGACGAGGAGGCGAAATCCGTCATGAGCTTCATCTCGGACAAGACCAGCAGCATCATATTCGATGAGAATGAGGAACTTGTGGGATTCGGAATCACTTTCCCAACGATTTCGCAGGCCCTGCAGAAAGCCAAGGGTCGTCTGTTCCCGTTCGGATGGTTCCATCTTTTGAAGGCGATGTACAAGTACGACACGGTTGACCTGATGATAAACGGGGCGGTGCCGAAGTGGCAGAACACAGGAGTCTCTTCAATCTACCATTGCGCCATGTCGGAAAAATACCGTAAGGCCGGCACGAAATGGGCGATTACCAATCCGCAGATAGAATCAAACGGGGCGGTCAACGTGTGGGGAAAATACGACCACGAGCCTTTTATGCGCCGCCGCTGCTACGTAAAGTCGATTTAGGGCTATTTCCGAACGGCATCGGCAGCCCGCATATTCGTACCTTCCCCCGGTCGCCGGACTGCAGGAGCGCCGCGCCCCCCAAAAGAAAAGAATTGGATAAGATTGATTATTAACCATTGAATATGGCAGAGAACACATTAGTAGAAAAGATTCTGGCCCTTCAGGACAAGTACGAGTCGCTTCAAAGGCAACTCTCCGACCCTGAGGTAATCGCCGATATGAAGAAATACGTCCAGCTCAACAAGGACTACAAGGAGCTGGAACCGATCATAAAGGCCGGACTCGAGTACAAGAAGATGGTCGATGAGCTGTCCGAGGCCAAGGACATTCTTATCAATGAGAAGGATGAGGATCTCCGTGATATGGCGAAGGCCGAGATTGCGGAGATTGAACCCAAGATTCCTCAGATGGAGGAACAGATTAAGATTCTTCTGATTCCGGCCGATCCCGACGACAGCAAGAACGCCATCATAGAGATCCGCGGAGGCACCGGCGGTGACGAGGCTGCCATATTCGCCGGAGACTTGTTCAGAATGTATTCCAAGTACGCCGAGAAGCGTGGCTGGAAACTCGAGGTCAACGATGAGACCCCGGGTACGGCAGGCGGTTTCAAGCAGGTTGTCTTCAAGCTATCGTCTAACGACGAGGGCATCTACGGTATCATGAAATACGAGTCCGGAGTCCATCGCGTCCAGAGGGTCCCTCAAACCGAAACTCAGGGCAGAATCCAGACATCGGCGGCTTCAGTGGCCGTTTTTCCTGAGGCCGGAGAGTTTGATGTCGATCTCCGCTGGGATGACATCCGTCTTGATTTGTTCTGCTCCTCCGGTCCTGGAGGACAGGGAGTCAACACTACCTATTCCGCTGTCCGCCTGACCCACCTTCCGACCGGTCTTGTCGTTCAGTGCCAGGAGGAACGTTCCCAATTGAAGAACAAGGACAGGGCATTCGAGGAGCTCCGTACCCGTCTGTACAACCTTGAGCATCAGAAGTATCTTGACGAGATCGGCGCCAAGCGCAAGACTATGGTCTCCACCGGTGACCGTTCCGCAAAGATCCGCACCTACAACTATCCCCAGGGTCGTGTGACAGACCACCGCATCAACTGGTCGATGTACAACCTTCCTGTATTTATGGACGGAGACATCCAGGAATGCATCAACCAGCTGCAGATCGCCGAGAACGCCGAACGTCTCAAGGAAGCGGGCGAATAGTTCCCGAAGGTGGCCGCCAGCACACTCTACGGCAGCTCGTCCTGAAAAACAGCACCCCGCCCTTTGCCGATAAAGCGCAAGGGGCGGGGTGTTCACATTCAAAGCGTCGCAGGCGCTTACAGCCTTGCCTGAAGAGCCTTGCCCTGCTCTTCGTAGCCCGGCTTGCCAAGAAGGGCGAACATGTTCTTCTTGTAGGCCTCCACACCCGGCTGGTTGAACGGATTCACCCCGAGTACGTAGGCGCTGATTCCGCAGGCATATTCAAAGAAGTAGAACAGGCTGCCGAGATTAAAGCCGTTGATTCTCTCAACCGAGACTTCCAGCTGAGGCACTCCGCCGTCGATGTGGGCGAGTTTGGTCCCGAGCATCGCCATTGCGTTGCAATGCTCTACGTTTCTGCCGGCGAGGTAGTTGAGCTGATCGAGGTTCTGTTCGTCGGAGCCGATGATGACCTCGCGGTTGCTCTTCTCGATGTTCACTACGGTTTCGAACACGTCCCTGTCTCCATCCTGGATGAACTGTCCCATCGAATGAAGGTCAGTGGTGAAATTGACGGAAGCCGGGAATATTCCCTTGAGATCCTTTCCCTCGGATTCGCCGTAAAGCTGCTTCCACCATTCCCCAAGGTACTGGAACTTAGGGTTATAGGCGACAAGAATCTCGATTTTCTTTCCAAGTTTCGTGTAGAGCAGGTTTCTCATCGCCGCATACTGGACAGCAGGATTCTCTTCGTTCCTTACGGCGAGCGCCTTCTCGGCCTCGATCGCTCCGGCGAGAATCTCGCGGACATCGAAGCCTGCCAATGCGATAGGCAGAAGTCCTACAGGTGTGAGGACAGAGAAGCGGCCTCCTACATTGTCAGGAACGACGAATGTCTTGTAGCCTTCCTGAGTCGCGAGGGTTTTGAGCGCTCCCTTATGGGCGTCCGTGATGGCTACGATTCTTTCTGAAGCATCGGTGTAGTTCTTCTCGATGTGTTCCTTTACGATCCTGAACGCGACAGCCGGTTCCGTGGTGGTTCCGGACTTGGAGATGACCACCGTGGCGACATTCCTCTCGGCGGCCAGATCCATCAGCTCGGCAAGATACTCCTCGGAAAGGTTGTTGCCTGCGAAGACAACTTCCGGAGCGTCTTTGGCTCCGCCGAGCTGCTTGGCGAAATTGTGGGAGAGAGCCTCGATGGCGCAGCGCGCTCCGAGGTATGAGCCTCCGATGCCGATCACGATGACAAGGTTCACTCCTTTGGCTTTCCAGCTGTCACGTACCGATTCGCACTCCTCGATGAGCGATTCGGGGGTCTCTGACGGAAGGTGCTTCCATCCGAGGAAGTCGTTCCCGGCTCCGGACTCGCTGTCAAGTACATCGAATGCTTCCAGTGCCTTGCCTACATATTCCTTGTAGTCCCCGTCCTTTACAAAGGAGGCGCAACCTCCCAAATTGATTTTGACCATATTCTTCAAAATTAAGGTTAACTAATAACAACCTGCAAAAATAACAATTTTATGAGGAATCTTGTTTTCACGGGATATACATAACATTAATTTTTAGTATATTTATCCTCTATGATTGTCGACAACGAAGCTTTTTTCGAGACTGTCATCGCTTTGCTGCGTGAGGGACAGACGGTCACCATCCCTGTCAAGGGAGACAGTATGCTGCCTTTTATCAAGGGCGGCGAGGATTCGGTGGTTCTGGAGGGAATCGAGGAAGGGTGTCCGTCCGGATCAGAGCGGAGTAAGGCCAAGGTCGGGGACATTGTCCTCTTCAAGGACGGCGGACGGTTCATAGTCCACAGGGTTCTGAGAATCTCCGACGGCGGTACGGCGGAAATCCAGGGAGACGGAATATTGAAGGACAAGGACTTCTGCCCGCCAGAGAGGATGTTCGGCCGTGTCTTGACCATCCTCAGATCCGGAGAGCGTCCGGTCGATGTCACATCCGCCTCCTACCGCCTGAAAGTGCGTCTGTGGCTTGCGCTCAAGCCGTTCCGTCGAATTTTGCTGGGACTGGGCAAGCGGTTGTCCCGTTGATGTCCGAGGTTGCCACGGCTCATCAGAGCGCCTGACTTCCGCTTTGAAGAAGCCTGAAGTCCGTCATATACCAGAGGAGATGCGCAGCACAGAAGAGCAGATCGCAGCTGTCTCCTCCCTGTGTGTGATGACAATGATTGTCTTTCCATGCGCCTTTTCACGCAGCCTCTGAAGAAGGGTTCTTTCGGTCTCTATGTCGAGTGAGGACGACGGTTCGTCGAGCAGCAGAATCCCGCCGGGGCGGAGCAGTCCTCTTGCGATGGCAATCCTCTGCGCCTGCCCCTCGCTGAGTCCTTGGCCTTTCTCTCCGCATTTTGTGTCCAATCCCTCGGGAAGCCTTTCCACAAAATCGGCGGCGGCGGTGTGGAGTGCCTCCGCAAGCTCGAGATCCGTGGCGTCAGGCTTTCCCATCAACAGGTTTTCCCGGATAGTCCCGCTCAGCAGACTGTTTCCCTGGGGGACATAGGACAGGTTGCATCGGGTAGACTGAGACGCCGGATGCTCCTTTCCATCTTTGTTGTAGAAGACCACTTTGCCGCTGTCAGGGGAGATCAGGGCGAGAATCAGGCGCATCAGAGTGGTCTTGCCTATGCCGGTCTCTCCGAGAATCGCGGTCGCGCTGCCCGGAGTGAAATCGTGGGAAAGGTCTTTGAATATTCTTTTTTCCTCCTCGGAATATGCGAAACCTACATGCTCGAATCTGATTCCGGTCTGCCCTTCCAGCCTGATTTGAGGTTCAGGTTCTTCGCAAGGGCCATCGTAAAACTCTGAAAGCCGGTCGGATGACGCAAGCGCTCTTGTGAGCGCCGGAATCTGACGGCTAAGCCGGACTATCGGATTCTGAATCTGGGCGGCAAGCTGGAGAAAAGCCGTCATAGTGCCGAATGTCACCGCTCCGCTTTCAAGTCCCGCTATTCCCCAGAGGAACGCAGTGGCATAGCTTGCCGTGAACCCTGCCTGCACCATCGCCCGAGAGTAAAGCGCGAAGTCCGTGTACTCCATAACATTCCGCGTCAGAGACGATTGCAGGCATTCAAGTTTCGAGAGCGACCTTGGAGTGTGTTCCATTGAGCGCAGCAGCAGATTGTTCTGCAGGCTTTCCTGGATGTGTTCCTGCACCGAGCTTTCGGTCTTCCGGATTTCAAGGGTCAGTCGTCTCGTTTTCCTCAGATACCCCTTGCTCAACAGCAGGGCCGCTGGCATTATGAGCAGAAGCGCCAATGCCAGACGGACATCCATCCTCGAGAGGAGGTACAGAGCGCCTATAAGTTGAAAAACCGTCACAATGGCGGTAGGCACGCCGCCGCAGATGATTGACGAGACCCCCGGCACGTCGTCGAAAATCCTGTTAAGGACATCTCCGGAGTGCAAGGAACCCTTGCCGTCCCACCGGCTTGTCATCAGATGGCTGAATATGTCGAGACGCATTCTGTTGCCCAGCCCGTTCTCCGCTTTCCGGCTTATCCTCTCGCTTGCCAAGGATAGTACAAGCCTTGTGAGCATCAGTGCAAGCATCGCGGCGGTCAGGACGCCGGTGTTTCCGTCGCCATTGCCGGACACGTTGTCGATGAGCCTCTTGCACACCCAGATGAAAGACAGCGAGAGAATGACCCTGATCAAGCCCATGAAGCCTACGAACAGAACGCGGCCCCTATAGCCTTTGGAGATGTCCCATAGCCATTTTATGCTTCCCTTGATCCGCATTCCGTCATATTTTCATCGAGTCTCCTGTCGAAAATCAAAAGGTTAAGTCTTAAGGTCAGAACCAAGTCCGGGCACGACTCCCCGCTGTTGGAGGAGGATGTCGTAGGATTGCATAGCCCGGCCTGTATCCGTCCCGCGTCCCGAAGGACCTACGAGGTGCGGCTCTTGTCCACCTCGCGCTCCGCCGTGTCATTCCAAACCACTGCTATGGTGCTTGTACCCTGACGCAGCGAACCGGATTCGCCTCCCATTTACCTTTCCAGTCCATGGTGTTTATTGTGCCGTGGTTTCCCGCGGCGCCGCCGGCCTCGTCCTTGTCTTTCCAGGTATATTCGCCAATACTGAACGCCTGTGCTTTGTGCTCATTTTTATTCGGAGAACTGTAGTAGTATGATGTTGATTTCTCAAGTCCTCCGTCTGACGCTTTTCTATATCCCGTCATTGGATAATATGAACCTTCCGCGTCTGTTTGATTCGCTTTAAACCAGTAGCCGTTGTCATATTTCGGTCTGAAGCGCTCGATGCTACCCTGAAAGAAACTCTCGATGACGCAGTTGACTTTCTCCTCTATCTGGCCTTCGTTCATATCTCCCTTTAGCTCCGCCGAGCCATCGGAAGCACTGCCCGTCGATGCGGCATCGCGGATTTGAATATGTCTGTAGCGCTATTCGCCCCTGCGTTTCATGTGATACTTATAGTTGTTGTTGATTACCGTCTGTAGGGCGAGTTCTCCTTTAACAGTCGTCGAACCAGAAGTATTGGCGCCTGTGTAATCAAACAGGATTATACCTGTACTACCTTCCCATTCGCCGCTTGTGATGTATTCGATGAGCTTCGGGTTCTGATATGCGGCGTTGTTTCTGTATGTGGATGATGAGGAAGAACCCGTATAGCCTGAGCAATGGTTAATCATCCAATGGTTGGTTTTAGCGGCATCCGTGTGGAATGTCCTTGATATGTCAAGATACTTCCGGATCGAGTTCCATTTTGTCTCGTGCGAGCTTGGGTTGTAGTAGTCCTGCACATGCATCGTGGCGCTTTTTGTTCCGTCGGCGTTGTTAAGTGTTGTGGTTACTCCTTCCTGCCCGTGTCCCCAACCGGTGAAGCAGCCGTAGCTCCAACTGCCGTAGAATCTCGAGATGAGTATGACCTTCCCCCTTGCCTCGTCGATGGTAAGATCCGGCTTCCAATCCACAATCCATCCTTTGTTCTGGTTTATGTAATTGGTCATATATCTGTTGAAGTCATCCGTGTTGGTGTTTTTGCCAATGGTGCTTTCGTCTTCGTGACGGAACAGGACAATGGCGAACTCTCCCGGATTGTCTGTTAGCTTAGCCTTCAGGGTGTTCATCGCGGTCGCCCAGGATATAGACACCCTGGTCATACCGTGATACAGCCACAATTCGTCCGTGCTGCCAATGACGGCATCGTATATGGCCGGACGCAGGTCGAACGCTCTTGCGCCGAGCTCCCACTGTCTGTTCAGTGTCTGCTCCTGTGTCGCGGCGAATATATCTCCGATTATGGTCGCCATTTCTTCCCCTGTCGCGGCGTCGTGACTTCCAGGGATTGACATCTGAGACACATAGATGTCACCGTCAAGCGGAGTGATCCAGTTGTTGCTGTTAAGATTCTCACTTTCAATCCAAGGAAGGGTTATCTTTCTCTTGGAGCTCCGCGCGATTTCGAGCTTGGAGCCGTCAGACATAGTGTTTCCGCCGACAGTGGCCGCAAGTTCCGTCGAGCCTGTGCCGTGTACCCTGACGGTTATCTTATGGGTCTCGTCCACAGCAACCGGAGGCAGAAAAGCCGTCAGCTTGACGGATTCGTTGGCGTTGAGATGAAGCGAGTTCGAGCCGTCACTGTTTTTGATTCCGATGAAGAACTGGACGGTGGAATTGATGTCACCCCTCTCTATATTTCCTGTGTTGATGTCGTAAATGAATTGCCTTTGGCTCGATCCGTAGGCTGACGCATCCATATTGATGCTTATTCCCGTGATGTCCGTTCCTATGTTGTCAGTGTTGGCCGATGCTGATTTGCCCCTTACGACCACCTCGAGCGTGGTCATGATCGGCTTGAACGTGAGGGCGACGTTGTCCACCGGTTTGGTGGAGAGTTTCGCCACCATCACGGCGTTGGTCATATCCGGTGTCGTGTCATACATTCCTGACGCGTCCTTTGCTCCTACCGTGCAGGTCTGGTTGAAGTTGGCGTTGATGGAAAGTTTTCCGTCCTCTACTCCGGCGACCATTTTGTCGTCCGCCGGATAGACCGCATAGAAGTTGTGTTCTACATCGTCTCCGCCCCAGGCCAGACCCTCGGTGTTGTAAACGAGTTTGCCGGTGTTCTTGTTGATCTGCGCCACGGTGTAGTCTGCTTTCTTGACATCCTCGGCCTCCTCGCAAAAGATGCGGACCTTGTCTCCGTCAGTCCAGTTGATCTGGAGGTTGTCGGACGCATCATACGCTGTCTTTGTCCTTGCCTCGCTGATTGAGAACGAAACCATCCTGCCTGTTCCCTCGCCGTTTCCCGGGCCGGGTTCGTTCACATCGCATGAAGTTAGCGCCACGGCCGCGACAGCCGCTGACATAAACACTATATTGAGTGGGTTCCTTTTCATCGCTGTTTCTTTTCTTAGGTGTTCTTCAAACATTATCTCTTAGTCCCAGCTGTCGATTGTGAAGTCATCCCCGCCGGTCTGCCTTTCTATGTCCGTCGATGTGTTTTCGTCATCCATCACCACCTTGTCCTTGCTTCCGGCGCAGATTCCACACTCCGTGGCCACGCTCACAAGCCTTGTCTCCGGAGCGGAGTAAGCCTTCGCCCCGATGCGCAATTTGTTCGTACTGTTGTTCTTCATATTCATTTTCATTTTCTTCGCTTCTTTTTGCCGAAGCCTCCAGGCGAATGCGTCTTTCGCACCTGTTACCTGTCCCTCTCTTTCCCACCGTCTTCTTTTCGGGGTCGCGTCCGGAGGAGAGTCCGGCGTGGCGTCCTATTTCGCCGCCCTTGTGATCACCGCCCTGCTGAGCGAC
>CAYMOB010000042.1:0-18174 GCA_964391955.1 uncultured Muribaculaceae bacterium | reverse complement strand
TAAAATAGTTTGTGTTACTTTCGCGTCTGACAATAGTGTCAAACACAAGTGATGAACAATTCTAAGATGTTTCGGTTGGGTCTTGACATCGGCTCGACCACGGTGAAGTTGGTAGCGGTGAACACTGAGGACGAAGTCATTTTCACACGCTATGGCAGGCATAACGCGCGCATGCTGGATGTCGTGACATCCTTCCTCGAGGAATTGCGGCAGGAACACCCCGGCTGCAAGGTCTCCCTGCGCGTGACCGGCTCGGTCGGTATGGGTTTTAACGAGCGCTACGGGCTGCCGTTCGTGCAAGAGGTCGTGGCAGCGTCGATCGCCGTCAACAAGAACCGCTTCAAGGCCAACACGATGATTGATATCGGCGGAGAAGACGCAAAGGTGGTATTCTTCAAAGACGGAACGGCTGATGATCTGAGAATGAACGGCAACTGCGCAGGCGGTACGGGAGCGTTTATCGACCAGATGGCAATAATACTGGGAGTCAGCGTGGATGAGTTGGACACACTTGCGCAACGCGCAACGCGGACATATCCGATCGCATCCCGTTGCGGAGTGTTCTGCAAGACCGACATCCAGAATCTTATTGCCAAGAATGTAAGCCGGGAGAACGTTGCGGCCTCGATATTTCACGCCGTTGCGGTACAGACCGTGACCACGCTCGCGCACGGCAGCGATATAAAACCTCCGATATTGTTCTGCGGAGGCCCCCTGACATACATTCCAGCGCTTCGGAACGCTTTCCGGAATTATTTGTCATTGGATGACAGCGACATACTCATCCCGGATCGAGGAGAGCTGCTGCCTGCCGAGGGGACCGCTTTGGCCAAGGTGGAGAATGAGCGTTGGCAGACCATCGGGGAGGTTATCGCCTTGATGCGGGAAGCCCCCCGGAATTCTCACGGCAGCGGCAATGAGCCGGCTCCGATATTCGTGGACGAAACCGACTGCGAAGAGTGGAGAAAACGGATGTCCCGGAGCCGTATCCCTCGAGCGGATTTGGAGGAAGGCGCTCAAAACGCCTTCATAGGCATTGATTCAGGCTCTACCACGACAAAAATCGTGGTTCTTGACGGGCAGGGCAAGATAATCCACCACTTCTACAAGAACAGCGGCGGGAAGCCGATCGAAACCGTTATCGAAGGACTTGAGGAGCTTCAGGAAAAATGTCGGGAGCGGGGAACCGCGCTGCGTATCAAGGGAGGATGCTCTACGGGATACGGAGAGGATTTGATCAAGGCCGCGTTCAATCTCAATTCAGGTATTGTCGAGACCATAGCACACTACAAGGCCGCGCATCATCTGGATGACAAGGTGAGCTTCATACTGGACATCGGCGGACAGGATATGAAAGCGATATTTGTGGACAACGGAGTGATTAACCGCATCGAGATCAATGAGGCCTGTTCGTCCGGCTGCGGATCGTTCATAGAGACTTTTGCGAAAAGCCTCGGCTATAGCGCCGGAGAGTTCGCCGAAAAAGCCTGCCGCTCGTCACATCCTTCCCGACTCGGGACCCGGTGCACCGTGTTTATGAACTCAAGGGTCAAGCAGGTGCTGCGTGAAGGGGCCACAGTCAGCGACATATCCGCGGGACTCGCATATTCGGTGGTCAAGAACTGCCTGTACAAAGTACTCAAGCTCAAAGATACCGCGGTTCTTGGCAACCACATAGTCGTCCAGGGAGGCACAATGCGCAACGACGCTGTTGTTAGGGCGCTGGAGCTTCTGACGGGGACAGAAGTCTCAAGGAGCGACTGCCCTGAACTGATGGGGGCATACGGCTGCGCCCTATATGCCCTGGAGCATCAGACGGAGGAAGTATCGCTCGAACAGATGCTTTCCACGGCCACCTACACGACCCGGAATATCCAATGCAAGGGTTGCGAGAACAATTGCGCCGTCCAGAGGTATGACTTTGGCAACGGCCGCCTGTACTATTCCGGAAACCGATGTGAGAAGAAATTTTCAAATGGCGGAGCGGTAAAAAAGCGGGGGCGCGACTTGTATGAGACCAAGAACAGGCTCCTCTTCGACCGGGAAGGGAAGAAATCCGTCCCGGCGATGACCATCGGAATCCCCCGCGTCCTGAATATGTATGAAGAATACCCGTTCTGGCACACGTTATTCACAGAATGCGGGATAAATGTCATCTTGTCCGCACCGTCAAACTTCACCTCGCACGAACAATGCTCCAGAATGGTTATGTCCGACAATATCTGCTTTCCCGCAAAGTTGGTCCACAGCCACATAGCCGATCTGGCGGGCAGGGGGGCAGACAGGATTTTCATGCCGTTTGTCGTGTTCGGGAAGAAGGTCGAGAATGAGCAGAACAGCTATAACTGTCCGATAGTGACAGGATACTCAGCGGTCGTCAATAGTGTCCAACGATATTCCGCTCCGCTCGACTCCCCCGTTATCAGTTTCAAGGACAGGGACTTGCTCTATAAACAATGTAAGGAATATCTGAAATCCCTGGGAATCGGGCGTACCGTCATCCGCGCCGCTTTTCTCAAGGCGGAGAAGGAGCAGGAACTGTTCCGTCAAGAGATTGCGGCCGAAAACCGCAAGGCCCTGGAAGACACCCGGCGGAATGGAGGGCTGTCGATACTTCTCGCCGGCAGGCCGTACCACGCCGACCATCTGATTCAGCACAAAGTGTCGGACCTGCTTGCGGAGATGGGTATAGACGTGCTTACAGATGACATAGTGCGGGACGAGGCCATCGATGTCGGAGACAGCCATTTTCTGGCTCAATGGTCGTACCCGAACCGGATAATGAAGGCCGCCAAGTGGGCCACCTCACAAGGCGACGAGGTGCAGTTCGTGCAGATGACATCGTTCGGATGCGGGCCGGACGCCTTTATCGTCGACGAAGTGCGCGATCTTCTGCTTCGCCACCATAAGCCTTTCACTCTGCTTAAGCTGGATGACATAAACAACGTCGGCTCAATGCGGCTGAGAGTCCGCTCTCTGATCGACAGCCTCAGGATGGCCGTCGGCAGGAATGCCGCCGGACAAGAGCCGGCACCGTTCCGGACAACACCGGCCTACGACTCCAAATACCGCGGCCGCAAGATAATCGTACCGTTCTTTACATCCTTCATCTCGCCGCTGATTCCCTCGCTGATGCGTGTCGCCGGCTATGATGTGGAAAGCCTGCCGATGAGCGACGAGGAATCCGCCGAATGGGGACTCAAATATGCCAACAACGAGGTGTGCTACCCTGCGACGCTTATCATCGGAGACATAATAAAGGCTTTCCGAAGCGGCAGATACGATCCGGCGGTGTCCGTTGTAGGCATCACCCAGACCGGAGGACAATGCAGGGCCTCGAACTACTTGCCGATGCTGAAAAAGGCGCTGATGGACGCCGGATATCATGATGTGCCGATTATCTCTCTGGCGCTTGGCTCCGGAATAGACAACGACCAGCCGGCGCTGAGGATTAATTGGCTGAAAATGCTGCCTATCGCATTGCGGGCGGTGCTGTACAGCGACTGTGTCAATAAGTTCTATCACGCCGCCCTCGCCCGGGAAAACCGTGAAGGCGCCGCGCTTGAATTACGGGACGAGTGCCTCCAAGCCGCCGCAGAGCTGATCGAGAAGGGCAGAAGCGATGAACTGATGAAGCGCCTCTCGTCCGCGGCCGATGAATTCAATGGGATTTGTCTCGATGTGGACAGGGCAAAGGTAGGCATCGTGGGTGAAATATACCTGAAGTTTAACTCTTTCGCACAACGGAACATTGTGGAATGGCTGACCGGACAGAAAGTCGAGGTCGTTCCTCCGGTGCTTGTGGATTTCTTCATGCAGGCATTTGTGAACCGTAAGGCCAAGCATAAGGATCATATCGAAAGACGCGGACTCGCCGACACCGCGATGAACGGATTGTATCGCCTCGTTCGTTCCGAGATAGACAAGGTGAATCAGATAGGCTCGAAGTTCCGCTTTTTCGCGCCTTTCGGCGACATCTTCCACGAAGCCCGATTAGCCGGACGCGCGATCACGCTCAACGCTCAGTTTGGAGAGGGGTGGCTGCTTCCGGCCGAGATTATGTCTTATGCGGAGAGCGGAGTGAACAATGTGATAAGTCTTCAGCCGTTTGGCTGCATTGCCAATCAAATTGTGTCAAAAGGAATAGAAAAAAGGCTCAAAACTCTGTATCCTGCATTAAATTTGCTGTCCCTTGACTTCGACAGCGGGGTCAGCGACGTGAATGTCAAGAACAGGCTTATGTTGTTTATTGATAAATTGAAGAAGGAGCAAGATGGAAGATAATATGGAAGACAAAATCATCAACGCCGCTCGGACGGTTTTCATAGAGAAGGGCTACGCCGAGACAAGCATGAGCGAAATCGCGGCTGTGGCCGGTATCAACCGCCCGGCCTTGCACTATTATTTCCGGACAAAAGACAAGATGTACCAAGCGGTTTTCGGCAGCATAGTCTCCTCCGTCGTCCCCACGGTGTTCGATGCCTTGATTCACAAGGAAAAAAGCATAGCCGAAAGAATAGAGATCGTCATAGATGCGTACTATTTATTGTTCGAGAAGAATCCGCAGCTGCCGATGTTCGTTTTCCGCGAGCTCAACAGGGATCCCGAATTGCTGATAAGCACCATCCGTGGGGTAAGTGTGCCGGGTACGGCACGCGACATCATCGGCTCACTTCAGGAAGAGATGGAGGAAGGACGGTTGAAATCAGTCCCCCTCCAGATATTGTTCTATAATTTTTACAGCCTTCTGGTGTTCCCGTTTCTCACAAAAAACATTGCGACAATCGCTTTCGGGAACACCGAGGAGCAATTCAAGGCAATGCTTTCCGACTGGAAATGGAATATTGTCGCCCGGATGCGGAATCTTCTGGAGGTGGAATGACAGGCCGCGGAAACCGCCGCCAGAGGATACGGAATATCGGAAATATTCTTAAATTTGTGACCGTTTGACTTTTAGAGGCCAATGGAATTGTTTAAGAGATATCTGATGTTGTGCGCCGGTCTGCTGATTGTTTCGTTCGGCGTGGCGTTTTCGATACTGGCGGATCTGGGGACATCTCCGATTTCGTGCCCTCCTTACGTCGCGAGTCTGCTTTGCCCGCTGACGGTGGGTGAGGCCACGATTGTGATGCACTGCATATTCATTCTGATTCAGATGGCGCTTCTGCGCAAGGACTATGACTGGGTCCAGCTGATGCAGCTGCCTGTGGCGTTCGTTTTCGGGTATACGACTGACTTCGCCTGCTGGTGCATCTCCGGGCTGGACTGTCCCGACTATCTTATGCAGGTCGTATGGTGCGTCGTGGGAATAGTTCTGGCGGGAGTCGGTGTCAGCTTCGAGGTCGCCGCCGGGGTGGTGACACTCGCCGGGGAAGGATTGGTCCTGGCCATCTGCAAGGCGTTCAAGACTCGTTTCGGCATCACTAAAGTAATTGTGGATGTGTCACTTGCCGCATTGGCTTGCGCAGCCGCCCTGATATGGCTCGGAGAAGTCCGCGGGGTCCGTGAAGGAACTTTGGCCGCCGCGCTTCTTGTCGGAGTCATCGCACAATGGTGCGCCAAGCCCGTTGAGGCTCTTGCAAGCAGGATAGGCATCGTGAATTCAGGGAAGTGACGGAGGAGCATTGTTGCCCCATAGAAAGAGCGGATATGAGCCTGGTCCAAGCCTACATCTCCTACATCTCCGATATCCGGCGCTACTCCGCCAGGACACAGGCAATCTATTCGGATGTCCTTCGCGAGTTTGCCGAGTTCTGCGAGGCGCACACGGACGAAGCGTTGCTCGAATCACTTGACAGACAGACTGTCAGAAGCTACGAGGTGTTTCTCATGGAAGAGAGGGACGACTGTCCGAGGACGGTACGTCTGCATTTGTCCGTGCTGTCCGGCTTCTGCCGCTACCTGATGAAGGAGAAGGTTCTGTCACACAACCCGGTCCGTACTGTGGCGAAACCAAAGATGGAGAAGCGCCTGCCTGTCTTCTACAGGGAAGAGTCGATGAATGAATATTTCGCCAGGACCGAACGCGATGTCTCCGAAGAGAATCTCGGTCTGATCACGGGAGGGGACAAGGTGTCCGAGGAGGCATATTCAAGAAGGCTCAGGAGGCTCATCGTGTCGCTGCTTTACTCGACGGGGATGCGCCGTTCCGAGCTGATTGGACTGCGTATAGGTGATGTGGATTTCGAACGCCGGACGATGAGGGTGAAGGGCAAAGGTGATAAAGTGAGAGAAATTCCGCTGGTTCCTTCGCTTTGTAAGGAAATTTCATTATATTTGAAATCAGTTGAAACGATGGTCGGCCGCGCGAGATCTGGGAACGAGCCGCTGGCGGTCACCGGAAAGGGCCTGAGACTGTACCCGGTATTTATAGACAGGGCGATAAAGGACGCTCTGGGACAGATTGGAAGCATTACCGGCAGAAAGTCCCCGCACGTGTTGAGACACTCGCTGGCCACGGAACTGCTGGACGATGGGACTGATCTCAATTCGATTAAGGAACTTCTCGGTCACTCCTCTCTGGCTGCGACGCAGGTTTACACGCACAACACCATCGAGAAACTGAAAAAAGTTTATGTTAACGCCCATCCAAGGGCAAAAAGCGGAGGTAAAAATGGAGATTAGAGTAAAATCCCTGAAGTTCGATGCGGATCAGAAACTGCTCGACTATGTAGAGAAGAAAGTCTCGAAGCTTTCCAGATTCAGCGACCATCTTGACGGAGTTGAGGTGACTTTATCTTTGCTCAAGGAGCCTGACAACAAGAATGTCAGGATTCAGACAAGGGCCTATGGTCAGGATCTTGTCATCGAAAGGAACTCGACATCGTTCGAGGATGCCGTGTGCGCGGCTGTAGATCTGATGAAGGAGAAGCTTGTCAGAACCAAGGAAAAGAAATTCGAGGCATAAAATGAGGCGCAAATGATTATGGGGATGATTGCCGCGGCGGGAGTTATCGCCGCCTTTGGTTAGCGCGGAAGCTTGGAAAGACAGGCCACCGGAAATGGCGGCCTGCCTTTCTTAATGATATACAAGCGGTTGTAAAAGGGAACAACGCAAGTTGTGCGGAAATGGAATAATGGCAAAAGGAACGGTCAATGTCGGCGGCCAGTGCCGCGAGATAATCTCAGCTGTAAAGTCAGGACAGTTCGCCCCTGTCTATCTTCTGATGGGAGACGAGCCTTATTACACCGATCTGGTCTGTGACGCAGTGCTGGAGAATGCGCTCGATGAGTTCTCGAGGGACTTCAACGAGACGGTCTGCTACGGGGCGGATGTGGATGCCGACACGGTCATCACTGCGGCCAGGAGGTTTCCGATGATGGCTGAAAGGCAGCTTGTCGTCGTGAAGGACGCGCAGGCCATGCGTGATCTGGAGAAGCTTTCGGTCTATTGCGAGAAGCCTTTGGACTCCACGGTGCTCGTACTCCTGATGCGGGGAGCCTCCGCGGACAAGAGGAAGGCTTTGTACAAGCAGGCGTCCAGGAATGGCGTTGTCGTGGAATCCAATGCCCTCAGGGACTATGAGATGCCTTCGTGGATAGCCAGATACTATTCCGACAGGGGGCTGTCCATAGACCCGGAGGCCGCGGCCCTCCTGGCCGAGTCAGCCGGAACGAATCTCGGGCGCATTGTCGTCGAAACCGACAAGATGCTGAAGAATCTTCCCGAAGGCGCGAACCGGATCTCGGTACAGGACATCGAGAGGAACGTCGGTGTCAGCCGTGAGTTCAGCGTGTTTGAGCTTACCAAGGAGCTTTCCGCCCGGAACGGTTCCAAGGCCTTGAGGATAGCGGCAAGAATCGGCGAGGCGGCGAAATTCGCCATGCCCATGGCTGTCAGCGCACTCTACACGCATTTTTCCAGAATTCTGAAATATGCGGCGTTGAAGGAGCGGAACCGCAACCCGGACAGAGCCGCCGTCGCCGCAGCCCTTCAAGGAGTGAATCCATATTTCTGGAAGGAATATGACACGGCGGTGGCCAACTACCCCGTCCGCAAGGCTATGGAGGTCATCTCGCTGCTTTGTGAATATGACTACAAGGGCAAGGGAGGCGAAGCCGGGGAGGCGACTCCCGGAGAGCTTCTCGTGGAATTGACAAGTAAGATTTTAGCAATTTAACAAATGAGCGAAAACATAATAGAATGCAGGGATGTCTGCAAGAGCTTCGGGGAGAAGGTCGCGCTTGACAATGTAAGCGTCAGCGTCCCCAAAGGCGGGATTTTCGGCCTTCTCGGCCCGAACGGAGCCGGCAAGACCACGCTTATCCGCATCATCAACCGTATAACCATTCCCAACGGAGGCGAGGTATTGTTCGACGGACGCCAGATCACCCAATCGGACGTAGAGAGGATCGGCTATCTTCCTGAAGAGCGCGGTTTATACCGTAAGATGGAGGTCGGAGACCAGGCCATGTATCTGGCGCAATTGAAGGGAATGAGCGCCACAGAGGCCCGCAAGGCCCTGAAGGAGTGGTTTGTACGCTTTGGAATCCAGGATTGGTGGAAAAAGAAGGTCGAAGAGCTGTCCAAAGGGATGGCGCAGAAAATCCAGTTCATCACGACCGTGGTCCACAGACCGTCCCTGATGATTCTTGACGAGCCGTTCTCAGGCTTCGACCCGGTCAATGCCGAACTGATACGCAAGGAGATTCTCCGCCTTAAGGAGGAGGGAGCCACGATCATCCTTTCGACCCATAATATGGAGTCTGTCGAGGAGCTGTGCGACAACATAGCGCTGATCAACAAGTCGCGTCTTGTGATCACCGGAGGGGTTGACGAGATACGCCACAAGTACGGCAACAACAACATAGAGCTGGTCTATACCGGCGGGGACAGGGTGAAGGACGCGGAAGGAATATTCAAAGTCCTTTCCGACGATGACAACGCCGGACGGCACACAGCGGTCCTTTCGCTCGCGAAGAATGTGTCATCCAACGACACCCTTTCCGCCCTGCTTGGCCAGAACATAGTCATCAACTCCTTCAAGGAGCTGATCCCGAGGATGAACGACATATTCATAAAACTTGTAACCGAGGAGGCATAGCAATGGATTTCAGAATAATCAAAACTGTCATATCGCGCGAGTATCTGACACGCGTCAAGAAGAAGTCATTCCTTGTCACCACATTCCTCGTGCCGATTATCTTCGCGGCTTCGATGATTGTGCTCGGGCTGATAATGTCCTCGACCAAGGAAAGGAAGCAGGATGTGGCCGTGGTCGATTGCTCCGGCATCGTGATGAGCCATCTGGAGAACACGGACAGGCTCACGTTCACAGACTATTCCTCCGAAAGCCCCGATTCAGTCAAGGCCAGGCTCAAGGAGTACGGCAAGGATGTGCTGGTGGTGGTCTCTCCTCTGGATTCGGTGAAGAAGACGGTCTACGTCCAGACATATTCAAAGGACCCGCTTGGCGTCGAGTTCGCTACCGGATTGGCTTCCAAGGCGAATGACGCCGTCGAGGAGTACAGGGTACAGCAATACGGCATCGACAACCTGTCCCGGATAATGGACGAAGTGAAGGCGGATGTCAAAGTGACCGAGTACACGATGGATGATGACGGCAACGAAACCGTCTCCGAGTCAGGAATATATATGATTATCTCGATGCTCCTTGGAATCATCATCTGGATGTTCATTATGATGTTCGGGGGGCAGGTAATGTCCAGCGTCATCGAGGAGAAGACCAGCCGCGTGGTCGAAGTGCTGATTTCGTCCGTCAAGGCCATCGACCTGATGTTCGGCAAGATTATCGGTGTCGCCCTCGTAGCCTTGACCCAGTTCTTCCTTTGGATCATCCTGACGGTGGCACTCACATCGGTAGCCGCCACATTCGTGGGCAAGGACACTCTTGCCGGGATGGCGGGGAACCCCGAGATGATGGCCCAGACAGTAGGTGTCAGCGCCGACCAGATGCAGGCCATCGGGAACGCCGCCGGTCTCACCGAAGCATCCGATTCCTCGGCTGTCGCCTCCGGAGAGCCGGACGACATGAGCGTGATTCTTGGGACACTCGTGAATATCCCTTGGACGAAACTGATTGTTGCGTTCCTTATCTACTTCATCCTCGGCTATTTGTTATATGCATCGATGTTCGCCGCCGTAGGTTCGGCAGTTGAGAACGAGGGCGATTCGCAGCAACTTCAGATGCCTCTGACCATCCCGTTGATGATAGCCTACTTCATCATCCTGATGGCGTTCCAGAATCCTGACAGCGGTGTTGTAGTCTGGGGATCCATGATTCCTTTCACATCGCCGATCGTGATGCTCGCCAGAATCCCTTACGGAGTTCCGATGTGGCAGCTGGCTGTCTCCATCGTCCTTCTGCTTGTGACTTTCTTCGCCTGCGCCTGGCTTTCCGCCAAGATCTACAAGGTCGGAATCCTGATGTTCGGCAAGAAATCAACATTCAAGGACTTGTGGAAGTGGATGAAAATGAAATAGAACACCAAATTCGAAACGATATCAACTATCTAAAAACTATTTGTTAAACCTTAATTACAGACACAGATGAAAAAAACACTTGTGATCTTAATGCTGTCACTGGTCACCGCAGCCGGACTTTCCGCTCAGGGAAAGAAGGTTGTCTGGAAGATGGATCCGATTGACGCACACAGGACAGGCGTAGTGGCCTCCAACGCCACCAATGTTTCAGAAGCGATGGGAACCGTCAAAGGATGTACCTACTACGCTCCGAACGGCAAGAAGTTCCGTAAAGGGACTGTAAAGGATGTCGCCGGAATCATGCTGGACGCACAGCCCGCGATGGCCGAGGTAAAGTCCGTCATAGGACATTCTACCCGGATGATGATCAGGACCTATCCCGAATGCGAGATCTATGACTGGTACATCGATGAGTTGATGCGCGCCACCGCCGACAGCACAGGCCGGAAGGTAGACATCGGTTTTGCCAACAGAGGAGGAGTCCGGATCGACATGCCGGCCGGCGAGATTCTCTTCGATGACATTATGTCGATGTTTCCGTTCCGCAACAATCTCTGTTACGTCGCCCTGCGCGGCCGGGATGTTCGGGCGGTGCTGAACCAGATGGCCGCCTCAACATTCCAGATTGTCGGAGGTGTCAAGGTTGTCGCCAAGAACGGCAAGATTGTCTCGGCGACAGTCAACGGCGAACCGCTGGACGATGACAGACTCTACGGCGTTGCCACACTTAATTTCCTGCTTGACGGCGGCGACGGCTACAAGGTCGGCAAGAACGCGGAGGAGGTCATAAAGTGCAACGGCTACCTTTATGACACTATGCTCGCCTATGTCAAATCACTCACAGCGGCCGGCAAACCTATTGAATACCAGAACCAACATTGGATCACCATCCTCGAGGAGGGGGACAACAAATGAAAAAACTTGTTTTAGGAATATTCATCCTCGCGGCTCTCGCCAACATTGATGCGGCCGCACAGCGTAAGCTTACCATTCTCCACGTCAATGACACCCACAGCCATCTTGAGCCGGAGCGCGCTGGCGAGCGGCTTGGGCACGGCGGAGTCATCGAGCGCGCGGCCTACAGGGACAGTGTCGTGAAAGCGGACGGAAAGAGAAACGTCCTGCTTCTCCACGCCGGCGACTTCGATCAGGGCACGTCCTATTTCTCAGTGCTTGGCGGAGACATAGAGATAGATCTCATCAATGCCATGAAGTACGACTGTGTCACTCTCGGAAACCACGAGTTTGACAACGGCGTCGATGAGCTTCTCCGTCGTCTCGCCAACATCAAATGTCCGGTGGTCTGTGCCAATTACGACTTCTCGAACGTTGGTTTGTCCAAATATGTCAAGCCTTACACGATAGTGAGGAAGGCCGGCATGAAGATTGGCATCGTAGGCCTTATGCCTGACATAACCATACTTGTCTCCAAGGATGTCTCAGACAGAATCCCTGGCTACGAGAACTCCGAGGTGGTCAACAAATGGGCGGAGTATCTCAAGACCGAGAAGAACTGCGATCTTGTCATCGCCCTTACCCACATCGGTTTCGAGAATGAGCCGTATCTGGACCAGATGCTCGTCCGAAGGACCCGCAACGTGGATCTCGTGGTCGGTGGCCACTCGCACACTTACCTCAAGGAACCTCACTACGAGAAGAACCTCGACGGAGTTCCTGTGCCGATTGTCCAGGCCGGTGAGTGGGGACTGAATGTCGGTAATCTCAAGATTACAAAATAGTTCAACCTCATTTAATTACGGAGGGACGCACCGGGCATTCCGGGCGTTCCCTCCGTTCTTGTTTTACTATCGTTACCAATCGCCGTCTGCGAATGAGACGCTGTTTATATTTCTTTATTATTGCGGTCCGATAAAACTCAAATAGAGCAATAAGATATGGCTCGAACGCTGATTTACGGTGTTCGGGGACATATATGGTGAGCATTACAGTAAGGCGAGCATATCGAGGATGCCGAACCACCTCCGCAACGATGAGTCCCAGTGGCTGTAAAGGTCTCCGGAGCCATATTATCCGACAGTGTTCATCGACTGCGTCCACGACCTGCTCCGGACACACTCTTTTAAACAGTATCATCTTGAGAAAAGCATAGACGAAAATCGGTAGAATCTTTGAAACGGTCAAACTTTAAGCCGAAAGGTTTCCGGAAGCCGCAAGCCTAATTCAAAGAAAAAGAGGAAGTTGCGAAATTCGTAACTTCCTCTTTTCAGCGGAGAGGGAGGGATTCGAACCCCCGGAGCCTCGCAGCTCAACAGTTTTCAAGACTGCCGTAATCGACCACTCTACCACCTCTCCAGACTTTTCCCGATGAAACGGGAATGCAAATTTAAATATTTTTTTTTGTTCGGCAAGGGTGTCACCACAAAAATAAGCGTTTTTTTTGCCTCATTCGCAAAAAAATCAGGGCAGTCACAAAGACGCACCTCATCCGGGAGGCTACTTAGGGGACAAAAGGAGAGCAAGGACATCAGGTACAGCAAGAACCGGAGGCAGATTCAGGCATAGGCGTGCATACCTCCTAAAATGAGGTTAACCCCGAAATAAGTGATCAGGACGGAGGAGAAAGCCAATATGCTGTATATATGGAAAAGGCGCTGACGCGAAAAACACCTTATGGAACCGCCATGGAGCGGAAACGCATAAATCAGCAGTGTCACAAGAGCCCACGTCTCCTTAGGATCCCACGTCCAATAGCCGCCCCAGGATATATTGGCCCAGACAGCCCCGAGAAAAGTCCCGAAAGCGAGCAGGAAGAGGGCGGGATACAAGACCACCAAACTGATGTCCATGAGCTTAGTGCTTTCATCGGTGCCCTTTACGCATAGGCCCATAATACCGTTAAGTGCGATAAGCCCGAAAAGAGTATATGAAATCATCATACTCATAACGTGTACCGAAAGCAGCGGAGATTGCAGAACCGGCATAAGATGGGTAATCTGAGGATTTGCCCCGGAAAGCGAGGCTTGGAGCATCGCGAATCCGGCAAGGATGAATCCCAGCGGAAGCACAAGAGGGAATCTGCGATAGCACGCAAGAATGCCGGCGCTTGTCAGCCAGGCCATCAGCATCATCACATTATAGCTTCCGGCGAAAGGTCCATGACCTGAGACATACCACCTCAAGCCAATAGCGACCGTAAGATACATCCACAGCATAAGAGTCAGGAAAGCACAGATATAACCCGGCAGACGAGGGAAATTCCGGCGACGGGATATAAGGATTCCATAGAAAACAAAAAGGATGATTCCCAACGAAATAAAAAGCATAAACGGCACAACCGGCCTACAGATGGCAGACCAAAGACGCTCGGCTTTCACTTTTGCCTGTGAAGGCAGTACATCGCCGGCCACTTTCTCCTGATAATCGCCGATCTTGACAACTATCGCGAGGGCTTCATCCCAATTCCCGGAACGCACCGCGACGTCGACTACATCAAGCACCTTGCGGACAAACACCCACAAATCATAATTATCAAGAACGGACGCCGGCAGCTCGTCATTACAGGAATACCACCGGACAGCACCGTCCGCATCCCTGACCGGGAATATCCTCAATGCGTCACCGGAAGCGACAGACCTCATAAGATATTCCTTTTCCGCTTCACGGGATGTCCCTCTATCCTTATCTTTGACAGTGAACGGAACAACACGCCACCAGTCATAATAAAAAAGCCATCCGGTAACTGTCTGCTCGGATGTGAAGTCATTCCATCCTGCCTTGCCATAGGCCTTGAGGCAGTATTCCCGGGTCAATGTCGAAAGCGGACATATTCGTCCGTTATAATAGACCATAAGGTCTCCGAACGCGGAAGCGACTTTCTCAGGAAGCACCTTGGGAGTGCTGCCGGGCAGTTTGCGGGCCTCCGCGGACGGAGAGGCCAAGAATCCGAAAAACATCACAAGCGAGGCCGCCACCCTTGCCAAGACCGCCCGGTAACGGGAGGCTTTCTGAAAAAAGAAAACCGCCATGGAGACAAACAGAAGCAAATAGCCTGAATATGTGACACCTATCCCCCAAGGATCATACGAAACAGCAAGCGTGCTTCCGCCACCGTCCTGATCAAAATCAGCCTGATAGAATCTGTAGCCTTTGTATTTGAGGATATTGTTCATTGACACCACATGGCTGCCCCCTTCCGGCAAGACCGAGACCGTGCTGCTGTAGTCTTCGGGGCTCTCGGTCCCGGGATAGTATTTAACGGCAAATCTGTCAAGACGGAGTCCGAAAGGGATCTTATGCTCCAGGCCACCCTCATCCGCAAAGGCCGAGACAGTCTCTCCGACCCGCATATAGACCCTCCCTTTCTTCCCTGTAATGAAAGTCAGCAAGGCTCCTGACAGGATAAGGACAAAAGACAGATGGAGGCTGAATGTAAAGAATTGTTTGTAAACCTTGCGCCTCACCAGCCAGACAAGTCCGCTGACAGACGCCGCCGCCCATAATGCCATGAACCATGGAGAATGGTACACGAAACGGGAAGCATCTTCCGTCCCGCCTGCCCTTTCCAGGACAGTAGCAGCCGACATCGCCGCAATGAGGACTGCTACTGAAATGAAACTTAAATACTTACAGATTTTGCTCATTAAATTGATTCGATGAATTTAACAACAGCGTCGCGGTCCTCCTTGGACAGATTGTAGAATTTGGCCGTCTCCTCATAGGCATCGCTGTCCTTTGAATATGCGTGCCACATAATCGCCTCGACCACGTTTCTTGCCCTGCAATCGTGAAGACGGTCGGATGCACCCGTGTTAAAAGTGGACAAGCCGCGTCCCCAGAGAGGGGTTGTACGACACCAGGAACCGTGGATGTCGTTCTTCATATACAACCTGTGCTGTATAAGATCCGAATATGGCCATATTGTCTGGTTGGCATACCTCGGAAGCGGCTTTCCTTCATTCATTGCCGGAGACCAATAATTGTCGTCGCCCGTCTTCCAGGACGGTCTGTGGCAGGATGCGCAACCCATCTCCGAGAACAACGCCTTTCCTCTCTGGACATCCTCGTTCTGAAGATTACGGGCGCGAGGGATGGCAAGGCCCCTGTGCCATACCATAAAGTTGTAGAAATCATTCTCGGTCATCTCAGGCACAGAGTTATGATACTGGTTGTCAAACTGATTGGTGGAAGGACTCAGCAAGGCAAGGACAGCCTCCGAAATCTCGGCGTCGGTGACTACACCGTCTTTGTTGACATCCACATAATATGGAGAAGACTCCCCTTCCGCCCTTATCGCATCAATCACCGACTTGGTCTCGGACATCTTCTTTGCCCATGCGGTTGTAGTATAGAGGAACGGCCTGTCCGGACGGGAAACATTGGTGATATTCCAGATGGCGTTCGCGCCTGCGCCATCCTGAAGAGTACCTCTGGTCATAGCATATGTGAAACGCTTGACAGGCTTATGCTCGCCTCTGGCGACATACGTTCCGTCAGCAAGAATTCCGTCGCCATACCTGCCGCTCTGATAATTGGCATAGAACGCCGAGGCCGCAAAATCATTTGCGCCCTTATCCCAGAATGACGGATTCAACTCAAGAAATGGAGCTTCTGCCCTGTATTGCTCACGGATGTCCTCGTCAGTGACAGCATCGATCAGGCCAGTTCCCATGATGCCGATTGTGGACTCAAGACGAAATCCGAGAGCAAGGCCTTTGTCAGCCGCCGTTTCATAAGGATTCGGGTCAGTGTTGAAAGCATCTTTGGCAATACTAAGCTCCGGATACTGAAGTGAATAAGCCTCTCCGTCAGGGAACTTCATCGGAAGACCGCTCTCCATTGCGGTCACCTTGTTCCATACAAGGCTGATTCCACTTTCGTCAATCGGAGGGAGAAAAGGAGCCTCTGCCATAGTCTGTGGCATGCCGGTGACCTCGGAGACATAGGCTCCGTCATTTCCTCCCGGTTGAGTGGCATAATAGACCACAAGGAGATAACCGTTGCCAAATGACTTGGAGGAGTTGGCCTCATACACAGTCTGACGTTTGCCGTGTCCGTATCCGGGATGGCAGTCGATACAGGATTTGCGGACAGCTGCCGGGCCGAGTCCCTTGAAAGGAGGAGTATTGAGGGTGACATTCCTCTCGAAGAACAACTCTCCATAATTGAAAGGCAGACTCAGCCCCTGCAGGGTAACAGCCGGGGTCTCATCCTCGTAACAACCTTCAGTCACATTATCCGTAGTACCGAGAACACCTCCGGGATACCACTCCTCGGCCGTGAAATTACCGACCGCCTGACCGACATATCTGGCATCCGATTCCGGAAGAACATGAGACGGGCCGCGATTCTCGGCGGGATCGCAGGATGCGGCAGCATAAGCCGCGACAGCGACAAACAACAAAAATTTTCTTACTACCATAATTCCAACTAACGATTATTCTCATCCGACGGCATCGCCATCTATACAAGCGACCGCCTATTCCATCAATATTCATCGGAATAAGCGGCCACAATCATATTCCTACAGTTTAGAGATCCAATCTGCCGCCTCATTGATGAGGCCATCCAATGCATTGATCTTGACAATGCAGTTTTCAGCCTCCTCTGAGGTAGGATTGTCGACAAACGCCCCTTTAGCCATCGCGTCCCCGAGAGCCTTGAGCGAAGCTGCCAAGGCTTCCTCAAGACGGCCGGCCTTTTCCCAACCCTGATCCTTCAGGAAAGAGGCGATCGATGCCTTGGCAGCGGTTGTGGCGCCATAAGAGCCGTAAAGGCTGTACTGGATCGAAAGGATATTGTCTATGAAATCCTGGTACGATTTCTTTGAATACGGAGACTCGATGTAGTCAGGATCATAATCCTGGCCATTGATATAATGAGCGGTCCCTATCTTGGTATTGGCCACCTCATTGGAAATATTCGAGCATCCGGCCACAAGAATCGAGGCCACGGTTTCCTGATAATTGCGGTAGGTGCTTCCGGCATTGCCGGTCTGGAGCATATTCTCGCCGTATGTAAGGCCGGAATCCATAGTGGTGTTCAATTCCAGCTCATCCTCGACAAGCTCCACCCTGTCCTTAGGACACGAAAGATCCCAGGCTGCTTGAAGCTCAAAGCAATAGTTGCGGAGATCCTCGGCGACAGCGGCCGCGAAGATAATCTCGCTCTTGCCTGAGACAGCCCTTCCGGAGAAAGCGACGTCCGTCTCATTTCCGCCAAGGGCTTCGGCGGTGCGGTTTCCGCCGTCTCGGAAGAATATGAACTCTATCCCGTGGAAACCGAGGGAAGCCGCTCCGACCTCATCCACCGCTCCGGCGCCTTCCTTGTCAAGATCTGCAATGGTTTCGGCGTTGGAAAGGCTCTTGGCCAGCTTGTCCTTGTCAAGAGGCCACGAGTCTATGTGAGGGTCTATGCCATAGGCCGTCGCCGCCCCATAAAGGAACGCCTCACTCAATTCCCAATACCGGCGAGCATCAAGGAATGTAGCGCAAATCTCATCAATGTCGGATTGCGAATATGAATCAGAAGATTTCAGAGCCGTAATCTGTTTGTAGAGCATTTCCGAGGCATCTGCCAGATTTCCGTAAGTCTTATAGACCACATTCGGGACATACTGCTCGACCACAGCCTTGAGGGCAAGACCCACAGCATCGTCCCCGCCGGTCCGCGGACCATCTTTTGTACACGCCAGGAATGCCGGAAGCGCGGCGGATAAAGCAATGGATGCAAGTGCAACTTTTTTCATAATGATGTCCTTAAATAATTCACAA
>CAYMOB010000041.1:0-18236 GCA_964391955.1 uncultured Muribaculaceae bacterium | reverse complement strand
GATTTGAACTCATGACCTCATCCTTACCAAGGATGCGCTCTACCCCTGAGCTACACCGGCTTTTGATTGGAGCGGAAGACGAGGTTCGAACTCGCGACCCTCAGCTTGGAAGGCTGATGCTCTACCAACTGAGCTACTTCCGCGAATGTTGTGGGAGGAGGTGGACTCGAACCACCGAACCCGAAGGAGCGGATTTACAGTCCGCCGCAATTGCCGCTATGCGATCCTCCCGATTTTCTCCGAATGCGCTTCAGAGACTTTGAGCCGATGGAGGGAGTCGAACCCACGACCCCGAGATTACAAATCACGTGCTCTGGCCAACTGAGCTACATCGGCGTTATTTCAATGAGTGTTCCCTTTCACAAAGGGATTGCAAAGATAGGCATTTATTTGGATTATCCAAAACTTTTTCAATTATTTTTGCCGAAAAGTCTTTTGAGTTCCGAATATATCGTGTCTGTATCAAGCCCGCACTCCTTTCTTTGCCGCCCTACCGTCGCCTGATGGACGAATCTGTCGGGCAGGCCTATTCCGGTCACGGTGACGCCGAGTCTCCTTGAGGCGACATATTCGCTTACCTCACTGAACAGGCCTCCCTTCAGGCTGCCTTCCTCCAGGGTCACTATCTGTCCGAAGCCGGCCGCTTCCTCAAGAATGGCGGTGTCAAACGGTTTCAGGAATATGGCGTTGAATACTGCCGGCCCTGTCCCTGTCTCTTTCCTCATCCTTTCCGCCGCTTCGACCGCGCGGTTCGCCACCGGGCCCAAGGCCAGAACCGCGACACTCTCTCCTTCAGCAAGTTTCTCTCCTTTTCCGACTTCTAATGGCTCCGGCTCAGCCTGCCTCCAGCCGGTACCTTCGCCCAGTCCTCTCGGGTATCGGATGACGAACGGGCCTTCTTTGATTCCGAGCCCTGTGTAGAGTAGTCTTTTGAGCTGGATCTCGTCTTTCGGCGCGGCGATGACCGTGCCCGGGACGCATCGCAGCGAAGCAAGGTCGAAAGCGCCTTGGTGGGTGGCTCCGTCCTCGCCCACAAGTCCGGCCCTGTCAAGGCAGATCACCACGTTCAGCCTTTGGAGGGCGATGTCGTGTATGATTTCATCGTAGGCTCTTTGGGCGAACGAGGAGTAGATGGCGCAGAAAGGTTTCATCCCTCCGGCGGCGAGTCCGGCGGCGAAAGTGGCCGCATGCTCTTCCGCTATGCCGACATCGAAGAATCTGTCCGGGAAACGAACCGCAAAATCGCCCATCCCGCTTCCGGTGGCCATCGCGGGAGTGATTCCGACGACTCTCGGGTCTTTTTCGGCCATCTCGCACAGAACCTCTCCGAACACGTCCTGATAGCGGGCGGCGGGATAATTCTTGATCGGTCTTTCTCCTGTCTCGGCGTTGTATGTTCCCGGAGCGTGCCAGGTTGTGGGGTCAGACTCCGCCGGCGCATAGCCTTTACCCTTTATGGTGCAGGTGTGCAGGATTTTCGGCCCTTTGATTTCCTTGATGCGCCGCAAGGTGTTGACAACCTTTACGATGTCATTCCCGTCGATGGGGCCGAAGTATCTGAATCCGAAAGCCTCGAACAGGTCCCCACCTGATGTCGTGACCAGTCCGGACTTGGCCTTGCGCACGAACTGTTGGACGCGGTTGCGGAACCTGCCCGCTCCGAGCTTGTTCCAGATGTGGGTCTTGATGCGGTTGTAGGCAGGGTCTGTCGTCAGTTTGAGCAGGTAGGAGTGCAGCGCGCCCTTGTTCCCGTCAATCGCCATCTCGTTGTCGTTCAGCACGACAAGCAGGTCTGTGTCCTCCCATCCGGCATTGTTCAGGCCTTCGAGGGCCAGACCGCCGGTCATGGCGCCGTCTCCGATTATCGCCACGATTCTCTCTCCGGAGCCTGAGAGTCTGGCGGCTTCGGCCATGCCGAGGGCGGCGGAGATGGAAGTGGAGGCGTGACCCGCGCCGAATGCGTCATATTCGCTTTCGTCCCTGTTCGGGAAACCGCTGATTCCGTCAGCCATCCTGTTTTTCTTGAAATCTTCCTTTCGTCCCGTCAGGATCTTGTGGGCGTAGGCCTGATGCCCGACATCGAAGACCAGTTTGTCTTTCGGGGTGTCGAATACATAATGCAGGCCCGCGATCAGCTCCACGGCGCCAAGGCTGGAGGCCAGATGCCCGGGATTGTCGGCGCAACATCTGACGATATAGTCCCGGATCTCGTCGCAGAGCGGTTGTAATTCATCTATTTTAAGCTTCCTGAGGTCTTCAGGGAAATTGACTTTGTCTAATATCATAAGGGCTAAGGTACGACTTTATTCCGACATTTTTCTTATATTCGCAGTTTGTTTGCATATTTTACGTTCGCTCCGAATATTTTTTAAAGAAATAATAAAATGGGAGAAAAAATCCAAAAACTGATGAATGATTCGCCGGTCGCAAGATGGACCGCGCTCATTCTCATCGCGCTGATGATGTTCTTCGGCTATATGTTTGTCGATGTGATGTCACCGTTGCAGTCCCTCATCGAGCAGCAGAGGGGCTGGAGTCCCGATGTGTTCGGCACTTACGCCAGCGCTGAGTACATCCTCAATGTCTGCGGCTTCCTTATTCTCGCCGGTATCATCCTCGACAAGATGGGAGTCCGTTTCACGGGAATCCTCTCCGCCTCAATGATGTTCATCGGAGCCACCATTAAATATATAGGAATAACCGATTGGTTCCAGACCACGGCTTTCTGCGAGTGGCTGGGAACCTGGTGGGTGGCTATGCCGGGCAGCGCCAAGATGGCCGCCCTTGGATTCATGATTTTCGGCTGCGGCTGCGAGATGGCAGGGACGACAGTCTCCAAGGCGATCGCCAAATGGTTCAAAGGCAAGGAGATGGCTATGGCTATGGGAATCGAGATGGCGATTGCGCGCGTGGGAGTTTTCTCCGTGTTCTCGATAAGCCCTATCCTCGCTGACAAACTCGGCGGCGTTCAGGGTCCTGTCGGATTCTGCACCGTGCTTCTTCTCATCGGTCTGATCAATTTCATCGTGTTCAGCGTTATGGACAAGAAATTCGACGGGCAGCTTGTGGAGGCGGGAATCAAGTCCGAGGAGCCTTCCTCGGATGACGAGTTCAAGCTCAGCGATCTCGGCAAGATCTTCTCTTCAAGGAGCTTCTGGGTTGTGGCGCTTCTGTGCGTACTTTATTATTCGGCGATATTCCCGTTCCAGAGGTACGGAGCGAATATGCTTCAGTGCAACCTCGACGGAATATCGGCCAGAACGGCCTCTGACATATTCAGATGGTTCCCGATCGGGGCGGCTGTCATCACACCGTTCCTCGGAAGGTTCCTTGACACCAAAGGCAAGGGAGCGACGATGCTCATCTGGGGCGCCCTGCTTCTGATTGTCTGCCATTTGATTTTCGCTTTCGTGCTTCCGGCGACGCACAGCAAGTTCATCGCCCTCGCGACGATCGTGGTCCTTGGAGTCAGCTTCTCGCTTGTGCCGGCCGCTCTTTGGCCATCTGTCCCTAAGATTATTGACGAGAAGATTCTCGGTTCGGCGTACTGCCTTATCTTCTGGGTCCAGAACATCGGTCTATGCTTTGTTCCGAAGCTCATAGGCAGCGTGCTGACGAGTGTGAACGCGGACAATCCTGCCGTCATCGCCGCAAAGGCGGCCGGTGCGGAGTTCATTCCTTACAACTACACCGTTCCGCTTGTGATTTTCGCCGGATTCGGTGTGGCCGCCCTCCTGATAGCCTTCTATCTTAAGGTTCTGGACGGCAAGCGTCACCTTGGTCTTGAACTCCCGAACATCCAATAATCCGGACCGCCGGCTGAAGAATATATCGATTTACCGTGACTAAGGATTTCAGGAAATATTCCTGCTGGATCGCCCTGGCTTGCCTGGTGGTACCGATGTTCGCATCGTACTACTTTGATGATATGTTCTCGACACTGTCCCATCTGTTCGAGAACCCGTCCGCGCTCCAGCTTGGATGGAACTCGGCCGACTATGGTCTCTATACCAGCGGCTATTCGGTGCTGTGTGTGTTCGGAGGCCTTGTGGTCTGCGGAATGCTTCTGGACAGGTGGGGAGTCCGGATCACAGGCTCCATATTTGTCACGATGATGGCGTCAGGCGCTGCCTTGGTCACGTATGCACTGGTTTCCGGTCTGCCGCCAAAGACTTCCTTGTCAGTTGCTTACGTCGGATGTATGTTCTTCGGACTTGGAAGCGAGATCGCCGGCGTGGCCGTCACAAGGTCGATTGCCAAATGGTTCAAGGGGGGGAATATGGCTTTTGCGATGGGGCTTCAGCTGGCGATTGCCAGACTTGGTACGGCCTTCGCTCTGGTCATATCCCCGAAACTTGTAGCCGCCAAGGAGGTCGCCGGGACATATTCTCTGGTTGAGACTGCGAGGCCGGCGTTTCTTGGCGTTGTCCTGATGCTGGCCGGAATGCTTCTCTGGGCTGTTTTCGTGGCGATGGACGCAAGGTTTGACCGCCAGGCCGGGCTGAAAGACTCGACCGATACCGCCGAGGAAGACAAATTCCGCTTTTCGGATGTGCTTGAACTGTTGAAGAACAAGCGGTTCATCGCCCTTGCGTTGCTCTGCGTGTTCTTTTACAGCAGCGTCATCTCGTTCAAGAAGTTTGCGTCAGCGATTCTTATCCCTCGCTTTGACGTGCCGGTCGAGGCCGCAAGCTGGATGGTTTCGATGCTGCCTTTCGCCACGGTCGTGTTCGCTCCGGTTTTCGGTGTTTTGGTTGACAAGGTCGGCCACGGGACGCGCTGGATGCTTGTCGGCGCGGCGTTGGCATTGACGGCGCATCTTATGCTCGCGTTCGCTCCGTCCGGGATTCCGTTCTACGGCTATCTGGCGATGGTTTTCCTCGGTTTCGGCTATTCATTGGTGCCTGCCGCGATGTGGCCGTCGGTGCCGAAGATTGTCCCTGACAAGGTGCTCGGTACGGCATATTCTTTAATCTACTGGGTTCAGAATCTTGGGCTGATGTCTTTCAAGATGTTCGCCGGGAAGATACTTGCGGCCGCCAATCTTGACAAAGGGGTGAGCGAGACCGGAGCCGTCCGTGTCGAGCTGATGTTTCTGGCGGTCTGCGTCGTGGCTCTTGCCCTTGCGCTGGCCATCAATGTCTATTCCCGTAGGAATCCCCAGATGAGGCTTGATCTTCCGGATCAGGCGTAGGGCGCTTTCGTCAGAATGCTTGCGAAGCGCCTGGTGATTCGGAAAACGTCCGTGTTGTCAAGGCGTTTTCTTGTTTTTTGTCTTGACCAAATACGGAGGAATTACTATATTTGGCAAATCGGTGTAGTGTATGAACCTTAGTATGTTCCGGGAAATACTGTCGATGCCTTCGACATCGGGGGAGGAAAGGCCTTTGGCCGAGTTCCTCAGGGAACGTCTGCCGTTCGGTGATTGCGAGGCGCTCTCGGATGAGGTAGGTGACGGCACTCTGAACCTTCTGTTTGACTGGTCCGGGACCGGCTGTCCTTCATTCGTTTTCTGCACGCATATTGACACGGTCCCTCCATACATTCCCCCGGAGTTCGCGGAGGTCCGCGAAGGTGACATCCTGCCGGACGGAGAGAAAGCCGTGTGCGATGACACCATAGTGAGAGGAAGAGGCAGCTGTGACGCCAAAGGGCAGATAGCCGCGATGCACTCAGCCTGCGAAAGGCTTTATGAGAAGGGACACCGCGATTTCGGGATGCTGCTGCTTTCCGGTGAAGAGACCGGCTCGTTCGGGGCGAAGGCATATTCACAGACCCGTCCGGGAGGGAAATTCGTACTGGTAGGGGAGCCGACCGACAATTGCCTTGTGACCGCAAGCAAGGGGACCAGGGCTTTCGGAATCTCCATTCCCGGAAAAGCGTGCCATTCCGGTTACCCGCATCAAGGGATAAGTGCGGTGGATAGATTCGTGGAATTTTGTAACGCGTTGAAAGCGGCCGGATTCCCTGAAGATCCCATCCTTGGGGAGACAACCTGGAACATCGGCCGGCTGGAGAGCGGCAACCCGCAGAACATCCTAAGCCCGGAGGTCAGGTTCAGGCTTTATTTCCGGACGACGTTCGCCACGGACGGCCTGATAGACGGTGCCCTTTCCGGGATATCGCCTCGCGACATCTCCGTCACCGCTTACGGAGGGGATTCCCCGCTGGAGTATTTCCATAGTGTCAGGGGAATAGAAGCGAAGGCTGTGTCATTCGGCAGCGACGCTCCGAGGCTGACCGGCTTTCCGATGAAGGCCATCTGCGGTCCCGGCTCGATACTCACCGCCCACACAGACAATGAGTATGTACTGCTTTCTCAGCTGGAAAAGGCTGTGGATCAGTATGTGAGAATATTTGAAACTATTAATGGACTTAACAGATAACAAACGATGATCGTGATGAAATTCGGCGGTACGTCCGTTCAGGACGCAGACGCTGTAGGAAGGGTGATTTCCATTGTCAGAGGCCGTTTGCGGGACAAACCGCTGGTAGTGGTCTCGGCGTTGTCAAAAGTGACCAAGTTGCTTTGCTCCATTGCCGCCGAGGCGGAGGCACAGCATGAGGATAACGTGCGCGGGCTGCTGTCCCAGCTTCGTCAGAGGCATTTCGAGATGGCCAGACAGCTTCTTCAGGGCAGTCCAAAGCTGCTTGAGAATGCGCTGGAGGGAGTTGAGAACCTGATAAAGGGTCTTGAGACATTTGTCGGAGGCGTGTGCCTGATCGGCGAGCTGTCCCCACGCAGCAAGGCGAGGGTCATCTCAACGGGAGAGCTGCTTTCATCGACCATCATAGGCTATGCTTTCAACGCCAACGGGATATCCTGCCAGTGGATTGACGCCAGAAGAATGGTCGTCACCGACGACAACTACCTGAACGCCAGACCTGATTTGGATGTCACCGAGGCGAATGTCAAGAGAATTGTGGGAGCCGAGTCCAAAGGTGTGGACATTGTCCTGACCCAGGGTTTCATAGCTTCCACCGAGTCCGGCGCTCCGTCAGTCCTTGGTTTTGAGGGTTCCGACTACTCGGCCGCGATTTTAGGGATGGCTCTCGGTGCGCAGAGAATAGAGATCTGGACGGATGTCGACGGAGTCAGGACCGCCGATCCGAGGATTGTCTCCGACACCAGGAAAATTGATGCGATTTCCTATGAGGAGGCTGCGGAGATGGCAGCGATGGGCGCCAGAGTGCTTCATCCGCTCACCATAGAGCCGGCGAGGAAAAGGAATATTCCGGTGCTTGTCCTGAATTCGACGAATCCTGACTGCGAAGGGACACGGGTTGTCAGAGGTGACAAGGCTCCAGACGGGCCGAAGTCCATTGCGGTGAGGGACGAGATTCTGTTTGTGAAGATAGCCTCATCAAAGATTGAAGGGGTTACGAGGATGCTTGGAAAGGTCTTTTCGTCATTCTATCCGAGGAGAGTACCTGTCGTTCTGACGAAAGCCTCTGAGTCAGAGGTCGCCCTGGTTGTACCAGAGGAGTCTGCCGGCTTTGTCGAGGCAGTGGAGGAAATCAGGAAATGGGCCGATGTGACTGTTTTCAGGGACAAGGCTTTCATTTCCGTGGTCGGCAGTAACATCTATGGCCTGGATGGGCTTGGTGACAAGGTCATAGGACTTGCCGGCAGGGTATATCTCGCCGATGTGGGGGCCAATATGATGAGTGAGAGCTTTGTCATTGACTCAGACAGGCTCGGGGTGACGCTTGAGGGATTACATAGCTTTATCTTCAATTAATTGATATGAAAGTGGTTATAAGCGGCTATGGCCGTATGGGACATAACGTGGAGCAGGTTCTGGAAGACCGTGGAATCGAGTGTGCCGGATGCAGCGAGGACATCTCGTCGTTTGACATGACCCTTGCCAAGGAATGCGTATGCATTGATTTCACGACACCTGAGGCTTTCCGAACCAATTACAGGTTCATCGCGGAGAATTTCAAGGCCGCGGTGATCGGCACGACCGGCTGGAGCGACATCAAGGACGAGGTGACGGATTGTTTCAACAGGCATGGGACCCCGATGGTCCACTCGTCCAACTACTCAGTGGGAGTGAATGTGCTTTCGGCTGCTGTCGGTTTGATAGCCAAATACTTGGGCAAGGCCGGCGGCTATTCGACTTACATTGTCGAGAAGCATCATGTCCATAAACTGGATGCTCCGAGCGGGACCGCGAAGTCGTTGGCTGCCGTGGTTGCGGATAATATGGACGCAAGCCCTGATGTCGCTTCAGTCAGGGTCGGTGAGGTGCCCGGAATCCATACGGTCGGTTTCGAGGGTGAGAATGACAGAATCACCGTAGAACACGAGGCTTTTTCCAGAAAGGGTTTTGCCGAAGGAGCTGTCGTGGCGGCGCTTATGACCGAAAACCTGCAAGGTGTCCATGAATTCAAGGAACTGTTTTTTAAGGAGGAAGGAATATGAGACTACAGGGCTGCGGAACGGCGCTTGTGACTCCGTTCAAGGACGGAAAGGTTGATTATGATGCATACAAGGCGCTGGTGATAAGGCAGGTGGAGGCCGGTGTGCATTTTTTGGTCCCGCTTGGGACCACGGCTGAGACTCCGTGTCTGGACGATGATGAGAAGCTCTCGCTTCTCCGGATGACAAGGGAACTTTGCCCGGACAGGCCGGTGGTCGCCGGTGCGGGGACGAACTCTCCCGCGGCCACGATACGCAACATCCGCCTTCTGGAGGCTTGCGGGCCGGATGCCTTCCTGATTGTCGTGCCTTACTACAACAAACCGACCCAGGAGGGAATCGTTGAATATTTCAGGACTGTCGCCGCCGCAACCGGCAAAGGCATCGTGGCCTACAATGTGCCTGGCAGGACAGGTGTGAATATGTCTGCGGAGACAGCGCTTCGCCTGGCTGAGATTCCGAATGTGATCGCCGTCAAGGAGGCGTCCGGCAATCTGGAGCAGATTGACAGGATACTCGCCGGCAAACCGGAAGGTTTCAGTGTGCTGAGCGGCAACGATGACCAGACATCGCAGATTATGGAGCGTGGCGGAGACGGAGTGATCAGCGTGGCTTCCAACATCGCTCCCGGATTGATGGTGAGACTGGTCGGAGCCTTGGCCGACGGGGATTTGGAGACGGCGGCAAGGATCAACGACCGTCTTGACCCTTTGTTCCGCGCTTGTTTTGTGGAAAGCAATCCGATTCCTGTGAAGGCCGGTCTTGACATCCTCGGCCTTTGCTCCGCCGGGATGCGTCTGCCTCTCACGGAGGCTGTCCCTTCTACTTTCGAGGCTATGAGAAAAGCTATGGAGGGGCTTGGAATATGATGGACTTTCAGACGCTTTGCCGCCGGCTTGAATCCGGCGAAGTCCGTGTGGCCGAGAGAGTCGGCGGAGTATGGAGGGTCAACGCATGGGTCAAGGAGACGATTCTGGAGGGGTTCCGTACCGGAAAGCTCATGGATTTGAGTGAAGGGGGATATTCATTTTTTGACAAGGACACACTTCCGCTCCACAGGTTCTCGCCGGAGGACAGGGTACGTATCGTTCCGGGCGGGAGCAGTGTGCGATGCGGCTCCTATCTCGCACCTTCTGTCATTATGATGCCGCCGTCCTATGTCAACATCGGGGCGTATGTGGATGAGGGCACGATGATTGACTCCCATGCGCTTGTCGGTTCATGCGCTCAGGTGGGGAAGAATGTACACATCTCCGCGGCGGCTCAGATCGGCGGTGTGCTGGAGCCTGCCGGAGCCTTGCCGGTGATTGTCGAGGACAATGCCTTCATCGGAGGCAATTGTGGAATATACGAGGGTACGATTGTAGGAGAAGGAGCCGTGCTGGCTTCCGGAGTGATTCTGACAAAAGGGACGGCTGTCTATGACTCCACGGTCGGAGAGTATGTTCCTCGCAGCGCTTCCGGGCAGACTGTCGTGCCTCCGGGTGCGGTCGTGGTCGCGGGCAGCCGTCCGATGGCTTCCGGTTTCGGCAAGGATGCCGGGATTCATCTTTACACACCGGTCATAGTCAAATACCGTGACGGCAGGACAGACGCCTCCGTCGAACTGGAAACCTTGCTCCGGTAAGAATCCGTATGTACAAATTCTATAAATACCACGGAGCCGGCAATGATTTTCTTCTGGCGGACAACCGTTCCGGTGGCGTGACTTTGACGCCGGAGCGGATTTGTCATCTGTGCGCTCGCCATACCGGCTTTGGAGCCGACGGGGTGATGCTTCTTGAAAAGAGTGATTCGTCAGCCTTCAGGATGGTTTTCTACAATCCGGATGGCAGCGGCGGTATGATGTGCGGCAACGGAGGACGTTGTATTGTGGCCTTTGCCGCCGATCTCGGAATAGTCAACAGCGGGGATCCTGTCTCTTTCGAGGCTCCTGACGGTCTCCATCAGGCGGAGATTCTCCCGTCGGAGCATACGGGGAGAACCGTACGTCTGAAAATGAGGGATGTGTCTGGAATTGAGTGCTTTCCGGAGGACAACGCCTGTTTTCTCGACACCGGCGCCCGTCATCTTGTCAAATTTGTCAGCGGCCTTGGAGAGTATCCGGTCATTGATGAGGGCCGCGCTCTTCGGAACGACAGCCGTTTCGCTCCGGTCGGGACCAATGTGAATTTCGTCGAGCCGGTGTCGGAGTATGACGGTGTCATACTTAGCATCCGTACATTCGAAAAAGGTGTCGAGGATGAGACCCTTGCCTGCGGTACCGGAATCGTCGCCTCGGCTGTCGCCGCATATTCACAAGGTCTGGCCGGACGAAAATGTGCGGATGGCAGGATCTTCTGTGCGGTCAGGGCGGCGATAGCATCGCTTTCGGTTGATTTTGTCCCCGAAGGCACCGGGTCCGGCTTGGCGGTCCGCGACATTTGGCTTACCGGCCCGGCCGATTTTGTTGGCACTGTTGAAATTATGTTGTAACTTTGGCTGTTTTAATAATTTAGTGTTATTTATATGAAAAACTCAATTAAGCTTCTTGCCCTCGCGGCAATCTGTGCTGCGGCAGTCTCTTGTAAGACCCAGCCTTCCACAGCAAGTTACACATTGTCCGCGACTTTCGGCTATGTGGCGGAGAATCCACAGGCTTACCCTGTTATTGACAGCCTGTATTATAACAAGTATGTGATGCTTGACAGTTATTCCGCATTGTGCACTTCCTGCGAAGATGTAAACAACAGTTTCAACGGGGGGTGGAAGGTGTCGTTGAAGAAGGGAGGCGCTTCAGAGCCTGCCGAACTGCAGATGTTTGCCTCGGCCGGCCGGTTTGCCGGATTTACTGACACCACGTCAAGCGTGCTGGCCAACAAAGCCTATGCGGTCTATACTTCGTCCCCTCTGAAGGATTACGACATTGAGTTCAAGTACTCCGAGTATTTCGCGAAATCGTCGTGCAACGTGTTAGGCTTCTACATCAACAACACAAAGTATGTGGAAACCTTGGCTGACCAAGGGTTGATTCCGGACGGTGATTATCTCAAGGTGACGGCGACATTCTACAAGGGCTCTCTCCCTGTCTGCACCGAGGAGTTCTATCTGGTTGACTATAGCGGAGCCGAGAAAAAGATTGTCAAGGATTGGACTGTCTGGGAAATGAAAAACGCTCAGAAATGCGATGTTGATGCCGTGAAGTTTGCGGTTTCTTCCGCAAGCGGCACATTGCCGGAGTCGTTCTGCCTGGACTTTCTCGTCGCCAGCATCTCGGTAGAGTACTAAGAAGCTGTTAGAGATTGTTCCCCCGAAGTCGCTCGCGCAGGATTTTCGGGACAGTCTCTTTTTGTGAAGTGGAACGGGTGGCTCAGAGCAGCCCTTCCGGAACCGACACAGAAATGGATTTGGAATCTTCGTCGACGGACAGGATGAGGTCTTCGTGAAGAGGAATCATCGCCTGTCCGTCCTTCGTTTCCACGTAGAGACAGGTGTTCCCCGGAATGTCTTCATAGCCGGTGATTTCGCCTACCTCTTCATTATTTGCGTCCAGAAGCGTCCATCCTATAAGGTCATCCACGGAAAGGCCGTCATCGTCACTTTCGTATTCAAAGATCGCCTCCGGTCTGGCGAATATATCTTTGCCCACAATCTCTTCAGCGTCCCGAAGGTTTCGGACTCCTGTGATGTGGACGAGGGCTCTGTTATTGCCCTTCTTTGAGAATGATTCTACAAAAAACGGAACCGGAAGTCCATCGAATGTGATGAACACCGGTTCCTTCTGGTTCAAGTCCTCGGGACAGATCTCGCGGAATCCGATGAGGATTTCGCCGTCGGTACCGTTGGACTTCAGTACCCGGGCAACACGCAGAAACTCTGTTTTTGCCCTGGTCATCGGATCAGGCCTCGGCTGGAGCTTCTGGAGCGGCCTCTGCGGCAGCGGCGGCTTCCTCTGCGGCTTTAGCGGCGGCAGCCTCTTCGGCGGCCTTGCGCTGAGCCTCGGCAAGCTCCTCCGCCTTCTTGGCGAGAGCCTCTGCCCTTTCTGCGTTAACCTTCTTCTCAGCCTCGAGAGCAACCTTTGCCTTGTCGGCGGCATCCTTTACAAGACCCTCCTTCTTGGCGGCGATCTTCGCGTCCCTCTGAGCCTTCCAGGCATTCCATTTCTGGTCGGCCTGCTCCTGTGTGAGCGCTCCCTTGGCGATACCACCCTCAAGGTGCTTTCTCAGGAGAACTCCCTCGTAAGAGAGGATCCTGCGGGCTACGAGTGTAGGCTGTGCGCCGACATTGAGCCATTTGAGAGCCTTCTCGCCATCAAGGATGATGGTGGCAGGGTTGGTGTTTGGATTGTAGGAGCCGAGTTGCTCGATGAAACGTCCGTCGCGCGGCGCGCGTGAATCAGCCACAACAATGTGGAAGAATGCGAAATTCTTCTTACCGTGGCGCTGAAGTCTGATTTTAACAGCCATTGTGAATCTGTTTTAATGTGTTGAAAAAAAATAAACCTGTTGTCTCCAACTCGTGAAGACGTGCAAAGATAGTAAAATATTAATTTATTATCGAAAAATTTTGGTTTTTCAGGAATATTCCCTATTTTTGCAATCCCAAACGATGGGAGACATACTTGCGGTAGTGGTGAAATGGTATACACGCTACTTTGAGGGGGTAGTGGGCGCAAGCCCGTGTGAGTTCGACTCTCACCTACCGCACGAGTTTAAGACCGACGGATTCCGCCGGTCTTTTTTCGTATTTATTCATGTCTATTTCACGAGCCTGACGCCTTTCGGCAAGCGTATGTCTGATTTGACTGTGCCGTCCGAGGCGCGGCGGTGCGACACTGTGATCGGGCCGTAAGGTGTCGGGTAGGAACCCTCTGCCCATTCAAGAGAGCCGAGATGCGGGTTTATTCTAACTTTCCTGAATCCCGGTTCGGCAGGCTCGATTCCGAGCACGTGGGAACTTAGCCAGACAGTCGGCCCTGATGCCCATCCGTGGCAGAAACTGTGGCGGAGTCCCGTGTAGCAATAGGCGCCTCCGTCGGCGTGGATGTCGTATTTGCCTTCCGGCACAATCTCGTCGATTCTTCCGGCCTCCTCCGCCTTTGAGTAGTCGAAGTCTTCCCAGAATGTCGTAGCTCCGAGATCGAGCATCGCTCCCCAATAGTCGGAAATAATCTTCATGGCCTCGGCATAATCGCCGCTTTTTGCCAGAGCCTCGAGCATGTAGTAGCCCATAAACGAGGAGAATCCGTTCGCTCCGCCTGACAGGATGACCTTGCGCGCCTGCTCCTTGTCTGCCATATCCTCAAGGTAAAGCAAGGCTGCGGCCTGTTTGCTTGATGTGACCGGCGGCCAGTACTCCCTCAGTCTGGCGGCCGCGGCTGAACACTCCTCCTCTAATTCCTTGTCATTGAGCCAGCAAGCCATTTGCGCCCCGGCTTCCATTGCCCTTACGGAAAGAGCCTGTAGTCCGGCGTGGATGGCTTCCGGTTTCTCGGAAGTGGGCCAGTCTATGAATCTGCCGTTTCTGAAGTTCTCTTTTGAGCCGTCGAAGTTGGACATTACCGTGTGCAGCAGTTCTGTCAGATATGAGTGCTGCTCCTTGAGGTATGAAAGGTCTCCGTAGTACTCGTGGAGGTGATGCTGGATTATTATCCACCATAGTGAATATGAGCATATTCCATTCATCCAGGATGTCGCCGGAGTGCTTTCACGCACGAAGTCAAGGCTCTTGCGGACGACATTGTGGTCGCCGAAGACGGCGTTCACGGCCATAACCTCCGGATGCATATCTCCGATCCAGACCAGCCTGTCGCGTTTGATTCCGTCCCAGAGGTAGTCCTGCATATTCAGATGTACCGTGTATGCGCCTGTGTACCAGATCCGGTTCAGCCTTTCGTCGCTGCATTTGAACTGTCCGACGTAGGGGATGTCGCGGTAGCGGGAGATGGCTCTTACGGTCACGAGAGATGCTTTTGCGTCATCGCCAAGCAGGTCAAGCCGGACAAAACGGAATCCGGTGTTGCCGTACTCGACTGCCCCCAGCCAAGGGACGGAAATCTCGAAGTCTCTGACTGAGTGTTCGTTGGTGGCTGTGGAGCCGCTCTCGCCAACGCAGCTCACCGCTTCGCTCACAGATTCGCCGAAGCAGACGCGGAACCGAGCCGCGGCCTTGTCTCCGGACATCGCCCTGACAATCTGTATGCCTCCCTGGATTTCTTTTCCGAAATCCAGCAGAATCGAACTTCCTCCGCTCTTGCTGTTTCTGAATATGCAGACCTCCGGTTCGTTCGTGGAAACCTGTCCGCGATACGGCTTCAACAGTTTCTCGGCTCCGGTCACGTTCCCCTTAGAAAGGATTATCCGTGTCGGAGTGAGGTAATCGCTTACAAACTCGGAGTCCTTCCGCTGGGTTTCGGCGAGACCGGCGGACCTTGCCTCCTGGCCCGCAGCCGGCGCCGCCGCCATCAGCAGTGCCGTGAGAATGAACATCTTTCGTAACATATTCACAAACATAATGAAAAATCCTGAGAGAACAGACTCTTTACGAGGGGCGATAGTGATTCTTTTGTGCGTTTCTTTTGAAAGTCAAGGCTCCGGCATTGTGTCGTAGACGAGAGTGCGAGTATATGTTTATACAATATGGCGGTTGTCGCATCAATGGCTCGGATAGCCTGAAATTTCGCTTTTAGTTGGTCCAAAGCTGTCTTTTAATTATGTTTTTCTTAAACAATTGTATTATTGAAATTATTCTCTTATCTTTGCCTCGTTAGATATGTTCATACATATAATTTGAGATTTGAATATGAAGATGCCAGCTGTGAAAGACAGCTATGTGGTTGGAGTCGATGTGGGCGGCTCTCATCTGAGCTCGGCTGTTGTTGAAGTTGCCTCCGGAGCTTTGTGCACTGTCCCCGTGACAACTCCGGTTGACAGCCGTGCCGGAGCGTATGAGATAGTTTCGGCCTGGGTGTCCAATGTCCGTTCCTCGATTGATTCGTTTGGCGGCGAAGTCAAAGGTGTTGGCTTCGCTTTCCCGGGGCCGTTTGATTATGAAAAAGGAATCTCCAAGATAAGCGGAGTCGGCAAATATGAGTCCGTCTACGGTCTGGATGTGGGGAAGTCCGTCTCTCGGATGCTTCCGTCATGGAATATGGAACTTCGTTTTGTCAACGATGCGTCGGCTTTTGCTCTCGGCGAGGCCTTGTATGGCGTGGCGAAAGGAGACGACAGACTGTTGGCCATTACCCTTGGAACAGGAGTCGGCTCTGGGTTTGTCGCTGGTGGAAAGCTTGTTACGGATTCGCCCGATGTGCCGTCGAACGGTTGGGTTTACTGTCTGCCTTTCGAGGATGGAACCGCTGATGACGCTTTCTCCACTCGCTGGATAGTGCGCCGGTATTCGGAACTGGCCGGAGAGGCGTTGTCCGGAGCGAAGGATGTGGCGGACAGGTGCGCTGATGACAGGGCCGCAAGGCAGGTGTTTGAAGAATACGGTTTGCGCCTCGGAACTTTCCTGATTCCTTTGGCGGAGCGTTTCGGATGTTCTTCAGTGGTTCTCGGCGGCAACATTTCCCAATCTTTTCCGTTGTTTTATCCTGCGCTCGAGAGCGTTGTGTCGGGAGGAGGAATGACCGCAGAGGTCAGGGTGTCCTCTTTAATAGACAACGCGGCTATGTTGGGCGCCGCATCATTATTCCAATAAAACTATCAATATGTCAGAGATTAGAAAGACAACACAGTATGTTATTCCCGTGGACAAGGTGTCTCCCGGTGTGGAAGAATATGATATCTATCCGGTTCATAATCTTGGAGAAGGGGCTGTTTCGTCTGGCTTCGATGAGCTGGCGCGCCGTCTTTCCGGCAGCGGGACCGTGGTTGTCGATGGATATGTCGGTGTGAGTTTTGACGGCTTCATCTCACACCTGGCCGATGCTCTTGCCGCCGCCGGTGTCAAGACTCTTTTCTGGAATGTGGAAGCCGCTCTGAAATCTCCGCAGGAGGTTGACAGGCTGATAGAGCCGTATTTTGGAGGTGATGACCCGATATTCGGATTCCGGACGGACTTGTCTTTGCCGGACTTTTTCGATGAAGACCGGCTGGCTGCGATAAGGCCTGACAGGACGGTGGATCTTAATGTCATCTATGGTTCCGGCGCTTCCCTTGCCGGATGGAGCGGGACTCTGGTTTATCTTGATATTCCGAAGAACGAGATCCAGTTCAGATCCAGGGCCGGGAGCGTCAGGAATCTTGGAGCCTCCGGTCCGGACACTCCGAAGAGGATGTACAAACGTTTTTACTTTATCGACTGGGTCGTTCTGAACAGGCATAAGAAGTCGTTGCTTCCGCAGGTCGATGTTTTCGTTGACGCGCAGAGGCTTGCTGAAATCACTTGGGCTGAGGGTGATGTTGTCCGTGCCGGTCTGGACAGGCTTGCAAGGAATGGATTCAGAGTCCGTCCTTGGTTTGAGCCTGGCTCCTGGGGAGGACAACGGATTAAGGAATTCATAAATGAGCTTCCGCGCGATGTCCCTAACTATGCATGGTCATTCGAGCTTATCGTTCCCGAGAACGGCATTATATTCGCCGGCGGAGACAAAATGCTCGAGTTGTCTTTCGACACCATTATGTATGAGGCGGGAGAAGACGTGGTAGGCAGTGACTGTTATGCTGAGTATGGTGATGAGTTCCCTGTCCGGCTCGATTATCTTGACAATTTCGACGGCGGGAATCTTTCTGTTCAGTGTCATCCACGCAAGGAGTACATACAAAAGAATTTCGGTGAGGTCCTGACTCAGGAGGAGACGTATTATATTCTTGACAACAAGCCGGGTGCGGAGGTCTTCCTCGGGTTCAAGGATGATGTCGTTCCTGAAGAGTTCAAGGATGCCCTTGAGGAAAGCCACAGGAACGGGACTCCGCTTGACGTGAGGAAATATGTCAACTCCGAACCGTCGGTAAGGCACGGCCTGTATCTCATACCTCCCGGCACTCTTCACAGTTCGGGCAGGAACAATCTGGTCCTGGAGATCAGTACGACTCCTTACATATTCACGTTCAAGATGTACGACTGGATGTCGCTCGACCTTGACGGCCGGCCTCGTCCTCTGAACATACAAAGAGCTCTGGATAACCTGTACTTTGACCGCAAGGGAAGACGCATCGCCGAGGAGTTCGTCTCCCATCCTTATTTGATGGAGAAAGGGGAAGGCTGGGAGCTGTGGCATATTCCTACGCATAAGAGTCATTCCTATGATGTGCATCGCTACGTCGTTGAGACTGAGGTGGATGTAAGGACGGAAGGTAAGTTCCATGCGCTTAATCTTGTGGAGGGTTCTTCCGCAACTGTTGTCACTGAAGGCGGGATGACATTCAGGCTTACCTATGCCGAATCTATGGTCGTGTCAGCGGCAGCAGGCTCATATCGCATAATCAACAATTCGGGAAAGCCGATAATGATGGTCAAGGCTTTTATGAAGTGATTCCGAGAGCCTATGCCTTTTCGGCACGAAGATACAGTGAACACCAGACAAGGTAGAGGAGGCACAGCCCGATGACGGCCAGAGAGCCGGACTGGCTTCCGGTAATGTCAGCAAGAATGCCCATACAAGGAGGTATGGCCGCTCCTCCGGAGACTCCGGTGATCATCAGCCCCGAGATTTCGTTCGCTTTTTCCGGGCGCTCTTTCAACGCCGATGAATATATGATCGAGAATACGCTTGAACACAGGAATCCGAGAAGCCCTATCAATGCGAGCATAGCTGTCGTTCCTTTCAGGAAAAAGAGAAGGGCGAGCGATATGGCCGCGGCTATGATGTTATACCTGAAATATTTTA
>CAYMOB010000040.1:0-18564 GCA_964391955.1 uncultured Muribaculaceae bacterium | reverse complement strand
CCGTAGCAAATACAAAGGACAGTAGCAAACATAAAGAACCGCAGCCAATATAAAAAACCGTAGCCGCTATAAAGAACAGAAGTCAGAGCATCTTTCAATTCGAACATCAGAAATGACCTGACACACAACTTTATCGGTTTTATACGACGATAATTCAGTTACAATTTGTACATTCGCGTTTCGCGCTTCAGCTTCGGGACAATTTCAATTGCTGAAGAGGGAGGATAGCAGTAGCTATGCAACCTATGAAGCAGAAGAAATTGGCCGGAAAGGCCCATAAAGAACGAGAGTGAATATATTTCAAAACAGCTTCCGGGAGAAGCCACCAGAAACGAAAATGTAAGAGGTTTGAATTGTATGTCAATAATATTCAGAAAGTTGTCCGCTAGAAAAATAGCCTGTGCGGTCATATTCATCATGGCGCGGATCACCGCCTCGGCGCAAGGGGTAACGCTCTCCGGCAAGGTTACGGACACGGACGGAGCGCCGGTGATCGGGGCGGGGGTCGTGTCGATGCAGAAGACATCTTCCGGAACGACGACGGATCTGGACGGAAGGTTCATATTCTCGCTTCCGGCAGGGACGGAGACCGTGCTGTTCTCCTCGGTCGGAATGAAAGACGTTGTCTATAAGATAGTCCCCGGAAAGACAGAGAATGTCACAATCGTGATGGAATGGGAAACCACGCAGCTGGATCAGGTTGTGGTCACGGGATATGCACAGACATCGGTCAAAAGAATAACAGGCTCCGTGGCCGTGATCGGTTCCGACAAGTTCGAGGCAAAGGCCGTCTCCTCGGTTGACGCCCTGATGCAGGGAGAGGTGGCCGGAGTCGCCGTGTCCGCCACGTCAGGCCAGCCCGGAACGCAGTCCAGAATCCGGATAAGAGGGGCGAACAACCTTTCGGGAGCAAGCCAGCCGCTGTGGGTAGTGGACGGAGTGCCGATGCAGAGCGACTCCCCAAGCCTCAGTTCCGAACAACTTGCCACGGGGGGCTTCGACAACATATTCGTCAACGGTGTCGGCAACATCAATCCCAATGACATCGAGAGCATTACCATCCTTAAGGATGCGGCCGCGGCTGCCATCTATGGCTCAAGAGCCGCGAACGGAGTCATAGTCGTCACAACGAAGAAAGGCGAGGCGGGCAGGATGAGGGTCAGCTACAACAACACGTTCACGATGTCAATCAAGCCTCAGAGAACCCTGAACCTGATGAACTCAGCCGAGAAGCTCGCTTGGGAAGACGAACTGTGGAACGAGTTTTCGGCGGCCAGGTACAAGGAATCCCTCACGGACAACACAGTCGTATATCCGGTTGTCGGGATAGTCGGGCAGATCAGAGCCGGACTCGGAGACTTCGCCCGCTACAAGGGTGACACCTCGGCGCAGGACGAGTACATAGCCTCGCTCAGGAACAACGACACAGACTGGTACGACCTTATGTTCAGGAACGCTTTCTCGCAAGGGCATCACCTTTCGCTCAGCGGAGGCTCGGAAAAGAACACGTACTACATCGCGCTCGGAGTCAACGACGAGGACGGTATGCTGGTCCACAACAGCTACAGGAGGTACAGCATCAGCTCGAAAATGACACTTAAGCCGGTGGAGCGGATCAGAATCGACATCGGTATGGAGGCGGCGAGACAGGAATCCAGGATGCCGTACTCCAGCGTGGATCCTTTCTACTATGCCTACTTCTCAAATCCTTACGAGAAGGCGTACAATGACGACGGCTCCTACGCGGCCGACAACACCTGGTTCACCCTCGGCTACTACAACGGGCGCGGGGTCGAGCAGGTGATGCCGAAGAACGGATTCAACATCGTCCGCGAGCTTGACAGCAACCACAGCTCCACCGAGAACACCAACGGGACATTCAGGGCGCAGGCTGACGTGAAGATAGCGGAGCCGCTGCACTTCGTCGGGCTGATGTCGTACTCGTTCGCCGACAACGCCACCGACAAGGTAATCGACAAATACACCTACACCGCATTCAGGGACAGGCTGGGAAGCGATGACCGCTCGCAGACAAACCTCTACGGCAACATCTCTCAGAACAGGACGGACAGGAACAGCTACGTCGTCCGCGGGCATTTCGCATTCAACAAGACCTTCGGTGAGATCCACACGGTCAATGTGCTGGGGGGAGCTGAGTTAAGAGGGTCTGACGCCAACACGATATTCACCAAGCGCTACAACTATGACCCTAAGACCGGCACCACTTCCCTGCCGTCGATAAGCGGGCCGCAGGACGAATGGGTCAGGGAGGTAGAGAAACTCAACGGGGAATATTTCAGCAAGACACGCTACGCTTCGTTCTACGCCTCGGCCGACTACTACCTCGGCAAGACCATCGTGCTTAACGCCTCATTCAGAACGGACGGCAGCTCAAACTTCGGAAGCAACAGGCAGTTCAACCCCACCTGGAGCGCGGGGGCGGCGTGGCACATCGGAGAGGAGGAATGGATGAAGAACTCTCTGCCCGCCGTCTCACACGCCACCCTCCGCGCGGCCTACGGATTCACGGGCGACGTCAACACAAGCACCTCGCACCTGCTCGTGATGCAGTACCTCCAGCAGCAGTACCGCTACTTCGGAGACGACACCTTCAATCTCGGCTCGATCCCTTCCGCGCCAAACCCCGACCTCGGCTGGGAAAAGACCCGCGACGCGAAGGTCGGGCTTGACTTCGGACTGTGGAAGGACAGGCTGACGGTAAACGCCGAATATTACTACCGTCTCAGCACGGATGTGGTCACTTCATCCCCTGTCCAAAGCACGACAGGCTTCACCTACGTCTATTTCAACGCGGCCGACATTATGAACAACGGAGTGGAAGTCACGCTGAACGGCAAGATTCTCAAGAAAAAGGACTGGACGGTCGGCGCGGCCGTGAACTTCGCGTACAACTACAACAAGGTACTGAAATACACACCGGTCTCGCAGAGCGGAGTCACTTCCAAGGATCGTTACGTGGAAGGCTACCCGACAGGGGCGATCTTCAGCGGGAAATATTCCGGAATAGCAAGCGACACAGGACTCTACCAGTTCGACCTGAGGCCGGACGCGCGGATATCCGCCGCCACCGACCTCAACAAGCCGGACAACTACCGCTACTACCTCGGAACCACGATCGCCCCTTACACAGGGGGATTCAACCTCAACGTCTCGTGGAGGCAGGTCAAGGTAAGTGTCAGCGGGATGTTCTCGCTCGGCTCCAAGACCTTCGAAAAGATGCGTTACCCGGCCAGCTACAGCAGCACATCCCACAGCGGGGTCAGCACCGAGACAGTACAGTCCCAGTTCAGCGACCTTTACGGCAACCATCTCAACGTGGAGAAGGACAGGACGGACAGATGGACTCCGGCGCGCACAACCGGCGTCAGATACCCCAGGATTTACGACTACTACAACGCGGTCTATAACTTCTCGTCCTACAATCCGATGGATTCAAGCATCATCGACGCAGTCTATCTGAAAGACAATTCCTACGTCCGGATCAAATCGATAATCCTGACGTACTCCTTACCGTCCGCCGCCGTGAAGAAACTGGGAATCAGAGGCCTGAGCTTCAACGTCTCGATGAACAACTTTTTCACTTTCACCGGCTACGACGGAATGGATCCGGAGATACCCGGCGCCACCTACCCTACCACAAGAAGCGTCTCCGGAGGCTTCAACGTTGAATTCTAATGACAAGCCAATGAAACACACAGGAATATTCAGGAATATGCTCCCTCACGCCGCCGCTGTGGCTTTCGTACTGACAGCCGCCGGATGCGGCGGCTACCTCAACGTCAAGCCGCAGGGAGAGGTCATCCCGGAGACGGACGAGGAATTCACCGCGATCATCCACAACAGGCTGCGCGACATAGAGGGCGGAGGCGACGAATATGTTATCGGGAATATGGATGCGCTCAAGCATCTTGAGGGATGCGCCGACAACCTCGACGCCAACCTGCGGGTAAGCCCCAACCTTACATTCTTCGCCGGTGAGGAGATAGACAGCCGCCAGAGAGCCTACGAGGAGAGCTGGGAGATTGTCCGGGACTGCAACATCGTCACAGAGAACCTGAAAGGCAGGGATACGGACATCGCCAAAGGCGCGCTTGCGGCGGCATATTCGATGAAGGGAATCGTCTATTACAACCTGCTCCGCGAGTTCTGCCAGCCGTGGGACAACTCCAAGGCAGGTGAACTGCCGGGGATTCCGATCGTTGAAAGGTTCGGCATAAACGACAGGCCGGGACGTGGCGCCATAGGACAGACCTACGACTACGCCAAGGCACAGTTCGAGGCCGCGCTTGACCTTGGGCCGACCGACCCTAAGTACATATTCACAGAATGGGTCATAAAGGCTTACGAAGCCAAACTTGAATTCTGGTGCGAGAATTGGGACAATGTCATCTCGATCTGCGAGGACATCCTTGCGAACAGCGGAATCTCCCTGACCCCGATCTCCGAATACGCCGGGATGATCAACTCTCCTTATGACGCCTCGGGCGAGGTTCTGGTCCGCTCTCACATCAACAACTCCAGCGAACTTGACTGGTACTTCAGTTACACGAAAAGCTATCTTGCGTCCAGACCGGTGAGCGCCAGGCTGGTAAGGCTGTTCGGCGAGAATCCGGAAAAAGATGTGAGATACGCCGCAAGCTTCAATTCCAAGAGGATGAACGTGAAGACTCCCGAATGCAAGGTACGGCTCTCGGAAATCGTACTGATGCTCTCCGAGTCCTATTGCCACAAAGGGGACAGCGAATCCGCCCTGAAATGGCTTAACGAACTGAGAAGGAACAGAATCGAGGGTGTTGCCGACCTGACCGCGGAATCCCTTCCCCCGGTCAGGAAAGGCGACAGGATAGTCGTTGACTGCGAGGGGAACGCCGTCACTCCCCTACTTCAGGCGATCCTTGACGAAAGACGCAAGGAACTCTATATGGAGGGAGACCGCTGGTACGAGCTTAAACGCAACGGGTGTCCGGAATGGTGGGTGATCAGCAACGGATTGAAATACACCACGAAAGCCTACCTTTACACATCTCCCATCTCCAAGTCCGACATTGACCTGAATCCGGATCTGGAGCAGAATCCGGGCTATGTGTATTGATGCTTGCTTATATTTATTAAGGAAAATGAGAACAATAAAGAATATAATTGCTATATTAGCGCTCGCCATCGCTGGCGCAACACTTTGTGGATGTAGCTACAACGAGCTTCCACCGAAGACTTCCGACGCATCAAAAAGCTATATCAAACCGAAAGGTGAGATTCCTACGGCAGCCGAAAGAGAGGAAGTCAAGGCTATAAAAGCCGAGTACGAATCCGCAATCAATACGGCGGATGGCGATTAGGTTTACGATTTGTAAGCATCCGGCACGTCCGGACAGTAGTGTATTATGGTTTTAACATTTTATTCAGTATGTTTGAAAGGATTCTGACATTTGTGGCAGCGGCGGCGGCCGCAGTCACCATCTCGTCCTGCCAGAAGGATGACAAACCGACGGTCGAGTTTGAGAAAAGCCTCTACACCGTCTATGCGCAGCGCAGCGTTGATGTGAGCATCATAGTCAGCGAGCCGCCGACCGACGACATCTCCGTAAGAATCGTGGCAGCCGGAGCGGCTGAGGGGTCTGACTTCGAGCTGACAGGCAACCAGGTCACCATCAAGGCCGGAGAGACATCCGGCACATTCCGCGTCAAAAACATTGCTCTCACGGAGAGCAAGCCCCTCACCCTTGGGATAGAATGCCCGTCGGGTTATGAGCCTGGAAGCAAGTTCATCACCGTCATAACACCCGACCCGGAGGAGACGTTGGTATATTCATTCCAGACCACCAAGGCCGACGTTCTCGGTTCCTATGTCGCTACCATCAATGTGACTGGAGTCACATCCGGAGACAAGCTGTCACTTGGCGATGATGTGGCCATTCCTCTCAAGATTACAGGCGACGCCGCGAAGTTCGTGGTCTTCGAAACCATGAAGACAAGGGAGAATGTCTCTTTCTCAGGCCCTTACGCTGTTCTTAAGGCCGGCAAGTCGAATGCCGCCTTCAAGTTCTCGCTAAAGGACGGATTCAAGGACGGGGACAAGGTCAGCATTACAGTGGATCTTGGCAAGGCCGCCCGGTTCATTCCGGGAGAGAACGAAAGCGCGGAGTATACCCTCTATTCGGTAAACGTCCCGGAGGCAATCCTCGGCACGTGGACTTTCAGCAAAGTCTTCGCCAAAGACGAACTGGATTTCTGGTTTGAGGAGATGGAGGACGATCCGGCGCTTCTTCCGACCAAGAACGAGGGCTTCACCCTGACATTCACGAAAGACGCTTCCGGGGTAGTCACCGTCACCCCTAACGACAAGGGGGATTTCGCCAACTTCTTCAGGGAAGCCACCGTGACTCCGACCGAGCCTAAGAACTGTTCCAGCGAGGGAGTCGTAACCGGGAAGAACAGCGTCAGCGAATGCACGATGTTTATGGCCGAGGACGGCTATGACGTCCACACCAACACGTATTATCTCCTATCCTCGGCCAACAGGGCTTTCAGCAAAGACAAGGAGACCCTCGGAGAGGCAGTGGTTGTCTTTACAATCATAGACGGGAAACTGGCCGTTGAGTTCCGCGACTACGACACTCCTCCGTTCGGTGAGAATTGGTGGGGCGACGGCGGTAAATTCGACGCCGATATGTTCGGCTTCGCCTCGCTGTTTGTCAAGCGATAGGATGCCGTGACCGAAGCAAAAAGGTGACCAAGAAGCTGTTTTAATTTTCTTCCGGCTTTCCCGTCAGACAGTTTCTGAGTTTTCCCACACCATTTGCCATTTTGGGGTACGGCCACTGTCCCGTCAGGACATGCTCAGCTCCAGAATGGCAGAATTCTCCTCGAACGCGATGTCAGACAAAGCCACATACTCCAACGCTTTCTCTATCTGGCCGAATCGCCGCAAGTAAAGATTCAGACGCTTGTCTGTCGGGTTTACCTCGATGCCACTGGGAATCCTCTCCTTAAGGTATGCGACGACACCGGCAATCATCAGTGCCACAGGTGCGCCACATTCGTAGGACAAGCACAATACATCCTTGCGCATCGCCTCGATATGAAATCTGACGCTGATGGCCGGCATGAACGTTCCGGGCTTGCAGCTCACATCAATGGTCTTACCGTCGACAGTGGTGAGCTGCGGGTGTATCCTGAACTTCCTCTCAATGAAATCTGAAATCTCCTTGTAGGTTATTACCACATTCATAATATATAAGTCTTTAGAGTTTTCGGGCTGATTCTTTTATGCCATATTTGACGGCACTGCGTAACCGCATCTGACGACAAGGCGTTTATGAAGCTTCACTCTCCTACTCTTCCAATCTGCCGTACATAGCCTTTGCCGCCACAAGATGTCTCAGGGAGTTCAGCATCTGGAACCTGAAATCATCCTCAGCAAGGTAATAGACTTCCGCCGCGGCCACAATAACGTCGTTAAGGATATATAATTTAACAAGTTTGGCCTCCAAGTTGACCCGATGGCAATTCTCCTTGACCCGCTCGATATTATCCTTGGTGACATTCGTGAAGTTTGGCAACGTCATAAAGAAGAAATGTTCGTCTTTATCATTTGCCCATAAATGGATTGTGTTCATCTGGAAACGGAATGCGATGCGTCCGTCAGAACAGTCCTCGTCCAACACACGATACCGCTGATCGGCGATAAATTCTTTTGCCAGTTCGAAAGTATTCATATCCATAATTCTTAATCAGCGACCTCATCCACATCGATGCCGTCAAGTAACTTCAGCAACTCTGATTCAAGTTCGTCATCGGAACTATCTTCACCATCCGCCGCCCCAAAATTGACATCCTCACCGTTTATTTTCTTACCGAAGACAATCGCGGCTATCCCAAGAACATTGATAATATGTTCCAAGAGTCCAGTCAGATTGTCTGTAGAGTTAAGGTGGTGGTCATACATCGCCCAAACGACATTACCGCCTATAATACAGACTTTGGCATATTTCAGCAAAGATTCTGTCTCGCTGATGGCATCCAGTACCGCCAAACGATTATCGTCGGTCACCTCGAACAAGTTAGGAATGGCCATGCGCAAGAATTGCTCATCCTCATCAGGCATATAGATATAATCCATATCTTCATACTGGAACGCATAACCCACTTCGCCCACACTTACAGGGTCAAACCCCATAGCCGACAACTCGTAAAGTATAATCTCTTTCCGGCCCATAATATAAAATTGTTTTTGCTGTTTATCGTATAGAGTGTTCATTACCGCAAAATCCATCATATTCCTCGTTAGGAACTGTTTAAAATCCTATGCGGGGTCTTTCAGGCTTGTGCCTTTTTGAGAAGCTTTCCTTAGTACGCTCATATTGGACAAGCTCGTTTACCGTCACTGAAGGTCTTGTTCCGGCAATGGTCTTTTCGAGCGAGAGCTGATTGATCCTCACAAGCCGCTTTGCCTTGACGCTCTCCTCAAACGAGCAACGGGCACACTCCTTGACAATGAAACTGATATCGCTCGAAGAAAAGCCTTTGGTGAGTTCCACAACGCGCGATGTGTCAATCTCCTCGTGCGGACGCTTCCGCAGTTCAATCTCCAGCAACTCCTTGCGGGCATCTTCGTCAGGCAGGCCGACATATATGACCTCGTCAATACGACCTTTGCGGATGACAGCAGGGTCTATAGCATCGATACGGTTGGTCGTCGCCACGACAAAGACATTCTTCTCGGCGCAGTCATTAAGCCTTGTGAGAAACTCAGCCACCTCATTCGCCTGATTGTTATCGTCGTTCACACCTCGTTTGGGGACAAGGCTGTCGAACTCGTCAAAGACCAGAAGGACACCACAGCCGTTCTTGGCGGCCAACTCCTCTCCACGGGTGAAGAGATCAGCGATCATGCTCTGAGAACCGTGGATATAGATATTACCCAAGTCACTCGGTTTGATAAGACTGAACAGCATTCCGCTCTCCTCGGCAAGTTTGCGAGAGATGAAAGTCTTGCCTGTTCCCGGAGGTCCCCACAGCAAGATGCCATTGGGTGGCGTTATCCGGAATTGTGCAGCCAATTCACGATTCTGTAGGATATCCACAAAATCGCGGGTAAGTCTGCTTTTGAGCTGCTCCATACCGGCGACATCCTTAAAGCCGTTACCTTTCACTCGTTCAATCCTGACATTGGATTTAGGCTGCGGCGGGGCTTGCTGTCTCATAATGTCAACTGACTCCTCCTCTTCAGTTATACTCTCAGCCGGTGTGGCGACTGGCTTTGAGTGCGCAGGGACAAAGCATTCCAAACCGCTTAAATCCTCGTCCCCGAGATACTTTGCTATGGCGTCACCGAAATCCTCAATGGACTTGTAGCGTTCCGAGGGCTTGGTTGCAATCGCCTTGGCGACTATATTCTTCAGGGCATCGGGCATTGCCAGCATCGGGGCATTCTCGCGCATAATCATGATTATCGCCGCCGCCGACATATTAAGAGCCGTACCCATGAACTTTCCCCAGGGATGCTTTCCTTGCAGAATGATCGCCAGCACAATACCCAAAGAGAAGATATCGGTCCGCGCATTGTAGTGGCCGACCAATGTCTCCGGGGCCCGGAAGCCGCGCGCCGGTGTGTAAATGTCGAAAGTCGCCCGTCCCCTGCAAATCCCGGACACGCAATCAAGTCCGACAAGATGCCATTTGGCATTACCTGAAGCGTCAGTCGAAACGATGATATTATCAGTGGATATATTATTGTGACAGCCACCTCCCATACGCCACGAGAGTTCCTTTACGGCGACCAACAAGCCGTAGAACTGCCGCAACATCTCACGTTCGTTACGGACATGGTCCGAGAGTATGTACTCGGACAATGTGGTGCGCCCAACGTATTTTGTTGTCATCCACTGCAAGCAGCCATAATCGCCATTGTAGTCACCTCGCTCAACATATGCCGGGAAAGCCTCGCCAGTGAGCTGTGGTATAATATCAAACTCAGGAATCCTGTCATCTGTGAAACCTTCGGGCAGAATGTTCATGTCGTAAACCGTAAGGACAACATCCTGCTCAAAGCTGTTCTTTGCAAGGTACACCTCGCGGTACGAGGCGCTCTTGCCGAGTACCTGCACCGGAGTATAGCCCTCAAACTTCGTGTTCAAAGCAAGTATCATAGCCGTAAGGTATCAGCGGTTAATATTCGCCCACCACTCACGTACCGCTTCTTTGAAGAGGCGGTTCAATCGGCTGAAGCGTGTGTCAACCCAGGCGCGGGAACGCTCAGGAAGATTCTCCGCCACATCATCAGGCTTCATATTCCTGATGTAACGGCTCTGCCACACATACTTGTCCTCGTCGCTCCAGCCAAGGTTGTCGGTGAAGTTGTAGAGGAAGTCGATAACCTTGCTCTCGAACTCCGCATCGTCCTGCGTTACGCCCAGCACCTCTCGCAAAGGGCTCTCGTCGCCGAGCGCGGCATTGGTCTGACCGATGATAGTCAGGAAGTCAGACGAGAGCATAATCTTGCGAGCGCCCTTATCCACAAGGACATCGCAGTAAGGATGGTCGGTGTTGAGCAACGCTGTCTTCAACACTTTCTCCGAAGCTCGGAGAGTGAGTCTGTACATCTCCTCATCCATACCGAAACGCTTCTGAACGGCCTCCTGATCGAGACGGTCAACATAGACAGCAAGGAGCATATCGCGCATAGGACCAATCTTCACCATATCCTCGATGACGATGCGGCAGTAGTCAGGCGTCATCTTCTTCAGCGTCAGACGAGTGTTGCCCGGAGTGCGGGCACGTGAAATATTGACATAGCCATTCTCCTCCAGGTAGGCCATAATGCAGTGTGAGGCAACAGTGCCCAACCACTGGAAGAAGGTACTGCGGTAGTCGTAGGAACTGAGTACTTTCCAGCTACCCTCGGAGTAGAGATGCTCATAGAGGATGGTGCTGAAATCCAATGGATCGACCTCCACACCATAACTCATACGGATCTGGTTGATGATGCGGGAGCGAAGGCGGGCAATGCTCTTGCCCGGCCCAAGGCTCGAGCCGTAGAGGAAACGATATGCGAAAGCCTCATCGTTCTTGATGTTCTCCACGATTCGGACCGCATCGCTTCTGTAGTCCTTTTCCGTCATCAAGGCGAGGACGGTTTCATAGACAGACTCCAAGGCCTCCCGGTCAGAGAAGAAGTCGATGTCATCGTCCAACTCGCCATCAGCATTCAAATAGACGCCTTCGGCCTTCGCAAGAATTTGTCCGGCACTCAAGGCAGTGGTTTTGCCAAGATTGCGGAGCTCATCAGTAATAGCAGCGATCACCTGCTCTACAAACGCCATCACACGCTCTGCATCCAATGTGAAATGATTGTCATCCGCAGATTCGACGAGGCTTGAAATTGCACCCGTTAAGTTCTTAGTTCCCATATCCTTATACTTTAAAATCTCATATCAGGAAAAGCACTTGCGCCATTCTTGAGACGAAGATAGCGCAAGCGTCAAAAGTGGGAACTTACAGGTGCGCGGCACCTATTTTTTGCCGGTTATTTCTCCATAAACAGCTTCTTTATACTATCAAGAGCCTTGAATCTATCTGAAATTATTATTGATTGGGGATTTATTGTTAACGGCTTCTCCAAAGTGGTCACATAGGGAGACGGACTTTCATTAAAGAAAGAACATTGAATATTGACACAGTTTGCTATAATCTTATAACACTCTGTCAGGCGTTTACTACCGTACCTTTCATCTGTGACCAATCGTTTATATTGTTCTTTTGCATCGCCATCATAAATTGCATTGTAGATGGAAATGAATGTCTCCTCCTGTTTGCAGACATCCACTACTGAAGGCGTGTCCTGGTTGTTGATGCGATTTATAAGGTTCATGATATAAATCACATGGGCGGCAGGTTCAAAGTCAAGCCACTGTCTGTCACCTTTTTCGTCCACCAAATATGTACACCAGTCGCCATGAATTCTTCGCCCGTCGATCTTACCGCCTGAGGCTTTTCCAATGAGTTCAATCTTCAAACGGGAAGATTTTGCTTTGTTAATGACAGCATCAATGGCTTCCGCCAGGATTCTTTTATCCTTGATACGCTTGGAAAGTTCAAGTATCAGCTCGTTCTTATCCTCAGCACTCAGCCCCTGACATATTCTCACATATTCCATCTGCACATCAGAGGAGCTGTTATCAGTACTCTTTGATATAGCCTCGACAGTATCGGGGAACTTATTCAAACTATTTATCAAATCCGCATATTCAATCCTGGGGACGCTTATCATCTTCTCGAAGCCTTTACCCAAAAAAGTATATTCTCCGACAGTTGTGTTGTACTTCCCTCGGAATGATATATGCCCGCCGGTTGGTAATATACTGCTACTATTATAGTCAATAAGCTTCATCCACAACTCTTTCGCATTATCCGGAGCCGTTTCAACAGAAGTCGCAAATGCGGCAAAAGAGCATTCGTCACAAACCTTTTGAGCGTCCACAGTCAAAAAGCCAAATGCAGCGTTCAAATGTTCAGCTTCGTCGACCCTTCCGATAAAGTAACACTTGCAATTTCGGTCAGGAGTGTACAAGGGCATTATCAGATTGTATTCAGGCTCAGAGTTCTTCAGATAGTCTAATAATCTCCCATCAGATTCCAATGAAGACAAATCTGTCAGAGCCTCCATCGAATATGGCAAATGCCACAATGCTCTTGCCCGACTTTGCCCGATGGATTCTTGGACTTTAAGAACCGCATCATTCCACTCACATCTGTTTTCTGTCAGAATGTATAATGTACCATCACGTAACCCCCCAATAGCCCGTTCCCTGCAAATAAGTTTCGCAAAGAAATGGCTGTCAAACTGTAATACATTTAAATCCGCAATCATCGGTCTACAAAGTTTTCGCAATATTACCATTTTTTCCGCAAAGGAGCTTTGTACTATAAGGGCTTTTAATGATTACAAGCATAATAGAGTCAAAAAATGATTACTCAACATTCTCCTTCGATGGAATAGAATCCAACAGCGCAATACGGAAATATAGCACCACTATCTTTTCTCATTTATGCTTATGCTTGCCCTTGAGACCGTAGCCGCCAGATTAAGTTTCATCATTAATCGAGAATCACGCATCATTTTTTTTAAAATTGTCCGCATCTCTACTTTGGTTGCCTTACCCTCCAAAAAGGCGGAGCACACATTGGCATTACAAATCATATCATCCATTTTAGAATCCATAAAACTTTCTTTGAAAATGGTGAATCAGCTCTATATTCTCTTGGCGGTATGCCATAAACTCATTAAGCAGACTCTGTATACTCAATGGAATGGAATTATCTCGCATTTCTATCGCCTTACACATACCCTGTCGCACAAAAAGTGCTCTTAACGCTCCTTCAGGATGTGTGGGACTACCATCTGTCAAGATTAATCCAACTCTAATTTTTGAGTCATCCATATTCCAAAGACCGGCCCTACTGCCCATTAAGAAGTCAGCCGCTAATTCATGCTCCCATATACCGTTATTGATCCCCGGGAACCGCGTATTCTGCAAAACACGATGGGCGCACTCATGAGTCATGACAAGACTTAAAGCATCCTTGCCATCCACCTTCATATCCACCAATTGCCGCATGTTGAAACTTAGAACATCATCCTCATAACTTCCTGGATTAAAGTTCACAAACATTGTTTGCCCGTTTCTTGCATTGGTCAAATCCTGAATCATTCGAGGCATTGGGATATGAAAGAAGTCACATGCGGATCTGATCGCCTCCTCGACATCATTTGGAGTCAAGCCAAACTTCTGGAAGCGTCCACTCATCTTCAGGAACTCACCCATTGATGTATTATTGAACAGTCTAAAACAGTCTTGATTATTCTATCACCACGTCCTCATCATCGCTAAATCCTCCCAGCGGATTATTTGGACTTATAGTGGATTCTGGAGCCGCAGGAATTGTCGCGGGTTGCGGTCCCCAATAGTTGCCGCCCAAACCGTTATTGTCACTTGGTTTTTGAGGACGCCATGAAGGTGTATCAATCTGCTGTTGTTCTGCTCCGAACCACTGATTCAGAACAGCTTCTACCTGTGCCTCGATCTGGGGAGTAACACGAGTCTTGACCCGATTATACGCCAATGCCAGTGCCGCGCCATTGTCAAGAAGTCCCGGCAAGCCATACTTCTCTCGGCTGAACAGCTTCTTATCATCCGGAAGAAGCTGGTATCCAAGTGCTGCAATAATAAGCGACTTATCCAATGCCGGGGTATGCGGCGATTTAACCACATAGAACAATTCAAGCGCCATTCGCGTAGCCTCTCGGCCAGCCTTTGCCGCATAAATCCTGATATATTGCCATAACTGCTCGGCACCGCCAAAAAGATTGCTTAGCTCGTCCATATTCGTGTAGGTTAGAAGTTAATATCCTCGCGAGTAATTATACTAAGTTCATCGTTATCAACACAATCCTTTCTTGCCAATCGGTTTGCCTGATTCTGAACGACTTTCTCAAACAGATTGCGCACATATCGCGCATTACCGAAGTTCTTGTCGCGTGAGGCAACGGCACGCTCTATGACACTCTGCAACTCCTCGAAGGCATCGCGCTTGATCTTGTATCTCGACTTGCGCAAGCTGAGTTTGAAAATCTCCGTCAGCTCCTCCGCAGAGTAGTCGTCAAACTGAATATAGCGGTTGAAGCGAGATTGCAGACCCGGGTTAGAGTCAATAAACTCCTTAATCTCATTAGTATAACCGGCAAGAATGACGACCAGTCGGTCGCGGTCATCTTCCATTCGCTTGAGCAGAGTCGCGATAGCCTCTGCGCCATAGTCGCATCCCTCGCCAACAAGTGAATAAGCCTCGTCAATAAATAGAACGCCATCAAGGGCCTCATCTATCACTTTATTGGTCTTTGGTGCGGTTTGACCAACATATTCTCCAACAAGTTTAGAGCGATCAACCTCCACAAGATGCCCCTTTTTCAAGATGCCAAGCTCCTTGTAGACGCCTGCAACAATGCGCGCGACAGTGGTCTTACCCGTTCCGGGATTACCCGAGAACACACAATGGTACGACACCGAAGCATTGGGCAATCCCTGCCGCTTACGCATCGCCTGAATCTTGATAAGGTTACGCAACGAATCCACATCCTGTTTGACACGCTCAAGACCTATCAAGGATTTCAGCTCGGCAAGGTTATCTACATCCGGGATACTTTCGGCGGCTTCAGTCCTTTGCGCAGCGTTTGTGTTTTGTGGAATGTTAGCATGCTCCTTCATAGAGCCACTCAAATACTCATTCATGAGTTCCCGCGCGTACAAGCAGTTGCACTGTGCCGCATTTCTGAGCCAGCCAATACCGTTCCGCCTATCTTGCCGTACATATTTGCCCTCACAAAGTATTTGTCCCATAAGCGTTTGGGCAAACACATCCCCGTGACGGGCTCTGTCGAATATCTGGTCTATCGCTCCTTGGGTCATGGTTCTTCATTTATATCTAATAGAGCATTATACTTAATGTATTCTATCTGATAATTGTAATTATTTCTTTGCCAAATAGAAATCACCAGTCAATGCACTACAAGAGAACCAAGGATTTTGTTGATTATTGGTTATCTTATACACATATGATGAAACCTTATTAAAATAAGTCACAATGTCCAGAGTCGATTCTTCAAGTAGTTTTAGAAGAGCAACCGTATATGGACTATTTCCATTTGCATATCCATCGGAGGCCACGCTATTGGGACTCGTTGCAAATGCCACGATTGTTCCTGAGGGCGCTCCCATAACTCCAAGTCCTTCTTGCACATCACCTTTATACCATCCTTTTGTAAAGGGATTTGTTCGACATGCATCCAAAACCAAGATTTTTAGTTTGCAGCCAACATCTTCCATTTTTGATAAGGCGTACGAGGCTCTATTACATCTATAGTCAATGTCTGCCGGTGAACTTAATGTTGCTCCAATAGGAATCATGTAATTCTCCCCATTGTATTGCATACCATGACCGGAATAGAATACAAAACCAGCATCTGCATTACGCGCTTTCATGCTAAACCGGTTAATTGCTATATCAATCTCCTCCTTGTTTCCATCCTCAACTATAATAGTTTCAAAACCGAGTGAGTTTAACTTTATACCTAGTGCGTTTGCATCATTAATACAGTTTCTCAGCTGCGCTTTTCCGCCGTAATTACAATTACCTATTAACAAAGCAACTTTTTATGCGTAACTGAAGAGGTTGATTGTGTAACCTGAGACTGCTCTCTTATACGAAGTTGAGTACCGATAGAGATCTCGTTTTTATCACGAAGCCCCTTAAGAAGGACACCAACAATGTCACCATATTTAGCCTCATTGCATAACTGTCTATTCCTTTCAATTCCGCTAACTACGACATTACGAATTAGACCATTCCCTTGTACAAACTGCATAATGTCGCCAGTACGCATATGGTCAGATAAGACTTTTCCTGTAACAACAAAACCACGCCCAGTGATATCAAAAATATCATTCACTATTAGTGCGGTATCCTTATTCACCATTAAGGTTTCAGGTTTTGGCATAATCAATTTTCCGCATAATAAACTGCCAACTGGGATTTCAGATTTGTCTTTAATTCCTCTCAACAAAACTCCGACATTATCACCTTCATTTGCAATGGCAAACAATTTTCGGAATTGCACTATACCCGTTATAAATACAGACTTTACAAAGCCACCTGGTGTTACGATTGCCATTTCATGACCAACTTTTATAGTCCCCGATGCAATAACACCAGTGACAACAATTCCACGGCCTGAGATGTTAAAGGTGTCTTCTACTACCATACTAGGATTATTTTCCGCATCAATAATCCACATATGTTTATCCTTGGCATCATAAGGTTCTCCAGAATATGGGGTATTCATAACAACGCTATCAAACCTAGGATAAAAACTTCTTATAGAGGTTTCTGGTACACCTTCAATCAAGCTATCAAAACCTCACGCTCTGCCAGCAAAACGTATTATCTCGTTTTGTTTAACCGTTCCGCTATAATGTTTACCTAGAAAGAGTGAAATCTCATCTCCCACGCTTCGTATATCATACACTTTAAACACAAAATTATCCATATCTCAACCATTATAAATTAAATCCTAAGTCCATGCCTCTTTTACGCCACTCCTCATCGTCCTTTTCAAATTGATCAAGCATCCGCTCTGTATTTGAAACAAACGCATCTGTTTTGTCGAACAATGCAAATGTCCGAAGTCGCAGTTCTATTCGTTGCTGTACAAAGCCCAATTCACTACTTGTTGCCCCAATTTCACGAGCAACTTTCTCTACGCAACCATTAGTAGCATCAATCTGAACACCACAATTATCAATCAATCTATCAAGCTGCTTTTGCCTATCTGTTAAATCATTCCAAGCCATATGTTTATGAATTAAAAGTTAGACACATCCCTTTGCTACCATTAATAGCTAATTTGTATATTTCACACAAAGTGCCGTCTGGAATCTCTGACTTATCAAACAAATCATTAAAAATGGATTTTTCTTTGAGATTAGCTTCATAATTGTCTATCACATCACAAAAAACACAATTGGGCAATTGAATCATTATATCAATGTCAATTAGATACTGGATTAGATTGTCAAAAACCTTATTTAATTCATTGGTATTAGGTATATTATTATTAACTACATTTGATATTGTTGTTTGCTTAGACCACCATATTATAGAGGCAATTCTAGTCAACCAAGAATTAGATGATTTTAATGAGAATGTGAGAATTTCTATATTCGTTGCTTCCTCAATAAACTTACCAATCTTCTGGCATATGTCTGCTAAATATTTATCCCAAGACGAATTTTCAGATTTGCGCAAAGCAAGTAAATCTGAGATCATAATGGCATATATTTTAACTACCCTTATCTTATTTTCATCAATAATGTTATACGCATCATTCAAACTATCTTTTAGACTGATATTTTTGTTCGTCAATTCTTGAATTTTTTCATATTGCGAATCAAGAAGAGCTGTCATTGTAGATAGTTCTGACTGCAAGCGTTCATTATCCTTTAATAAATTGCTTATGTTCTCTTCCTTTTTTTGAGCTGAAATTTCAGCCTCTAATAGTTCAGAACTAAGTGATGTTATTTTCTTAGATAGTTTTTCGATCGTAGACTCCTGTGTCGCTATTTTATTATTAGCTTGAGCCAAATCGTTGTTTAGTAGTTCTCTCAATTGAGAAGCGTTAATTTCTTTCTCAGTCAGTGATTCTACTTGCTTTTTAAGTGAAGAATTATCTTCTTTAAACTTTTTCTGAATCAAATGATACTCTTCAATTTTTTTGTTAAGAAGAGTAGCTTTCCCATTTGACAGCTCAATTACTTTAAGGAGAAGACTAATAACTTCATTCTCGTCAAACATAGAGACATCTATTGAATTTAACATTTCCTGATTTTCCATTGCATTTCTATTTAGGGATATTCAGTTAATTCACAATTAATTGAATATGAATAATTAATTTTTTACCTAAAAATGAGCTTGAGCAGCAATACGGCACAT
>CAYMOB010000039.1:0-21865 GCA_964391955.1 uncultured Muribaculaceae bacterium | reverse complement strand
GGGCTGTCACGTAGTGACTGGGGGTGAAAAGAATATTAGAGGGGAGACTAAAAATGAAATTTTTAGTCTCCCCTCTTTCGTACTTAATAAATCCCGACGGGTCGGCTCTTAAGCTTCCTCCTTACCGGCGAGCTTCTCCTTGACCTTGTCGATTGCATCCTTTACGGTTGCGATTGTGCTTGTCTCCTCATCAGGAATCTTGATTCCGAACACTCTTTCAAACTCCATAAGAAGCTCAACTGTGTCAAGTGAATCAGCTCCGAGATCATTTGTGAAGTTGGCGCTCTCAGTCACTTCAGACTCCTCAACGCCCAGCTTGTCAACGATAATCGCTTTGACCTGCTTTACAATTTCTTCTTCAGTCATAATTGAAAAATTAAATTAGTATATTCTTACAAATTAATCAGCTACAAATACTCCAGGACAAAAGGAGATACAAATAGCGGCACAAAGTAAGTAAAAAATAGTGAATTATGCAAATCTGCCGGAAGAGGTGGCCGGGTTGCTTGCGTTTATAAGATTGACTATGACTTTCACCATCATATCCATCTCATCGGTCTCGCTTTCTGCAATCATAAGTGTCAGAGCCACGAGGGCATTGTCTGCGATTCTCTTGCTTCCGTCCGGGGCGTACAGAATACCGTTGTTCTCCATGAACCACAAGAACAGAGTCGCCGCGATTCTCTTGTTGCCGTCAGTGAATGAATGGTTCTTTGTGACCAGATAAAGAGGCACCGTGGCTTTCCCTCTATTGACGGATAAAGGTCCCGCCCGTCCCAAGTCTGGTAAATCTGTCCTTTGGAACTCCTGAATGATTCATCTTTCCGGCAGTGTTTCAATTTGTGTGTCCGGAGCCGTATTGCGTACCGTTGTCAGTCGATGGTGTTTCTAATGCCGCTCTTTATGCGAGTAACGCTGTAGGGCCAGCCCGACAACGTCGCACTTATATCTTAAATCTTCAAGAAAGGACTCGGCCCGAGCCTCGGCTGAGATTAAGCCATATTCTTAAACCGTTCAAGGAATTGAGGAGGTAAAAGATGTATTTCATCAACATCACCGCAGCGTTTCCAGAGCCGGCTCCGCCGAACACAGCCACAGACCACAGGGATATGGACGAGATATTCACAAGAATCCAGATGTACCACTGCTCCATAAAAGCCAGACTCATCAGCACTTGCCCGGCGATGTTAAGCACCATCACAACAGCGTCGAGGAGAATCTTAGGCCTGTCAACACCTGCGAGCTTCCCTGCGTCGAGCTTCGCCAAATCCACATATAATAATATAAGATAAAGAGCGGCAATCCCTACGAATACTCCTCCGGCAAGACAGACCCACTGGCGTCCCGTAAGCCGCCGGGCCTTAAGGCCGGACTCATTCTCACCGCCGGTACGCATCCTCGCTCCCCTCTTGCTCCACTGCCGGAAACCGATGAACTGCATGGGGAGAAAGTAAAAAGCGTGAAGGGCGAAATTACCCATTATCCCGTTGTCAAGATAGACTATCGTGCCGATCAGCACGTCTATGAAGCCGAAGACGAACGTCAGGATGTTCCCGTTGGCAGACATAACGGTGTTTACAACTCCCATAAGCGAGCCGAAAGCCGCCAAAAGCAGCATAAAAGCCCTGACATCCGGTTGCCGGAGCTTGAATATGGTCGTGACGGTCACCGCCACCAGCATTCCTGTCACAAGGAAAATGTTGAATGCCAGATTGAACCGGCTTTCCTTCGTCGCTGCGGTCATGTTCATTCAATTAAGGGAAGCCGCGCCGGGCAGCGGGAAACGGCCTCAGGATTTACTGCGGCAAATATAAAGCTTTTTGCCATAGGAATATGAAAACCTGGCGGAAATCTTCATTCCTGACAGATTTCGCCCACAAAAAATAAATCTTTCACAACACACTTCTTGTCAATAGTTTTCACTATATTTGTCTGTTAAGAGCTTGCTGAATGAAAGTATATAAACTAATAATAGTGTTGGCCATCCTGACGTTTTTCCCTTTCAAAGCCATGGCAGGGACACCTCTGAAGGTGAGCGGAAAGGTTCTGGACGCCAAAAGCGGAGAGGCGGTCGTCGGTGCTGTGGTCAGGCTTGACGGGAACTACCTTTGGGCGGTTTCCGACATTGACGGGAAATTCTCTTTAAACGGAGTGCAGCAGGGAGAGTATGAGTTGAGCGTCTCCTGCCTTGGCTATGTCGACGAGACCCGCAGGATGTCCGTGAAAAAAGACATCCAACAGCTTGAGATAAGGCTTTCGGTCAGCTCACTGGCGCTGGAAGGAGTCGTCGTGACCGCCGAGAAATCAAAAGACAACATCAACACCACCCAAAAGATAGGGCGCAACGCATTGAATCACTTACAGATGTCCAATATGGCCGACATCTCCGCCCTCCTTCCAGGCGGCAAGACCATCAATCCGGACCTGACCACCAACAATGTGCTGTCACTCCGTGACGGAGGCTCGGTGGCCGGCAATGCGGCGTTCGGAACGGCCATAGAGGTGGACGGAGTGCGCATCGGCGAGAACGCAAGCTTCGGAAAGATGGAAGGCACGGGAACCAGAAGCATTTCAGTTGACAACATCGACCACATCGAGGTGATCACCGGTGTACCGTCCGCCGAATACGGCGACCTCAACAGCGGCATGATACGAGTAATCACCAAAAAAGGCAAGACGCCTGTCAACGTCACGTTCTCAGTCAATCCGAGAACCTACGAGGCAAGCGCATCCAAAGGCATAGACCTCGGAAACAGGAACGGAATCCTGAACGTGAGCATGGAGTGGGCGAAAGCGACAAAGAAGCTGACATCGCCCTACACTTCCTACACAAGGAGAGGCTTTACTCTGGACTACAGCAACACTTTCGCCGGGAAACTTCGCATGGAAGCCGGGATCTCCGGCAATCTGGGCGGAATCGACAGCAAGAATGACCCCGACCTGTTCTCGGATGAATATTCCAGGATGCGAGACTATGTCCTGACTCCGCATTTCAAACTGGTCTGGCTGCTGAACAAAGGATGGGTGACGAACATCAGGCTCGAAGGCTCCGCCTATTACCACGACAAACTCTCGAAATCACACGCCTACCATTCCTACGGTTCCTCACAGCCATCGGTACACTACGACAAGGAAGGCTACAGCGTCGCCGAATCGCTTCCTCTGACATTCTATTCAGACTTGGTGGAGGACTCAAGGGAGCTGGACTACTCTCTCGGGCTGCACTACGACTGGCTGAAGCACTGGGGAAAGGTCAAGAGCGTACTCAAAGCCGGAGCCACCTGGAAGGCGGACGGCAATGTCGGCGAGGGTGAGTATTACGAGGATCCGTCCCTGGCCGCAAACGGCTATCGTCCAAGGCCTTACAAAGACTATCCTTACATGCGCAACGCCGCGTTCTACGCCGAGGACAATCTCACGCTCCCGATTGGAAAGACATCGCTTAACCTCAGCGCCGGTGTCAGGTTTGAGAACGTGATTATAAGGGAGACCTCCTACGACAACCTCCGTACCCTCTCCCCTCGCCTCAACGCCAAATGGTCGCTTGGCCGGCATCTGTCCGTCAGGGGCGGATGGGGCATAACCCAGAAACTCCCGTCATTCTTCATCCTTTATCCAAGGCAGGAGTACCGTGACATCCAGGTCTTCGGAGCCTCATACGGCACCTCCGGACAGGCCGCATACGTCTATCACACAATACCATATTCAATAAAGTACAATCCCGACCTGAAATGGCAGGGCAACTCCAACTCAGAAATAGGCATAGACGCTGAATATGGCGGCGTGAGGCTGTCGCTGGTCGGATTCCTCAACGTTACAAGGAATCCTTACGCCCTTCAGAACAGCTACTCTCCTGTCAATAACCGGATCAGCGCCCTTCCGTCCGGCTTCACGATGCCGGGCGATCCTGCGATCAAGGTTGACCAAAGCTCCGGAGCGGTCTCGGTGAGCGGGGACGGAGGCACAACCTGGAAAGAGATGGCGACAAAGGTGGACGACCGGACATTCGTGAACTCAAGCGTGCAGGGCAACGGCAAGTCCATCCGCAGATCCGGAATCGAGCTGACAGCTGATTTCCCGGAGATAAAGCCGGTCAGAACCTCATTCAGGCTCGACGCGTCCTACAGTCACAGCCGCTACGTTGACGACACTCCTTATTATTACTACAATGCCGGCTGGCAGCACACATCTCTGGCGGACAGATCCTACCAGTATGTCGGAATCTACGCCGGAGACAACTCAGTCATCAACGGCAAGGTCACGGACAACATAGACGCCAACCTGACCTCCATAACGCACATTCCGCAGGCAAGGCTGATAGTCACCGTAAGGCTTGAGGCATCGCTGATGAAGCATTCGCGGAATCTCTCCGAATATGACGGCAAGGCTTACGCCTACACTGTCAGCGAGGATTCCAACGCTCCGACCGGAGGAGACATCTACACGGACAGGTCCTACACCGCCATCCACCCTGTCAAGTATATGGATCTTGACGGGAACATCCTCAACTGGACGGACGAGAGTATGTCCGATCCCGCCCTCGCGCGGCTCATCATTCGCTCCGGCAACATCCACACATTCGCGAAGGATGGCTACGACCCGTATTTCTCGGCCAACCTCAGCATAACCAAGGAGATCGGAGACCACGTGTCGCTCTCGTTCTTCGCCAACAACTTCACGAATTCCAGACGCTATGTCACAAGCTACGCCACTGGAGTGAGCGCAATCTTCACCCCGGCGTTTTACTACGGGCTTACGTGCAGGTTAAAATTCTAAGGCAATGAGACTCAAGCATCTTATAGGATATTCACTAATGATTCTGGCCTGTTGCGGCTGCCTTGACATCCCGTCGGCATATTCCGATGTCAACACGGTGCGCGTCAGACCCGAGTGGCCGGCAGGTTACGAAGACCTCGCCCGCGCGGGTGTCAAGGTTTCCGTTCAGAACATCCTGAACGGAAGCGCCTCGACCGTGGAGACAGACGATTCCGGCACGGCCACGCTGCGGCTGCCTGACGGACTTTACCTGTTCCTCATCTCCGACAGGAAAGGCACAAGCATATTCAACGGGACCGCGGACAAGATAGCCGTCTCGGAAGACACCGAGCTGACCCTGCCGCTCGAACGGTCCGAAGGAGGATCGATCGTCATCAAGGAGATCTATGTCGGAGGTTGCAGTATGGCTCCAAAAGAAGGTGCCTATCAGGCGGACAAGTACGTTATCCTGCATAACAACACAAGTGAGACGGTCTATCTTGACAGCCTATGTTTCGGCACAGCCTCGCCTTACAACTCCACTGCCGTAAACCCTTGGATTTCAAAAGACAGCGATGGAAATACCGTGTTCAGGACATTCGTCCCTATCATCCAGGCCGTCTGGCAGATCGGTGGCGACGGGAAGACATTCCCGCTAAGTCCGGGAGAGGATGCGGTTATCTGCGTGAACGGGGCGGTCGACCACACAGTCAACGTGCCGCTTTCCGTCAACCTCAACAATCCGGAATATTTCGTCTGCTACAACAACGGCCCGAACAATTTCCCTAACACGACCTATCATCCCGCGCCGGGAGACAAGATACGCACTGACCACATTCTTTCGCTCGTCATCAAGACGGGCATAGCAAATGCCTATGCGGTCTCAATCTCCTCACCGGTCGTCGTGATATTCAAGGCAAAAGGCACGACCATCCAACAGTTCGTCTCCTCGGACAGCGGTAATTCCGGCAGCGACAATGTCATCCAGATTCCCGGAAGCATAAACGACTATGTGGTGACCGTACCTAAGGAATGGATCATCGACGGAGTTGAGGTTTTCGACGGACGCTCCACATCCAACACAAAAAGGCTGATGCCTTATGTTGATGCGGGATTCGTCTATCAGTCAAACACTTTCAAGGGGCATTCATTATTCAGAAAGACTGATGACCAGGCTTCGGCCGAGGCCGGTTTCGAGGTTCTTCAGGACACAAACAACTCAAGCAACGATTTCTATGAACGCGAAACTCAGAGTCTTCATAAATAGGGTGGTCCTGCCTGCCGCCGCATTGCTGGCGCTGGGCGCGCGGGTCACATCGGCGCAGACGGCCTACGACAAAATCATGGACAACAACTTCTGGAACGACGGCCGGAATGTCACCGGTCTCAGGAGCGGAAAGCTTGTCAAGGTGTCCTATGCGGAGCTTCAGGGGAATGTAGTGTCCGGAGACTTCAAGCCTTCATACGAGTCTTCATCCTTCTTCAATGCCGGGGCGTTGGCCAAGACAAGGGTCGATCTGAAGGAATTCTCGATGACAGGCTCATTTTCATTCTCGCAGAAACAGGGAAAGGACATGTGTGGCTCAATGTTCATAAAGCCGGGATTCTACCCTGTGGATGTGCTGGAGTACACTCCGGGCGACAAGACTTTGCAGACATACTCGTTTTCCGGAGGAATCGCCGTCCCGATTGGCGAACACTGGACTATCGGGAGCGGAATAGACTTTGAGTCAGCCAACTACGCGAAGCGCAAGGACATAAGGCACACCAACTATAGGTTAGACATGACAATAACCCCATCGGTGACATTCAGGATGGACAGATGGACTGCCGGAGCTTCGATGATATTCAGCAAGAATTCCGAATCCATTCAGGCGGAACAGATAGGCACGGCCACCGCCGATTCATACCTTGCGTTTCTGGACAAAGGGTTGATGTACGGAGTGCAGCAGGTCTGGAACGGAAGCGGCGTCCACCTTGCCGAGTCAGGGCTTGACAGATTCGCGGCCAAGGAGCATAGCCTTGGGATAGCCGCCCAGCTGGAACGAGTCCTGCCTCACGGTGCGCTCTATGCCGATCTTGAGCTGCTTGCGTCCAACGGGGAGATAGGAGAGAAGTCCTACTCTTTCTTCCGCTTCCCAGGCAGGAAGGCAACCGCCAGAATGGGCTACAGGTCAGAATCAGCGAACGGCTCCAACATATTCAGAATCCGCTGCGAGTGGTACAGGCAATGGAACAATGAATATGTCACCGACAAGATTTCCTCTGGCGGTGTGACCGTCCCTGTCACCTACGGGCTCAACAGGATCTACGAGCGCCGGAGAGCCGAAGTCGCTCCGGAATATTCATTCTACGGAGCCGGAAACCTTTCGTGGCTTTACAAGGTTTGCGTCAAAGCCGGTTACATCCGGCTGACAGAACAGTCTTCCGCCGTATACCCATATTCATTCTACGGCGACAACGACATCGTAAGCGCTTCCGCCGCGGCTTCATTCCGGCTTGGAGGCTTCCGCTTAGGAGGCAGCCTCGGTTTTCTGAAAGGATTCAGGGAAGAGTCAGGTGAAATCGCCGCCGGTGAATCGGACAGCGGCTCCGCACCCTTCCGTCCCGAATCCTGGTACAACATTTGGGACGAATGGGAGAACGCCGCGAGAATCGGAGCCGGTCTTTCGTTGCGCTACGATTTTTCCATTGGCAGAGTCCATGGCCTGTTTGCGGAGGTCGCCGGAAACCTGCTTCACGGATTTGACATCGCATGCCTCACGGGAGCGAACAGAGTCGAAGGCACTATTAGAATCGGTTATGAGTTTTAGTTAATTCAATAAACATTAAGTAATTATGAAAAGATTTCTCTATTTGCTCGCTTCCGCGGCACTGCTGCTCGGAGCCTGCACAAAAGACGAGGAGCCTGCATCCCTCACAGTTTCAGCAAACTCACTGAACTTCGAGAGCGAGGCCTCCAGCAAAGAATTCACCCTGACGGCAAACAAGAGCTGGACAGTTCAGAACACCTATGACTGGATCACAGTGACACCTGCCGGAGGCGATTCAGCGACCGAGCAGACCGTCACTATCGCAGTGACCGAGAATAACGACGTTGACCGTTCAGGGGAAGTGACATTCAACATCGGCAACGACGCGTCTGCAAAAGTCACAGTAAGCCAGAAAGGCACATCCATTGAATATGCCGGCGAGAAATACCGCACTGTCCAGATGAAGGATGGCCGGATCTGGATGGCGGAGAACCTGCGCTATGTTCCGCAGGGACTCACACCGTCAAAAGATCTCAGCGATGTCAAGGCCGGTGTATATTATCCTATCGTTATGAACAGCGAAAAGACCGCCGTCGAATTCAGCACCTCCGAGGATGTCATCAAGACGAACGGCTACCTCTATCAGACGGAGGTCGCCCTTGGTCTCAAGGTCGGAGACCTTACCTCGGTCGAGAAGGCCAATAGCCTTGAAGGAGTACAGGGAATCTGCCCGGACGGATGGCATATCCCGACCATAGACGAGATTGTCGCCTTGGTTGGCAAGGCCGTAAGCCCCATTGTCACAAACGAGGACGCTCCGTACTATGACAAGGACAAGAAGAACGCTTTGATGGATTTACTGAACGCCGACGGATTCAACGCCAACGCCTGGGGCGCCGTGACCATCGTCGACAACACCAAGACAAGCGCGACCCTTATGGGTATGCTTAAGAATGCCACAGAAGTCGCATCCGGCTATATGTGTGGTTCTTCCTACGCCGGTGTCACCTACAACACGAAAGACGATGAGACAAGCGGGGTCAAGAATCTTCAGTTCTGGGGATTCATGCCAATGAAGAACAACGGCACATTCAACGGTGCGAAATTGAGCTACAGGATTGGCGCTTCGGTTCGCTGCGTCAAGAATCAGGAATAATCGGACGGATTGACAACGCCCCTCCCTGCGGTATGATGCCTTGAGGAGGGGCGTTTTATGTTACACAGCAAGATGCGCTTCCTTTAAACAGGCTTCCAACGATTATAAAAAAAAGAGGTGATTAAAACTGAATTTAATCACCTCTTTAGAGCGGAAAACGAGACTTGAACTCGCGACCCCGACCTTGGCAAGGTCGTGCTCTACCAACTGAGCTATTTCCGCAGACTTGTAACCCTTGGCATCGCCTTGGGATTACAAAGGTAGCGCTTTTTTCTTTTTCTGCAAACTTTTTAAGGAAAAATTTTCAAAAAAAGTGTTCGTCATTCCAAGAACGCCCCTAAACCTCTATCGAAGTCTTGAACTGTGACAGGAAACGAAGGTCGTTCTCAAAATAGTGGCGAAGGTCGTTGACCTGCCACTTGAGCATAGCGATACGCTCCAGACCCATTCCGAAAGCGAACCCGCTGTATTTCTTGCTGTCTATTCCGGAAGCCTCGAGAACGTTAGGATCCACCATTCCGCATCCAAGGATCTCAAGCCAGCCTGTTCCCTTGCAGATGTTGCAGCCCTTGCCGTGGCAGATGTTGCAGCTGACATCCACCTCGCTGGACGGCTCGGTGAACGGGAAATAGGATGGTCTCATACGGATAGCCGTGTCCGGGCCGAACATCTCGCGGGCAAAAAGAAGAATCGCCTGCTTGAGGTCGGCGAAAGTGACGTTCTCGTCGATGTAGAGACCTTCAACCTGATGGAAGATGCAATGGGCGCGCGCTGAAATCGCCTCGTTGCGGAACACGCGGCCAGGGCAGATGACGCGGATAGGGAGCTTCATCGTCTCCATCGAGCGTACCTGGACAGAAGACGTGTGGGTTCTGAGCAGCAGCGGATCAGGATGGCCGGCGGACACAAAGAAAGTGTCCTGCATATCCCTCGCAGGATGGTTCTGAGGGAAATTCAAAGCTTCGAACACGTGATAGTCGTCTTCGATTTCCGGGCCTTCCGCCACATCATAGCCGAACTTCCTGAATATGTCAACTATCTCCTGACGGACAATCGAAACCGGATGCCTTGAGCCAAGTTCAAAAGGGACTCCGGGCATTGACAAATCCTCCTTGGAGGCGGTGGATACCCCTTCGGTGGAAGTCCGCTCCTTAAGCTCGTCAATCTTTGTCTGGGCGGCCTGCTTAAGCTCGTTGATGGTCCGGCCAAACTCTCTTTTCAGCTCAGGGCCGTAAGTCCTGAACTCCTCGAAAAGCCTTGTGACCTCTCCTTTCTTGCCAAGAAGCCTCACACGGGCATCCTCGACCTCCTTGGCGGTCTTGCAATCAAGCTCACGGATCTGCGCAAGCAATCTCTCTATCTGCTCTTTCATAATATTCCTGAAATAATCCTGCAAATTTAATCATTTTCCTGAGGTTTGGCGGAAGACTTTTCCATCTTCGCCTTTCTTTTTTCGCGGGCCTTCTTGTCACGGGCCGCGCCGTTCTTCAGGTACTTCTGCCACTGGTCGTCATCCAGCACCTTGCGGAACGCGGTATAAATCTTCTCGGCCCATTTGTCTCCCGTTCTCGTATAGATGTCAAAGTTAGAGACTTTCGACGAGGACAGGTTATTGATTTCCTCCTGCATCGCGCGGTAGTCGTGGTTAAGGATGGAATCCACATAGAAGACCTGCCAATCCTCCAGCTTCAGCGTCATCTCCAGCTTATTCACCTCCTTCCCGATAAATTCAGCCATCCTCTTCTCCTGCTCTTCCGGAGTCGGCGGATTCTGCTGCGCGGACACGGCCAATGTCGAAATGATCAGACAAACGAACGTAAGAAAAATATTTTTCATATCTTTACATTTTGTAAGAGATAACAAAAATAAACAATAATACGCTAATCGCAAAATGGCTAAAAACTCAACCATCCGCGCACTTCTGACAATCGCCTGCGCGCTAACGGCAAGTATCAAGGCTGACGCTTGCACCAACATCATCGTCACAAGGGGAGCCAGCACCGACAATTCCAACATAATCTCCTATGCCGCGGACTCCCACATCCTGTACGGAGAGCTGTATTTCCATCCGGCGGCGGACTGGAAGACCGGAGCCACGCTCGACATCATCAACTGGGATTCATACAAACCGATGGGACGTATTCCGCAGGTGGCGCACACCTACAAGACCGTCGGAAACATGAACGAGCACCAGCTGATCATCGCCGAGACGACCTGGGGCGGAAGACCCGAGCTTGAGGATTCTACAGCTATAATGGATTACGGCTCACTTATTTACGTCACGCTCCAAAGGGCGCGTACGGCAAGGGAGGCCATCGAGACCATCGTAAGTCTTGCCAACGAGTACGGCTACGCTTCCAACGGAGAGACTTTTTCAATCGCCGACAAGGACGAGGCATGGATTATGGACCTCATCGGGAAGGGATGCGAAATCAAGGACGGAAAGAACATCCGGAAAGGATTCGTATGGGTGGCCAGAAGGATTCCTGACGGCTACATCTGCTCTCACGCCAACCAGGCGCGCATCCAGACCTTTCCTCTGGACGATCCGGAGAACTGCCTCTATGCGCCGGACGTCATTTCCTTCGCAAGGGAGAAAGGCTATTTCAACGGCAAGGACGAGGACTTTGACTTCAGCGCCGCCTATTGCCCGGCCGATTTCGGGACCGTAAGAGGCTGCGACGCAAGAGCCTGGAGCGCATTCAACATACTGTGCGACGGACAGTTCACCTACGAGAGGGACGGGAAGACAATCACGGAGCCGGCCTCGGCCTACCACGACTACATCACGGGAGAGAATCTCAGCCACCGGATGCCGCTTTTCGTGAAGCCGTCAAGAAAGATTTCCGTAAAGAATGTGGCCGACGCTATGAGAGACCACTTCGAGGGGACTCCGCTCGACATGACGACAGACATCGGAGCCGGAGGCAACGCCCTCCCTTACAGATGGAGACCTATGGGATTCGAGTACAAGGGATGGAAATATGTCAATGAGAGGGCCATAGCGACCCAGCAGACAGGATTCTGGTTCGTCGGCCAGTCAAGGCACGACCTTCCTGATGTTGTCGGAGGCGTGATCTGGTTCGGCACGGATGACGCAGCCACCTCCTACGTCACGCCTATCTACACTTGCGCGGACAAGGTTCCAGAGTGCTTCAGGGTCGGCAACGGGAATATGCTTGAATACTCCCCTACCGCGTCGTTCTGGATCAACAACCGCGTCGCAAACGCCTGCTACAAGGCCTATAACATAATGGCTCCGACCGTCAAGGAGGCGATTGACCGCTTCGAGAACGACCAGATGGAGTCAAAGCTTGCGGAAATGGACAAAAAGGCGCTCGAAGCCTACAATTCCATCCTTCCGAAAGCCGAGAAGAAAGGACTTGACCGCAAGGACTGGTTCGCGCCTGTAAGGAAGATGCTGACGGACTATTCGGTCGGCACGGCACAGACTCAGTTCGAGAACTGGGTAGCCCTTGAGGAACTGCTTCTCGTGAAATACATTGACGGGAATGTCAAGGCGCAGGACGAGAACGGGGCGTTCAGGCACTCGAAATGGAACGAAGGCACTCCGGCCGGAATCACCCAGCCAGGCTACACGGAGAAATGGAAGGAAGCCGTAGTCAGGGATCACGGCGACGTAATCAGGGAACGCTAAAGACAGAAAGGATGAATATCAGGAAATATTTCATCACAGCTGTGGCGCTGGCGCTCGGCGTCACGGCTTTCGCGGACGAAGGGATGTGGATGATCCAGGACATCAACGAGGCCCTGGAAAAGAATATGAGAGCCCGGGGGTTGAAGCTGGCCGCCAACGAGATCTACAACGACGAGGCTCCCGGGACAGCCGTGGCTGACGCCGTGGTGTCCATCGGATTCTATTGCACGGGAAGCGTCATCTCGAACCAAGGTCTGATCATCACCAATCACCACTGCGCGTATTCAAACATCGCCAAACTCAGCACTCCCGAGCACAACTATCTGGATGAAGGCTTCTGGGCCATGACAAGCGAGCAGGAGATTCCGGTCGAGGGCGAGAAAGTGTTCTTCCTTAAGAGGGTTTTCGATGTCACCGAAGAGGTGAAAGGCCTGGCCGAGGAACTCCGGAAAGCCGGCAAGCCTTACGGATTCAGGAAGATAAGCTCCTTGATGGAAGGGCGTTACAACAAGGCCACCGGACTGGAATGCATACTCAGCAGCATGTGGGGCGGCGAGAAGTACTATATGTCCGTCTATAAGGTTTACACAGACCTGAGGCTGGTAGCGGCCCCTCCGCAGAGCATCGGTTATTTCGGCGGAAACCAGGACAACTGGAAATGGCCCCGCCACAACTGCGATTTCACCATCTACAGAATCTACGAGGACGGGAAACCGGTCACCAGAGAAAAGAGTCTGAACGTCTCACTTTCAGGCTATTATCCGGGAGCGTTCACAATGGTGATCGGCTATCCCGGCAGGACCGACAGGTACTCGTCCTCCGCTAAGATCAACTATCAGGAGAATGTCAGCCTGCCCGTGTCAAACGCGATCCGCGGAGAGCAGATGTCCATCATCCGCAAATGGATGGACAGCGACCCCGCGGTCAGGATGAAATACTCAGAATGGTTCTTCTCGCTCAGCAACGTCCAGGAGAACAACGACGGGATGGTTAAGTGCTTCAAGAGGTTCTGGGTCAAGGACGAGAAGGTCGCCCAGGAACGCGAGATGCAGAAATGGATAAACGCGGCGGCGAACAGGAGATCCATGTGGGGCAATCTGATTCCGGAGCTGAAAGAGGCATATTCAGAGACTGAAAGCATCGAGAGGGACAAGGTATATTTCCGGGAGACCATGTTCCGCGGGATATTCATCAACCGGTACCTGCTGCGCGCCGGAAACGCCACGGATGTGGAAAAGGCCAGACAGGCGTTGAGGGAAGGACTGGCCGCGACGGACGCGAGAGTGGAGAAGGAACTTCTCGCACTGGCCTGCAAGGAGTATTTCAACAATCTTGAGTCCTACTATTTCGGGAAGTATCAGAGCAAGATGGCAGACCGCTTCGGAGACGACTATAAGGCGATGGCTGAATATCTTTGGAGCAAGAGCGTTGTATCTTCCGCCGAAAGGGTTGAGAACATCCGGTCCGTCAACGAGATAAAGGACGACCCTCTGAGAAGGTTCCTCACGGACACCCCTATCACAGTCTTCAATGACAGGAACGGTCAGGCCAAGAAATGGCAGAACGTGAACAACCTTGAGAGAGAGTACAAGAAAGCGCTCTACTGGATGAGGCTGCACAAAGACATTGACCAATACCCGGACGCCAACTCCACTATGAGAATCTCCTACGGCACCGTGGGCGGGCTTCAGCCTAACGACGGAATCTGGTACAACTGGTACACCACTCCTAAGGGAATCCTCGAGAAATACAACCCGGACGATCACGACTACAATCTCACCGACAGGCAGAAGGCGCTTCTGGATAAAGGTCGCTGGGGACGCTGGGGCTTCACGCTCAACGGGAAACCGAACTCTATGATCGTTGACTTCATGACAGACAACGACATCACCGGAGGGAATTCCGGAAGTCCCGTACTGAACGCGAAAGGCGAGCTTATCGGACTGGCCTTTGACGGCAATCTCGAATCACTCGCCAGTGACGCGTCATACACTCCGGGCTATAACAAATGCATAAACACAGACATCCGCTACGTGATGTGGGTTTTGGACAAATACGCCGGCATGAAGCATATTGTCCGTGAGATCAACCTCACCCGTTAGCCTTTTCTGTCATTCAGTACAATCTGGCCGCCGGCCGCATCGACTTCTATGACGGAGTCCTTGTGGACGGTACCGGCCAGAATGGCCTTGGCAAGCTGGTTGACCAATTCCCTCTGCATCAGCCTTTTGATCGGACGGGCACCGTAGGCCGGATCGTATCCTCCCGTGACCATATAATCCTCGAAGGCCTTGGTGAACTCGATGGCGACCCCTTCCTCGGACAGCCTGCCGCTCAACTGCTTCATCTGGATGTGCAGAATGTCACGTATGTCGTTCTGGGACAGAGGGTCAAACATTATGACCTCATCGATTCGGTTCAGGAATTCAGGCCTTACCGTGACCTTGAGTACATCCATAACCTTTCCCTTGCACTCATCCAGAAGCTCGCGCCTTGTGGCGATTGCCCTCATCTCCTCAGCCGGATCCGCACCGGGTCTCCCGACAACCGGAAGCCTGTCCATATAGCTTTGGATGATGTCTGAACCCACATTCGAGGTCATAATCAGGATTGTGTTCTTGAAATCAACGGTACGCCCCTTGTTGTCGGTCAGACGGCCATCGTCCAGTACCTGCAACAGCACGTTGAACACATCAGGATGAGCCTTTTCGATCTCGTCAAGAAGTATGACAGAGTACGGCTTTCGCCTTACGGACTCTGTAAGTTGCCCGCCCTCGTCGTAGCCGACGTATCCCGGAGGGGCTCCGACAAGCCTGCTTACGGTGTGGCGCTCCTGATACTCGCTCATATCGATCCTCGTGATCATATTCTCGTCATTGAACAGGAACTCCGCCAAAGCCTTCGCAAGCTCGGTCTTACCGACCCCGGTCGTACCCATAAAGAGGAAAGAGCCTATCGGCCTTTTCTCGTTCGAGAGGCCGGCCCTGCTGCGGCGCACGGCATCAGCGACCGCCTGGATGGCCTGCTCCTGGCCGACAACCCGCTTGTGAAGCTCACTCTCTATCCTCAACAGCTTCTCTTTCTCGCTCTCAAGCATCTTCTGGACAGGGATGCCGGTCCACTTGGCCACCACTTCGGCGATGTCCTGCGGTGTCACGGCCTCTGTGACAATAGGTTCCTTAATCTCAGCCTGCCTTCTGGTCAGGTCATCGATTCTCTTCTGGACCTCGGCTATCTTGCCATAGCGAAGCTCTGCCACCTTGCCGTAGTCACCGGCCCTCTCGGCAGCCTGAGACTGAATCTTATAGTCCTCTATTTCCTGACGGGCTTCCTGAAGGCCTGAAAGGATGCTTTTCTCATCATTCCACCTCTTCATCAAGGCATCCCTCTCGGCTATCTTCCCGGAAAGTTCCTTCCGGATTTTCTCGGATTTCAACGATGTTCCCTCACGCTTGATGGCTTCTTTCTCTATCTCAAGCTGACGGATGTCGCTGTTGAGTTCGGCTATGGGTTCCGGAACGGAGTTCATCTCAAGCCGCAGTTTCGACGCAGCCTCGTCGACAAGATCGATGGCCTTGTCCGGCAGAAACCTGTTGGTGATGTATCTGTGGGAAAGATTGACGGCGGAAATCAAGGCGTCATCCTCGATTCTCACCCTGTGGTGGTTCTCGTACTTCTCCTTCAGCCCCCTGAGGATAGCGATTGACTCGGAAGGGGAAGGCTCGTCCACGAGTACCATCTGGAACCGTCTCTCCAAGGCCTTGTCGGTCTCGAAATACTTCTGGTACTCATCCAGGGTAGTCGAACCGATAGTCCTCAGCTCTCCCCTCGCCAACGCAGGCTTAAGGATGTTGGACGCGTCCATCGCTCCGGAAGAACGACCCGCGCCGACCAGAGTGTGGATCTCATCTATGAACAGGATAATCTCACCGGCGCTGTCAACAACTTCCTTGACGACTCCCTTGAGACGCTCCTCGAACTCTCCCTGATATTTAGCTCCGGCTATCAGCGAGCCCATATCCAATGAATAGACCTTCTTGCTCTTCAGGTTCTCCGGAACGTCTCCGTCCACTATCTTCTGGGCGATGCCCTCGGAGATGGCGGTCTTTCCGACACCCGGCTCACCCACAAGAATAGGATTGTTCTTGGTTCTCCTGCTAAGGATCTGAAGAACCCTTCTGATTTCCTCGTCCCTTCCGATGACGGGATCTAGTTTCCCTTTGGATGCCTGCTCGTTGAGATTGACCGCGAACTTAGGCAAGAACTGCATTGATGTTTTGTTGGTACTGTTTTCCATAATTCATACTCCTTTTCGGCCTTCAGGACATTCACGCCCGGATTGGTCCAGGTTCGCGCGGCGGCATGAAAAAACCGCCCGGTCCGAAGACCAGGCGGTTTTGGGTCAAATTATGTTCCACAGCCAAAAGGCTGACAAATTGTCAGTTACTCGGCGGAAGCATCGGTTGCAGGAGCCTCCTGAGCCGGATTGGCCTGCTGTACAGGCGCTGACGGGAACTCAGGCTGCGAAGCGGTGTTCTCGATCTTCTCGGTCAGGTCGATACCTGAAACGCTTGTCCTGGTAGTGAACGAAGTAATGATTGAGACCACAAGAATGAATGTGACAAGACCCCAGGAAACCTTCTCGAGGATGTCCGCTGTCTGTCTTACGCCAAGAGTCTGGTTAGCTGAAGTAAAGTTACTGGCCATTCCCTGTCCCTTGCCGTTCTGAAGCAACACGACGATAATCAGGAGAATCGCCGCGATGACAATAAAAACTGTGAGGAATGTAAACATATTCTAAAATTTTAATTTTCTTGTCGCAATTTTTCAATAAGGGATGCAAAGTAAGCACTTTTTTCCGGATATCGCAAGATTAGGCGGGAATAAATCTTCTTTGCTTCAACAAAATAGCCTTGATCGGCGTAAATGGCGGCCAAAGTCTCGGTGCAGAAACCGAACTCCGGATCCTCCCACCGGCGGCTGTCCGGCTCCTGACAACGCTCTGTCTTGAAGCCGGAGAAGACATTGTCCTCGTCCCTGCGCACAGAGGCATACTGCTCCGGAGAGAAGAAATCCCCACCTGCAACACGTACAGGGCGGCCATTGACGGATGTGGATGGCGGATATCCCTCCCCGGCGGCCGTCTCTTCGGCGGAACCTGTGACAGACGACATAGCCTGCGAAGCATCTCTCCCCTTACTCCGGTCACCAGACTCCGTGTCCACCACTCTGTTTTCCGGATGCCTCGCCTGTCCGGGCGTCCCGGGATCAGGCTTGATATATTCTTTAATCAGCCTTTCCACATCCTTGTCCGAGTAATCCTCCTTCCTGACAGAACGTATGATGTCCGAGACGAGTGTCCTTGATGCAACGTACATCGCCGCATCGGAGTACTGCATCTTTCCCCATTCGTCGCCTCCGACCTTGGCCATCCTGACGCACAGTTCCTTGCGCGCGCCACCGAACCAAGGGTAAAGGTTTATTACCCCAGTCAGCTCGTCCATGGTCAAAGACTTGAGATTCAATTTATTCACTGACATAACTACCACTGTGCCACGCTGGCGTTGAACATATCCTCCACAAGCTTGTCGATTATCTCCTGGCAAAGGGTGGACTCCACAGCGTCAAGCGAATTGGTGGAATCATAGTCCGAATAGGCCGAGAAACTCTTCTCGAAATCGTCCTCGGGATACTTTCTGTTGGTGAATTTTAGCTTTACCGTGACCGTAAGGCGGTTCTGCGCGGCCACCTCGTTCGCTGTCACGGCAGCGGCCCTGACCTCATAGCCTGTCACCTCTCCCTGAAGATCAAGGTCACCGTCCATCTCGACCTGCTCCAGCTTGGTAAGCTTCCTGAACTTGTCCTTGAGCGCCTCGGTAAGGTCGTTGCTGAGATTAGGGTTCACTTTCAGGGCCTTATAGTCAAAGTAATTGATAGTCACAGTTTTCACATCGGGCTGGATTGATGTCCCGGAAAAGGAGTAATTGACGATGGAGCAACCGCCCAGAAGAAGGGTCACCGACATAGCCAACATCATAAGGATTCTTTTCATATTCATTGCTTTTCTGGCTTTGAGTCAAGGTGGTACTTCTCAATCCAACGGTAGAGGGTGCGTTCGGATATTCCCACTTCCCGCGCCGCCAGCTTACGGTTGCCTCCGTGCTTTTCCAGAGCCTTGACAATTATCTCCAGATTGGATTTCTTCAGCGAAAGATCCTGAGGCTTGTCGCTTTCGGCGCTGATGTCCACGACCTTGCCTATCTTTCCTCCAGTGACAGGCGCTCCCTGCCCCTGCCATTCCGCCTCCTCCGGCTCAGCGGCCGGACGTAACACCGGATGTACATCCGCGAAAGAGCCTTGGGCCGAATCCAGCCTTGCCTTGAGCCGGTCGACCTCCTGCTTGAGGTCGAAGATGGCCTTGACTATCATCTGCTTGTCAGAGTCAGGCATCTGACTTCCGGACGGCTCCGGAGTGGCTGCGGCAGGCAGGAGGGTCGTCTCTTCCTTAGGCATATACCCGGCCAGAGTCCGCGAATCGACCACGCACCTTTCGGAAGAGCGGGTGAGCCTCCCGGATTCCAGCGCCGTGACGGTCTCTGCGATGTTCTTGAGCTGACGGATGTTGCCAGGCCATCGGTAATTGATCAGCAAATCGATGGCATCGTTGGTCAACGACACTTTCCCCATTCCGTATTTCTCGGAAAAATCCGATGTGAACTTCCTGAAAAGCAGGTATATGTCACTTTTCCGCTCCCTCAGGGACGGCAGCATGACCTGAATCGCGTCAAGCCTGTAGTACAAATCCTCCCTGAACTTACCTTTAGCCACGGCGTACAGCAGGTTGACGTTCGTGGCGGCTATCACCCTGACATCGGTCTTCTGGACTCTGGAGGAGCCTACCTTGATGAACTCTCCGCTCTGGAGAACCCTGAGGAGCTTAGCCTGTGAAGCCAACGGCAGCTCTCCGACCTCATCAAGAAACAGGGTTCCTCCGTCAGCCTCCTCAAAATAGCCTTTCCTCGTCTCGACGGCGCCGGTGAAAGAGCCTTTCTCGTGACCGAAAAGTTCGGAGTCTATAGTGCCTTCCGGAATAGCCCCGCAGTTTACGGCAAAATATTTGCTTGTCTTCCTGCGGCTGTTCTGGTGGATGATCTTTGGAATATTCTCCTTGCCGACTCCGCTTTCACCCGTGACAAGCACGGTCAGGTCGGTAGGGGCGACTGCGACGGCGGTCTCCAGCGCCCTGTTGAGGGCGGCGTCATTGCCGATGATGTCGTATTTGTTTTTAAGTCTTTGCAGTTCTTGTGAATCCATAGTATTTACTCACAGTTTGACAAAGTTAACAAAATAATAATTATCTTTGTATATTTGTTAGCAACATTGAAATGCAATCTTTAATCATTAGTTATATGAAGAAGACACTCAAATTTTTTGCCGCGGCCGTCATCGGTATGGCTGCGGTTGCCTGCTCTTCAGCCGAAAAAATGGCTGAACTCGCTGACAACGTGGTCGTAAAATGCGACCCTGCGGTTCTGGAATGTGTCGCCGGCAACATCGACGCCACAGTCACAGTGACCTACCCTGAGAAGTACTTCCATCCCAAGGCCATCCTTGAGGTCACCCCTGTCATCGTCTATGACGGAGGCGAGGCCAAGATGACCCCGTTTATGTACCAGGGTGAGAAAGTCAAGGACAACTACAAGGTTGTCGCCAAAGCCGGCGGCACTGTCACCGAGAAAGTTCATTTTGACTTTGTGGAAGGAATGGAGCAGTCTCACCTTGAGCTTCGCGGCATCGTGAAGTATAAGGCCAAATCCTACAAACTTCCTGTCAAGAAGGTCGCCGACGGTGTAAACACCACCTACATGCTCGTGAAGGCCGCCGGACAGGTTCCTTTCAAGGCTGACGGCTATCAGGCTGTCCTCCAGCAGACCGCAGAGGGACAGATCCTCTACAAGATCAACTCTGCCGACGTTCAGTCAAAACAGCTTAAGGGACAGTCCATCAAGGATTTCCAGAGCGCTCTTGAGGAGATCAAGGCCAACGAGAGAAAGACCCTCGTCGGAACAGAGGTCGTGGCTTACGCTTCACCAGACGGTGGCGAGAAGCTCAACAACACTCTTTCGGAGAGACGTTCAAAGTCAGCCGACAAGGCTTGGGACAAGGTTATGAAGGGCAAGGATGTAGCCGATCCTGAAGTCAAGAGCATCGGCCAGGACTGGGAAGGCTTCCAGGAGCTTGTCCAGAACTCTGACATCGAAGACAAGGATCTCATCCTCCGAGTCCTCTCCATGTACAGCGACCCTGCGGTCCGCGAGAGTGAGATCAAGAATATGTCTTCCATCTACACCGAGCTTAAGAGCGGCATCCTTCCTGAGCTTCGCCGCGCGAGATTCATCGCCAACGTAGAGTTCAAGAACTACACCGCCAAAGAACTCACCGAGCTGGTAGAGAGCAACATCGACATCCTTGACGAGCCTGCTCTCCTCCGCGCCGCCACCCTTACAAAGGATCTTGACGGCAAGGTCAAGCTCTACAACAAGGCCATCAGCAAGTTCGACAGCGACAAGGCAAGGTTCAACCTCGGAGTCGCATACCTCAACGCCAATGACATCAAGAAGGCCGAGAAAGCTTTCGCCGCCGTTGAGACAAAGGACGGAGACCTCACCAACGCGCTTGGCGTCATCGCTCTCCGCAAGGGTGACTACGAGACCGCCGCAAAGAACTTCAAGAAGGCCGGCACAGACGCCGCCAAGGCCAACATCGGTGTTGTTGACATCCTTACCGGCGACTATGAGAAGGCCGTCCAGGATCTCAAGGATGTAAAGGGCTGCTGCCACAACACCGTTCTTGCCTACATCCTCACCGGCCAGCTCGACAAGGCTGCCAAGGCCGCTCACTGCAAGGATGCCAAGGTTGACTACCTCAAAGCCATCATCGCCGCTCGTCAGGGCAACTTCGATCAGGTCAAGACCTGGCTCGACTCTGTAGCCAAGAAAGACAAGGCTCTCGCTGAAAGCGCCACCAAGGACATCGAGTTCGCCGAGTACTACAAGTAATGTAATGAATATCCACCACGAGGATTCCCTCCTCGTGGTGGAATGAGATAGAAGGAGGGAGTGTGACTAAATGGCCATTTCAGTCACACTCCCTCCTTCTGCAGTCTCCTTCTACCGCCCAGTCCGGTCACTATTCCCGATTCTCGAAATCGGTGGTACAAGGAATACAGCAAGATGAATCTCATAGCTCAGGCCGAGCTGAAGCAGAAACTGGACTTCATCACAAAAGGCCTCGCCGCAAGAGCGCTGCTCAACACGACCAGATACTCATATTTCGACCTTCAGAGATACTTTAACCCTTATTGGTACACCATGTCCTCGTTCGATGTAGCGGACAACACCTACACCCTGAACTGCATCAACCCCGACGGCGGGACCGAGTATCTTGACTACAGACAAGGCGACAAGGACATTCATACCACAACATATTTCGAGAACGCATCCTCACCCGTAAGGGTCACCGTGACTCCCCTCACCCCTCCGA
>CAYMOB010000038.1:0-22139 GCA_964391955.1 uncultured Muribaculaceae bacterium | reverse complement strand
AACGGGCTTATTCAGCTGTCACTCTTTTTAGTTGGAATTCATCGAACTCACGTTAAATACGTTCAACTCAAACAGTTTGTTTACGCATTGTTTACGCAAAGGCAAGGAAAAAGGAGTTGCGAATATCGCAACTCCTTGATTTCTAATGTGGCCCGGCCTGGGCTTGATCCTGTGACCTCCAGATTAGGAGTCTGTGATATACAATGTCGGTGTGCGGGGGAGCGGTTCGCCGCGGGGCGGCGGGACTCCTTTCCGCCTTGAAGCCTTATTTGCACCAGCGGTCGAGCCAGTCAAAGAAACTGCGGTGCCAGAAGAGGGCGTTCTGAGGTTTGAGAATCCAGTGGTTCTCCTCAGGGAACACTATCAGCTTGGACGGAACCCCCATCATCTGGGCGGCGTTGAACGCGGCCATGCCCTGGTCGTAAGGAATGCGGTAGTCCATCATCCCGTGGATGCACAGGATAGGGGTGTGCCACTTGGAAACGTTGAGGTCAGGGGAGTTGGCGTAATGCCGTTTTGCCTTGGCGGCGGAGCTCCACGGAGAACCGGCCTGGCCGATGCCGCCGAAAGTCTTGCCGTCGCCGCGCGGACCCTGCTCGCCGGCCGTGTATGAATATTCGGAAAGACCTCCGTTGTCGAAGTTCGGGAACCACATCTCCTCGGTCTCGTAGTACATATACTTCTCGTCGAATATTCCGGCGTGGGCGATGAAGCAGTCGTAGACATCGCGGTGGATTCCGGCCATGTAGTACACGCTGAATCCGCCGTATGACGCCCCGCAGCCTGCGAGCTTGCCGATGTAAGGCTCTTTCTTAAGCTCATTGGCGGCGCTGAGGTAGTCCTGCATATTCTGTCCGATGTAGTCGCCGCTGATCTGCTCGCACCATTCCTGTCCGAAGGCAGTCGTGCCGCGGCGGTTAGGGAGGATCACAACGTAGCCCTGGTTCGCCATCAGCCTATAGTTCCAACGATAGCTCCATCCCTGGCTCAGAGTGCCTTGCGGACCTCCAAGGAATATCTCGACGGCGGGATAGACCTTCGTCGAATCGAACTGAGGAGGATAGAGGACCCATGTCAGCATCTTCTTGCCGTCGGTTGTCTTTATCCAGCGGGCGCTGGTCTCGTAGGCCGTAAGCTGTCCGATAATGCTTCCGTTCTCGTCGGTGATTCTGCCGAACGAGCCGTCGGTTTCGCTCACCGCCACAAGCTCGGTAGGGAATTCCATCGAGCAGTAGCTTGCCAGGAGCGTGCTGTCAACGATGGCGAACGGCGAGTTGAAGTCGTACCAGGCATCCTCAGGCGTGATTCTCCTGAACCGAGCTGCGCCGCCGGACTCCGGTACGGCGACATTGCAGATAGCCTGAATCCCTTCAATCAGAGAGTTGAAATAGATGCTCTTTGAGTCCGCTGCCCAGACCGGACCCGCCGCGTTGTAGTTGAAATCCGAGGTCAGATCTATGATCCCGTTGACTTCGGGAATGGATGACTGGCCTTCCCCGCCGGTCTTGCCCACGGCCAGATCGGCCACCATAAGCCGGACCTTGTCGGCCTCGTATCCGTTGCGGGCCATGCTCAGCCAGGCTATGCGGCTGCCGTCAGGACTCCAGACAGGGTCTGTGTCGTAGCCTCCGGCCATCGGAATCCGTACAGTCTCTCCGGTCTGGATGCAGTGGATATAGATCTCGGTGTCCGTCGAGAAGGCATATTCACGGCCGGTGCCGACCTTTTTGCAGGAATATGCCACATGGCGTCCGTCAGGACTCCAGCATAGCTGCTCGACGCCGCTCAGCGGCTCAAGCGGCAGCTCATACTTGTCCGCTCCTTCCGCAAGGATGTTCATTGAATTATCCTCGCTGATGACTTCTCCTCCGACAGGAGCCACATAGGTCTGAGGCCTTTCGGTTGTCCAGTGATCCCAATGGCGGTACATAAGATCTTCTGTGACATAGGCCTGCGCCTTGTCGAGCTTATCGTCGAAATCCTTCGGCGTCTTGACCGGACCCGGCACTGTGCTGGTGTAGAGAACCTGCGTCTGGTCCGGACTGAGAGAGAACTCGCTGATCCCGGCCTTCACGTCGCTGATTTTTTTTCGGGCTGTAAGTGATGCCTTTCCGTCGGCGAAGCTGACCTTCGCATTGTGAATCTGGCCGCCCTGAAGGTAGTATATGGACTCTCCGTCCAGGCTCCATCGGGCGTTGCTCACGCTTTTGCCTTCGGCGGTGAGCTGTACCTTGTCCCCGAAGGATAATCCCCCGCCTTCATTCCTGGTGACCTCGCTCAGGAAAAGATTCCTGCACGAGCGGTTCTCCTCGATTGATGTATAGCTTACTCCGTAGAGGATCAGGCGTCCGTCCGGAGACAGCTGCGGGTCGGACAGCCGCCCAAGGGACAGAAGCACCTCGGGGGTCATCCTTCCGTCCTCGACCTTGATTGCGGACGGCCCGATGTAGCCCGTTTCCGTCCTTGTCCCGTTTTTCTGCGCACAACTCATCATTGTTACAAGTGCCGCCGCCGCAATGGCGGCTTTTCCAGTGTTGATCATATGATTATAAATATTGTCTGTATGCTTTTTCCAGTTCCTCCCTTACCTCTTTCCTGACCTCCTCCGGCTCAAGGACCTCAATCCTTCCGGCGCGGCGGCAGAACTCCATCGTCAGGTTTTTGTTCGGAATCACCCTTATCCTGAATATTCTTCCACCGTCCCCGGCGTCTCCTTCCTCGGCCTGGGACTTGTGGATTGGAAGATCCCGGATGTATTTGGCCTCTTCCACGGTTGTCTTGAAGCGTATGGTGACAGGTTTCTGGCCTGCCGTCGGGAAATATATCCCGAAACTCTGGCTGAATATTTCCTCGACATCGAATCCTTTCGGCATCCTGAAAGTGGTGTCGTTTATCCGGAGCGACGAGATGCGGTCAAGGCTATAGACTCTCCAGGCGGCAGGGTTCGTGTTCCCTTTCGCGTCTCCATCCAAAGCCGCCGCCCTTTCGTGGCAGAAAGCTATGAGATACCATCTCTTTTCGTGTTCCTTTACAGCCAGCGGCTGTATGTGAAGTGATTCCGGGGTGGATGAGCTGTATTTCCTGTAGCCTATCTCGAGCTCGTTGCCGTCCTCCATCGCCTGCATTATCGCTGTCAGGTATTTTTGTCCGGACGGAATTTCCTCCACGCTTACCCTTCTCGACAGGCGCTCCTTGGCCGATAGGAGCAGACTCTTGACTGTGAATGTGTTGATGAGCCAGCTGATGCTGTCGTCGTTGTCCAGGACATCCCCGCTGAAAGGAATGAAATAGCGGTTGGTGCTTCTGTCGCATCTTATGACAACTCCGAACAGCTCCTCGACCGCCGCCCTGTGGTTGTTGAAGGTCCTTCTTGAATATTCCTGACCGAATACCCTCGCATACCTCCCGCTGATGTCCGCAAACAAAAGGCCGCGCCCGTCGGCCGCGGTCAGGGTCTGGATGAGCCAGATGTATTTACCGATAAGTTCAGAGACCATAGACTTGAATGCTTCCAAACACTCAAATATAGCAAACAAAACTTGATTATCCACGCGAGGAAATTGTTTTTTGGGATTTAGTGAGTAGATTTGCATGCGAAATTATGAGATATTCAATTATAAACTTGCTTGTCAAGGCGCTGGCGCTGTCTTTCCTTGCCGCTCCGGCTCTATTGTCGTGCATGGTTCAGGACAGGTCGCTCGATTTTATGGATTCGCCAACGGCCGGGGTAATCGCCAACTATCAGGTGGCGGGTACCGTCAGCGATGCGGACGGGGTCCCGGTCGCGGGAATCAGGGTGGTGGCCGACTACAGTGCCGGCCCGGTCTACCGCGCCGACACCCTTTACACCGACAAGGAAGGCCGGTTCTCGAAATTCATGTCCGTTCCGAGAGCGGAGAGATTCGTTTTGGGGTTCAGCGACATCGACGGAGCCGGAAACGGAGGAGAGTTCGTTGCGAAGTCCGTGGAAGTCATCCCGCTCCTCACCGAGGTCGCCAACGGCTATTTCGGAGGGTCGTATCTGGTCTCGGCCGAAGTCAGACTGGACCGGAAGTGATCCGTCACCGGCGCGCCAGCCTCTTTGAAAAGTCAAAACGGCTTGCTATCTTCGCACTATGATCAGGAACAAGTTGGACACAGAGGTGCAGTACCTGCCCGGAGTGGGGCCGAAGAGGGCGTCGCTCCTCAAGTCTGAACTCAATGTGACCACTGTCGGGGAGCTGCTTCGTGTCTTCCCTTTCCGCTACATCGACCGCGGTTCCATCCAGATGATTTCCGGAATCCGTTCGTCAAGCGCCTATGTCCAGATTCTGGCGCAGGTCGTATCCTTGCAGAATACAGGCAGGAAGCTCAGCGTTATGGTGAAAGACGAGAGCGGGATGATGGAACTCGTATTCTTCCGCGGAATCAAATACACTTGCGAACGTCTCAAGCCCGGCTCCGTCTTTTTGTTTTTCGGAAAGCCCGGTCAGTTCAACGGACGTTTCAACATAGTTCATCCGGAGATAGACAACCCGCCGTCTGATGGAGGCGCTAATTCTCCCGGAGTGCTGACCGGGGTCTATAACTCGACCGACAGGCTGCGCAACGGCGGAGTCACAGGCAAAGTGATGAACAGGCTGATTGCCGCCGCAATCGACTATGCCATCGGAGACCTTGAGGAGACTTTGCCTGAATATGTCCTTAGGGAGAAAGGGCTTGTGCCTTTGAGATTCGCCGTCCGTAATGTCCATTTCCCCTCCGACCAGTCGGCGCTTGAAAAGGCGCGCTATCGTCTTAAATGGGAGGAACTCTTTCTCCTGCAGCTCTCTTTGCTGAAGCAGAAATATGTCCGTAGCCGCTCGGCGGTCGGCATCCCGATGCCGAAGGTCGGAGCGGCGTTCAATGCATGCTACAGTTCTCTGCCTTATGAACTCACCGGAGCGCAGAAACGGGTCATCAAGGAAATACGCTCGGATATGATGAGCGGCGTCCAGATGAACCGGCTTCTTCAAGGTGATGTCGGTTCGGGCAAGACGATGGTTGCCGTGCTTTCCGCTCTCATCGCTGTCGGCAATGGCTTTCAGGCTTGCATTATGGCTCCGACCGAAGTGCTTGCCCAACAGCATTTTGCGAATATATCCAAGTATCTTGCCCCTACAGGTGTCAGGTGTGAGCTTCTTATCGGCTCGACCGGCAAGGCCGCCAGAAGACCGATTCTGGAGGGACTCGCGGACGGGTCTGTGGGAATAATCATCGGCACCCACGCGCTGATTGAAGACACGGTGGTGTTCCGGAATCTTGGTCTATCCATCATTGACGAGCAGCACCGTTTCGGGGTGGACCAGAGAGCGAGGCTTTGGGCCAAAGGAGCAGGCGGAGTTCCGCCTCATGTGCTTGTAATGACCGCCACCCCGATTCCGAGAACGCTCGCGATGACTTTCTACGGAGACCTTGACGTTTCGGTCATCGACGAGATGCCTCCGGGGAGAAAGCCGATTCAGACTATCCTTGTAGGTGAGGGCAAACGTCCTGTCCTGTACAACTTTATGAGGAAGGAGATTGAGTCCGGAAGGCAGGTTTTTATTGTGTATCCTTTGATATTCGAAAGCGAGAAGCTTGATTACCAGAATCTCGAGGCCGGCTATGAGGACATCGTCTCGCGATTCCCTCTGCCTCGGTACAAGGTCGCGATTGTCCACGGCAAGCAGACGAGCGAGGAGAAACGCTTCAATATGGATGCGTTTTCGGCCGGCCGGGCGGATATCCTTGTCTCCACGACGGTCATAGAAGTCGGTGTGGATGTGCCTAACGCGTCCGTTATGGTGATAGAGAGCGCCGAGAGATTCGGCCTGGCGCAGCTTCACCAGCTGCGCGGACGTGTCGGCCGTGGATGCGAGAAGTCCTATTGCGTGCTGATGCACGGCAACAAGGTCAGTAAGGAGTCCCGCAAGCGGCTCGAGCTTATGTGCGCGACTGAAAACGGTTTCGAACTTGCCGAGGAAGATATGAAGATGAGGGGACCCGGTGATCTGGAAGGGACCCAGCAGAGCGGTCTTCCGATAGAGTTGGGCATCGCCTCACTTGCCCATGACGGAGCCATCCTTTCCGACGCAAGAAGCTATGCCGAACACGTGCTGGCTCACGATCGGGCATTGGAACTTCCTGTAAACGAGCTTCTTGTTCGTGAGCTGCGCAAGGATAAGTACAATATCAAAGACTATAGCAAGATCTCGTGACCGCCGGTGCAGTCCCTGAGTCTGGGATGGCAGCGGTCTTTGTCTGACAGGATTATCCTGTCAGCGGGAATCCTCCAGTCTATCGCCAGGTCAGGGTCATCCCAGGCGATTGCCCCTTCGGATTCCGGGCAATAGAAGTTGTCACACTTGTACTGAAAGATCACCTCTTCGCTCAGCACGCTGAATCCGTGGGCGAATCCCCTCGGAATGAAAAACTGGAGATGGTTGTCTTCGGACAGCTCAACGCTTACGTGTTTTCCGAATGTGCGTGAACCCGGCCGCAGGTCCACGGCCACATCCAGCGCCCTTCCTCTCACGACTCTGGCAAGCTTGCTTTGGGCGTGCTCGCCTTTTTGGAAATGCAGCCCTCTTACGACACCGTAGCAGGACTTGCTCTCATTGTCCTGGACAAATGCGGCGGATCCGACCTTCTCCTCGAACTCCTTCTGGTTGAATGACTCGAAAAAATACCCTCTGCCGTCCCTGAATATTCTCGGCTCCAGAATCAGGACACCGTCGATTTCTGTAGGAATGATTCTCATCGCTCTTGTTCGTCGGCTATCTTTATAAGGTATTGTCCGTACTGGTTCTTTATCATTGGTTCGGCCAGTCCGCGGAGTTTCCCGGCTGTGATCCATCCCGCCCTGAACGCGATTTCCTCAAGGCAGGCGACCTTCAGTCCCTGACGCTTCTCGATGACCTCGATGTAGGTGGAAGCCTCTGCCAGCGACTCGTGCGTGCCGGTGTCCAGCCAGGCGAATCCTCTGCCAAGCCTCTGTACCTTCAGCTTACGGGTCGAAAGGAACTCCTGGTTGACGGTGGTTATCTCAAGCTCGCCCCTTGCGGACGGCTTGATTCTATGTGCGATTTCCACAACGTCATTCGGGTAGAAGTACAGTCCCGTCACCGCGAAATCGCTTTTTGGCTCGTCCGGTTTCTCTTCTATGCTGACACAGTTCCCGTCGGCGTCGAACTCGGCCACACCGTATCTCCGGGGGTCGCTTACCTGATAGCCGAAAACGGTCGCCTTGCCGTCTTCCTCAGCTGTGCGGACGGCTTCCCTCAGCTGGCTTCCGAAACCTGTCCCTTGGAATATGTTGTCTCCCAGCACCAGACAGACACAGTCAGAGCCTATGAAATCCTTCCCGATTATGAAAGCCTGTGCGAGTCCGTCCGGCGACGGCTGTTCGGCATATTCAAAATTCACCCCGTAGTCGCTTCCGTCTCCCAAGAGTCTCCTGAATCCGGGCAGGTCGTTCGGCGTCGAGATGATGAGTATGTCGCGGATTCCCGCGGTCATCAGAACCGAAATAGGGTAGTACACCATCGGCTTGTCGTAAACCGGCAGCATCTGCTTGCTGACTCCTTTGGTGATAGGGTAGAGGCGTGTGCCGCTTCCTCCCGCGAGTACGATTCCTTTCATTGGCTGTTCATTTTTTTGATTCTACCTATGCAGTCGGCCAGAGAGTCTCTCCAGTAAGGGATAGTGACCCCGAAGACCTCTTTGACTTTTGTCTTGTCCAGTACCGAGAAACGGGGTCTGCGCGCCTTGGATGGATAATCTTCCGTGTGGCAAGGCCGGATGTCGCAGGAGTTTCCGCTGATTTCCCTGATCGCTTCGGCAAAGTCGTACCACGAGACCGCCCCCTCGTCGCTGAAGTGGTAAACGCCTGTCTTCCCGAAACTCCGTTCTCTGATTATCCCGGCTATCAAAGAGGCGAGGTCTCTGGCATAGGTGGGCGTCCCGATCTGATCGAAAACGACTTTCAGTGAATCCTTTACCTCTGTCAGATGCATCATTGTCCTGACGAAATTCTTTCCGTATGGCGAATAAAGCCAGGCGGTTCTGATTATTATGCTCCTGCATCCGGATTTCTCGATTTCCTTTTCTCCCGCCAGTTTAGTGGAGCCGTAGACACCGAGCGGATCTGTCGGCCTGTCCTCCCTGCATGGTGACGGAATGTTCCCGTTGAAAACATAGTCGGTCGAGATATGGACAAGGGTGGCGTTCCTCTCCGCGGCTATCCTTGCAAGATTCCCGGCGGCGGTACAGTTGAGAAGCATCGCCGCCGAAGGCTCTTCCTCCGCTCTGTCGACATTGGTATAGGCGGCGCAATTGACGATCGCGTCCACCTTCTCCGAATCGCAGACAATCCTGACCGCATCGATGTTGGCGATGTCAAGGCTTATCGTCTCGACACCAGGGAGCGAGATAATGTCCGAAAATATGTAATTGTCATCACTTCCGGCAGTCACGTTTCTGAGTTCGGTTCCTAACTGGCCGTTGGCTCCGGTCACGAGAATGTTCATTGGGTTATACATAACAAATCTAAACGAGCGCTCCGCTCCGCAGGATGCTCCATTCACAAATTTAATCAGAAATATTCCTTAATCCAAGAAGGATGGCTATATTTGTGTATATGGAAACTAATTCTACGAGACCGAGGATATTCCTTTACACCGACGGGGCCTCCAGCGGGAATCCCGGGCCCGGCGGGTATGGGGTGGTTCTCAAGTGCGCGGGACGCGAGAAAGAGATCAGCGGGGGATTCGCCCGCACCACGAATAACCGGATGGAGTTGCTGGCGGTGATTCTCGGACTCGAGGCAATCAAATGGCGGAATGCCGAGGTCGAGGTTTTCAGTGACTCGTCCTATGTGGTGAAGGCGGTGAACGATGGGTGGCTGCTGAATTGGGAACGCAAGGGATGGAAGAAAGTCAAGAATCCTGATTTGTGGATGCGTTTCCTGAATGTCTACAGAATGCACAGGGTGTCCTTCCACTGGCTGAAAGGACATAACGGCCATCCGGAGAACGAACGTTGCGACACGCTGGCTGTGGCGGCGGGAGCCGGCGCGGTGGCCGCCGGAAAGATCCTGCCGGTTGACGAAGGTTATGAACTTGGCGTTGCCGGGGACGGTAATTCCATTGATTTTGATTAAATTTGTAAATGAATATGCCCACGTCGGCGTCAGAACGTCGCTCGTGTATGTAAATTATTGAGTGATATATGGAAAGGTTTAACAAGAGACCAATAGTAGGAATAACGCAAGGTGACGGTAACGGAATCGGCTACGAGGTGATCATCAAATCATTGGCCGATGCCAGGATTCTGGAGTCTTTCACGCCTGTGATTTACGGATCGTCTAAGATTTTCGGGTTCTACCGCAAGCTGATTCACAATCTTGATCAGATGGACACGTATGTGATCCAAAGCGCAAAGGATGCCAAGCCTAAAAAAATCAATATTGTCAACTGCTTGCCGGACAATGTGTTCGTGGAACCGGGGCAGTCGACTCCGGAGTCTGCCAAATCGGCCATAAGGTCTTTGGAGTGTGCGGTCGAGGACATTAAGAACGGGGATATCGACGTGCTTGTGACGGCTCCGATCAACAAAAAGGCTATGGTGGCCGAAGGCTTCGGCAACACGGGACACACCGAGTATCTCCAAAAGGAGTTCGGAGTGGATGACGTGCTTATGTTTATGGTCTCCGACCAGCTCAGGATCAGTGTGGTGACCGGACATATTCCTTTAAAGGATGTTCCGTCTTCGATCAGCCAGGAGAAGATAATCAACAAGCTCAGGTTGATGACCGCGTCGCTGAAGAGGGATTTCGGCATCATCGAGCCTAAGATAGCCGTGCTTGGGCTGAACCCTCATTGCGGTGACGGCGGTCTTCTCGGCGATGAGGAGGAGACAATCATCCTGCCCGCCATCAAAGCCGCCAACTCGGAGGGGCTTATGGCATTCGGGCCTTATTCTCCGGACGGTTTTTTCGGCCTCGGTCATTATGCGAGATTCGATGCGACGCTCGCTATGTACCATGACCAGGGATTGTCTCCGTTCAAGGCTCTGGCTTTCGAGGACGGCGTGAATTTCACCGCGGGGCTTCCGATTGTCAGGACATCCCCTGACCACGGCACGGCGTATGAGATGGCCGGGCGGGACGAGGCGGACCCTCAGTCGATGATGTCTTCCATCTATACCGCGATCGACATATTCCGCAAGAGGGCGGCCTATGACGAGCTGCGCGAGGGCAGTATGCGGAGGAAGCAATAGACCGGCGGGTATGCCTAAGCACCGGTCGGATGGAACCTCGGCAAGGGACTCGCTGGCCGAAGCGGGTGGGCAATCACCTTTGAGCGTGAGATAAAGTGTTTGATTGCAAGTGATTGCCTGCTTGCATAGTTAGCTTATAGAATGTAATGAACTTCAAGCGATCTGTTCTAATCACCGGTGGGGCCGGCTTCATCGGCAGCCACGTTGTGAGGCTGTTTGTCAACAAGTACCCTGATTATCGGATTGTCAATTTGGACAAACTGACCTATGCCGGTAACCTCGCCAATCTCAAGGACATAGAAAACCGTCCGAACTATCGTTTCGTCAAGGCGGACATCTATGACCTTGAGGCTGTGCGGAAAGTGATCTCCGAATACTCGATCGACGGTGTCATCCATCTGGCCGCCGAGAGCCACGTCGATCGTTCGATAGCGGATCCTTTCATTTTCGCGAGGACCAATGTGCTCGGTACCTTGTCATTGCTTCAGGCCGCGCGGGAGTTCTGGGAACCGCGGGGATGGGACGGAAAATTGTTCTACCACATCTCCACAGACGAAGTTTACGGCGCTCTTGAGATGACCCGTCCGGAGGGCGATCCGGCCGGAAACGAGTGTGGTGGAGGCCCGTTCGGTGATACTTTCTTCACCGAGGAAAGCAAGTACCAGCCACACAGCCCTTATTCGGCCGCAAAGGCTTCCAGCGATCATTTCGTCCGCGCCTATCACGACACTTACGGCATGCCGACCATCGTGACGAACTGTTCGAACAACTACGGCCCGTACCAGTTTCCGGAGAAACTTATCCCTTTGTTTATAAATAACATCCGTCATCGTCGTCCTCTTCCTGTCTACGGAAAGGGTGAGAACGTGCGCGACTGGCTTTATGTAGAGGATCACGCAAGGGCGATTGACCTGATTTTCCATAAGGGAAGGGTGGCCGGAACCTATAATATCGGTGGCTTCAACGAGTGGAAGAACATCGATTTGATAAAAGTGCTTATCCGTACCGTTGACCGTGTGCTTGGCCGCCCGGAAGGCTCTGACGATGATTTGATTACCTATGTGACCGACCGCAAGGGACATGATATGCGCTACGCCATTGACTCCTCAAGGCTGAAGAACGAGTTGGGATGGGAGCCGAGCCTCCAGTTTGCTGAGGGTATCGAGAAGACTGTCCGCTGGTATCTGGACAACGGAGCGTGGCTGGACAATGTGACGAGCGGGGATTACCTGCGCTATTACGAGGATATGTACGAGGGACGCTGAGCCGGTGCGTCCAAGGAGACGGAATGCGAACCGGCGTTGGCTGTTGCCGCAGGCGGAAAAAAAACTTTCCGCTTGCGGTAAGGTTTTCTGATGGAGGCGCATTTCCAGCGCCTGGCATTTCTGCTGCCTGGCGGCCTTGATTCAAGGAATTCCGCTTCGGCGTCCATCAGCCTTTGCCTGCTCGACAGAAAGTGTACGCAAATATACGCATAAATTTGTTATCTCCAAATCTTTCTTTGTAATTTATTGAAAAAATAATTCATCTGACCAGTCTTAATTTATTATTTTATAGTAAAATCATGTTCGAAATCCGTACTTGAAGCACAGTTTTAAATAAGAGCATTTTTCAGGGAACGCTCCACCTCGCGGGCCGGGGTGTGTCCGACGGATTGGTGAAGCGTTTCTGAACCCCCGATGGCGAATCTTCCCGCCATTCTATCCCCACTATGAGCCATCGGGGGGATAAATGAAGAGCCGACCGGTTTGGCTGCCAGTCAGACCGCTACCGCTCACCCCGCTACAGGCATTGAGCGGAGAGATTATCATCGACCGGCTCTATAGTACTGGCTATCAACTCTGTACTTGTCCTTTCGGTGCCGTCGCCAGCAGAGTACTTCTGAGACCTCAGCCTGCCTACGACATAGATGGGAAATCCTTTCCGGATAATATCCAAAGTGGTTATCCCTTTGTTCCCTTCCCAGGCGGTCACATTGTGCCAGGTTGTCTCCATGACCGGCTCGCCGTTACGACCCTTGTAGGCGAAGTTTGTCGCTACGGAGAAATGTGCCACCCGTGTCTCTCCGACTTTGAGAATGCTGACATTGCCGACATTCCCGCGGATTTCAAGTCTGTTCAATTGTTCCATAATCCAAGTTGTTTTAAAGTTATGTCTGCGGCAAAGTTATCAAGGAATCCGTCGATGAGACAAAGTCCAAAGAAACTTGACGTATCTTTTTTCTGAATATTAGCAAAAAGCCGGAACGTCTCTTTACCCGTGTCGTTTTCTTTGATGCCGTACGGATGTTTCTTGTTGCCTAAGGATAAAAGTTATCCGGTACAAATAATACTTTGCGCCGGAAAGGATAATATTTTAGCCTTTCACAGTGATAAATAACAGAAAATATTCGGTCAAGTTTCTTTTGACCTATTTCAAATCTCGTTTATGAAAGCCATATTTGCCTTGGCTTCAATCTGGTTGCTCGGGCAGGTGCGGAGCAGGCGGCGCGGCTGCCGCGGAAAGACTCCGGGCCTGAAAACCGGAAGACGGAGGTCTGGCAATAGGCCTCGAATGCGAATGACAATTTTAACGGCGGGTAATTGCCTGCCTGCCGGAGAACAGGACGATGTACAATGAGGAGGAACAGAGGGGAAGATGTCTGGAGTGCGGGGATGTCCTTCCTTACGGACGCAGCGATATGAAGTTTTGCTGTGTCAGCTGCAAGAGCAGGTATCACTATGTCAACGGCGGGCATCTGAAAGGCCTGCGTCTTAAAACCATCGGGACGTTGGACCGGAATCACGGGATTCTGGAGTCCTTGCTTTCAAAGGGTGTGACATCAATGAATATTCCCGACCTTGCGCAGATGGGCTACAGGTTTGACTGTGTCACATCCTACCACAAGGTCAGGAATCATAATGAGTACCGTTGCTATGACATTAAGTACTATATGTCTGAGAGCCGTATATTCGGCCTGTCGAGGGTCGGCCCTGTCGCCGTGACAGGCAAGGATTAGCTGGCTTCGGCCTCGTTCAGGCCTCCTCGGCGCTTTCCTCGTCGAGCCCCGGATCCTTGAACAGGAACACGAACAGGAGGCCTACGATGAGTGCATAGCCGGCGAATATGTACCATGCGGTAGCCCAGTCCGGCTGCGCGGACTCATAGACATAGTGGTTGACTACGATTCCGGCGGCCCAGGTTCCGATGGAGGCTCCAAGCCCGTTTGTCATCAGCATGAACAGACCCTGCGCGCTTGAACGGATGTCCTTGGTGGTCTTGCGGTTCACATAAAGGGACCCGGAGATGTTGAAGAAATCGAACGCCACGCCGTAAACGAGGCAGGAGAGGATGAACAGCCATACTCCGGAACCAGGGTTGCCGATTCCGAAGAATCCGAATCTCAGCACCCAGGAGAACATTGCGATGAGCATTACCTTCTTGATTCCGAACCTCTTCATAAAGAACGGAATGAGAAGGATGCAGACTGTCTCTGACACCTGGCTCAGGGAAATCAGGGCGTTGGCGTTGCGCGCTCCCCAGGCGTTGGCATATTCAGGGTCTCCGGCAAAGGAGGAAATGAACGAGTTGGCGTAGCCGTTGGTGATCTGGAGCGAGGCCCCAAGAAGCATCGAGAAGATGAAGAAGACGGCCATCTGCCTGTCCTTGAAGAGGGAGAAGGCCTTAAGCCCGCTCGCTTCCATAAAGCTGCTGCCGCTGGCTTTCTTGACCGGAACGTCCGGAAGACTGAGCGCATAGACTCCGAGGACCAGGCTGAGGACTCCGGAAGTGAAGAACTGGAAGTAGCTGTGCTGGTACTGGACTCCGGAAGGGTCTCTCATAAAGTTCACGAACAGCATAGTGCAGATGAATCCGACCGTTCCGAACACACGGATCGGAGGAAATGCCTTGACGGTGTCCTTCCCGGCTCCCTCGAGGCCGGCGTAAGCCACGGAGTTGGTAAGGGCGATGGTCGGCATATAGAACGCCACGCTGATTGTGTAGAGGATGTAGAAGACGCTGAAGTTGAAACTCGGGCTGACCAGGTAGGCCCCGTCGGTAAGGGTCACGTTGCCCATCGCGTACAGGCCGGTCCCCAGCATTGTCACTCCGGCGATCAGCTGGCAGATGGAAAGGGTCTTCTGCGCCGGAATCCATCTGTCGGCCACGATGCCGATGAGTGCCGGCATGAATATGGATACAAAGCCTTGGGTGGCGAAGAACAGCCAAATCTGAGGACCCAGCCCGGCCTTGCCCAGAAAACTGCCCATTGATGTAAGATAGGCCCCCCAGATCGCGTACTGGAGGAAGTTCATAATAATCAGCCTGAGGCTGATGTGTTTGTTGCTCATAGCGTTATCGTGTTTTTTGTTATCTGTGTATGGTCAAAACAAACAAATTTACGAGTTTTCGGTTAAAAATCACTATCTTTGAGGGTTAAATTTCAGAGAAATGGAGTTCAGAGAGATAGCGAGAGACCCCGGCTCAAGGGCAAGGACAGGTGTCTTCACCACCGGCCACGGTGAAGTCAAGACGCCCATATTTATGCCAGTGGGCACTGTAGGCTCCGTCAAGGGGGTCTATCACAGGGACTTGAAGGAGGATGTCAAGGCTGAGATCATTCTTGGCAACACTTACCATCTTTACCTCCGTCCGGGGCTTGACACTCTTCGCAAGGCCGGCGGACTCCATAAGTTCGAGAATTGGGACAGGCCGATTCTTACCGACAGCGGAGGCTTTCAGGTGTTCTCCCTGACAAAAATCAGAAAGATTACTGAGGAGGGGTGCCGTTTCCAGTCGCACATCGACGGCTCCAGGCACACTTTCACTCCAGAGAACAATGTTGACACCCAGAGGATAATCGGGGCAGACATAATGATGGCTCTGGACGAATGCTGCCCTGGTGACGCTGACGAAAGGTATGCGGCCAAGTCGCTTAGGCTGACACAGGGCTGGCTGGAGCGTTATTTCAGGCGTTTCGTCGAGACAGAGCCTTTGTACGGGTACGATCAGGTGATGTTCCCGATTATCCAGGGCTGTGTCTATCCCGAGCTTCGCAAGAGGGCGGTGGACCACGCCGTGTGCCTTGCCGGAGACAGTCCGGCTGTCGGCGGCTATGCGATAGGGGGGCTTGCGGTGGGCGAACCCACGGATCAGATGTACGAGATGCTTGAGCTTGTCTGTCCGATACTTCCGGAGAACAAGCCAAGATACCTGATGGGGGTCGGCACTCCGGCGAACATCCTTGAAGGCATCGCGAGGGGCGTGGATATGTTCGACTGCGTGATGCCGACGCGCAACGGACGCAACGGTATGCTATTCACGTGGAACGGCATAATGAATATGCGTAATTCCAAATGGAGCGAGGACTTCTCGCCGATCGACCCGGACGGAGCGTCGTTTGTCGACCGGACATATTCAAAGGCGTATCTGCACCACCTTTTCATCGCGAAGGAGATGTTCGCTGCCATGATCGCCAGCGAGCATAACCTTGCCTTCTACCTTGACCTTGTGCGCGCGGCGAGGGAACACATCGCGGCAGGGGATTTCGCATCGTGGAAAGAAGTGACCGTAAGGAAAATAAGCTCAAGGCTTTAGGACTATGGATCGTGGATTGAAGAAGATAGACTGGTACATAATAAAGAAGTTCGTCCTGACCTTCTTTATCGCCCTTCTTCTCATCATCGGAATCGTCATCATCTTTGACATCAGCGAGAAAATCAACCATTTCGTCGAGAACAAGGCTCCTCTGAACGCGATTGTCTTTGACTATTACGTGAACTTTGTCCCTTATTTCGTGAATATGTTCAGTCCGCTGTTCGTGTTCATCACCGTGATTTTCTTCACTTCAAGGATGGCGGCGAACAGTGAGATCATTGCGATTCTGTCCTGCGGGGTGAGCTATCGGAGGATGATGGTGCCGTATATGGTCTCCGCCTTCCTGATCGCCGCGCTCTCGCTCTCGCTCAACCTTTGGGTCATTCCGAGGGCCAATGTCGAGCGTATCAATTTCGAGCAGAAGTATGTCAAGCACAGGAATTCCTTGTCTTCCAACAATGTCCATTATCAAATCAATCCCGGAGTCTTTGTCTCGGTGGAGTCATTCAGCTCCTGGAACAACACCGCCTACGACTTCACGCTCGAGAACATCGAGGACAACAAGCTGATAAGAAAGATTTCCGCTGAAAAAGCGGTGTGGGACAGCACTTTCGGCGGTTGGAAGCTGAAGGATTATTTCATACGTGAATATTCCGACGGGCTTCAGGACAGGGTTACTGGCGGAGCCGTGCTTGACACCGTCCTGAGTCTGACAGTGACAGACTTCTACCGCAACAAGAAGACGGTCGAGACTCTGCCTGCCTCCGCCCTGAACCAGCTGATAGCCACGCAGAAGATGAGGGGTGACGCCAATGTGATGTATGCCCAGATCGAGAAGCACACCCGCTTTGCGCTTCCGTTCTCGGCCTTTATCCTGACCCTGATGGGAGTCTGCCTTTCATCCAGAAAGCGCAGGGGAGGGATCGGCCTGAATATCGGAATCGGAATCGCCCTGAGCTTCACATACATCCTCTTCCTAAGGTTCAGTCAGATGTTCGTCTATTCAGGAGCGATGCCTCCTGTCGTCGCCCTTTGGCTGCCTAATGTCATATTCGGTATCATAGCGGCCGTTCTTTACCGCCGAGCTTCCAAATAACCAAATATTTATGTCACAAAACACTTTGTCCCCGCTGAAACGATCCGTTGTCGGAGTTCAGTTTATGTTTGTGGCCTTCGGCTCCACAGTCCTTGTCCCGCTTCTGGTAGGTTTCGATCCGGCTATAGCTCTTCCCGCCGCCGGTCTCGGCACCCTTCCCTTTCATGCGGTGACCGGAGGTAAGGTCCCTATCTACCTTGGCAGCAGTTTTGCGTTCATCGCTTGCGGTTGCATATAATACTGTTTTCTATAATACCTGGTCAAAAATGGAATCATTGAAAGTCAAGATAGTAAACAAAAGCCGATGGCCGAATCCCGCCTATGCCACCGAGGCTTCGGCGGGGATGGATCTCCGCGCGGACATTCCGGAGCCTGTCGTTCTCGGATCTTTGGAAAGAACCCTTGTGCCCACAGGCATATTCATTGAGCTCCCTACGGGTTACGAGGCTCAGATCCGTCCTCGCAGCGGTCTTGCCACGAAACGGGGAGTCACTGTGGCCAACAGTCCGGGGACGGTTGACGCGGATTACCGAGGAGAGTTGAAGGTCTCGCTGGTTAACCTGTCCAAGGAACCGTTCGAGATTGTTCCCGGGGAAAGAATCGCTCAGATGGTGGTCGCCCGCCACGAACGTGTGGAGTGGGAGGATGCCGAAACCCTTTCCGAAACGGCGAGAGGAGCCGGAGGATGGGGGAGTACCGGTGTGAAATAGCATGTTCCCGGATTATTGCGGATGAATATGGATGTACTGAGACTATACGACGCGTTCAAGGAATGCGGACAAGTGACGACGGACAGCCGCGCCGTCCGCGGCGGCGAGATGTTTTTCGCCTTGAAGGGCGAGAGCTTCGACGGTAATGAATATGCTCGGGCGGCTCTTGGGGCAGGCGCCAGATATGCTGTCGTGGAGGAAGGAACTGTGGCCGCAGTCTCCGGAGACCCGCGCGTGATCGCCGTGCCGGACACCCTTGCCTCCCTGCAGGCCCTTGCCCGGCATCATAGGGAGAATACTTTTGTGGATGGCAAGCGATTGACCGTCATAGGTCTGACCGGCACAAACGGAAAGACCACGACAAAGGAGCTGATCACCAAGGTTCTGTCCGTGAAGTACAATGTCACATCAACGCAGGGGAATCTGAACAATGACATAGGTGTGCCGCTTTCCGTTCTCCGCATAGATTCCCGGACGCAGGTCGCTGTGATTGAGATGGGGGCCAGCCATCCGGGCGACATAGGGAAGCTTGTCAGCGTCTGTGAGCCTGACTACGGACTCATCACCAATGTCGGCAAGGCACATCTGCTTGGATTCGGCAGCTTTGAGGGAGTCAAGAGGGCTAAAGGGGAGTTGTACGACTATATTCAGAACCGCGGGGGCAGCGTATTTCTGAATGCTGACGATGCGGATCTTGCCGGGATGGCCGCATCCCGCGGCGGATTGAATGTCATTGAATATGGCCTTGAATATTGGGGCGCTTTGGTTCTGCCTTCCGATGCCGACCACCCTTATGTGCGTATGGCAGTCCCGGATTCTGCCGGTGTTTCGCCCGTCCGTCAGGCCAGCGGAGCGATTCCCCGTGCTCCGGAATCCTCGGAATCTTCAGAAATACTTCTTCCCGTAGAAACTCACCTTGCCGGTTCATACAATGCCGCCAACATCGCCTCCGCCATCGCCGTCGGACTTCATTTCGGCGTGACGCTGGAAGAGGCGATCCAAGCCGTGAGCGAATATGTTCCTAAAAACAACCGCTCCCAGTTAGAAAAGACGGACCGCAACATTTTGATAGTGGATGCCTACAACGCCAACCCCACAAGTATGGCCGCGGCACTGGAGAATCTTTCCGCCGTGCAGGCCAGGCATAAGGCGGTGATGCTGGGGGATATGCGTGAGCTTGGCGCCGACTCCGTAAGTGAGCACATGGAGGTCGTCTCCAAGTTGTCTTCGATGAATCCGGATCTTGTCTGCCTTGTCGGAGAGGAATTCAGAAAGGCACTTGACGGGTTCTTGCAGGAACACCGCCAGGCGACCGAGCCTTTCTCTTCGGTCTCTCCGGTCGCCGAATCTGCCGGTGTTTCCGGTTTTCATTGGTTCCCGGCCTCTGACGACCTTCTCGAATGGCTTAAGTCCAATCCGGTATCAGACCACACTGTCCTGGTCAAAGGTTCGCGAGGGATCAGAATGGAGAGGATATTGCCGGCGCTATAGATTGGCGCGGGGCAATGTCGCCCCCTCCCTTCTGTCTCGAGGGGATGAAATCCGGTGTTCTAAACGGCTTCCAGTCCAGACTCTCGGCCTCTCTGATAGTCGAAGATCATCGTCAGGCCGGTGACGGGTACTTTGTCGATGCGGCTCTGGATGATATACCGGGAGAGCATTCCGAGGAAGTAGCCTACCGTCACTCCTATCACCGCTCCGACGGCCACATCACCGAAATAGTGCTTGCCGACGAATATCCTGCTTGCCGCGACCATCGCGGCCCATATCAGGGCTAACTTGTAGAAACCGTTGTAGGTGTGTGTCCGGTCATTCCTGAATCCAATGATAAGGCACATCGCAAGTGCGAAAGCGTTTGCCGAATGAGCCGAGAAGAATCCGAAGAAGCCGCCGCGGCCCTCGAGAACGTTGAGCCCTCCCGAAAGCATTCTGGCGCTGTAGCTTGGCCTTAGCCGGTCAACCGAATGCTTGACAATGGTCGAAAGCTGGTCGCATAGGCCGAAGGCAAGTCCTATTGAGATAAGGACCACTGTGGCTTTTTTCCAGCCCAGCCTTCTGAACAGGAAATACGCGCAAAGGACATAGGCCGGAATCCACACTGTCTTGTCTGACATCAGAATCCACAACTGGTCTGTGAAAGGTGTGCTGATACTGTTCAGAAACAGCGTGATGTCCTGATCCAATCTGTGCAGGAAACCTATGACTGAAGCGCAGACCATAGAATGTCCTTAAGTTCCTTTATGCCTTCTCCGCTGATTGAGGAAATGAACACGTGCTGAATCCCTTCAGGAAGGGTAGGCTCGATTTCTTTTTCTATGTCCCTGTCAATCAGGTCGCATTTGGTGACGGCCAGGACACGATTCTTGTCCAGAAGCTCGGGGTTATATTCCTTCAGCTCGTTGAGAAGTGTCTCGTAGCCGGCTTTTATGTCATCCTCTTCCGCCGAGACCATAAAGAGCAGCACAGAGTTCCTTTCTATGTGGCGCAGGAAGCGTATTCCGATTCCCCTTCCTTCGTGCGCTCCCTCTATTATTCCGGGTATGTCGGCCATAACGAATGACTGGTCGTCGTAGTATCTTACGATACCGAGATTCGGCTCAAGCGTCGTGAAGGCGTAGTTGGCTATTTTGGGCTTCGCTGCCGTAATCGCGGCCAGCAGGGTTGACTTGCCCGCGTTAGGGAAGCCCACAAGGCCGACATCCGCCAGAACCTTCAGCTCGAGGATGAACCATCCTTCCTGACCTTCCTCTCCGGGCTGTGCGAACCGCGGGGTCTGAAGTGTGGCTGTCTTGAAGTTGTTGTTGCCAAGGCCGCCGCGTCCTCCCTTGCAGAGGATTCTGGTCTCTCCAGGCTCCATCATCTCGAACAGGGTCTCTCCTGTCTCCGCGTCTTTTGCGACTGTGCCTACCGGTACGTCAAGGACAACGTCCTCGCCGTTCTTTCCGGTTCGCAGTCCTCCTTCTCCGTGTCCTCCGTTCTCAGCCTTGATGTGCTTGCGGTACTTCAGGTGGATAAGCGTCCAGAATTGCGGATTGGCCTTGAGTATGATGTGTCCTCCACGTCCGCCGTCGCCTCCGTCCGGCCCTCCCTTAGGCACATACTTCGCTCTGTAAAGATGCATCGATCCCGCACCTCCATGTCCCGAAGCGCACCATATCTTGACGTAGTCTATGAAATTACTGTCTGGCATAAATATTTGTACCTCAATTAGTCAAGCGTTCCCTTGCCGCTATCGCAAGCAAGTTTAGCCCTGTCTGAAAGCGCAAAACCACCGCTTCCGGTCTGCAAAGATAGCAATAATTCGTGGAATGGATTACAAAGAGGGATTCGGCAGTCTTGGATTTTCACATAAATCTGGCAATCGCGTCCGTTGGGTGATCCTTTTCCCGGTTCTTTATGAGGCCAGGCCGACAACGGGAGGCAAAAATCAAACATCATATTCAGTGGGTGATAACCCTATGGTTGGCGGGAACGCCGGTTCTTGCCGTGGCCCCCGGAAGCCGTCCCACGTGGCTGTCTCCCGTCAGTGCGCCGGGGCCAAAAGTTTCAGATTGCCGTATCATAAAAAGGAAAACCCTCAAGTCTCCTCTGGCCTTTTACAGATTGAACATCTTCTTCAGAACGCTTTTGTCCGAGAACAGTATATTGGCCGTTCCTTTCATTCCTTCAGACAGTGCGATGCCCCTGTTGGCTTGAATAATCAAATCCTCTTTGGAGTAATTCAGTCCGTTGATGCGGTGTACATCTTCCCGCTCCCATCCTCTACGTTGTCCGCAATCCTTCAGCATAAGTTCCTGCATCGAAGTTATGAACTGGTAAGTATAATTATTGTTCTTGGCTTGCTTTTCGAATAACTCATAAAATATAAGTTTAGTAATTATCAGGGGGTGTCTGATGATTTTAACAGGAGACTACTGCTCCAGTCTGTTGACATAGAGTTCCCTGACTTTCGAGGGGACGTGCCTGTCTGGAGGTTGTCGGCAAGCAGGACTTACAGTATGGAGTCGATAATAGCGAATATCTCTTCTTCAGAACTGTAAGGGTGGATATGGAAGTACTTGTCTCCGGCGAGCATCGCGGAAAGGCTGGCTCTTGACTTGTCAAAGAAGATGTGGACCGGTTTGCCGTGATTTTCCGCATAAGCCAGCTCGTAGCCGACCCCAAGTGACGGGGTGGTGCATTCGGCGATAATGACGTCGGCTTCCCTGAGCCAGGCCGTATCCTGTTCGTAAATGGACAGGTCTTGGTCTTCCCGACCTTCGATTTTGCTTAGGGATAAATCGCCGACATGTTCAGTAAGAACGACATGGCTCTTCTGAATGTGTATGATGAGCCGCTTGTACAATTCGGCGTCCTGCCTTCCTCCTCGGATTGAACCGGCAAAATATACTTTTTTCATGCTGACAACAATTTCTTGCCTGCAAATATAGCTTTTTCCCGGAAATATCACCCCTGATAATCCGCCCGCTTCTTTTACG
>CAYMOB010000037.1:0-22793 GCA_964391955.1 uncultured Muribaculaceae bacterium | reverse complement strand
GTAGCACTTTTGCAAAAATTTTCCAAGGATTATTATTTTATTCAGTTGATTTTCGGGGACTAAAACGTTTAGTCCCCGATTTTTCTTCCCTAAAATTTCCCCAATCATTTTCTTTCACGGAAAAAATGCCCGTAATAATGTGGGTTTCAGAGTACTTTCCATCTGTCGATTCGGCGGCTCAACGTGAGAAAGCCGGTCGAAAATTTCGGATGTAAAACTCAAAGAATTTTTCAAAGAAATTTTAAACAGCTTCTTGGAAGCATCCTAGCTTCTTCTCCTCTTATTCTTTTTTTTGCTGTCTGTGTAGCCGTACCCATAGCCGTACCCATAGCCGTACCCATAGCCGTACCCATAGCCATAGCCGTGATGGTGGAAATCGGCTCCGTTGAGAAGCAGGGACATGTTGGTAAGCTTGTGTTCCTGGTACATGGACTCGATGTCCGGGAGCTGTCGGCGGTCAAGGCGGCCCGCTCTGACCACGAACAGTGTGATGTCCGCCACACGGTTGGCAATCGTGGTGTCGGCCACCAGACTCACAGGAGCAGAATCCACAATGATGGCATCGTAGCGTTTGCGTAGTTCGGCGAACATCTCGTCAAGTCTCTCATCCATCAGAAGTTCTGCGGGATTAGGGGCTATCGAGCCGGACGGGACGAGTTTCAGGCCTTCAATTCCGACGTCGTCGAGAATGATGTCATCGAGCTGTATGTCAGTGTCGGCCAGGAAATTGGTCACACCCAAGGCGTGGCGGTCACGTTTGCCGAAATGTGAGGTCAAGGTTCCTTTACGGATGTCAAGGTCCACGAGGACAACTCTCTTTTTAGCCGTGATAAAACTCTTGGCGAGATTGCCGGAAATGAAAGTCTTGCCGTCACCGGAACTGAATGATGTACACATTATCACCTGAGTCTTCCTGTCTTTCCTGGACAGGAAGGACATATTGGTGCGCACAATCTTGAACGCCTCGGAAGCAATGCCTTCGTTGTCTTTGTCCTGCTCCGGGATGACTCCAAGGAAAGGAGCGGTGACCTTGCCCTGAATGTCTTTCCTCGTGCGTATTTTCGTGTCGAGGAACATTATCATCAGGAACACCACACCAGGAACCGCAAGTCCAAGGAGGATTCCAAGAAGAAGAATCTTGTTCCTGTTCGGGGCGATCGGCCCGTTAGGTCCGTAGGCTCCGTCGATGACCCTTGCGTTGTTGTCTACCATTGCCTGCGACAAGGCGTTTTCCTCGCGCTTGTTCAACAGGAAGAGGTAAAGGGACTCCTTGATTTTCTGCTGGCGCTCGATAGAAAGCATCTGACGCTCCTTGGTCGGGATGGACGAGACTCTGGACTGGGCCTGCGACTCGCGTGACTGGGCGTCGTTGCGACGGACGTTGATGCTGACAATCATATTGTCCACAGCCCTGATTATGGATTGTTTCATCGCTCGCAAGGAAGTGTTAAGCTCTTCTACCACAGGGTTTTTCTCACTGCTGTCCTCTATCAGTTTGTCCCGGCGGAGCTTGACCGAGTTATACTGGGTGATCTGGCTTTCGATGTTCATGTCACTGATGCCGGTATTGGCCGGAATCAGGTCAATCTCCCTTGTGGGATCGGTGAGATAATCCTTGATGTAGTTGGCCAGGCGAAGCTGTGTCTCAAGCTCCATCACGTTGTTGTTGTACTTCTGGCTCTCTCCAACATACATACCGGCCGTCGTACCGATGTCCACTATCCTGTTCTCTCTCTTGAACGATTCCAGATTGGACTCCACGCCGCCAAGCTCGCGCTCGATGATGATGAGACGCTCGTTGATGAATTCGGCCGTGTTGATGGCGACCTGGTTCTTGTCGTTTATGGCCTCCTCGTTGTAGACGGAAATCAGCATATTCAGGACATCCTCCGCCCTTGCCCCGGAGCGATCCTTCAGAGAGAGGGTCAGGATAGAGGCCTCATCCTCTTCCTGCCTGATGCCAAGACTGGAGATGAAGCTGCCGACGACAGAAGACATAGGGTTCTTGGTGATGTTGATGCGCTCGCCCATCCAGGACGAGGTGTAGTAGTTGGTAGGGGCTATCACAATTCTGACACCTTCGATGCTGACTGTGTCCTTCATCGGCACCGTCCATTTCCTGTCACTGTCATCACCTCCGAAATCGGTCACGATCACATTGGCGCTGTCCAGCGGAGTGACTGTCATTGTCAGAGACATCTCCGGAGTCGTGTCCATAAATCTGACAGAGACCGGGGACTTCTTGTAAAGCTCGGTCATCTGAAGGCCTTCCTTGACTTTGTAGTCCACATCGGCCCCTACCCGGTTCACGACCTCGCGCATAAGTTTCTTGGAACGGAACTGAAGAATCTCGTTGGCGACGTTGACCTTGTTGATGTAGTTGTCGTAGCGGTCGAGTCCGGCGGAGGAAATCTTGTTGGAAGGATCCTTGATGATGACCGTCGCCGAGCGGAAATATGTCTTCGGGGTCCTGGCGTACTGCAACCAGGCCAATCCTCCGAAGACCAGCACGGAAACGACGAACCACTTCCATTTTGAAAGGAGATAGACGAGGATGTCCAAGACATTGACTTCCTGCTCGTTTCTCTCGTTGGCATTGTTGTTGGTCTGCATATTCCTGAATTGGTTTTATCTGTCGGTGTTGGTTATTGCGGATGTGGCCCAGATCACGGAACTGATCGTACTGAACGCCGACAGAAACATCGTGGCCAGCTGTAAGGTCCTGTCCTCCCTGTCTTTCTTGCCGTACTTAGGCTGGACATAGACGATGTCGTTCTGCTGAAGGAAGAAGCACGGAGACTGAAGGATGTCGCTGTTCCGAATGTCGTGGAAGAAGATCCGCTTGCTTCCGTCCACCTCACGGATGACGGCCACCCGGTCAAGCCTTGCCTTGGTGGTAAGATCCCCGGCGTTGGCGATCGCCTCCAAAAGAGTGATCCTCCCGTTCTCGACGGTGAACGTCCCGTTATTGGAGACAGCTCCCCAGACAGTGTACTTGAAGTTAAGGAACTCCATATTCACGAGCGGAGCCTTGATGTAGTTGCCGTCGATGATCTCGTTCTTGATCTTCTCCGAGGCCTGGCTCAGCGTGAGCCCCTCAAGATGAATCCTGCCGAGAATAGGAAACTCAATATCTCCCTTTGAGTCAACCTTGTAGCCTTTCTCGTCGGGGGCGGAGGACGATGATGCCGTTCCGTCGGATGAGACCCTGAACGAACCGCTCTGGATGTTGAACGGAATGGCGAGTTCAGGCTGCTTGCAGCTTACCGTGACGCCAAGCCTGTCATTGGACTGGATCACAGCTTCGTGGGCGGCGTCGAAAGGATAGTCCCTGTCCGGGATCATGTCGTTGAGATAGACGTACTTCTTGGCCGAACCGCAGGACACCGCGGCAAAAGCAAGCATAATCAGAAACAAATACCTGTTTTTCATTTTATAAGTGATTTAAAATTATTATAGCATATCAAGGCTGATTCATTGTCCGGCAGGCATTCAAGCTCGCCGACGGGAACCAGTTCAACGATTCTTGCGACAGTGTCATAAAGCCCGGACTGCAACCCGGCGTCGCCATGGACGGCGGAACAGCTCGGCAGAAGCGAGACAAACGCCTCAACCTCATTCTTTTCCGTGAATATGTCAGCATCGCTTTGGACAAGCCTCGCTATCCCTCCTACCGGGTAGGATTCGTTGCGGTAGCAGGGGGTCTTGCCGCTCCACGGGGTGCCGGACGCAATGACTTCGCCGTCCACTATGCGCACCGCGGGATTGTCATCGTTGAGAAGGTGAGATCCGGGAATGTTCCTGAGCCACATTCTCGCATGGGTGCTTTTTCCGGTGCCGCTCCTGCCGAGGAAAAGGAAGGCTCTGCCGTCAGCGACGACCGCCGAAGCGTGGACAGAGATTCCGCCCCGAAGGATTACGGCCTGTGCGAAGGCAATGCGGAGCATTGAGGAAAGAATCAGACCGCAATCCGGAGCCGATGGCCCTACATAGGCGGCAATCTCCGAGAACGAGCGGTCGCTTATGAATATTCCGGTGTCTCCCAGGCTCGCTCCGCTCCTTGAGGCATCAACGGAGCTATTGTGGTAAGTCAGTTCCAGACAGTACCTTCCATCCTCCGTCAGGCCAAGTCTGGTGTAGCCCATGTCATTCTCGTCCCGCTCGACTATTCTTGCGTCGCCGGGGATTGCCAAAGGCTCTGGGCGGAGTGTGAGGCGGAACATTATCTCCGTCTCTTCGGCAAGCCCGCAGACCGCTTCGCCCCCTATGGCGGGAGTGTCAGTCCAGACATCAAGTCCGCATTCCTCCCTGAAAGCCGAGAATGACGGCAGCAGAGCCTCAACGTCAAAGCACTCGGGTGCGGCGACTGAAAACCCGAGTCCTGCCACTTTATAGGCATATACCCTCATTTCTTTCCTCCTTGACAAGTTGCTGAATACCATAGACTTCCAAACTGGCCTTTAAGCAGCTTCACGACGTTCCAGAAAACCTCGGCAGGAGCGAATCTCAAAGAGAAACCCGCCCTGCGGACAATCATCCCGGCTGTGGCGAGTTTGCTGCCGATGCGCCCTCCGGCAGGAGCGTGAACTGATTTGTCGCGCCTTGCTGATTCTTTTGTACCCTTGCCGGCATTGCCGCGGCCTCCGGTGCGGTACTGCCCGAAATTGCCGCCCTCCTCGACTATCCGCTCCAGCGGCTTACTCGAGACAAGTTTTTCAGGGTAAGGCAATTCCTCTTTCGGAAGACCGATTACGCCAACCAGAAACGAATGCAGCAACCGGCTCCATTTTAGAATCCCTGCGCGGCGGTAGAAGGTGAAAATCCGTTCCCTCATTTCCATTGGATTGTCTTCCTTGCCGATACTGTGGTAAACCATCGCCAGATCGCACATCTGTCGCAATCCGACTCCTTTCCCTATCGCATGCTTAAGAATATGTGCGTTAAGCATAAGTGCGTTGAGTTCGGGCGACGGCACTGAAAGCCCGTCCGCCAAAGCCGAGGGGATCTCTCCAGGATTCTCGGTCAGTTCGGCGAGCCAGCGACTAAGGCATGGGGAACTGAGATCCACTATCTCCGTATGATGCTCGACATCAATTCCTTGCCAATCGTAGCTAAGGCTGCCGTCAGGCATCAGGCTTGCCCCGGCACCGCTCGCGCGGACCTGTTTGGCCGCCTTAAGGAATTGATCTTGCGGGAAAAACAGGTCGATATCCCCGCATTCCCTGTGGGACGGGGCAGGATAAAGGACGGCTATTCCCTGGCCCTTCTGAAGCACAGGATTCAAACCACCGCCAACGAACATTCCGGCCAGACCTTTCAGCGCGACATTCATTCTCTCATTGCTTCTCTCGATTCCGTCAACCGCCGCCAGCCATCTGGCGAAGATGCGTTCCGAAGGCTGAATCTCGTCAGGGAGCCGGCATATCCCGTCGAAGACAATACCGGTGACGGTCTGTCTTGCCGAGAGCCTGAACAGATGTTCCCATTCTTCGTCAGAGAGCCGCATGAACTCTTCCGCCGTCGGATCGCTTTCCCACAGTCCGGCCCGGAGAAGAATCAGAAAAGCATTCCGTACTCTTTCCATTTTTCAAGAAGGCTGTGGACATCCGCCATGGCCTCGGATGCATCTACATCATATTCGCCGCACAGCCAGTCAGCCATTTCGTCCGCGGTGAACTCCTTGCCGGTGAACCGCTCCCACAATCCGGCCGCCGTCTCGTTCAGGCTGATGACATCCGTCAGATTGGCCTTTCCGTCCACCGCCCTGACTATCACGCACTTGCTTCCTATCCTGCGAAGTCGTAACGAAGGATTCAGTCTCATATTCGTAAATCAGAATTTCTTTCCGCTCAAGATTGACCAGACAGTCTGGAAGATAATCTTCGTATCCATCGACAGTGAACGGGTCTGGAGATACTCCAAGTCGTAGTCAAGCCTTTTCAGCATTTTTTCCAAGGTGTCAGTGTAGCCATTATGAAGAGTGGCGTAGGAGAACAGTCCTGGGCGAAGCTCGTACAGCCTCTCGTACTCGGGATTTACCTCCATAATCTTGTCGATGTAGTATTTCCTTTCCGGTCTCGGCCCCACAAAGCTCATATCACCCTTGGCGACATTCCACAATTGCGGCAACTCGTCAAGATGGTGTTCCCTGATAAACTTGCCGACCTTGGTGAGCCTCTTGTCGCCGCGACTGCACAACGCAGGTTTCCCGTCCGATTCGCTTGTCACCTCCATAGAGCGGAACTTGTACAGCGTGAAAGGCTTTCCGCCCCTCCCGATACGTTCCTGCCTGAATATGGCCGGACCTTCGCTTTCCCATTTTATCGCCAGATATATCGCAAGGAACAAAGGCGAGAACACAATCATTCCACCGCAGCCGGCGGCGCAGTCAAATACTCTTTTCAGGTTATCGTCAAAGGTGCTTACCTTGCTCTTCTCCATTTGATCCTCGTCGGTGAGACTCTCATCGTGCATAATGCTTCCACTCGTCATAGCTGTGTTGTTTTATCGTATTGTCGTTTAATTCAAATCAGGTTCATTGGTTGCCGAGTAGCTCATAGTATAAATCCAGGCAGGAGGTGATCATCGCCTCTTTGGTGAACACCTCCCGGAAACGCCTTGACGCTCCCTGGCTGTAAGACTCCCAGACCTGCCTGTCCTTGGTGATGCTCTTGATGGCATCCGCGATCGCCTTGCCGTCGCAAGGTTTGACATTGATTCCGGAGACACCGTCCTTATTGACCCAGGAGACTCCCGATCCGGGGATTTCTGTCGCCACGACCGGCCTGCCTTCGGACATGGCCTCGATCTGGACTATTCCGAAAGCCTCGGTCTTCATCACGCTGCTCAGACAGAAGAGGTCACAGGCTCCGTAGTAGGCCGGGAGATCCTCATCCGGAATCCGGCCAAGCATTTTGACCCTGTTCCCGAGGCCCTCCGAGTCAATCTGATTCTGAAGACTTTCCCGCAGAGGCCCTTCTCCGCCGATCAGAACCAGATAGCTGTCATCGAGATGCCCGGCAGACTCTATGAGGTAACGAAATCCTTTGTATTCCACAAGTCTACCGAGGGAGAAGACAATCCTTCGTCCGGAATATTCATTTCTTAGCGTCCGCACTTTGCCGCTGTCGCTCCGGTTCGGGAGTATTCCGATGGGGATACATCGCACCTTGCACTGAACCTTTTGAAGATAAGGCGATTGCGCAAGATAGACCGGGGAGGTCCCCACGATTGCGTCCGCTCTTTTTATCAGCCAGTTTTGTATCGGAAGATAGAATCTGAGCAACAGCCTCTGCGAAAGTATGTCGCTGTGCCAGTGAAGCACCACCTTGCCTTTGTAGCCGGAAAGCATCAGGGCCAGCGCCGCCATCGGGTCAGGGTGATGGACATGGATGATGTCGTAGTCGGCCGCCCTTCGTCGGAGTTCGGAAATCATTGACGGCGCGATGGTCGTCCCCGCTCTCTTTGTCCATGTCCTGTGGCACAGGATCCTTCCGTCTGGGTTCAGTCTTATGACCTTGGATTCCGAGCCGTCCGCCGTGGAACACATCATATCGCACTCCACTCCTGACTCCGAAAGCCACGTCGTGATGTCGAACATCACCTTTTCAACCCCGCCCAAAACAGGGTAGAATTTCCCAAGCTGGAGTATTCTCATCGAGGTTATGTTGTTGATAATGTGCGTTTAACTTCCGATTTTAACATATTCGGAATGTTTGTCCATCTTTGTCTCAGTAATAATATGAGGCGTGAGATTGCAGGGCTTGATCGCCTGCTTTAATGAAGAGAGGACGCAGCTGTCGGACGATATTTGTTTTTATTCGCTCAACAAGGCATCAAATAATTCGTTCCAAGAATATGCTACTGGTGCAGCAATCTCCTTCTTCTGCACGGGGCAAAATATTGTCTCATCTCCTATCCACAATTTTTCCATTTTAAGCATAAGGTCAGTTGGGTCTTGAGGATTAAAGAAATCGATTTTTTCACATCCAGACGACGTTTCGCGCGCATACGGCAGGTCAGCCAGAAGCATTGGCTTTCCGGTCGTAGCAAACTCTGTTATCGGAAGCCCCCACGTCTCAATGCGAGACGGGAATATCAGGCAATCCGAACCATCATAGAAGGAATATAATCTATCTTTGGACATAAATCCCTCAAACCGGATGGATGAGACTTTGCTGTATCTGGAGAACAAACTTCTTGAGTATCTGTTTTCATCTCCTTTGATTGTCAGCACAACAGAAAACTTTCCTCTACCTATTCTATTCTCAAGAAGTTCGGCAGCTCTGCACAGAGTCTCAAAATTCTTGTGGCAGTCCGGAGATGATGCAAATAAGAAAGTATAAGACTTATGCTCTATGGATATTCTGTTGAATGTCATCTGTCTTTGCTGAGGTGGACAGACGATGAATCTCCGCCAAGGAATGTCAAACATTTTTGAAAAGCCCTCTCTCAGCCATTGGGCTTGAACAATCAAGAACCGATTCCTGTGAATATTCACTTTGTAGGCGTAACGAGTGAATATAGAGAAGAGAACCACTTTAGGATCGTATCTAAGATCACTCAGTTTCCACTTGAGAAACGGGAATGACGTTTGACAGTAAACAGCCTGCCTTTTTGCGATGACTCGTGGAGTAGTGTCGTGCAGGGATAGCCACAAGTCTATAGGCTGAAGTTCTTTGGACAGCCTGTACATAGTCACATACTCACACCATAAACGGTAGAACCAACTCTTGATTGTGTATGGCAGCTCAATGTACTCTATGTTCTCATATTCAGCAAGCTCCTTTTTATGGACAAGAGCAATGATGCGGTAGTTATTCTCCGGCAAGGTAGAAAGGTATGCAAGACACTCCCGCAATATTGTCAGAGTCCCCCCTTTCCTTATGTTCACGGCTGAAACAACGATTGTCTTCTTGGGCATATCACACCTCATCAAAGAGTTTAATCCACTGGCACATAATCGCATCCTCTGAATATCTCTCCGAACTTCTCATAGCCGCCTGCCCCATAGTTTTTCGCAACTTCCCATCCTTCATCAGCGAGACAAGCCTGTCAGCCATTTCTTTGATGTTGCCTTCCTTGACAAGATACCCATCCACACCATCGGTTATAACATCCTTAGGTCCGCATTTGCATTCGAAGGACACTATCGGCAGCCCGAACGCTTGCGCTTCAAGCAGAATCATCGGCAGCCCTTCATAACGGGAGGATAATGCGACAATAGACGCCCCTTGATACTCTTTTGCGACATTCTCAGTCGAGTGCTTTAGATTTATGCAGTTTTCCAACCCCAGAGCTTTTACCATTCTTTGAAGAGATTCTCTTTCTTCACCATCTCCAATTATCTCCAATGACCAATCCGGACATTGATTATGGACTTCTTTCCAGGCGCTAACCAGCAAGTCATAACCTTTCTGATAAGAGTAACGACCAACAGTAATAACCTTTTTGTTGTCAAGACAAGCCGGAAGTGGGTTCTCAAAAGTCCTGGCATTTGGAATATACCTAAGATTATCAGTTCTCCAATATCCTGCGTCTTCTTTGGTCAGAATCACAAAGGCATCGAACTTATTTGCAATTCTTACATCATTGTCGCTTCTCCATCGATCGACAACTTTCCATAGTCCCTTTCTTCCGTACTGCAGTCTCTTGAATCGAGAGAAATGTACTTCGAGGATCTTCTTGCTCTTATCTTTGAGTCTTGGAATCAAAGACACATCATTGCAGAACATCGAGATCACAACATCAGGTTTCTCGCTTGAACAAACTGATCTCAATCTCCTGAGATGCTTGTATTGTTTGGCCGGGTACTGAATAACTTTATTAATCAGTGAGGATCCATTATTGTCCTCATAGCCAATCGCAAGATCTATACATTTGATTGATTGATCAAGGTTGAAATATGGCTTGCGTCCCTTCTGGTCTGTCGTGACAATCACCACTTCGTACCCATGCGCCGCAAGCCAGTTCGCCTTGTTCGCCAACACTCTCTCCATCCCGGCAGGACGATAGGTGCCGGCTATATTATAGAGCAGTTTCATTCTTTTGCCGTACTTGTTTCCGAGTCATTCTCTTCCCCCCATTTGCTTGTAAGTAAAATGGCGAAAATAAAGAATAGATCCGTGGCGACTTTAAACCAGACCACGAAATTTAAAGCCAAGAGAATCATTATTAATGCTTTCTGCGAGCGGAAGTATTTCGTGCAAATCGCACCGGCTTTGCATATATAAAGAGAAAATGTCAGCAGTCCGATCACACCAAAGTAGAAGATGAATCTTAAATAGCCGACATCGGTTCCCATATAGTATCCATCAATTATTTCCCCCGTAAAATATGGATCTGTATCTTTGGGATTTGAGAAATAGCCATCACCTACCACCCAAGTCTTAACGGATTCCGGGAATACATACATTCCCTTAAGCTTGTTTGTGGACGCTATGCTCCATACCCCTTTTTCAAAATAATTGAAGACTCCCTCAAAACCGAACCTTAAATTTTTGTGTATTGTTATGTTATTATTGTATAAGTAAATACCAATAGGAATTATTATTATGGCTATAATAACAAACCACACGAAAAACTGCTTAGCCCTATTTGTCAGCTTAAACTTCAGCAACCCAGAAGCGAATGCCAAATATAATAGCGACATCACAAGCCCGACCGTTGTAGTCCGCGCTATCATATTGCCGATGACAACTATTATTATGTATGAAATTACAAGTAACACATTTGTCACCTTAGAGATATCTTTGCCGTTAACAATAAGGTATGAAACCATAATAAGGGCACAGCTAAATCTAATTCCGGCAGAATCCAAACATGCACCTATGCCATACATTCGGTTGACGGTATCCAGAAAGTCCTGACCGGAATTGATGTACCGATCCAAGAACATCTTTAATGGTGGGTACATATCATTGCATAAAGCGACAATACATTGAAATACACTTAATGCGATAATGTATTTGCATATCAGATCTATGCTGATTGTTCCGTGAGTTTTCCTTATGGAAGAAGTGACCACGAATGCGCCACTTAGCCATATACACATTGAAACGATATATGTGACATAAGCGTAGTCCGTTGTACCATTCAATGTTACCGATATCAGACTTATCAATGAAACGGAGGCGGCATATAAACCCAATTTAAATAGATCCTTATTCATTAAGCCTTGGCTTTTTCCCGCAAGATGGAATGCCAATAATAACAGCCCGATCGCCGCCAGCCCATTTTTGGTGTTGATTCCAGGCAATACAAACAATTGAAACGGGAAAAGATACATACTAAATATAATTCCCGTCAATACTACACTTACGCTCTTACTACCACGCAATCGCATAGATATCCGAAGACTGAAAGCTTAATCTAACAATAATTCTAAATTTGAAGACACTAATATGTCCTTAAGCCGTTCAAGACACCCTGGAGCCTTCCGGCTCAATGAGTGAAGAGTCGTTTCTCTAAAGATCTCATCCACAGCCAAGTATGGATAATCCGCATTGATTTTTTGTCGCAGCATATGTGGAATACAGTCATTTACAACAGTACAATTTATCTCAGCATTCTTTTTCAAGTAGAGATCTATCATAATTTGAAAGAAAAAGTAATCAACTTGTGTCCTATGATGTTTCCAGTAGAATAGCATCATAGAACATAGATCTGTGATAACCTTGCCGTTTGACTCTGACCACATTATTCCACTTAACGCATTTACCCTAAATCCTTTGTTCCATCCGAAATAATAAGCGAATGAGTTTTCCCAATAGTCCTTATGCGGCTCATTCGGGTCTCTCTGATACATAAAGAAATCTTCCTTGAATAAGTACTCGGGTATGTTTCCCGTGAGTAATACAGCGGCGTCAAGCCTTAATCCTCCGTATGTTGACAGCAATAATAACCGTATCATATCCGATTATGAGGTGACAGACATCACAGTCCTGCTTATATAATCAGGGACATCAATATAATCATCAATATTTGCGTCTGAAAGTCTGACAATGATACATTCCGAAGCATATATGTCAACAGATTTAAGACATATTTTAACAATCTCCGGCAAGTCATCATCATAACCTTGTGCCCAATACTGCCAAATGATTCTTTTATTATCGGGAAAAGAGACTTTTGCCTTGCAGTCAGGCTTTTCCAACTTATGTTTGCCGCATCGCTTTACAATAGGAGACAAATATGCCCCTATCAAACAATGCTTTAATGTGATTAGGTATTTTCTGATGAAAAACCAGCACTTATCAGGCACTATTTTTTTGACGATTAATTTGACATTCATAATGTAAAAAAATTCAGAAGTAATGGGCCGACGGTATTAGACAATATCATTCAGCGATACCGTATGGCATATAATATTCTATAGAACACGATGTTGTAAAGTCGTATGAACACATATAACTTGTATGATGCCAGCCATTCCAAGGCACGTGTTCTTATTGATTGGTATTTATTTGCAAGTATATATCTGTTGGCTTCAGGAAACAGGCTGTTCCATCTACGGTAATTTTCTGTCTTCTCGTTTATAAGCAGTGGCAGTTTTGAACTTAACTTGAAGAAAGCAAACTCTTTCGTGAAATCCTCGTCGCTGTTGTCTGAAATATAATCAATCGTCTGATTGACGTTGTGAATCATCTCGGCGATCTTGCTCTCAGAATATGATTGTGTCATTGCTCCTGAATTCTGCCGGACATAATGATAAAGAGGCTCATTGACGTTTGTGATGCTCTTTGCGTGTAAAGTCAGCCTGATCATAGTCATATCCTCTCCCATACAATAGCCTTCAGGAAATCTGATGTTGTTTTCATAATAAAGATACCGTTTGACCAATTTATTCCAGACATTGTATTTCAATTTGCCTGACAGCATCCCGATAACGGCTTCTTCTGGATTTGCGTAACCAGGCTGAACCATAATCCTTTCTTTTGAGGAAAAAGTCAGGAAATAATCGCACCAGACGATTTCCGCACCAGTTGTGTCTGCCACATTATACATTTGTTCTAAAGCAGTGACCTCAAGATAGTCATCGCTGTCACAGTGATAGATGTATTCACCTTGGGCATTGGCCAAGCCGGTGTTTCTGGCAGCCGGCAATCCTCGATTCTGAGAATGCCTTATTACCTTAACAAAAGGTTTCCTTGTAGGATACCGCTCAAGGGTTGTCTCCATAATCTCAATACTCTTATCAGGTGAAAGGTCATCAACGAAAATGAACTCTACGTCATCGAGACTTTGCTCAAACAAAGAAACCGCACATCTTTCTATGTACTTCTCGACACCGTAGACGGGAACGATTACGGATAGCTTACTCATAATCAGAATATGTTCTTTTTATTACCACCTCAGCCTCATCCTTTTGTGATATTTTCCTGGCGAACCACCGGTTTGATTGCTTCATAGCATCGATGTCGGAAACTGATATAGGACTCAAAGCTCCGTTGCTCCACTTAATGAATCTTCTGCAACTATCGAATTCATCATTTACATTACAGATGTTTTTTCTGTATGCTGAGTTCCAGCACATAGTCTGGATAAAGACTTCATCCGGACAAAAAGTGTGATTGAAACGTCGCCTAATCTCATCTTCTTTCTCTAATAAGTACTTCACCAAATCCGAAGTAATGCTGCACCATTGGGATCCTTTCTTCAATTCTATGTCGGTGTTTCTTCTATATCCAACAAGGTCTTGCATTTTGAGTATGAACTTTCTTATTGACTTGATTGCTAAATATGAGGATTTGAACATTCTTGGAAAGGCGAAATAGTGTCCGGAGCGATGCCGTAGCTCGGCATCAGAAGCGTTCGCTATACCAAGATATTCGGTACCTTTATTCCCGTCGCATACGGAGTGAATATATGCTTGTGATTTTATCGGCACATCAACGCCTGAAATGATGTGGAAGTATTCATAACCTTCGCTGTTGAAAGCGGTTCTCATTAGTTCCAATTCCACCTCAACCAGACTAAAATCTCCCCATCTGGCATCATATCGTTGGTGAATTACTGTCAGACGACTTTTATTTGTTCGGAGTGAACTACCATCATAATCCGCTTTCTTGTCAATATGGACGTAAATGTCATTCGCTTCGTCATCGATGGATGATAGCAGCAACTGCAAGATGGCCACATTATTATGCGCTATGATAAGGTAAGCGTGCTTCATTTGGCAAATGTATTACTATGCGCCATTAAGAATATGAGCATAAATCCTGTTGACAACATCAATATGTTTTGAGGAAAACTTTCTGGCGAATAAGTAGTGCGAATTAATCAGTTGATCATAGTCTTTGTTTGTGTACGTTATAGGATTGCCCCTATGGAACAGGACTGAAAGAAGCTCCTCACAATTTTTGATGATGAATTGGTTATTAGACCTTGTCAAAGCCGAAGCGATAAAAAATTCATCACTGCAAAAGGTATTCTGATACTCTTTGACTATTGCCATCTTATGCTCGAGTAAGAAGTTGGCCGCATTGTTTGTTATAGAACACCATTGCGAGGCCTTGACATATTGACTTGCACCCTTACGATATATTCCGAATAATTTTTCAAAAGCAAGAGTCACCCTCCAGAAGAATTTATCTATTTTCCTTACTAACTTGTTAGGACTCATATAATTGTTCACAAACAAGTGATAAAGTCTAAGCTTGAAATAGATTTCTTCAGCACCGGTGGGCATTAATTGAAGCACCTCGCAACCGTTGCATCCGTCGAAAAAATTGTGGATGGCATCTTGGGATTTAAGCGGAAGATGAACTCCTGAAATAATGTGATAGTACTGATACTCTCTGTTATTTGACGCCACCTCAAGTAATTTGAGTTCGGCTTGTATTTGTGTCACACTGCCCCAGCGAACATCAATTCTGTCAGAACTTCCCAAAACATATAATCCGGCCTTTTTACAAGTTAAGGCGGGTACTTTTTCCACTTTCTTATCTATGTGTACGTAGATGTCATTCCGATTGTCATCCAGTAAACCAATGAGTTTTGTCAGCACCTCAAACTCATTGTGGGCAATTATCAAGTATGCGTGCATAATTTCAGTCAGTTATCAACTATCACGTTATTAATCACCCTTATTTTCGATTCAAAGTGCTTGCAGAGTCCAAGCGAAAATTTTATCACCCTGTCAATTAGGTACTTGGTTAAATAATAAAGCCCCATTTTTGTCTTATCAATTCCCCAAGAATCTTGTTTGACATCTGTGGACAGAGAATCCATATTCAGGTTTGCGTCAATTATGTAAGGAAATACTGCATAATACTTGATACGTCTCTCCTTATAACAGTCCCAATCATCCGCTACTGTAAAAGCTTTTCCTTTAAGCAAAGCCTCTGCGGCAGGCTTGTTGATAATGTATGCATAAGCCCCGACACCAGTGAACACTTTCGCTATTCCATTTCTGGCATTCCAGAACCAATAATCGCCGGACAAAAAGAGAATTGTCGGTTTAGGAGTGTCCATAACAGCATCAAAGTTCTTGTCGGCTATTATGTTCAAATCTCGAATAACAGTTATGTCATCTTCCAAAATCAAAGCACAATTATTATTTGATTTAAGTAAAGCCTCGTAACATTTTCTATGACTTAAAGCGCATCCGACTTCACCTTGATTTAGTTTTCTTCCATACCTTTTGAAACTCTCTTGGTAGTTGAAATGTTCGTTGAGATAGTCTTGTCCAACTCTTCGCCCGTCAATTGCTTCAATGTAATCCGTGACCAGAAAGTCGTATGGTTTGAGTGTCTTCTCCATATAGTCACGTCTCGCTGTTGACGTTTTCAAGTTAATAATGTAAGTCTGTAGTTTCATTATCTCAAAGTGGTTATTATGCTTATCTGGCACCTTGGCTTATTGCTATGAAGCATCTTTCTTTTATTCGATAGCAAAAGTCTGCTGTTTTTTTGACTATTTTGTAAAAACCTATGCAAGAACAATAATATATGATTTTAAATGGCTTTGATGAAATATACCTTATAGGAGAATGCCTGTATTTAAAGAAATTGATAAAAAATCATGCGAGGAAAAAATGCCCGCATTATACGCTCTGCCAATAATCAGGCAGGCAATATGATCCATAATAAACTTATTCTTTTGTGAGCCAGCTAATAACCCGGAAAACTTTTCATATAGTAGCTTGTCCGTGGTTAAATCTGAAATAGTGTAGGTGTTTGTAATCGCATTTGCGTTTACGTTTCTGTCATAATGATAATATGCTTTAGGACAGTATCCGATTTTAAGGGGATTTAATAATAAGGCTGTGTTGGTGTATAAGTCTTCACAGAATGAAAGTCCTTTAGGGAAACTGACCCTATATTCCTTAAAGCACTCTTTTCGTATAAGTTTGTTCCAAGTGCTACCGTGCAAACGTCCTTTATGCAGATCAATGAGAACAGAGTCATTTGTATAATGGTGCTCAATTATATCCCGGAAGAACTTTCCGGCAACGTGGATGGCTGGTAAGATACTTTATATTTGACAGGCAATGCCGTACGCATCATCCTTTTAGTTGTATCAGATCGAAGTACATCAATCGGGTTTTCAGCTTGCGCGCAAGACCGGAATCACTCCCTGAATATGACGCTTCTTCAGAGTCTGAAGCAAATAGCATCTTGAATCCGTTACGCTTATAAAACTCTATTACTTTTAGGGTATTAACCGCATCGACTAACAGAAATCTACAAGCCGACTTGATCTCTTGATCCAGAGTCAGCGCTTTGATAAAATCAAGAAGTTCATCCCCTATCCTCTTTCCTGAGAACCCATCAAACACCGCCAGCTGTCCTATCAAAACAGCAGGGTATTGTCTTCTACGCTTCGCATTTGGTATGCCTCTATTCAAGCGGTTACGTTGATTGTTCGTCAAGCGGTCAGTGGCAATTGACGAATTAGACAATGAAAAAGCACACACTAATTCAACATCGGCGGAACCGGTGACAAACGCATACGACTTTCCTAATAATTGACTTGAATAATCCGCATATTCAGATTTGAAGAACGACTCTATGTCGGCATCTCTTACACACGAGAATTGCTTACAAGAACTGACCACTTCCGGATACAATTCAACAAATCTGCAGCTATCTAATAAAATCCCCACAACCTTACCCTCCGATGCGAAATAGTTATTTGAGTGAAGCTTTCACGAGAATTTGCTTTGCAACTTTCATCTGTTCGCTAAAGTCGATAGATTCCTTGTATTTTGCGGCATTTTCATCAGCTTGCCGAACAAACCTCTCCGCCGCTTTCCCCCTCAATGTCGGTATTGTTTTGATGTAGATTGCCATAAACTTTGTGTCTTTTATGCAAATATAGGATTTATTCCGGAATATACGTTCTATGTCGTACATTTTTTATATGCGAAGGCTGATGCTTCCAACCAAATATTCCAAGCTGCCTTGAACAAGTTCTTCCCTTTTAGCGTTCACCGGTTCATAGTCAATCGGTTGGAGGAGCAGAGACTTTTTCCTCTCAAACTCGCCGCAGTCGAAGATCAGTCGATCCATAAGGCCGAACGATTCCAGCAAGGAGGTGAAGCGCTCGAGGCCTCGGTCTTTGTTGGCTATGGCGATGAATGGCTTTTGGTTGATGATGGAGAAGACGCAGCCGTGGAAGGAGTCTGTGACCACAAATCCGGCGTTTGCGAATGATGCCAGCCACTCTTCTACGGAAGGCATAATCAGGGCGTCCGATTCGTTCGCCCCGGCTGCCAGTCCTAACCTTACACTCTTCAGGTTCAGACTTTCAGCCACTTTGTCCAGTATCTGCTCTTTCTCATCCGTGCAGTCCAAAATGTAACTTACGACTTCTCCGCTTTCTACTCCTTTGACCGGAAACCTGTACTGTTCCGCCGAAAGCAGGAGAGTCGGATCAAGAACCAATCTTGCCTCCTGGCCGAATGTGTTTTTCAGAATCTCAACGCCGGACCGTTCACGAACCGATAATGCGTCGAAGCGCTTGGCCAGCCGTACACAATTCGCTAAATGTACCTCCGAAATGGGCGAGTCGGCTGTTCCGAACGAAGCTGCGTATGAGATTTTGACCGTCTTGTCATCTTCCGGAAGGAAACCAAGAAAAAAGTCCTCTATGTCAGGGGAATATATTTCCCGCCAGACCTGGTCACTGCCCACCACGATGCAGTCGAAGCCGTGGTGCCTGGCCCATTTCGCTAATTCTTTCGAACTGCGAAGCGGCTTTGTCAGATGAATATTCTCTTTAACAAATCTACCCATCTTACGTAGCCCTATTTCTTTCGTTTCAAAGGTTTTGTAACTGTTTTTCCACGATGATCGCACAGCGAGTCCCTTTAACCTTAGTAGGCACCACTTTGTGATGCTTTTGGTCAAGTGCCATTTGAGATTTCTTCTATTTAGCACTGTAACTTGATGCCCCATCCCCTCCAGCACCGTCTGTAAGGCATAGCACTGAAGTATTCCACCATAATTGTCAACAAGCGGTTGTGTCAGAATCGCTATTTTCATACTTTATATCTATTTTGAGGCTAAGAAATACTAAGCTCTTCAGAGAACAATTTGAAATCCACTAATTATTTCTATCTTTATTGTGGTATTATTGTGAGATTGTGGGGACGGTTTAACTATCTTGAACTCTATGAAGAGCAGCCGCCCTATCGGTTGCTCTTCTTGCTTTTTCAGCAGGATGGTCCAGCATTTTCAACCCTCCAACCCTGTCTCGAATCACAATAATATCACACATAAAAAGGATAGTTAAACTGAGGCTTGAGATTCGCTTAGACTGCGAAAAGACCAAGCAAACCAAAGTGGTTCCTTATGTCAGAGTCTGCAATGGAAAGAAAGAACTTGTCAAAGGTTACGTACGAAAGAATAGGGTACTTTAGCCCGTAATCTTGGCCGGCCTTTGCTGGTGTCCTATCACATCCGCGCTGCCAATAGGAGGTGCCTTTCGAAAGAAGGGTGTCTCCTTGCGGTTTATAATCTCGTCGCATCATTGTGATACCAATAATCTACAGGCTTTCCTGATGGCTCTACTGGGGATGGTGTCACCGCAGAAGATCCGCAGGGCTGTCATCAGTCCAAAATGCTTCCTTGTCCAGAAGAACAGGTGGCGGAATGGAGGCATCGACACCGAGGAGTTTATGCTTGGATTGTACTTGACGGCATCATCCAAGGACATTTCAGTCAAACTACAGTCGAGGGCATTAAGCAGAGCATCAGCTGAATTATTGTTCACTATTACAAGGCTAAGGCCTTTGTCATCATCCATTTCCGGACGCAACTTGTCAATCCCCCAAAAGTCGCCGATGGTGAAGTCACTGCCGGAGTGTCCCGAACGGAAGCCACAATTGTAACAAGATGGACGTAGAAACGCATTGCCTAAGAAGCCCCTCATATATTCGTCATTATAAAACACTTCGCTTCTTTCGCCAGCGGATGTTTCTATAGTCACGCTAAAATTCTTCCAACCAGATCGCTTGTCACGGAAGTTGACACCAGTCACAAGATCAGGCTGAGCCTTAACATATTCTTTGAAAATACCGGGACTCGGCACTCCGTGGCAGACGAAGTCAACTGCCAGCAGGCCGGAATATTCCTTCCCAAGGTAGCCTTTCAGGCCGGCGATTTGACAAGGGGTGCCGGAAAACAGGACCTTACGACCGCCTCTAAGGAATCTCTCCGCATCATGAAACGAATTTCCGATTTGGCTCTGAACATACTTCGAGCCTCGGAATGCGGCCAGTCCCTCTTTTGTTTCCGTATGGCTATGAACCACTTCCAGACGTTCATTGAATGCCGCCCCAAAGACGACTCCGCCTTGTCCGATAACGTGTTCGGCAAGAAGAGAGAAGACACCGCCGCTGCTGCTCCGCATCCTGACGTTCTCGTCCCGATTTGCGGCGGCATAGACCCGAAACGGTTCTTGTACATCTGTGTCGTGAGGCACCGGACACACTCTCTGGCACTTGCCGCATTGGACGCACAATCCCTCGTCAACAGCAGGATAGAGGAATCCCTCAGCATCCTGATTGAGACTTATGCAGCGCTCCGGGCAAGCCTGCACACAGGAGGCGCAGCCGCAGCAGTCTGATTTGTCGAAGAGAGTCATTTGTTAAAGAAAGATTTAATCTTTGACCTGATGTTCATAAGCGAAGAGGCAAGATATGGAATCCGTATTATCAAATATTGCAATCTCAACGTAGGTGTCAGATACCCACATCGTTTACATTCTGAATAGATTTCTTTGAATGCCGCCCTGGATTCGTACTTAAAGGTCGTATTAATCTTAATGTGGCAATACTTCTTGTGAATCTCATTTGAGTACATCTCGTATTGCTTCTTTTCCATTCCTTTTATTCGCTTAAGCGTTTCCGTCAGAGTGTTTTCGTACGATGAATATTTTATTAATTCCTGCTCACAACCAACATATTGTCCTCTGCTATGTGATGTTGCTCGCTCAATAACATTGTATAGCGGTTCTGCTATTGTGATGCATTTGTAGTGGTACAAAAGGGGAAGCATCAACTGCCAGTTCTGACCTGCGTTTTTTCCCGTGTAGATGTCTAAACCTGCAATTCTTTTCATTTTATGAAAGTCCACCATATATGCACCAGCGCCAAAAAAGAATCCGTTTCTTTGAAACAAGCAGTCTTCGAATAAATTCTTCTTGTTATTCTTTTCAGCGCCAATACCTATTGTGGCAATTCTCTTTAGTGATTCATCCTCCAGAAGGTTCAGTTGTCCTCTAACAAAAGCACATTCTTCTTTCTCGTTGCTTAATGTGTTCACCATCGCTTCTATTGCATAAGGCTTGGCATAGAAGTCATCGCTGTCTGGCCAAACAAGATAATCACCTTTTACGTATCGTAAGCCGTTCTTTATCGCTACACTTTGACCTGAATTGGCTTGGTTAATAATGAGTAAAGGAATCCCTCGGTCGTCAAATTTCTTTTTGTAACCATCTAAAACCTCTATCAAATTATCAGTCGAGCCATCATTGACAATGATCATCTCAATGTTCGGATATGTCTGTGACAGAATTGAGTCCAGAAGACGGTGAATGTATGAAGCCGTGTTATAACACGGCGTTAATACTGTGACTAACTTTTGTGGCATAGGCATTCTTTGATTTTAGATAAAACAGCTGTTCTAATCCTCTGTGGTATAATGAACAGATATCCTACCGCCGCAATGAAAATACTCGACACAAAGCAGGTGGTCAGCAGCCTGAGCCAACCCTCATTCATATAAGATGTGATTGCTTTTGTGACGGAGAAAGCCGCCATCATAAGTAGAATATTTGGAACTAAATCTGAAAGGATGAATTTGCGCAGAGGGAATGCCTTGATGTAGAGTTTCAGAGTGTAGGCGTTACTCAGCATTCCTATAATTACGGCGCAGACATTGAATAGGTAAGATGTCCAGGCAGCAAAGCCAAATTTGAATGCAAAATACGAGACTGGAACTACGGCCAAGTATAATGTGCCGTTTATGAAACTGGGCCTGAATATTTTGCCAGTTGCGTGTACGCCTGTGACCAACACACTGGATAAACTTGCGAAGAAGTTGAACATCAGAGTTAATGTGCAGAATACTACTGTATGTGCGGGGACTTCTCCGAGCCATATTCTTAATACAAAATTCAACTCAGTGATCAGGGGAACCGAGATGATAAGCAGAACTAAGAAATTTATCCTTATTCCATCTCGAATCAGGATAATCATTGAGTCAATCTCACCGGCAGCATACCTTTTTATGATTTGAGGACGCATAGCCATTGTGATATTCTGTGCGAATCCCATAACGACGCCTTGAACCTGAGTGGCAATAGCAGATGCCGCATTCATTACCGGCCCAAAGAACATATTCAGCAACATATTCACGCCTTGCGTTCTCATCGAGACGCTCAAGTTGCCATATAAATCCCATCCGGAGAACCCCATCATTTTCTTGAAAATGTCTGGTCTCCAGACTTTTCTTAGGTGGCACTCCTCAAAATGTCTTATACAATAACATCTATAGATAGATGCGATTATTATGCTTACGGCGAAACTTAAGACTCCAAATAGTATTAGCTTGTCTCCTGGTAGTAATTGTAGCAAAACAACGACCAATAGTCTTAGAATCACATTTCCCATCTCGACATAAGCGTACACGTCCATATCTTCGTGTGCAATGATACTTGCGTTGTAAGGCACCTGTGTTGCACCTATCATCGAGGACAGAACGGAAAGATGAAATACGGCTTTGGCCGCAAATACCCTGTCCTGCGCAATTTGCATTTTGTAATCAATGAACCACAGTCCAATTGGTTCTGAGACTAATGCGATTATGAGTGCGATTGCAATATGAACGTATAGTGCGGTACTGAATGTGTCATTTAACTTCTGTTTGTCTCCTCTTCCAATCTCGAATGTCAGAAATCTGGATGTGCATCCCGACATAGATGCATTTAAGAAACTAAACAGTCCGACGATACCTCCTACAACTCCATTGATTCCGAAATCTTCAACTCCCAGGACCTGAAGAACGACTCTCGATGTGTATAATGATACCCCCATCGAGAACAGCATCCTGACGTAAAGCAGGGCGGTGTTCTTGGCGATTCGTTTGTTGTCTACTGTGTTTTCGATCTGACTGGACATTGTCCGAAGTAATCATATTACAGCACTATGGCTCTCCGTCAGGAGACCATCGTGTCAGAAATTCTCTTTAAAATCGCGGCACAAGCCGACGACACCGTTACCTAACGCATTAACTCACACTGTGGTAGCGAATGCGCTTGGCTTCGGGCTTTTGCAAAAGTGCTAC
>CAYMOB010000036.1:0-23679 GCA_964391955.1 uncultured Muribaculaceae bacterium | reverse complement strand
TTCAAAAATTTATTGTAATGTTGCACTTGCTTCTTGACTCTGCCTGAAACTCTATTTCTATGCTAGTATAAACGGTTTTTACCGAATTACATATCTTCTATAGATAGTCCTCTATAAATAAACTCATAGTTTTTGAATGTGCCAACTGCTTTAAAGAACAACTCGGATTCGGCTCTTAATACAGCTTCGTCAAAGTTCTTCTCTTGACTCTTAACTTCGATAAATTCTATCTTGTTTTCCAACTCATCTTCGGCTACTATGTCGATCTCATTTTTCCCTTTGCGGTCATGCCAGTATCCAAGGCGAGTATATTTGCCAGACTCTTTCATTACTTCAATAAAGTAGCTTTCGAGGGATTTTCCGCTGAATGTGGAAAAGTCACGTTCAACTATCGTTCTCAATCTGTCATTACCACCAGCCTCAATGATATGTGTATATTTGTATATGAATCGGAACCAGAATTTCAAGAATTGGTCGTTGATGGCATAATGTACATTCTTGTTGCTTGATTTTTCGTAGACAGGTTGCATCTTGCTTATCAATCCATACGCCTCGCTTAGGTTTTTCAAGTAGCCAGACAACTCTTTTATATTGAGAGCATTTTCCAATTCATTGCGTGTGTTCTTGCCTTGAGCTATAAGGGTCAGTATTGAGAAGTAGATACCATAGTCTTTGCCAAATTCATCGACAAGCATATTCTTACCCTCTGGCAAGAAGTAGGAATCCCGCTCAAAGAACATGTCAAGCATTTTCTTCTCAGTAAACTTCTTTCTGTCGATAAACAACTCAACATACTTAGCCACGCCGCCAGTCAGCGTATAAAGAGCCAACAAGTCTGACTTTTTATAGTCAGGGCAATATTCAGACATGATCTCTTTTAAGACAGATGGCTTAAAGGGTCGAATATGCATTGTTTCTGTCTGCCTGCCAAAAAGAGGTTGTCTCTTATCCTTGAAAATCTTATTCATCAAGGTGTTCACAGAGCCTGCCACAATCAGGTTGATGTGAGCCTTATTTTTATAGCTATCCCATATGTTTTGCATATCGGAATAGATAGATGTATTTACCCTATAGAAATCCTGAAACTCATCAATAAAAAGGTTGATATGCTGAGTCTGAGACAATTCCATGATGAACTTGAATACGGCAGCAAAAGACATTCCCTTGCTGTCAAGCATTGGTATGCCCAGCTTTGTGCGAATCTCATCAACGAAAATATCGCATAGATCGGCTTCTGCTTTACGAGCAACAAAAAAGTATAGCATTGTATTGTTCTCATAAAACTTCTTGACCATCTCGGTCTTACCAATACGACGTCTTCCCGTAATGATGGTAAATTGGGCTACCTCATGAGAGACTTCCTCAATTTCTCTAAGCTTTTCAAATTCTTGTTCTCTATCAAAAAATCTCATATCTATAAGCTTTATCGTAATACGTATTACCGTAACGGCGGTTGCGATGATGCAAAGGTACAAATAAAATAATCATTCGTGCAATAAATCCATAGTTTTTAGGTTTTTCAGCAAATAAGTATCTCCGACACACTGAATGTCGGTGATATGTCGGTGGCCAAACAACTTGAAAGACAGCATAGAGCAAACATTTACCATGTTTATCTCCGACAAAAAATCAAAAGTGAAATGTCGGAGACAATTAAGCGGATTACCATTCTCCCAATGCAGCCAAAATCTCGCTATCTGCCAAAATACCGTGGCGTCGTTCCATTTCCTGGATGTACCAACCTTGTAGAGTGAAAACTACTTGTCTGTGTTCTCCTTGCCGATGGTACGTGTCAAGAAAGTGTATAAAGGCTTTGAGTCATACAGTTCCAGCGATTGCAGCATGATGTCAGCCTCAATGAACGATGGAGTTACTTCCTGCATAACACGTTGTTCTCTTGTCTTGACAGGAAATTCTGGGATACTGACCTGAGGATTATCCTTGAAATAGTCCTTGGGTGTAAAATGGCAGCCACAACTATTCTCGTGGTCGCATTTGCCCGCGTGAGATGGAAAGGTAATCTCACCCTGCTCGTCTACATGTCGTGTAAAACAGGCTTTGCGCTCACATTTGGGGCATCTCGACATGCAGAAGCGTGCGCATGTAGAAAGCGACTGGCTGAAGATGAGCCGCTTACTGATTCCTCCAGGGGTCTTCGGGTGGGTGGGAACCTATTGTTTTTATGGATAATTACCTTTTACGCTCAATGATACATTGAGACTACCGACGAGCTATGGCAGCAGGCGGCGGTAGGTGTCCAGAAAGGCGGGGAAGGATTTGGCGATGCAGCCGATGTCGTCGATGAGGATGGGGGAGTCGGCGCACAGGGAGGCCACGGTCAGAGCCATAGCCATACGATGGTCGCGGGAGGAGGTATATTCACCTCCTTTCAGAAGACGTCCGTTCAGCAGGCGGCTCTCGACGGACTCACCGACGATTGAAAGGGTGTCCCCGGATGCGGAAGCCTCTACGCCCATCTGGGTGAGCATATTCAGAATCGCCGTCCCGCGGTCGCTTTCCTTGCTTGCCAACCTCTTGAATCCTTGAATATTACTGCGTCCGTGGCAGAAAGCGGCGAGGACAGAGACGATCGGGAACAGATCCGGGCAGTTGTTGAGGTCAGTGTCAAACGCGCGCAGAGGAGCTTTCTGAGCCGTGATGACTCCGCGCCCGTTCTGTGTGCCGCCGGTTTCTTCGCCGTCAGATGATTCGCCGTCCGCGGGGTCATCGTTGGTCTGCGAGAGACTGGCTCCGGCTTCCATCAGAATGTCCATTATCGAGATGTCGGCTTGCAGCGAGGTCGTGTCGAGACCGGTCAGCCTGACATCCCCGAACAAGGCCCCCGCCACCAGAAAGTTGGCGGCGGCACTCCAGTCGCCTTCAATGTCAAAGCAGGCGGCGGAATATTTCTGTCCTCCCTTTATCTTGAATGTGACACCGGTGCACAGGCTCCAATCCTGAGTCTCAAGAAAATCCTCTCCTCCTTCCATCTCGCTGCCGATTCTGATGCCGAAGCGCCGCAGGACATCCGACGTGATGAACATATACGGGATGCTCTTTGGGTCGTGAATATGCAGTGTCGATTCTCCTTGAAGGAGCGGCAGCGCCATCAAAAGGCCGGATATCAGCTGAGATCCTCCCTTGCCGGAGATATTTGCCTTGCCCGGGAGCAAAGGACCTTGCACGGTCAGAGGGACGTGGACTTCCGGCGCCGGATTAAGCGGCCGCAGGATTGTGCCGAATCCGGCCATTATCTCCGCCGCTCCCTTCAACGGCCTGTCCGGAAGGGTTCCGATGCCATCGATTCCTGTTTGTTTCCCGTTTCCGAGTGCGGCGGCCAGCGGAATCATCAGTCTGGTAAGAAGACCGGATTCCCCGACGTTCAACTTGTCGGGAAATTCTGTGGACGATGAACCTATGCCATTGATTGTCAGCGTAGATTCGTCGACTCTAACAGTGGCTCCCAAAGCTTTTGCGACCTCTATGGCAGCATCGTTGTCACCGCAGGAAGAGTAGCGGCCGAGTCTCGATTCTCCCTCTGCCAGAGCGGCGGCGATGACGGCGCGCTGGGCAAAACTCTTTGAAGCCGGCATGTCCAGTGTGGTGTCACAGTGAAGCGGCTTTCTGGAACCGTATACTTCGTCGAGCATCTCTGAATATGACCACTGTCCCGGAGCCGCCGCCTCTTCGTCGTTGAGCGCGGCGTAAGTGAACGGGCTGCCCAGCCTCAGACACTCCAATCTGCTGTACTTTCCGGTTTCCCCCATCGCAAAGGCGACAAGCTCTGTGGCCAGTTTCCTTTCGTATGACTGTCTTGGTTGCTGGAACTCTTGTCCGTCAATGATTTGTGAATCCCTGCCGGTGGCGGACACAAGTGATGTCTGTGGCAGCCCCTGGACAGTGGAATAAAGACCGAGCACCCTTGCGACATCGCCCTCCGACTTGGCCATAGTGACGATTTTCACAATCTCGCCGCCGAACTTCCTGCACTTCTCAACGGTTTTCCTGAGCACGTCATCAGAAGGTGTCCCGGCAAAGAAATGACTTGAGCGGATCATTGTGGCGCCATATTCGGTGCAGGCCCGGCGCAACCTTTTACCGATCTCCTTTGGAGCTTCAATCTCAAGATCCATAAAGGCTGCCCCGGCCTCCACAGCCGCGGTCAGTTTGCTTTCAGCCTCTTCCCAGCCACCGTCTCCGTCATCTGAGACACGGCAGGTAGCCACCAGAGGAGTGTCCGAAGATGAGAACAGACACTCGATTTCCTCGATGGCGAGCGGGCATCTGTCTAACCGAATCTCGGCCATCTGAATCCGTGGAACGCTGTTTTCCAGCAGGTTCATTATCTCTTCCAGATTCCGGTTCTGGATTGTAGTGCAAATCATAAATGTGTTCGGTTTTGATTCTCAATGCGATGTCCGGCCTTGGAATCGGTCTTTTGTCTGATTGTCAGACGGGAGAAAGTGCCTGACTGACAGATAGCTATGTTGAGGATGTGATTCAGTCACTCCCTTCAAGCGCCATGACCGCCTCTTCGACCTTAAGCTCCTTTGTCTCGACTTTGCCGATGTCTATGGGCAGCACGAAGTGGACAAAATCCCCGTCGGCTTTCTTGTCTTTCTTCATTGCGTCTGCGAGGGTGCGTGCACTGTATGGACTCTCGACTGGCAGACCGCAGGAAATGAAATCGGATTCGAGCCGCCCGGCCAGTCCGTCAGCCAGTCCCAGGGCTTCTGACAGCCTCGCCGCCATAATGATGCCCATCGATACGGCTGGCCCGTGTGCGACGGCCTCTCCGGAATTCTTCTCGATAGCGTGTGCGAAAGTGTGCCCGAGGTTAAGCAGACGGCGCTCTCCGCGCTCATCGGGATCGCGTCCCGCTATTCCGGCTTTTACCTTTGCCGCGGCTGAAATCAGCTCGCGCAGCTGGGTGGAACGCTCTCTGACAGCCATCTCTGCACTCCCTCCGCCGGCTTGGACACGGATGTCCGCGAGCATATTCACGGCTCTTTCATATTCCTTGTTTCCGTTGCTGATTATGAATGTTTTGAGCAATTCGGCCGCACCGGAAAGAATTTGTCTGTAGGACAGGGTCTCCAGCGCTTCCGGGCAGATGAAGGTCATCTCCGGTTGTCGTATGACTCCGATGATGTTCTTGTAGGAGTCAAGGTTCACTCCGTTCTTTCCGCCGATAGCGGCGTCAACCTGCGACAGCAGGGTAGTGGGGACGAAGCCGAACCTGACCCCGCGCTTGTAGACCGATGCCGCGAAACCGGTGATGTCAGTGGTGATTCCTCCTCCAACCCCAAGCACAAACGCCTCTCTGTCAGCGCCTTTATCCAACAGCCATTCCTCGATTGCCGCCACTGTGGCGAGAGTCTTCTTCTCTTCGGCGGCGTCAATCCGGAATGTTCCTTCCGCCGTGACGCCAAGTCTTTCCACGACGCCGCCGACATTGCGGTCGTGGATTATGAATATGCTCCCGTAGTCTCCGAGGTGGTTCCTGACTTCCTCAAGAGGACAGTCCACGATGTTGATTCTGTCCATCTACAGAGTGTAGAGATTCAGTCCCGTCTCTTCGTCGAAGTGGCGTCCGACCTTGCAGTTGTAGCGTCTGACGAACACTTCGCAGGCACCGTTGATTGTGGTTTCGAGCAGATGCCCTCCGACAACTGTGTAGTCCTCGCGCCCGAAATTGGCGTGAAGATGAAGATAAGCATTTCCGTCTTTCTCGGAAATGTTGCCTGTGAGGCTGGAGATTTCCATCTGTTCATCGAATGTCTTGTCAACGTAGGCCTTCGTCGCGGGGTTGAGGAACCTGAGCGTCGCACTGTTCACGGCTCCGATACCGCTGACCTCTCCGGCGATGATTCCTTGCTCCTGGCAGAAAGCCGAGAGCGTCTCCACGAGATTGCGATGATTGTCAATGCTGACGACAAACCTGTCGCCATCCTGCTTGAATGTGTACATTTCTTGTTTGTTATGCGAATATGCCGATTCAACTTCCGCGGGCGATTGCCCGCCTGCTGTCAAAACTGCTTCTTATGTTTATTGCCGGATCCCGATCCGTCAGGACGCATTATTCTACGGCCTCGACGATTGAGCCTGCCACGATGTTGGAGACCAGGGCGCGCAGCCTTCCTACGGCGCCTTTGTCCTTAGGGTGGACTCTATTGGTCAGCAGCACTATGGCCGTCTTGCTTTCCAGATCGATCACGATTGACGTACCTGTGTAGCCAGTGTGCATAATCGTGGTCTCGGGATTGAACAGGTCGCCTCGCAAACCGCTGTGGCTGCTGTTCTTGTCCCATCCGAGGGCGCGGCCTACCGATGGATCGTTCTCGCTCGGGACTGTGGCCATCAGACGGACTGTGGCCGGGCTGAGTATCCTTGTACGCTCCAGCGGTCTGCCCTTTTTGTCCGAAAGGACACCGCCGTTCATAATGGCCGCGCAGATTACTGAGAGATCCCCTGCATTGGAGAACACCCCGGCGTTGCCGGAGTTGCCACTCATTACCCTGCGCGCTATCGGGTCGTGTACCTGTGCGAGCAAAGGCTTACCGTCTGCCTGAACCTCGGTAGGAGCGCATAGCGACTTCAGCTCAGATGCGTTTGCGGCGGCCGGCCCGGAGACTAAAGGGAAGTAGCAGGTGTGCCTTAGCCCGAGGACATCGAAGATGTGCTTCTGGGCATATTCATAGAGCTTCTCACCTGTCACTTTTTCGAGAATTCTCTGTAATGTGATGAAATTCAGGCAACTGTACATAAAGTCACTTCCCGGTCGGAAATTCCTTTTCACGGCTGTCGCTATGTATTTCTCCAACTGGTCCGGATTGTTTTCGCCGTATTCATTGACAAAGGCGTTGGTGTTGATGTAAGGAGACAGGCCGGACGAGTGGGTCAGAAGATCCCTGACCGTGATGTTGACAGTCTCGCCGGTCTCCGGGTCCCTCCATGGTTTGAAATCAGGTATGTACCTTTCAACATTGTCTGTCAGACGGACGAGTCCGTTCTCTATCAACTGCATAAACGACAAGGTCGTTCCCACGCATTTGCTGACTGAGGCAAGGTCGAAAACCGTTTCTTTGCCCATCGGCTCTACGTAAGGCACCACGGATTTGTTGCCGTAGGCCTTAAGATATACTATTTCGTTGTCCCTTACCACAGAAATCACGGCGCCGGGAATCTCTTTGGCCTCTATGGCGTTCTCGACTGCTTTGTCAATCTGGGACAGCCTCCCGGAACTCATTCCGTGGCTCTCCGGCTCCCGTGTTCTCAGCCCGGTTTGCGCAAGGGCGGATATGCTGAGCGACGCAACTATCAGTGCGGTTGTCAATCTTTTCATTGTCAATAAATTATCGTTGGATTATCGTCATAAGGGTTTGTTCCGCTTCGCTCAGGTTCTCACGAAGAGGACGGCGGCTCCCCGTCCGACGGATCAGAATATCAGAGTGGCCTTGATAGGGTAGTGGTCTGATATGTATGCCCTGTTCAAATATTCTTTCGTTATTGTCTCGTATTCGGTGCAGCTGCTGAAGCCTTTGAACCAGATGTAGTCTATGATGTTGTCGGATGATGCCTTGCCCCAGCCGTTGAAGGTGTTGTGGTGGTCTGTCTTGACCGCTGTCTCGCGGGCGTTCCGCATGGCCTTCTTCAGGTCGTCGAACTCAGGCCTGTCGATTGTCATATTGAAGTCTCCCGTCAGAATCATCGGGTAGTTTTCAGGATTGATGTCCTTGATTCTGTCCACGATGAGCTTAAGACCGTTCTTGCGGGCCTCCCAGCCGACGTGGTCGAGGTGCGTGTTGACATAGTAGAATCTTTTGCCGCTGGCCTTGTCCTTCATCAAGGCCCAGGTGGCTGAACGGAAGCAGGCCGCATCCCAGCCCATCGAAGGCTTTTCAGGTGTCTCTGAGAGCCAGAATGTCCCCCATTTGAGCAACTTGACAGTCTTCTTGTTGTAGAAGATGGCCATATGCTCGCCCTTGTGCTTGCCGTCCTCGCGTCCGACGCCGACTCCCTTGTAGTCGCGGCAATATTCCTCAATGTATTTGAACTGGAAGTCAAGCGCTTCCTGAAGACCGAATATGTCCGGCTTCTGGTCGGTTATCATCATGGCGGATGCCGGATAACGGAACTCCCACGAGTTGGTTCCGTCTTTGGCGGCGCCCACGCGGATGTTGTAGGAAATCACAGTGATGTCAGCCGGTCTGCCATTGTCCGCGGCCAGGCAGAACGGCATAGACATAAGTGCCGCCATCAGGACAATAAAAACTCTTTTCATCGCATTATCTCTTAAATAATATATTCATAAGACAGTATGTGGACTACAAATTTAACAAATTGTGCTAATTTTGCCTATTGTCAAATGGAAAAACGATATGACTGAAAAGACTTTTAACGAATATGGCAAGGTACAGGCGATAGACCTGCTTTTCGACGGCAGCGGTTTCCGGCGGCAGGAAAGGCCTTCTTTCGAGCCTCAGGCCGGAAGCGTGCTTTGCTCGGCATCAAGGCTTCTGGTGGAAGGCATGGATTTCGACCTGACCTATTTCCCGCTCAAACATCTTGGCTATAAGTCAGTTGTCGCCGTGGCGGGAGAACTCTATGCGGCGATGTCGCATCCTCGTCTGCTGTCTGTCAGACTTGGTGTCTCGGCGAAGCTGGACTTCAGGCACGTGAAGGAACTTTGGAACGGAGTGACCGTGGCGGCGAGGGAACACGGATTCGGTTCCCTGGATCTTGACATGGTGCCTTCTCCGAACGGGCTTACCATAAGCGTGTCGGCTGTGGGCGAGGAGTTCAAGCTCACGAAAGGGCGCACCGTCAAGGCCAGAAGTATGGATCTTGTCTGCGTCTCGGGAAGCCTTGGCGCGGCGTTTCTCGGACAACAGATTCTCGAAAGGGAGAAGAAAGGTTTCAGTCAGACTGATGATGACAGTCGTCAGCCTGAGCTTGATAAATACAAGATGCTGATAGGCAGCTATTTGAAGCCGGAGCTTGGCAATTCTGTGGTCACGAGGCTTGAGGAGACACAGATTTACCCTTCCAACGGTTATCTTGTGGCCAACGGACTCTCGGACGCTGTCAAGAGGCTTTCCCGCGACTCGGGTCTCGGTGTGAAGGTCTATGCGGACAAGATTCCGTTCGAGGGCAACAGTTTCGCTTTCGGGAAGGAACTGAACATAGATCCAGTCTCCGCGGCTATGAACGGTGGCGATGATTTCAGGCTCCTGTTCACGATTCCGATTCTCTCGGCGGAGAAGTTCCGTCGAGATTTCCAGACTTTCGACATCATCGGACACCTTGCGCAGCCTGAGGTCGGTGCGGTGCTCGTCTCTCCTGACGGCATTGAGCATCCGATTCTCGCACAGGGCTGGAACGAGGCTGAATAGTCAGGAATCCTAATCGACAGACGATGAGACCATCCGGATTGCTTTTCTTGCTTCTGCCCTTTCTCGCGGCTTTTTCCTCGTGCGACACAGGTCTGTTCAAGCAGATGGATGTGGTTTTGGACAATGTGGAGCAGGAACTTCGGTATGTAAATACCTTGGACACCGATGATGTGGCTAAAATGGCTGACTGGTTCGTCAGGCGAGGGGATGACTGCCAGAAGGGCAGGGCGCTTTATTGTCTTGGACGTAACCAGTTCAATGACGGGGACTTGTCGGCGGCCATCGTTTCCTACACCAAGGCCCTTGATTATTCCGCCGAGGCCGCGGACACTCTTCGTGTGGCCAGAATCTGTTATGACCTTGCCCACGTCTGCAATGCTTCCGGCAATCCGGCGGATGAGATGATGTATCTCGCCCGTTCGGCGGAGGCCTTCAAAGTGGCCGGTTATCAGCGGGAGTCCCAGCAGGCTCTTTTGGAAATCGGGCAGGCCGAGTCCGGACTTGGAAGGTACGGGCCTGCGGAGGACATATTCAAAAGTGTCCTGTATGACGCTCACGAGTTGAGGGACACGCTTTTGGAGGTTCGTTGCCTTGAGTCGTATGCGGCGTTGGCGGTGAGCAAGGACACGCTGGATGCGGCTTTGGCGATAGACCTTTTGGGACGTGCGGCCGATGAACTTGGTTATCCGCTGACCTGTGCGGACAAGGGTATCCTGGCATATGCCTGTTCCGTAGCCGGTCTTTCAGCGGAGTCCGGGGAATGGCTTTCAGCCGCCGCGTCAGCCGCCGAGACAGAGGCGGAAATAGCCGACGTTGATTTCAGGGAGTATCAGATCGCTTCCCGTACCGGTGACAAAGGCCGGGCTCTCGTCGCTCTGGAGAAAGTCTTGGACTATGCCAACAGAAGCCAGTCCGCCGCTCTTTCCGGTGCGGTGTCGGCAAGTCAGCGAGATTATATTCAGGGAAAGGCTTCCGCTGATGCCGAGAGACTCAGGGCTTCCCGTCTCAGGATCTGGGTATTGTCTCTTTCCTCTTTGCTTGCATTGGCCGCCGCCGCGGTCGTCTATTTCCTCCAGAAGGCTGAGTCCCGAAGGAGGTTGGAGGCGGAAAAGGCCGAGACCGAGAGGTATATGAATATGGCAGAAGACCTTAAGTCCCGCCTTTCAAGTCCGGGGTATGGTCTGGATCGCTTCAATGTCCTGGAGCGTCTTTGCGAGCAGTACTATGTTTACGAAGGCACTGACAATCTTCAGCCTAAGATTCTTAAGGAGGTGAAATCGATTGTGGATGGCCTTCGCAATGACAGAAAGGTCAAGAAGGAGCTTGAGAATATGCTTGACCAGACTATGGACGGAGTGATGTCCGCTCTCCGCTCTTCGTTCCCGTCCTGGAAAGAGGATGATTTCCTGCTGTTCAGCTTTGTCGCAGCCGGTTTCTCGAGCACTACTGTCTCCGCCTTGTTCGGCAAGGAGAAAAGCGTCATTTACAATCGTGTGTGGCGTCTGAAAGGCCGTATCTCCTCCTCAGACTCCCCTCGCAAGTCCTTCTTCCTCCAAGCCCTTGAAAGAAAATAGCCCGGCTTCTGACAGCCTCTTAGTGTTCGCGCCGCGAATTGTTGAATCATTCTTATGTGCATAAAAAAAGTCCGGTCAAGGTTTCCCGACCGGACTGATATTCATATTAATGAAGAACCTTAAAGTTCGTTCATTTCCTGCTCGTACTCGTCCTTGCGGCCTACAAGGATGTCCTGGAACTCTTTCTGGCCTGTTCCGGCCGGAATGAGGTGTCCGCAGATGACGTTCTCCTTAAGACCTTCGAGGTGATCGACACGCGCCCTGATGGCGGCCTCGCTGAGTACCTTGGTGGTCTCCTGGAAGGATGCGGCGGAGATGAAGCTGTTGGTTCTGAGAGCCGCCCTGGTGATGCCCTGAAGCACGAGCTTCGCGGTTGCCGGCATTGCCTCGCGTACTGCCATCAGTTTCCTGTTCTGTCTCTCAAGGGAGGAGTTCTCGTTCCGCATGTCGCGGGCGTCGATGATGTCGCCCTGGATGTACCTCTGGGAATCTCCGGCGTCAAGGACAAAATACTTTCCGAATATGTTGTCGTTGGCATCCATGAAATCCCACTTGTCAACCAGCTCTTCCTGAAGGAATTCCGTGTCGCCAGGATTGGTGATCTGAACCTTGCGCATCATCTGGCGGACTATAATCTCAAAGTGCTTGTCGTTGATCTTTACGCCCTGCAGACGGTAAACCGCCTGAACCTCGTTGACAATGTAGTCCTGAGCCTTGACAGGTCCGAGGATGTTGAGAATGTCAGTAGGGGAGATTCCGCCGTCGGAAAGCCTTGTGCCAGCCTTGACGTAGTCGTTCTCCTGAACGAGGATCTGCTTTGTCAGCGGAACCAGATAGTGCTTCTCCATTCCGGCCTTGTTCTTGACGATGATCTCGCGGTTACCCCTCTTGATCTTGCCCATAAGTACCTCACCGTTGATTTCGGCAAGTATGGCAGGAGCGGATGGAGTTCTTGCCTCGAAGAGTTCGGTGACTCTTGGAAGACCGCCGGTGATGTCGCTTGACTTACCGATGGCGCGAGGAATCTTGATGATCACATCGCCGACATTGACCTTCTCCCCGTTGTTGGCGATAAGGTGGGCGCCGACAGGAAGGTTGTACTGCCTGATCTGGTTGCCCTCGTCGTCAAGAATAAGGATGGACGGGTTCTTCGTCTTGTCTCTGGACTCGATGATTACCTTGTCCTTGTTGAGCGCGAACTCGTCGGCGGCCTCCTCGCGGTAGTTGACACCCTCGAACAGGTTGTCAAACTGAACCTTACCTGAGGTCTCGACTATCGTTATGGCGTTGTAAGGATCCCATTCGCAGAGCAGGTCGCCCTTCTTGATGGTGTCTCCGTCCTTGAAGTACAGCTTTGAACCGTAAGGCACATCGTAGTGCGAGTAGGTGATACCTGTGTTCTCGTCAATGATGCTGACCTCGGTCATACGGCTGACAACGATGTCCTGAGCATTGCCGTCCTCATCGATTTTCTGGATGGTCCTAAGCTCCTCGAATACGAGTTTGCCATCGTATTTTGACTCGATTGAAGAATCTGCCGCCGTGCTGGACGCGGTGCCTCCGACGTGGAAGGTACGAAGCGTAAGCTGGGTTCCAGGCTCTCCGATGGACTGAGCCGCGATCACACCTACGACCTCACCCTTCTCGACCATTCTGCTGGTGGCGAGGTTACGTCCGTAGCACTTGGCGCAGACACCCTTGCGGGACTCGCACGTGAGTACGGAACGGATCTCGACCTGCTCGATAGGAAGATGGTCGATAAGGTTGGCTGTGGCCTCGCGGATTTCCTCGCCTGCCTTTATTATCAGCTCGCCGGTGAGAGGATTGAAGATGTCATGGACTGAAGTACGTCCGAGGATTCTTTCCCCAAGCGACTCGACAATCTCGTCCTTGTTCTTGATGGCGGTGGCAATAAGTCCCCTGAGCGTGCCGCAGTCCTCTTCCGTGATGATCACGTCGTGTGACACATCCACAAGACGACGTGTAAGGTAGCCGGCGTCGGCGGTCTTGAGGGCGGTGTCGGCAAGACCCTTACGGGCGCCGTGAGTGGAGATGAAGTACTCGAGCACCGTCATACCCTCCTTAAGGTTGGAGATGATAGGGTTCTCGATAATCTCGGCTCCGGCGGCTCCGGACTTCTGAGGCTTGGCCATAAGTCCTCGCATACCGCAAAGCTGCTTGATCTGCTGTGTGGAGCCGCGGGCTCCTGAGTCAAGCATCATATATACAGGATTGAATCCCTGCTGGTCCGCCGAAATCTGCTTCTCGACGATGTCGGTAAGCTTGTTGTCGATGGATGACCAGAGGTCAATCACCTTGTTATAGCGCTCGTTGTTGGTGATGAAGCCCATAGCGTAGTTGCTCTTGACTTCCTCCACCTGCTTGTAGCCCTGCTCGATGAGGTTCGCTTTCTCCTTAGGGATGATGACATCTCCGAGGTTGAACGAGATACCCGCCCTGAACGCCTGGTCGTAACCAAGGTTCTTGATGTCGTCAAGGAACTGGGCAGTTCTTGTGACACCGGTGCATTTGATGACTTCGGTGATGATCTTCCTCAAGGCCTTCTTTCCGAGAATCACGTTGATGTAAGACACCTCATCCGGTACGAACTGGTTCACGATGATACGCCCGGCGGTTGTCTTCTTGATTTCGTAGCCTTTGCTGAGGTCTTGCTTGTCCACAGGAAGCCTTACGCCGATTTCGGCGTGCATATCGATAGCCTTCTCGTTGTAGGCAACGATGACTTCCTCCGGTCCGTAGAAGTTCATCCCCTCGCCTTTGGCGCCCGGCCTTACCTTGGTGATGTAGTAAAGACCGAGAACCATATCCTGTGAAGGCACAGTGATAGGGGTTCCGTTCGCGGGGTTGAGAATATTCTGTGAACCGAGCATGAGGAGCTGGGCCTCCATCACCGCGGCGTTGCCGAGTGGAAGGTGGACGGCCATCTGGTCACCGTCGAAGTCGGCGTTGAAGGCCGTACATGCGAGCGGATGAAGCTGGATGGCTTTTCCTTCTATCATTCTTGGCTGGAAAGCCTGAATACCAAGTCTGTGGAGGGTAGGGGCGCGGTTAAGGAGAACCGGGTGTCCTTTCATCACATTCTCAAGAATGTCCCAGATGACAGGATCCTTTCTGTCCACGATTTTCTTCGCGGACTTGACGGTCTTGACGATTCCTCTTTCTATGAGTTTGCGGATGATGAACGGTTTGTAAAGCTCGGCAGCCATAAACTTAGGCAGACCGCACTCGTGCATATTCAGTTCAGGGCCAACGACGATGACTGAACGGGCGGAATAGTCCACACGCTTTCCGAGAAGATTCTGGCGGAAACGTCCCTGTTTTCCCTTAAGGGAGTCGGACAGTGATTTGAGCGCCCTGTTGGATTCGCTCTTGACCGCGCTTGACTTCTTGGAGTTGTCGAATAACGAGTCGACGGCCTCCTGAAGCATACGCTTCTCGTTTCTGAGGATAACCTCCGGAGCCTTTATCTCAATGAGTTTCTTGAGGCGGTTATTTCTTATGATGACCCTTCTGTAAAGGTCGTTGAGATCTGTGGTGGCGAAACGGCCTCCATCGAGTGGAACAAGCGGGCGAAGATCCGGCGGAATCACAGGAATCACCTTCATGATCATCCATTCAGGACGATTGATGTTCCTCGACTCCATAAACCACTTCACGACACCGAGTCTCTTGAGGTGCTCGGCCTTCCTCTGCTGTGAAGTCTCGTTCAGCATCTTGATGCGCAGCTCCTTGGACAGGCCTTCAATGTCTGTCTCCTTGAGGAGATCATAGATCCCCTCCGCACCCATCTTGGCTACGAACTTCCTTGGATCGTCGAACGTAAGCTCGTCATTCTCAGGAAGTCTGGCCAGTACGTCGAGGTACTCGTCCTCAGAGAGAAGATCCATCTTCTCAAGTCCGCTGTCGCCTGGGTTCACAACTATGTATTTCTCATAGTATATGACAGACTCGAGCTTTTTGGCCGGAAGTCCGAGAAGAGCCGAAATCTTGTTTGGAGCTGACTTGAAGTACCAGATGTGGGCCACGGGAACCGTGAGGGCGATATGTCCCATCCTTTCCCTGCGGACTTTCTTCTCCGTCACCTCCACGCCGCATCTGTCGCAGACGATTCCGCGGTAGCGGATTCTCTTGTACTTTCCGCAATAGCACTCGTAATCCTTAGTCGGTCCGAATATCTTTTCGCAGAAGAGTCCGTCTCTTTCCGGTTTGTAGGTCCTGTAGTTCACCGTCTCCGGCTTGAGGACCTCTCCGCAGGATCTCGCCGAGATGTCCTCCGGAGAGGCCAGCGAGATGCTGATCTTGGAGAAGTTGCTCTTTACCTTGTTTTCCTTATTATTGAAAGTAGGCATATTCTTGAATGTCAATATTCCTGAAAATTAATCCAAAGTAACCTTGAGACCAAGTCCCCTGAGTTCGTGAAGCAGAACGTTCAGTGATTCCGGAATGCCAGGTGACGGCATCGGGTCTCCCTTGACAATCGCCTCGTAAGTCTTGGAACGTCCGGCCACGTCGTCGGATTTGACGGTGAGGATTTCCTGAAGGGCATTGGCCGCGCCGAACGCCTCGAGGGCCCAGACCTCCATCTCTCCGAATCTCTGGCCTCCGAACTGTGCCTTACCGCCGAGTGGCTGCTGGGTGATGAGTGAGTACGGTCCGATTGAACGGGCGTGCATCTTGTCATCAACCATATGCCCCAGCTTGATCATATAGATCACACCCACTGTGGCCGGCTGGTCGAACCAGTCTCCTGTTCCACCGTCGCGCAGGCGGGTCTTTCCATATTTAGGAACTCCGGCCATGTCCGTGTAGTTGCAGATCTCGTCGATGGTCGCGCCGTCGAAGATAGGTGTGCTGAACTTCAGTCCGAGTTTCGCTCCGGCCCAGCCGAGAACGGTCTCGTAAATCTGCCCGAGGTTCATTCGGGAAGGTACACCAAGAGGGTTGAGTACGATATCGACAGATGTTCCGTCCTCGAGGAACGGCATATCCTCCTGACGGACGATCTTGGCGACGATACCTTTGTTTCCGTGCCGTCCGGCCATCTTGTCACCCACAGTGATCTTTCTCTTCTTGGCGATGTAAACCTTGGCGAGCTGCATAACTCCGTTAGGGAGTTCGTCACCCACCTTGATTTTGTCCATCTGCCTCTTGCACTCCGCCTCGGCAACCTTATAGGTAAGGCAGTAGTTGTTGATAAGCTCCTGGATGAGATGGTTGGTGTTGTCGTCAGTGGTCCATTTGCTGGAGTTGATGTTCTGGAAGTCAATGGTCTTGAGTTTCTCGGCAGTGATTTCCTTCCCTTTGGCGATTATCTCCACATCGTAGAGGTCATTCACACCGGCGCTCTTCTTGCCCTTTGTCAGGACAGTCAGCCTCTTGAAGAAGTCCGCGTAGAGCTTGGCGGCTCTCTTGTCGAATTCATCCTGGATAAGGTCAAGACGGGCTTTCTGGTCAATCTTGGCCGTTTTTCTGTTGCCTTCCTTCGCAGCCTTTGCATATACGGCTGTCTTGATGACGGTTCCGCTCAGTGAAGGATTGGCCTTAAGCGACGCGTCCTTCACATCGCCGGCCTTGTCGCCGAAGATGGCCTTCAGAAGTTTCTCCTCAGGGGACGGATCGCTTTCTCCCTTAGGAGTGATCTTACCGATCATGATGTCGCCAGGCTCGATGTGCGCGCCTATTCTGATGATGCCTTGCCTGTCGAGATCCTTTGTGGCGTCCTCGCTGACGTTAGGAATGTCCGATGTCAGCTCTTCCATACCGCGCTTGGTCTCCCTGACCTCTGTCAGGTACTCGTCCACGTGCACGGATGTGAGGATGTCCCACTTGACCATCTCCTCTGAAAGCACAATGGCATCCTCGTAGTTGTAACCTTTCCAAGGCATAAACGCCACCTTGAGGTTACGTCCGAGAGCCAGTTCTCCTTTCTGGGTGGAGTAGCCTTCCGTAAGAACCTGGCCTCCGACAACCTTGTCGCCTTTGCGTACAATCGGCTTCAGGGTAACGGTAGTGCTCTGGTTGGTCCTTCTGTATATAGGAAGTGTGTAAACAGTCTCCTCCGGAGCGAAGGACACGAATTTCTCGTCGTCCGTCCTGTTGTACTTGATCCTGATTTCCTTTGCGTCCACATAGGTCACCTCGCCCTCGCGTTCGGCGACGTACTGTGTCCTTGAGTCAAGACAAACCCTTTCCTCAAGTCCGGTTCCCACGATAGGGGATTCAGGGCGGAGGAGCGGAACCGCCTGACGCATCATGTTCGCACCCATCAAGGCGCGGTGCGCGTCGTCGTGCTCAAGGAATGGAATAAGGGATGCGGCCACCGAAGCCATCTGGTTTGGAGCCACGTCCATATAGTCAACCTGTTCCTTTGAGACGACAGGGAAGTCTGCCTCGAGGCGGCACTGTATTCTGTCTTCCTCGATTGTGCCGTCGTCATCCATCTTGACTTTCGCGAGTGAGACGAGTTTGTTCTCCTCCTCCTCGGCAGTCATATAGTGCCATCCCTTCTCGGTGAGATCCACTTTTCCGTCGTGTACCTCGCGGTACGGAGTCTCGATGAAACCGAGCTGGTTGATTCTCGCATAGACGCAGAGAGACGAGATAAGTCCGATGTTCGGGCCTTCAGGAGACTCGATAGGGCAGAGTCTTCCGTAGTGGGTGTAGTGAACGTCCCTGACCTCGAATCCCGCCCTGTCTCTTGAAAGACCGCCGGGACCGAGGGCGGACAGACGGCGCTTGTGCGTGATTTCGGCAAGCGGGTTGGTCTGGTCCATAAACTGGGACAGCTGGCTTGTTCCGAAGAATGAGTTGATCACTGAGGACAGGGTCTTCGCGTTGATCAGGTCAATCGGGTTGAACTGCTCGCTGTCGCGTACGTTCATCCTTTCCCGGATTGTTCTCGCCATTCTGGAAAGACCCACGCTGAACTGGTTTGCGAGTTGTTCGCCCACCGTGCGCACGCGTCTGTTGCTCAAGTGGTCGATGTCATCGACGGTGGCCTTTGAGTTTATCAGCTGTATCAGGTACTTGATGATCTCGATAATGTCGGTGTTTGTGAGCACCCTGATCTCAGGGTCGGAAGACAGGCCAAGCTTCTTGTTCAGTCTGAACCTGCCGACGTTGCCGAGATCGTACCTCTTCTCTGAGAAGAAAAGCTTGTCGATTACATCCCTCGCAGTTGCTTCATCAGGCGGTTCGGAATTACGCAACTGTTTGTAGATGAAGTTGACAGCCTCAATTTCGGTGTTGGTTGGATCTTTCTGGAGGGTGTTGAATATGATGACATACTCATTGGAGTTTGTCTCGTCCTTCTGAAGAAGGATTGACTTCACGTCCGTATCCTTGATTTTGGCGATTGTGTCGTCGTCGAGGATTTCTCCCCGTTCAACGATAGGTATGGTCCTTTCGATAGGTATGACCTCGCCCGTGTCCTCATCCTCGAAGTCTTCCGTCCATGTCTTGAGAACCTTGGCGGCGAGTTTCCTGCCCTTGTTTTCTTCAAGGTTCGTTTCGTTGACCTCCACTTCGTCGGCGAGACCGAATATGTCGATGATGTCTTTGTCTGAGTTGAAGCCTATCGCTCTGAGAAGTGTCGTTACAGGCAGTTTCTTCTTACGGTCGATGTAGGCGTACATCACGTTGTTGATGTCCGTGGCGAATTCAATCCAGGAACCCTTGAAAGGGATTATTCTGGCTGAATAGAGCTTTGTTCCGTTAGCGTGCATACTCTGGTCGAAGAATACGCCTGGAGAGCGGTGCAGCTGGGAAACTATGATTCTTTCTGACCCGTTGATTACGAATGTGCCGGCCGGTGTCATATACGGAATGTTGCCGAGGTACACATCCTGGACTCTTGTGTCGAAGTCCTCGTGCTCGGGATCTGTGCACGAAAGGCGGAGTTTTGCCTTCAGAGGAACGTTGTATGTAAGGCCTCTCTCAAGACATTCGTCAATCGAATACTGAGGTGGATCGATGAAATAGTCGATGAATTCCAACTTGTAGTTGTTCCTCGTGTCCTCGATCGGGAATATTTCCTGGAACACCTGGAAGAGACCTTCGTTCTTCCTGTTTTCCGGTGTCGTCTCCAGCTGGAAGAAATCCTTGAAAGATTTCAACTGAACTTCCAGCAGGTCAGGATATTCCAGAATCTTAGAAGTAGCGAACATTATTCGCGTATTATTAGTCATTGTTGACATTGATCTGCCTTTAGGAAATGAGAAAAACTTAATACGACAAAAAGGTTTAGAGCCATTTAGGCTCTAAACCTGATGATTTTCCCGCCAGGGGAAGCTGGGTTATTTAACCTCAACTTCGGCACCTGCCTCTTCAAGGGCAGCTTTCAGTTGCTCAGCTTCAGCCTTAGAGGCCTTCTCCTTAACAGTCTTAGGAGCGCCGTCTACGAGATCCTTAGCTTCCTTAAGACCGAGACCGAGAGCCTCCTTGACGGCCTTGATTACCTGAAGCTTAGCGGCACCGGCTGACTTGAGGACAACGTCGAACTCAGTCTGCTCTGCCGGAGCTGCCTCGGCGGCTGCCGCCGGTCCGGCCACAGCTACGGCTGCGGCTGCAGGCTCGATACCATATTCTTCCTTGAGAACCTTTGCAAGTTCCTGAACGTCTTTTACAGAAAGGTTAACCAACTCTTCTGCAAGTGCTTTTACATCTGCCATAATTGATAATTATTAAATTGTTTGTTATTATTTCTCTTCTTTTTCTGAAAGTGTCTTGACAAGACCCGCGATTGTGCTTCCGCCGCCATTCTGGAGAGCGGAGATGACATTGCGCATAGGAGCCTGGAGGAGAGCGACGATGTCTCCGATAAGCTCTTCCCTGGACTTGATTGCGCAGAGTTCGTCGAGTTTTTCAGCTCCGATGAACGCACACTCCTGAACATAGGCGCCTTTAAGCTGTGGCTTGCCCATATCCTTCTGAAGCTTCTTGATCAGCTTTGCAGGTGCGTTAGGCGCCTCGGTGTACATAATCGCCGTGTTGCCCTTGAGGATAGGGAGGAGAAGGTTCATCTCCTCGTTGTTCAGGGCCTTGAGCACGTGGGCGAACAGAGTGTTCTTGACCACGGTCAGCTTGATTCCCTGCTCGAAGCAGGCGCGGCGGAGTTTAACGGTGTTTTCAGCATTCAGACCCTCAATGTCAGCGACATAGAAGTTAGGGTATTGTTTCAGTTGTGCTGAGATGCTTTCAATAATCTGATCTTTGAGTTCCTTCTTCATAATGAAATCCTTTTTTACTCAGCGCTTCCGCTAATGAATGCTTTGACATCTATCTTGATACCAGGGCTCATGGTTGTGCAGATTGCCGCACCTTTGAGATATGTGCCCTTGAGAGCCTGTGGCTTGAGTTTGAGTACCTCGTTCAGAAGTGCGGTAGCGTTCTCGCAGATCTGTGCCGGAGTGAAGGAAACCTTGCCGATGGCCGCGTGTATGATACCGGTTTTGTCAACCTTGAAATCAATCTTACCACCCTTTACATCCTTGACGGCATTGCCGACTTCCATTGTAACAGTGCCTGTCTTAGGGTTAGGCATAAGGCCTCTCGGGCCGAGGATACGACCGAGAACACCGACCTTGGCCATTACTGAAGGGGTGCAGATGATGACATCGACATCCGTCCAGCCGCCTTTGATCTTCTCTACATATTCATCGAGACCTACATAGTCAGCTCCCGCCTCCTTGGCCTCGTTCTCCTTGTCCGGTGTACAAAGGACAAGGACTCTTACTACCTTACCGGTTCCGTGAGGAAGGCTTACCACGCCACGGATCATCTGATTAGCCTTACGAGGGTCAACTCCCAGATTGGCTGAAATCTCAACTGAGGCGTCGAACTTCGTGAAGGTTATGTCCTTCAGCATTTCACAAGCCTGGGTAAGAGTGTACTGTTTCGAAGCGTCGTACTTTGCTGCGACGGCTTTCTGATTTTTTGTGATTCTACTCATTTCGCATGTGAAAATTAAAGGTTCTCAGGGAATGTTCCGGTGACTTTGATACCCATACTCCTTGCTGTCCCGGCGACCATCTTCATAGCAGCCGCAAGAGTGAAAGCATTGAGGTCTGGCATCTTACCTTCAGCGATGGCCTTAACCTGATCCCAGGTGATAGAGGCAACCTTTCTTCTGTTTGGCTCGCCTGAACCTTTCTGAAGCTTGGCAGCTTCCTTGAGGGAAATGGCTACAGGCGGCTGTTTTACCTCGAACGTGAAGGACTTGTCCGAATACACGGTGATGACTACAGGCACGATCTTTCCGGCGTTCTGTTGTGTCGCCGCATTGAACTGCTTGCAGAAGTCCATAATGTTCAAGCCTTTGGAACCGAGTGCCGGTCCTACCGGAGGTGCTGGATTGGCGGCTCCTGCTTTGATTTGGAGCTTAATGAATCCGGTAACTTCTTTTGCCATAATTGTTTGTTATTCTTTTGTTACTTGAGTAAAGCTGAGCTCCAGCAGGGTCTTCCTGCCGAAAATCACAACTATCACCTTGAGTTTGCTTCTGTCCTCTTCGATTGCATCGACAGTTCCGTTGAATCCGCTGAACGGCCCGTCAGTAATCTTGACTGACTCACCGACCTCGAAGTTAACCTCTGTCTCAGCCGCGCTATCCACGTTCTGATCCTGATTACCAAGAATGAGCTGCGCCTCCTCATCTCTGATCGGGACAGGTACCCTTTCAGTAAGGGAACCGGAAGTCCTCTTTTCAGTCAGGAATCCGGACATGCCAGGAATATCGTTGCGGATAATATACTCCAATTCCGGACAAAGCTGAGCCTGTATCAAGACATAGCCGGGATAAAGCAGCCTCTCGACTACTTTTCTCTTGCCGTTCTTGGTGACGATCTCACGCTTCACCGGAACAAGTACCTGTGCGACTTGATCCTGCAGGCCAAACCTTTCTATTTCTTTCTCAAGATATTCTTTGGCCTTCTTCTCCTTGCTTCCCGCTGTCCTAAGGACATACCATTTCATATCAGCCATGGTAATCAATGATAATTACAATGTGTATATCGCTGTCATCAGATGCTCGAAAGCGAAGTCAACCACGAAGAGTACCAAAGCGAGAATCACCGTGGCAACCATAACCAAAAGGGCGGAGCTCTGAAGCTTCTCCCAGGTAGGCCACGAGACCTTCTTTGTGAGTTCTGTGTATGACTCTTTGCAATAGTTAATGAACTTTCTCATCTTTGCATTTAATGGACCTCGTAATTTGGAAGCTTCTACGATGTCTGTTAAACAATTACCAAATCGTAACCTTTGATATTTTTGGCAGGGGAAGCAGGATTCGAACCCACATCGACGGTTTTGGAGACCGCTGAACTACCCTTGTTCTATTCCCCTATGTAGGACGGACATCTGTCCGGACGTCCGTCCTCTATCGTGAAGAATTATTCTTCGATCTTGATAACCTGGCCTGCGCCGACGGTACGTCCACCTTCGCGGATAGCGAACTGGAGTCCTTCGTTGAGGGCTACAGGGGTGATGAGCTGAACGTCGATCTCAACGTTATCGCCTGGCATAACCATCTCAACTCCTTCCGGAAGAGTGATCTCACCGGTAACATCCAGTGTACGGATGAAGAACTGAGGACGATAGTGGTTGTGGAATGGAGTGTGACGTCCACCCTCTTCCTTCTTGAGGACGTAGATCTGAGCCTTGAAGTGCTTGTGAGGGGTGATTGAGCCTGGCTTGGCGACAACCTCGCCTCTCTTGACTTCCTTCTTGTCGATACCGCGGAGAAGAAGACCTACATTGTCTCCGGCCTCACCCTGGTCAAGAAGCTTGCGGAACATCTCGACACCGGTAACCACAGTGTTCTTCGGAGCATCGCCGAAACCTACAAGCTCAACAGGATCGTTGACGTGGATTGTACCGGTCTCGATACGACCTGTAACCACGGTACCACGACCGGTGATTGAGAAGATGTCCTCGATAGGCATAAGGAACGGCTTCTCGTTCTGGCGAACAGGCTGAGGGATGTACTCGTCCACAGCGCTCATAAGCTCCATTACCTTGTCTTCCCACTCTTTCTCTCCGTTGAGCGCTCCAAGAGCGGAACCGCGGATGATAGGGCAGTTCTCATCGAACTTGTAGAATCCGAGGAGGTCACGGATCTCCATCTCTACGAGGTCAAGCATCTCTGCGTCGTCAACAAGGTCAACCTTGTTCATGAAGACGAGGATTCTTGGCACGTTCACCTGACGGGCGAGCAGGATGTGCTCACGGGTCTGAGGCATAGGACCGTCGGTAGACGCTACTACGAGGATGGCTCCATCCATCTGAGCGGCACCTGTAACCATGTTCTTAACGTAGTCTGCGTGGCCTGGGCAGTCAACGTGAGCATAGTGGCGGTTCTCGGTCTCGTACTCAACGTGCGCTGAGTTGATGGTGATACCACGCTCCTTCTCTTCAGGAGCATTGTCGATCTGATCGAAAGACTTTATCTTGTCGGCGTTACCGGAGACTCTCTCGGCGAGAACCTTGGTAATCGCGGCAGTCAAAGTCGTCTTGCCGTGGTCAACATGGCCAATTGTACCGATGTTAACGTGCGGCTTCGTTCTTTGGAAAGTTTCTTTTGCCATAATATTATGATTTAAATGAGTAAGCTAAATAATGCAGTTTGAGCCGGTGATGGGATTTGAACTCATGACCTCATCCTTACCAAGGATGCGCTCTACCCCTGAGCTACA
>CAYMOB010000035.1:20453-24110 GCA_964391955.1 uncultured Muribaculaceae bacterium | reverse complement strand
TCTCGGCTTGCAAGACAAAACAGGTTTGCGGCGGCAGGACGGCCACAATGCATTGTAGTGAGGTGTGCCGTGCAATCCTGTTTTTGGTGGAGGCGGCAGAATGGCCACGGAAGTCCTTCCGGCAGGGGTACAGGCCTGCAGGGCAGAACAGGTTTGCGGCATTGTTTTGGATGTGCTATTTACAATTGATGGGAACGGAGATGCGGGCTACGGGATATTCTGTGGCAAGGTGGCATGTCCGATTCGGGTGCGCTAGCAGGAATCGGGGACGGTGGAGTGACATCCTCAAGAGCCTAATAATAGCGCTGAAAACAATGATACTATTTCTCGATTTAAAAAAAACGTTTTATCTTTGCTGTTGTCAGCGATAAAACTTACTAATATGAAACGCACGCTTCTTTTACTAACCAACTTTATGGCCATCACGGCAATGTGCGTCAGCGGTTGCGATGAAAAACAAACTCCTTCAATTGCCAGTCAGCAATTCAAATCCATCAACTCGCCTGAGACCAAGGCATACCTGCACAATGCTACCATCAAGTCTGTCCTCGCTGTTCAGACACGAACAGACAGCGACGATGATACTGTTCTTCCTGATGACTATATAGCTCTCACCTGCGAAGTACTTGAAGCTCAAGCAAGGGAATTAGGGTTTGATGTAAGTCTGACAGATGAAGATGTTGAACACATCAATAATTACGTGGATGACTTCAATTCAAGAATCTCAAACTCCGTCAGTGAAACAATCTGGCATTATACTTCATTAATGCCTTTTGAGAGTTCAATCAAAAACGCCATTTATGACTTAAGCATTAATGATATTGAAAATGGCACTCACACTACTTTGGACTATGTGAATAATTTACTGTTAGACGAGGAGTTCTCATCCGATGCCGATCTTGCCCAATTCTGCCACATAGGTAATGCTTCTTTCGAGCTATGGGAAGAACTGGCAACACGTGCAACTATCGACAGACGGGGTTGGCTTTCAACGTTCGCCGACATCGCCGGCTCATTCTTCGGAGCCGGGCTGTTTAGCGTAGCGGTATCTACAATATTCTCACTGAATATGAGTTATGGGGATTGTATGAGCCTTGAAGAGGCGATGGACACTAATTGTGACTAAAATATCAAAAGAATGAAAGGAAAATATGTAAGTACTGTCATTACAGCGCTTGTAGCCAGCACAATAACGTTGGCTTACGGGCATATGCTGACTTTAGAACGATTTCTTGTCTCTGCATTAATCATAGCTGTTACTGTCGGTGGGATACTCGGGATTATCTTTCTGTTGAGAAAGGCGAAAACCGGCACGAAAAAAGAATAGGCCATTATAAGAGACCGTTTATAATCAAGAGACCGTTTATAATCAAGAGACCATATAAAAGTTGACTAAGAGTTATCAGCATCGGCAAACCAAATATCCAATAATGGCTTTGAATGACCCTATCGACAATAGAGCAATACGATGCTTCGGATGCTTCGGCAGGTGATTCAATTCCAATATAGCCCATAATAATAAGTGGTCTTTACGAGCCTTGTGCTAGGAGGAAACCCACGACTCCACAACGTATTTGATTCCCGGTCATAGGCCTGTTGGAGTTTTTTTCCCCCTGATTTCAGCAACCAGTCGAAGCGAACGTGATTCTCTGTTTGGGGACTATATAGAAGTATTTATTTCATCGGAGGATCCGAAGCATGAATTAACTCTCTTTCATCAGCGGTTCAGTGCCTCATGGCAAATATCGGATATATAGTATGCCTGGTCTGTTGTCAGATCGGCAAAAGCTGACATAAATCAGGCATTCATATTCATCAGGTGATTACTTTGCAATTGGAGGGAACGGCTGTGTAGGCTGAGAGGTGCTCCGCGGCGGGTTGATGTCGCCGGTTCGGGTGCGTTGGCGGGAATCGGGAACGGCGGGGGGACTTCCACGGACTTTTGGCAAAGGGTGGTGTTCCCGACAATTCGTTGCATTCATTTGAAAGGGCTATTTGCAATTGGAGGGAACGACGATGTGGGCCGCAAGGTGCTCCGAGGCGGGTTGATGTCGCCGGTTCGGGTGCGTGACTAACATTATCGGAATTGGCGGCTTAATGGCTCAGGGCTATCAGCAATTTGAATAGTCCTGAACCATTAAGCCGCCGATTATAACACGTTTTGGCGCTTCAATGGAGAAACCCCATTGGGAAACCGGCTCAACTCTATACAGTCCCTATTACAGCACAGACGCTCAAAGGCTGTTGAGGAGCCGGGGCTACTTGATTACGCCAAGTTCCTTGCCGACTTTGATGAAAGCGGCGATGGCTTTGTCAAGATGCTCACGTTTGTGGGCGGCGGAGAGCTGGACGCGGATTCGGGCTTGTCCTTTTGGAACAACCGGGTAGTAGAAGCCGGTCACGAATATGCCCTCTTCGGCCATCTTGGCAGCAAACTTCTGGGAAAGAGGGGCATCGTAGAGCATCACTGCGCAGATGGCGCTCTGAGTCGGCTTGATGTCAAACCCTGCTGACAGCATCTTGTCACGGAAATAAGCCACATTCTCCTGCTGAAGATCGTGAAGCTCATTGCTTTCCTTCAGCATCTTGAACATCTCGATGCCGGCGGCGGCGATCATAGGAGGCAGGGAGTTGGAGAACAGGTACGGGCGGGAGCGCTGACGGAGCATGTCAATAATCTCCTTGCGGCCTGTGGTGAATCCGCCGACGGTGCCTCCGAACGCCTTTCCAAGCGTGCCGGTGAATATGTCGATACGGCCGTAGCAGTCATATTGCTCTGCGACCCCGCGCCCGGTCTTGCCGACAACTCCGGCGGAGTGGCTCTCGTCCACCATCACGAGTGCGTCATATTTCTCGGCCAACTCGCAAATCTTGTCCATCGGAGCCACATTGCCGTCCATCGAGAAGACTCCGTCCGTGCAGATGATGCGGAACCTCTGAGCCTGCGCTTCCTGAAGGCAGCGCTCAAGGTCGGCCATATCAGCGTTGGCGTAGCGGTAACGGACAGCCTTGCAAAGGCGCACACCGTCAATGATGGAGGCATGGTTCAGCGAGTCGGAGATAATCGCGTCCTCCGCTGTCAGAAGAGGCTCGAACACACCGCCGTTGGCATCGAAGCAGGAGGCGTAGAGAATGGTGTCCTCGGTGTGAAAGAAATCAGAGATGGCAGACTCAAGCTCCTTGTGAAGGTCCTGCGTCCCGCAAATAAACCGTACAGAGGACATTCCGAATCCTCTCTCATCCATAGCCCTCTTGGCGGCCTCGATGAGCCTTGGGGAATCAGCGAGTCCGAGATAGTTGTTGGCGCAAAAGTTCAGAGCCTTGCTTCCGTCCTGAAGGACGATTTCGGCTGACTGCGCCGAAGCGATGTTACGCTCGTTCTTGTAAAGTCCGGCTTCCTTGATGGAAGCAAGCTCCGACTTCAGATGTTCCTGGAATTTTCCGTACATATTGATAAAAATTAAAAAGTTCCACTTGGAATCCGTTAAAAAATATGTTCTCCCATCATATGCCACCTTTAAGGCCATTCACCTACGGCGCGAGTCCCCTCCCTAAGGACAAAGGATCGTCAAACGGCCTTGTGCCCTAAAAAGGTCTTCCGACCATTCACCTACGGCGCGAGTCCCCTCCCTAAGGACAAAGGATCGTCAAACGGCC
>CAYMOB010000035.1:0-20353 GCA_964391955.1 uncultured Muribaculaceae bacterium | reverse complement strand
CACCTACGGCGCGAGTCCCCTCCCTAAGGACAAAGGATCGTCAAACGGCCTTGTGTCCTAAAAAGGTCTTCCCGTCTTTCATCACCGGCGGACGCCCTCGCCGCAGGAAGTAACCGTTACGGAAACACCTCTATTACAAATGATTCAAAAACAACGCGCTTACCATACAGATGTCGGCCTACTGTTATCAGAGTCGGCGAAAAACCAATTGCCATGAGCCACATGGCAGCTGCCGTAATAGTGTTATCCGATGCTCCGATGAAATAATCAGTCAACTTCCATATAATTCCCAACAATTATTAAATGCTTCCATTTTCCGACAAATATATCAAAAAATAAGAAAACCGATAAGATTTTCATATTATAATGACCTCTTGTCAGAAAATAATGTAAATTTGTACTCGCTAATTTAGCAATAAACAAGCGAAGAACAATGAAAAATGTATTGGTGATAGGTTCGACGGGCCAGATCGGCTCCGAACTTACAATGAAAATCAGGAATATGTACCCGGAGGGCAATGTGGTCGCCGGATATATCAAAGGCGCCGAGCCAAAGGGGATTCTTCATGAAAGCGGACCTGCCGAGGAGGCTGATGTCTGCAACGGGGAGCAGCTTCTCGACATCGTGAAGAAGTACAACATCGACACGATCTACAATCTTGCAGCCCTGCTTTCAGCCGTCGCGGAAAGAAAGCCGCAGATGGCGTGGAACATCCAGCTCAACGGACTGATGAATATTCTTGAAATCGCGAGAGAGAACAATGTCGCCGTGTTCACACCGTCCTCAATCGGCTCGTTCGGCCCTGAGACGCCGCATCAGAACACTCCTCAGGACACAATCCAGAGGCCTCGTTCGATGTACGGAGTCACAAAGGTCGCCACTGAGCTTCTCAGCGACTACTATCACACCAAATATGGGGTTGACACACGCTCGGTCAGATTCCCTGGCCTGATCTCAAATGTCACCTTGCCGGGAGGAGGCACCACTGACTATGCCGTGGAGATATACTATGCCGCCGTCAAGGGAGAGGAGTTTGTCTGCCCTATCGCGGCCGGAACGTATATGGATATGATGTATATGCCGGACGCGCTTAAGGCCGCCGTGGACATCATGAACGCCGACCCGACCAAGCTGAAGCATCGCAACTCATTCAACATAGCGTCAATGAGCTTTGACCCGGAAATCATCTACCACAAGATTCAGGAGCATATTCCGGAATTCAAGATGCGCTACGAGGTTGACCCTGTACGTCAGGCGATCGCAGACTCCTGGCCGGACAAGATGGACGATTCCTGCGCCCGGGAGGAATGGGGATGGACTCCGGCGTACGACCTTGAAAGCATGACGGTGGATATGATCGAAGCGCTTAGGAAGAAACTTCTCTAAAAAGTATATTATAAAGGATAGGCGGGAGCGTGGAAAAGGTTTTTCACGCTCCTGCTAATTTTTACGGTTCTTCCGCCTTGAGGAAGCCCTTGCGGCTTTTCTGGCTTTTTCTTTTTCAAAACGCACTTTGTAACGCTCAAGCATTTTCTCCTCCTTGGCCCGGCGTTTTTCCATCGCCTTCAAGGTCTTGAGTGTTTTCTTACGCTTTTTTTCCAAAGCCTTTTCCTCCTTGGCCTTAGCCTTGGCGGCATCCCGGGCATCAAGTTCGGCCCATCTGGCCTCCCTTGCCTCACGACGCGCCTTGCGGGCTTTCTCCCTCTCGGCTTTCTTAAGCGCCGAAGGGTCATTAGCCAAAGAATCAGCTTTAGCGGCTTTCAACGAATCAGTGACCGCAAGGCTGTCCTTCAAGGCGAGACTGTCTTTCAAAGCCAGTGAATCGCTTCGATCGAGGCTGTCTTTAAGAGCGAGGCTATCCTTGAGCGCAAGACTGTCAGCGGCCGCAAGTCTGAGACTGTCGGCAATCCTGTCTCTCTCGGCCTTGAGTCTTCTGCGTTCAGCGTTCCTTACACGCCTCAGGGAATCCTGAAGAGCCAGCATCTTGTAAACGCCTTCCATATGTCCTGGAAAATAGATGTCTGTCTGGACGAACCTGGCTCTCGGGACTTTTTCATAGAGTTCCCTCTGAGACTCCCTCGGCTTGAAAGACGTGATGTCCTCCGGCCCTTCAGGCCGATCGTCCGGCCGCCAGTCAAAGCCTTTGAGGATTCTCGCGTCCTTGGTCATCTGGACAACCGGATAGGCATCCGACTTGACGGCATCGAAATAGTTCAGATCCTGCACATTGCCATTTTTCAAAGAGGCAGTAAGCATCTTCGCCTCAAACTTGTTGACCGTGGCGAGACTTCCGTTCTCCTCAATGAAGAAAACACCGGATGATCCACCCATAGAGTCGAACCGTTTCAATGTGCCGGTACTGTCAAAATACGCCATCATTTCCGCACCTCTGATCTGGTCAAAGGACAGGCTGTCTTCCTGAACGATGATGAAAGCATTGGACATCAGGCTCGCCCTGTCAATGGACTGGTTCTTGACTATGACGGTAATGCTGTCCGCGGAATACTGGCGTTTGACCTCGTTCCAGACAACCGGATTCCTGTACAACCTGACCAGGGAGTCCAGATCCGTGTAGGCAAGAGAGTCGCAGGCCACCTGCATGTCGTTCCTGAAGACCTTGACATTTTTCAGACCGTAAATGAAACCGATTTTCGTGGAATCCTTGGGAGCGAGCGAAAGGGAATCTGTCACGGAAAGCGAGTCAGGGGCAGCGGCAAGAGAATCCGGCCTCACCGACAAAGAGTCAGACAAAGACGGCTCGAAACCAAGCCGCGCGGGCAAGGAATCCGTTTTGGCGGACAAGGAGTCCGCGGGAACATTCAGTGCGCCGTCCTGGCCGCTGAGCGTGTCCGACTGAGAGCGGAGCGTGTCAGGCCGGGATTCCACCTGCCGCGCCAAAAGTGTGTCAGGCTGCCGGGGACGGGACGGGGAGTAGACCCAACGAGGCGGTTCATATTCAATGACATCATCCCACGGGGCGGGAAGGATAGGCTGACGTTTTTCGGCAGGCGGAGCGCCTCTGTCCGAAGCACTTAAAGCGTCAGGGTCCTCCTCCTCGAGTTTCTTGCGAGCCTGTTCGGCGGCGGCCTTGGCCGCCTCAGCCGCCTTGCGACGGTACTCCATAATAGGATCGACATTGATTTCCTTGAGCCGGGCCGCGGAATTCACAATCTCCGCAGAGTCCACATCGCATTTAAGTACAGATTTGATTATCAATGTGTCGGCACCTATATATGCGGTATCCCTCTTCTCGCCTTGCACGCTGACGGCTATAACCGCCGGATCCCTGGCGAGCCTTATGAAGGACAGAGAGTCTATGTACTGCAGGTAACCGGAAACGGCAGACACGTTGCGGGTCGTGTCGAGCAATTCGACATTGCCGAACATCTCCGCGTCATTCGGCACACGGTAATAAACGAGCGTGTCCGCCCAGGCTTCCTGATCCTCGGTAAGGATGTGCACGTCACCGATAAATGTAAACCTCTCAATGTCACGCTCATAGAACCCCGAGTTGGAAGACAGCATATTATTGTCCCTCCAAGCGTTGGTGCCTGTTCCGAAAGTGGCTACATTCGTGCCGGTGTTGTAGTCCAGGTCATCGGTCTTGACGAATATCGAGTCGGTGTACATGTTGACATTGCCGGTGAAACTGAATGTCTTGAGTTTGGAATAATAGTAACCGTCGTCGCTTTCAATAATCTGACCGTCCTTGTCACGCAACGCCCCTCCGTACCTGAACACAGCCACACTGTCCTTGGTGTTGTAGTCCAGATCGTTTGTGCGCAATGTATTGCCGTCCTTGTCCTTAAGCTGTACCAACGCTCCTCTGAACCTGGCAAGGTTCTCGTTGATCAGATAGTCGAGACTCTCGCTGCTCAGTACTGTGTTGTTCTGGATGATCTGAACATTGCCGAACGCGTTGATGACATTCATATTGACGTTCCACAAGGCGGTGTCACAGATCAGGAGTGTGGAATTGTGCTCGAACCGGGCGTGTCCCAAAGCCTTTCTGTAGTTTTGTCCGAATTCCTCAACCTGCTGAAGCTCATCACATCCGAGGAGGCGGACAAGACTGTCTCTCCGCTCAGAGTTCTGGGCGGAAAGGCCGGATGAAATCAGCAAAAGGATGAATGAATATACAAGACGGCGGACAAGCATCAGTCTTCGGCGAACTTTGAGGCCCAGCCCGGACGGCGGAACTCACAGTCCTTGAACATAGGATCGATGATGATGTGAGTCTCCTTGATCTTCCCGGCGATGAAATCGTCTATGGCCTTGATCTGTCTGTCTTGGCGCACCTGCTCCTGAAGCTGGCTGAAATCCTCGTTGAAAGAGGCCGTGTGAGCCGGGATGACCTTGTCGACACGGATAATCTTGTAGATGGTCTTGCCGACCACATAGTCCTTGACCTGATCCTGACGTCCATCGTTGTCAGTGGACTCGACAGGCTCGGAAATCTCGCCCTCCTTAAGATCCTTGATGGCAAAATAGTCCTCCGGCTTCAACTGGTCGATCTCGAAATAGGACGAACCGGTGTTAGGGTCGGACATCTGTCCTCCGTTTGTCCTCGTGGCCGGATCCTGTGAATAGAAGCTGGCGGCCATCTGGAAAGTCACCGCGTTGTTGTTGATTTCGGAACGAAGGCTGTCCAGAGTCTTGAAAGCCTTGTCCCTGTCCTCGTCTGTGTACTTAGGCTTCATCAGGATGTGGCGCGCGTTGAACATATCGCCTTTCTTCTCGATGACCTCGATGATGTGAAATCCGTCCGGTGTCTCGACAATCTGCGAGATGACACCCGGCTTCAAAGCCATCGCCGCATCCGAAAAGACCGGCCAGAAAATTGATTTTGAAGCCATTCCAAGCTCTCCGCCTTTACGGGCGCTGCCCGGATCCTCTGAATATATCCTCGCAAGGGTCGAGAACTTCTCCCCGTTGATGATTCTCTCGCGCAGCTCGAGGAGCTTCTCGCGGACAGCCATATCGGCGGCCTCCCGGTCAGGATAACGGCAGATCTGGCTGAGCTGGTACTTTATCGGGACTATAGGCAGGTCCTTGGTGTCAACCGTGTCGAGATATTCCTTGACATCGTAAGGAGTCATCTCGGGAATCTTGCTCATAATCGCCTGCTGCGCCTGCTGGGTGAGGCTCATATCCTCATACTGCTTACGCCATTCCTGACGGAGACGGTAAAGAGGCTTGCCGAAATATTCCTCGACCTTCTCCTCGCCGCCCAGATAAGTCAGCATCCTGTCCGCCTGCTGGGAAAGGCTGCCCTCAACCATATCCTGATTGACCGTGAGGGAGTCGACCCTTGCCTGCACCAGGAATATCTTCGACTCAAGAATCGACTCAAGCACCTCGCAACGGACGTTCCTGTCCGATGACAAGCCTTGCGCCGCGCGATCCTTGACCGCGGACTCGATGTCCGAAATCATAACCGCTTCGTTGCCGACAACCGCCACGGTCTTGTCTATGTACTTGTATTTCTGAGCTGAAGCCATCGCGCAGGTCGCTGCGAGGGCGAGGATGGTGATTGCTGTTTTCTTTATCATTTCGAATATATTTCAAAATTCTCCTTAACCTTGGCGTCTTCTATCAAGTCCCGTTCCAAACCGACAAGAAGCCCATGCTTTCTTCCACTTATGATGATGTCCCTGATACGCTCCTTGCAGTAATCCACGGGAGCGATCTCACCGGCCTTACAGTAATCCGCTATGAAAGCCACTGACACATTGCCATCTCCGTCAGGCACTTCGATAAACTGCCCGTTGCGCCGGGAAAGCATCTGCACGTAGTCCACCCCGAATTCGGCGGCGAGCTTCACGGCGTCAATCCATTCATCGGAATAGTCGTGGTAGCGCCTGGCGGAGTTGAAGGCCACGCTGTCCGCCGAAATCACGTCCTCGACCTTATCGGAAGACATCAGCTTCTTGAGCTTCTGAAGGTTGGGAGAATCAGCGGGGATATTCATAAATCTGGATTTCAAAATCGGACGCTCCAGTTTGAAGGACTCCAGATGCGAGTCGTAATAATCATTTATCTGCCTTTCCGAAACGGTCGTGTCAAGGCGCTCGTTGACGTAACGCTGCTCGTAGCGGTAGCGCAGGAGCGACTGGCGGTAGGCCTCAAGTTCCTTTGAGACATCCTTTTCCTCCTTTGACAGACGCTGTTGCGCGATGTCGAGGAAAGCCTTGTCCCTCACCCAGGAATTTATGTAGAGACCGGCAAGGTTCACGCTGTCCTCAGGAGAAGTCCCTTTTGGAATCACGTCGTCAAGTTCGGAGCGATAGAGCTTATGGTCACCAAGTCTCGCGACCACCTCCCCGTCGTGTATCAGGGAAGAGATAGCCTTGCATGACGGCAGAGCGGCCAGGATCGCACCTGCTATGATTATGCGGAACTTCCTTGGTGACATACCGCTAACGGGAATAGTTCGGCGCTTCCTTAGTGATGGTCACATCGTGAGGATGGCTCTCGAGGAAACCGGCGTTCGTGATGCGCACGAAGCTGGCGTTTCTGAGATCCGACACCGCGCGGGCGCCACAGTAGCCCATTCCGGCGCGGAGTCCGCCTACCAGCTGGTAGATGACTTCGGAGACAGTCCCCTTGTAAGGCACCTGGGCCACGATTCCTTCCGGAACGAGCTTCTTGATGTCAGCCTCCATATCCTGGAAGTATCTGTCCTTGGAGCCCTGCTCCATCGCTTCGAGCGAGCCCATCCCGCGATAGGACTTGAAGCGGCGCCCGTTCATAATGATGGTCTCGCCAGGCGATTCCTCGGTTCCGGCGAGCAGCGATCCTGCCATGATGGTGCTTGCACCGGCGGCGAGCGCCTTGACGATGTCTCCCGAATATCTTATGCCACCGTCGGCTATCACCGGTATGCCTGTCCCCTTGAGCGCGTCTGCGGCCTCCATCACAGCCGTGAGCTGAGGGACACCGATTCCGGCGATGATTCTGGTCGTGCAGATGGATCCCGGCCCGATTCCGACCTTGACGGCCTTGACTCCGGCTTCGGCAAGAGCCTTGGCCCCCGCGGCAGTGGCCACATTTCCGGCGATGATCTGGAAGTCCTTATAGGCGTCGCAGGCCTTCTTGATCATCTTAAGGACACCCTCGGAATGACCGTGGGCCGTGTCAAGAACCACCGCGTCCGCTCCGGCGTCCATAAGAAGCCCGATCCTGTCGAGGGTATCAGACTTGATGCCGGCCGCCGCCGCAACCAGAAGACGGCCCTTGCTGTCCTTGGACGCTATCGGATTGTCCTTAATCTTCATAAGATCCTTATAGGTGATAAGACCCACAAGTTTTCCGTCGCCGTCGGTCACAGGAAGTTTCTCGACCTTGCTGCGCTGGAGGATCTTAGTGGCATCGGCCAGAGTGATCCCTTTCGGGGCGGTCACAAGGTTTTCCCTTGTCATCACCTGTGAGATAGGCTGCTGCATATCCTCCTGGAAACGAAGGTCCCGGTTCGTGACGATGCCTATGAGAAACCCGTTCGCATCGACTACAGGGATGCCGCCGATGTGATGCTTCTTCATCATCGCCAGCGCGTTGCCGACGTTGGCGTCAGGGCTTATGGTCACAGGGTCATAGATCATCCCGTTCTCCGCCCTCTTCACGTGGCGAACCTGCTCGCACTGCTGTTCGATAGTCATATTCTTGTGAATCACGCCGATACCGCCGGCTCTCGCCATCGCTATGGCAAGATCGGCCTCCGTGACAGTGTCCATAGCCGCGGACACTATCGGAGTATGAAGTTTAATGTCAGTCGTGAAATCAGTGGTGACATCCACGTCACGAGGAAGTACATCGGAATGTGCCGGAACCAGCAAAACGTCATCGAAGGTGAGGCCTTCAGGAATCTCTCGGTTTACAAACTTCGCCATCGCTATCAAATAAATTTGACAAATATAATAATTTTCACTCACATATTATCCAAGGCAGCCGGTTCTTTATGTCGGTTTCTTCCACCCGGGAACAGCCTGCCCTGCCTTGTGTCACGTTCCTCAAGCCGTTTGTCCAGCCGCCGCAGTATCTCAAAGTTACGGACGAGCCCCCACGGTGTCTCGTTCACGAAGCGAGGCGGCACCTCACCAGCCACCCTTTCGATGTAGAGGTCGGGGCGGAGGCGTTCGAGCATGTCGATGACAAAGTCAATATACTCGTCGAGGGACGGACGGTAAAAAGCCGAGGGGCCGGCGGCATATTCCTTTTCCATCGCGGTGCCTTTGACAATCTGGAGCTGGTGGAACTTGACGGAGCGGAGCGGCAGCGAGGAAATCAGGCCGCATTGGTCCAGAAGCATCTGTCTGGATTCGCCAGGAAGGCCGAGGATGAAGTGCGCCCCGGTGTCGAGACCTCTTTCAGCTGTCATTTCCACGGCTTTCCGCGCACATTCGAAGTCGTGGCCTCTGTTGATTCTTGCAAGGGTGGTGTCGTAGCAGGACTCTATCCCGTATTCCACGACCACTATCGGTGCGGTGAGACTCCTGCGGGGTAAGCCGGCTGAAGCGGTGTCCCTTTCCTCCCCAAGGGTGCGGCTCCAGCCATCGAGGACACGCCCTCCCGCAAGGCCGGCCAGATAGTCCAGCTTATTCCCGTCCACGCAATCGGGGCGCGTGCCGATCACGACGCCGACCACTTCAGGATGGGCAAGAACCTCCTCATAAAGAGACTTCAACCGCTCAAGCGACCCGTAGGTGTTTGAATATGCCTGGAAATATGCCAGATAGTGCCTGACCCTTGGATAGCGGATCCTTTGGAACTCAATCCCTTCCTCTATCTGGATGAGAAGCGGCTTGCCGGGCGTGCTGTAGCCTGGATGGAAAGCGGCGTTGTCGCAGTAGGTGCAGCCTCCCCTTCCCACAGAGCCGTCACGGTTAGGGCACGAGAACCCCGCATCCAGCACAAGTTTCTGCAGCCGCTCGCCGTACTTGCGGCGATAATAACCCACAAATGAATTGTAGCGTTTACCTTCTGAATATTCCACTGTCACTCAACATTCCGCCTTTCCGGGTGACAGCCGCTTCTGTCCGCATAAAAGCCGCACCGTGAGAACAAAGGGTCCGGACTTGCGAAGCACAGGCTCAAATAACTCCCAAAAATGGCGTATAATCCTTGCAAAACTAATGAATTGTGAATATTTTTACAAACGGAGTCGCCCGGAGCGTCATCGGCGCCAAAGGGCGCCGGCCGGAGGCGGATTCAGACATCTTGTTAATCCAGAATTAGTTATGAATACATTCAAGAAAGTTTTGTTCAGCGTGGCGCTTTTGTCGTCCGCCGGCATAATCACAAAGGGCAATGGTCTTCCGACTTCGGAGAACAGCGGTTTTTCCGTCACATCAGCAAGCCGGGATTCCGGAAAGGACGAGCCTAAGAAATGGGCGGTCGTCGAGTTTTCGGCCAATTTTATGCGTGAGAGTCCGGACTACACCGCCGAGCTCGGAGACCAGGCTTTGATGGGTACGGTCGTCGAGATTCTGGACAAGTCCGGGTACTGGACGAAAATCAAGAGTCCGGAACCTTACACGGCCTGGGTCAACGAAATGGGGCTGGTCCCGATGGACGGGAACGAGCTGAAGGACTATCTGGAGGCTCCCAAATACATCTGCACGGCCTCCCACTCGCACATCTACGAGGAGCCTTCCACAGACTCCAGAATCGCGAGCGATCTCGTGCTCGGCGACATAGTGCGCATACTTTACAGTGTAAAGACACACAAAACAGGTCATTACAAAGGCTACGACGAGGGCAGGGCCGTGCTTCGGAAGCATTTCGCCGGGGTTGTCCTGCCGTCCGGGAAGACCGGGTATGTTCCGGCCGGAGATGTCGCCGTGTTCTACAAATGGGCGAAAGACCGCAAAGAGCGGGCTTCAGACCCGGATGGATTCCGTAAGGATCTTTTAGCTACCGGCCACAGGTTCCTCGGTGTCCCGTATATGTGGGGCGGCACGTCCATCAAGAACGTGGATTGCAGCGGATTCACCCGCAGCACTTATTTCGCCAACGGGGTGCTTCTTCCACGCAACGCATCGCAACAGGCAAGAATCGGAGAGGACATAAGGATATTCAGCGACAACGGTGACGTGGACTGGAAAGAGCTTCTGCCGGGAGACCTGTTGTTCTGGGGCAGGGCGGCCACGGACAGCACAAAGGAGCGGATCACTCACGTGGGAATGTACATCGGTGAAGGCCGGTTCATCCATTCCGCCCAGGTCGTCCGGATCAATTCCCTTGACTCCTCGGCCCCTGACTTCTACAGCCGCCGCCCTGTCCGCGCGCGGCGCGTCATAGGGCACATAGACAATCCGGAGTCCGGAATCATCTCCACATTCCTCAGCCCGTTCTATTTCCCTCAACGCTAAGAAGCCGCCCGGAATCTTTTAGGAGCCGATTTATTTTCTTTATCTGTAACTTTGAAGGAATGAATCCAGTCGGTAACGACGGATTTTCGAGGACGATGGCGGCGCTGTCTGGCGGGAAAGCCGGAGGAAAATGACGGATTTGAAACTCCACGAACTTTTTAAAGAACCTTTAAAAAGATTCTCAGTTGTCTGAGGCCAGGAGAAGGATGATCCGGTCGATTATCGGGTCGATGCGCGAGGAGGAGACAAGGGAGTTGTTGGTCATAATGGAGAAGATGATGGTGTCGGACTTTGAGCCGACGGACGGTTCGATGTAGCCGCTGAAACAGCGCACTCCGTTCATCGAGCCGCTCTTCAGATGGACCCTCGACTTGACTGAGGACGGGGCTTCGGTCAGACGGGATTCATAGTGGCGGTCGCCCGGACGGCCTATGGTCTGGACATAGTCACCGAAAGAAGGGCTGTCCATCATCGCTGAAAGGAACCGGACGAAAAAAGCCGGAGAGACGTAATTGTGACGGGCGAGTCCGCTGCCGTCAACGATCCGCACTTGACCGGGGTTTACGCCAAGACTCCTCAACGTCTCGTTCACTGCGACATAGGAGGAATCATAGGATGCGGAGTGATGGAAACGACGGCCAAGGGTGCGGAAAATGGTCTCCGCATAGAAGTTGTCGCTTTTCAGATTTGTCTCACGGGCGATGCGCTTCAGGGACGGCGAATATGTCATACCCAGAACCGAAAGGTTATCGACTCCGCAGGCGTATGGGCCGCGGACACTGGAAGAGATATCGGAGCGGATGCGGCCAAGACGGATGTCGGCAGGGCCTTTGGCTACGGATATTCCATTGTCTTTCAAGAACTCACAGAAGTAATGTGCGCAGGTGTACGCTCCGAACTTGTTGCTGAACTCTTCGGTTCTTGGCTTACGGTCTATTGCGAATGACCCGCGTACCTCGGCGTAAGGAGCGAACTCTGTGTTGAACAGGTAGAGCTGGTCTCCGGTGCCCGCCGGAGCTGTTCTGCAGGCATATTCATACTTCATCCAAGGCAGAACCGGGTATGAGACGGAGACCTTGACAGGAGAGCCGACTGACGGGCCGGCACTCACCTTGAACTCCTGGGCGTTCTCGTAGTAGCAGAGGCCGTCGCCACCCGCACCATAAGCTGTTCCGATGTCCTGATAGCTCCAGGTGTCCTTTTCCAGAGGGCCGTCGAAATAACGCCCGTCACCGATGACGCGGCCGGTGACAGAGCGGATTCCGGCTTTGTCAAGAAAAGATTTCCACTGGGCGAACAACTTGGCGGAAGGGTATGCGATGGAATCCTTGGATGCGATGGTCGGGTCGCCACCTCCTACAATGTAAAGATCACCGTCAAGCGCGCCATCCTTGATGGAGCCGCTGTAGGCTATACGTGTAACGTATTTGAAATCAGGGCCGAGACGATGAATGGCAAGACCCGTGGTGACAAGCTTCAGGGTTGACGCCGGAATCATCCTCATTCCGCTGTTCCAGGCCGCGAGGGTGTCTCCTCCTTCGGTGAGGGCAAGGACAGCGAACACGGAGGACTTAAGTATTTCGCTGCGGGAAACGGATTCGATGTATCGCTGTGCCTTGCCTCCGCGGCGAACCGCCGGGACAGACGGGACTTGGGGGACACAGACTTCAGAGAGGCTTTCAGACCGGGCGGGAGCATCGGAGGACTCAACGGCCGAACCGACGGACGGGCAGGTCCGGCCTGCGGACGGGAATGATGACGAAGTGACGGTTATGGCGCACAAGGCAAGCGCTCCTGCGCAGGCGTTTATGAATATTCCGGATCTCATAAATGCAAAATTAGTGTTTTATTTTTTAATGTTTGCTAAATTTGCAGTGTATATAAACGGTCGGGAGCACAGTACAAGACCTGTAATACCCCTACTTACAAGCAATTGCAAATCGCAAAAGTCAAGAATATGAAAAAGTGTGTCCTTGTGTCCGGCGGAGCCGGATTTATCGGCAGCCACGTCACCGTGGAACTTATCGAGGCAGGCTACGACGTGATAGTGGCCGACAATATGTCCAACTGTGACGAGACCTGCTACGAAGGTGTCAAGAGAATAACAGGGAGAGAGGATATCCCGTTTGTCAGGATGGATTTCCGCGACCCTGTGGCGACCGAACTGCTGTTCACGGCCAACAGTGTTGACGCTGTCATACACTTCGCCGGCTTCAAGGCTGTCGGAGAGTCGGTCAGCGAGCCTCTCATGTACTACAGGAACAATCTGGAATCCTTCATCAATGTCATCGAGACCGCAAGGAAGCGCGGATGCGGGAACATTCTGTTCTCCTCATCGGCTACGGTCTATGGAGAGCCGGAACAGCTTCCCGTGACAGAGGAATCGCCAAGGCAGCCTGCCACTTCGCCTTATGGCAACACGAAGCAGATGTGCGAGGACATCCTGCGGGATTCCGTGAAGGCATATTCAAATGTAAGAGGCGTCGCCCTGAGGTACTTCAACCCGATCGGGGCACATCCTTCCGCTCTGATCGGAGAGCTTCCGCGCGGCGTGCCTAACAACCTCGTCCCGTACATCACCCAGACCGCAATCGGCAAGCGAGAGTGCCTGGCGGTCTTCGGCAACGACTACCCTACCCCGGACGGAACGTGCCAGAGGGACTTCATCGATGTCGTGGATCTCGCCAAAGCCCACGTCTTCGCTGTGCGCAGGATGCTTGAGGGGAAGATGAAGAATGAATATGAAATCTTCAACATCGGGACCGGCAGGCCTCTTTCAGTCATGGAGCTTATCAACGCCTTTGAGAAAGCCAACAACCTGAAGCTAAACTACAGGTTCGCTCCACGCAGGGCCGGTGACGTGACGGCTATCTGGGCCGACCCGACACTTGCGAACAATGAGCTTGGCTGGAAGGCCGAAAGGTCGATAGAGGACACACTTGCCTCGGCCTGGGCTTGGGAGAAGCATCTGGCCGAAGGCAAGTAGGAGTCCGCTTACTTAAGAAAGCCTTTGGAAAGGAGATACTGAGCGATCTGGACAGCGTTGGTGGCGGCTCCCTTGCGGATGTTGTCGCTGACGCACCAGAAGTTCAGGCCATACCTGACAGAAGGGTCCCTCCGCAGGCGGCCTACAAAGACATCGTCCTTGCCAAGTGAGAACAGCGGCATCGGATAGACATTGCGGGAAGGGTCATCCTGAACGGTCACTCCAGGAGTACCGGCCCATAGCGCCCTGACTTCGTCAAGGGTGAAATCGTTCTCGAACTCAAGGTTGACGGACTCTGAATGCCCGCCGAGCACCGGGACCCTCGCTGTGGTAGGGCTTACTCCTATCGAATAGTCATCCAGAATCTTATGGGTCTCATTGACCATCTTCATCTCCTCCTTGGTGTAACCGTCCTCGAGGAAGTCATCTATGTGCGGAATGACATTCTCATCAATCGGATAATGGTAAAACGCCGGGTACTCACCCCATTCTTTCCCTTCCCTCTCGGCCTTCATCTGCGCCACCGCAGGATTGCCCGAGCCGGTCACGCTCTGATAGGTAGAGACAACTATCCTCTTGATCACGTACTTACGATGGAGAGGCGCCAAAGGCAGAAGCATCTGGATTGTGGAGCAGTTCGGATTGGCGATTATGTAGTCGTCAGCGGTCAGGACTGAGGCGTTGATCTCCGGAACAACCAGTTTCTTGGCCGGATCCATCCTCCAGCAGGAAGAGTTGTCAACCACACGGCAGCCTACGGCGGCGAACTTCGGAGCGAACTCACGTGATATTCCCGCTCCCGCAGAGAACAGCGCCAGGTCAGGCTTTCGGGCAATCGCCTCATCGGCGGTGACGACCGGCCACTCTCGGCCGGCGAAAGAAATCTTCTTCCCGACGGATCTCTCGGATGCGACAGGAATGAACTCGCTCACTGGGAACTTCCTCTCTTCGAGGACTTCGACCATCCTGGTACCCACCAGGCCGGTCACACCTACAACGGCTACTTTCATATTCGTTCTGAAAATTTTAAAGCAAGCAGACAATTGCTTGCCGCGGCTTACAATATATATCAGGAGGTCATTGCCAACCCTCGTCTGTCATTCCAGCGGGAAACGGACAAAAAAAGGGAAAGACATCCAAGCCTTTCCCAAAAATATCTCTCTGTGAAAGCTTGGACTACTTTTCCTCGGACTTATTGGAAGACTTTATAAGCTCGCTGAGCTTGCAGTACATGGCGTCAGTCTTTTCAAGGAGTTCCTTGCGGATAGCGGCGTAGTAGGCCGACTTCTTGCCTTCCACCTTTGCGTTCACCTTGTCCCTGAGGTCGTTATAAAGCTTGACAGCCTCATCGAAAAGTCCTCCCAAAGCCTCGTTGTCAGCTTTCTGGTTAAGCGCGCTGAAGAGGGAGCAGTCATCAATGAAAGCTCCGATGACATACTCAATGTCCTTCTTGATGTCTCTAAGATTCATATCTTGATTTGTTTGGTCTTTTAACTTGGCGAATATACTAATTTTTTTTTAATATTTACGAATACGGCCGCAATTTGCCCCTACTTGAACAAGGCCTTGACCAAAGACGGGACATCGGAGACCTTGACTATCTCTATGCCCTGAGGCCTGAGTTCCAGGGAAGCGAAGGAAGAAATGAATATCCTCTTGAAGCCCAGCCTCGCAGCCTCAGAGACACGCCTGTCCGTCTGAGCCACCGGCCTGATTTCTCCACTGAGGCCGATTTCTCCGGAAAAGCAGTTGTCGGATGGTATCGCGAAATCAAAATTGGAGGAAAGGACGGCGGCGATGACGGCCAGGTCACAGGCCGGGTCACTGACCTTGAGACCTCCCGCCATATTCAGGAAAACATCTTTCTGAGCCAGTTTGAACCCAGCCCGGCGTTCCAGGACGGCCAGCAGCATATTCAGTCTCCTCACATCGAATCCGGTGGCGGAACGCTGGGCCGTGCCATAGACAGCCGAGCTGACAAGCGCCTGTACTTCAAAGAGAAACGGCCTGGTTCCGTCCAACATCGCACAGATAGCCGTGCCGCTAAGCCCTGCCTCATGCATCGGGATAAGCAGTTCCGACGGGTTTGAGACCTCCCTCAGTCCTTTTCCGGTCATCTCGAACACTGCCAGTTCCGAGGTTGAGCCGAATCTGTTCTTTATGCTCCTGAGGATTCTGTACGAGCCTCTGTTCTCGCCCTCGAACTGAAGAACGACATCCACGATGTGTTCCAGAATCTTCGGGCCGGCTATGTAGCCTTCCTTGGTAATGTGGCCGATGAGGATGACCGGAATGGATGTCTCTTTGGCAAAGCGAAGGAGTATGGCCGCGACCTCCTTGATCTGGGTAACAGAGCCTGGCGTGGAATCAACTGTCTGCGAGAACATTGTCTGGACAGAATCGACGATCATCAGATCCGGGGTTTCCTCCCTGGCCTGGGCCACTACATTCTCTATCAGGGTCTCGCTGTAAATACGGCAATTGGAAGCGTCGCCTCCGAGGCGGTCAGCGCGCATCTTGACTTGGCGCAGGCTCTCCTCACCGGTTACATAAAGGGTCTTCAGGGACGGACAGCCGAGCGGAATCTGGAGAGAAAGGGTGGATTTGCCGATTCCAGGCTCACCGCCAATAAGCACGAGGGAACCTTCGACGATTCCTCCTCCCAGAATTCTGTCAACCTCTTCGCTGTTCAGTGAAAGGCGGGCTTCCGAACGAGAATCGATTTCGTTCAGCTTCTGAGGTTTGCGTCCGGTCCCTGGGACAGAATCGGCCAATGAGGCCTTGCGGGAGCCTCCGGTCACGACTTTCTGCTCGACCATCGTGTTCCATTCACCACAGGCGGGGCAACGCCCCATCCACTTGGGGTATTCGTTGCCGCAACCAGAGCAGAACCAGACTGTTTTTTCTTTCATATTCCTGAAGGTTTTACTGTCCTGTGCCGGTGCGGGTCGCTACGGCAAGTCCGGAGCCCCGGCCGGCACGGCGATCGGACAGCATCAAAGATAGGCAATCGGAAAGTGGATGGCAAAAAAAATTGCAGCATCTAGGTTTAAGACCCGGATACCGCACAAAAAAACCTCCCGGTTGGGACGGCTGCCTGATTACTCAGCCTCTGTTGAATCGCAGCAAGCGGTTGAGTCAGCGCAAGCAGTTGAATCACAGCAAGCGGTTGAGTCAGCAACCACCTCGGTTGCAGCCTCGGCGCCCTCTTCAGCGGCCTCGGCCTTTTTTGCGTTGTTACCGCACGCAGAAGCGGCTGCCATAAAAGCCACAACTGCAACAGACATAAATACCTTCTTCATAATAAAAAAATATAAAAGTCTCACTTAACCATTATATGCTGCAAAATTACGCAGATTTCTGATAATCCGCAACGATATTTCATTTTTTTTAAAATTTTAATGATTTTCTCGGCAGTTCACATTTCTCCAACGAGCTGATCTCCCCGTTTTCTATCCTGAAACGAAGGGCCATTCTCGGCACATCCGACGCTCCTTGAAAACCGCAGGCGCCGGGATTCATAAAAAGGAATCCGTCGCGTCTGTCATTGAAGACCTGAGGGATGTGGGTGTGTCCGCAGACAAAAATATCAGGATGATAGGAGTCAATAAGAGCCCTCGCGCGCAGGTCGTACATCGGTTGCCGAGGATTGAACGCCCAGTAACTGCCCGGACGGAGTCCTATGTGGGTCATAAGAACCCTCATCCCGCCGCACTCGAAATTCCGGAAGGCCGGGTACTCCTGCCTGACATCGATCCCGTCGCAATTGCCGCACACCCCTATAAGAGGCTTGAACGCGGCTATGCTCCGGGCGCAGTCAAGCGTGCCGAAGTCCCCGGCGTGCCATATCCGGTCAACCGGCTCCAGAAATTTCCGCACATCGTCCGCAAACACCCCGTGGGTGTCGGAAATCAAGCCGATATACATTCCGCCTACAGTTTGATTACAATCTTTTTCTTGTAGAGAATCCAAAGAACAGAGAAAATAACCGAGACGAAAATCAACGCCCAAAGCAAGGACAGATATTCATTCGCCCCGAAGTAGCGGCTTGGCGCGAAGCCGAAGAACCGATAGCTCTTCGCAATGACACCGGAGAACACAAACGCCATCAATGCGTTCATTCCCATAGCCTTGAAAGGCACGAAAGGTTTCTGATAGCCCTTGATGTCAAGCATGTAGGCCAGGAAAGCCAGCGCAAGCATCGCCCAACCTCCCGCATAGAAAACATAGGATACAGACCATAGCGGCTTGTTGATCGGGATCCAGATGCTGAGAACCATTCCAGCGACCAAAGACAAGCCGCCGTAGAAGAATATACGGTTGACAACCCTGTCCGGAGAGTAGGCCAACGCTCCGGCCGGAAGCCCTCCTTCCGCGGATGCTTCTCCACACAAGGCTGACATTTTCTTTTGAGACCTGTGGATCATCGAGCCGATGAGGTAGCCAAGAAGGCAGGAGCAGGCCGCGGTCATCGATCCAAGCACTCCTTCCGGATCGAAGTCGGTGCCGCTGTAGCCGTGGTAACAGTGATTTCCGCCAACCAGCCAAGTGTCGACGCGCATCGAGACATTCCCCTCAAGGGTGAAGGCTCCGGGATCGCGTCCGAAGAGCAGCAATATTCCCGTGTAAGCCACGCACAGGGATGCTATGGCAGCGAGGATCTTTCCTGGCTTCTTGAGCCACAAGGCAATGCAACCGGCTATGGCATAAGCCATTCCGATTCTTTGAAGGACTCCGAATATTCGTTTGTGCTGGAGCCAGTAAAGGAAATTCTGGCCGAACGTCCAGCTCTCATCGTGAAGCGAGGTCGGGAAGAACGGGTACAGGTTAAGGGCAAAGCCGACAAGAAAAATCAATGCTCCCCTTTTGAGTACTTTAAGATAGGCCTTTACATCTGTCTTCTCATACTTGGAGAATGAGAACGCCATCGCGCAGCCCATGCAGAAAATGAAGAACGGGTACACTAGATCCGTCGGAGTGCAACCATTCCAGCCGGCGTGCTTGAGCGGCGGGAAGATATGCGCCCAACTGCCGGGGTTATTGACAATGCACATAAAAGCCACCGTCAGTCCTCTCAGGACATCAAGTGATTCATAACGTTTTTTCATAAACGCAAAGTTACTCTTTATTTTCTGTATATTTGCAGTATGGAGATTTTCTATGCTTACGAAATTGAGGGCGGACAGGCCTTTCTGGACTCCGATGAGAGCGCGCACTGCGTCAGGGTGCTTCGACATAGGGCCGGAGACGAGGTCACCGTTGTGGACGGAGCCGGGAATATGCACCGCTGCCGCCTGACGGATGACTCGCCAAAAAAGGCGGCCGCGGCGATTCTCGAGACTGTCCCCGGATGGGGAGGGCATTCATATTCATTGAATATGGCGGTGTGCCCGACAAAGAACAACGACCGTTTCGAATGGTTTGTGGAGAAAGCTACAGAGATTGGTGTGGATGTGATTTCTCCGGTGATCGGCGAACGCTCCGAGCGCAAGGTGCTCAAGACGGAGAGGTCTCGCAAAATCGCACTGTCGGCGATGAAGCAGAGCCTGAAGGCAAAACTGCCGGAAGTGGAGGAGCCGGTGTCCGTAAGGGACTTCATTCGCTCGCGTTCGGAGGCAAAGGGAGTCAGGATGATATGCTACTGCTTTAAGGGTGAGACAGAAAGGCGCTCAATCGAGGATGTCTTGGATGGTGTTCCGGAAGATTCTCGGATTACGGTCATGATAGGGCCGGAAGGTGATTTCTCTCCAGACGAAGCCCAAGCGGCAATTCAGTGCGGATTCATCCCTGTGCATCTCGGGCCGTGCCGTCTGCGCACGGAGACTGCGGCTGTGACCGCGGTGACAGCCTGCTACCTGCATTCGATAAGGCGGCAGGCAACGGCAAGATAACTCTCAGGACAGCTAAGATTCACCCGGTTACGGGACTTTAACAAACGGATATGCAAAAGAAGGATATAGATGGGATTCTCAACGAGACGTTGAAAGTTCTTAAGGAAGGAGGAGTCATACTCTACCCCACTGACACGGTCTGGGGTCTTGGATGCGATGCCACCAACCCGGAGGCGGTAGCAAGGATTTACGCCATAAAGCACAGGGCCGACAGTAAGTCATTGGTGCTTCTGGCCAACAGCCTTGACCAGATAGCCCTGTACGTCAAGGAGATACCTGCGATGGCTATTGACCTGGTGGAGGTGAACGACAGGCCGATGACATTGATCTACCCGGATGCGAAGACATATCCGGCTCCGGAAGAAGGTGAGACTCCGAAATCCGACCGATACCATCTGGCGCACAATGTCGTTGCATCTGACGGGACGGTAGGGATAAGAATCCCGATGATGGAGTTCTGCCGCCAGCTGACCTACAAGCTCGGCCGTCCTGTCGTCTCGACTTCGGCGAACATCTCGGGAGAGCCGACACCGAAGAAATTCAAAGACATCTCCGAGGAGATCAAAGGGGCTGTGGATTACACGGTTGACGCTCGCCTCGAAGCGGGCTCGACAGGCCTGGCATCTCAAATCATCAGAATAGGTCTGGGCGGAGAAGTGGAAATCATACGCTCATAGACTGAGAAGCTGTTTAAATTCACCGCGACCCTTGGGGCTGTCACGATGTGATCGAGGGTTTGATAGTGCAAACCGAACAAAAGCGGTTGGTGCAAGGTCAGCGGAAAGGGGACGGATAAACAAAAAAAAGAGGTTGACTGAATGATTCAATCAACCTCATTGTGGAGATATAGAGATTCGAACTCTAGACCCCCTGCTTGCAAAGCAGGTGCTCTACCAACTGAGCTATACCCCCATGCTTGACCGAAGAGACTTCGGATCAGTAGGCCCTGGCAGAGTTGAACTGCCGACCTCTACATTATCAGTGTAGCGCTCTAACCAACTGAGCTAAGAGCCTGTATAATAATGAAAGATTAGTACTTAGTTCCGAATGCGAAACCTTGCACGGAGCGTCTCGGCTGCCGAAGACAAACACCAAAAAGGAGGTG
>CAYMOB010000034.1:0-24343 GCA_964391955.1 uncultured Muribaculaceae bacterium | reverse complement strand
AAGAGAAACAGTTAAACCTCCCCAAAAGTGTCAACCAATCTCAGTGAAGGTCAATATAATTCCCAAAATATATGTAAAATTCTTCTATGGAGGCATTTTGACTACACAAAAGTATAATATTTTGAAATGTTATTTTTCAATACCTTGTTTTACCTCATCCATCTTGGCAACAGCATAAATTGGACAAATACGAACATGTCTAACTTCGCCATTGGCCTCATTATCGACATAATTGAATTTTCCAAAATTCTCCATTGAACACCTAATGGCATAATGAAGTTTTCTATCACGCATAAACGACCATAAACTCTTCATTCCACCTTGTTTATCTGCTTTAACTTCAACAGGAACAACTACCTGCAAATAACTGGATATGTAATCTACCTCTGCCTGAGAATTTTTTGCATGTCTCACCCAATAGTATAGATCGTGGCGGATATTCGGACTCATATGATGTAGCATCTCAAGTCCTACTACCAATTCCGCCATCGGTCCCTTATTTGCCAAATCAGCTGCGCTTGCAGTTAGAATTTGTGTAGTAAGTTCAGATATATCGCCTAAAGACATATTCAATAGGCGAAGCAATAGCCCTGGATCAAGTAGTAGCATCTTGTGATATGACTCGTCCCTTTCGCTACCTAATGGTAAACCGTTAGCATCTGTGTGTGTTACAGGATGTAAAATACCGGCAAGAGTAAGTAATTCTACTGCTTTTTGTACTTCTACCGTCTTATACCCTGGACCTACTTTTGAGTATACGAACTTTTTAGTGGCTTGAACTGCTGCACTTCGTAGTGTTTGGCGCAGCAATATAGGATCTACATTTTTCTTGTACTTCGGGAAATCATCTTCATATGTAACAACAATATCATCTTGAACTTCTTGACACCTTACATAATCGTGATACTCAACCCAAGTCTTGACTGCTTCAGGCATTCCTCCGACAAGCATATATGTACGAAGAAGTTCTACCAATTTATCATGCAAAGGTTCTGGTAGAGGATTATCTATTGAAGCTTGATTGCGAGCCTCAATAAGTAGTTGTTGACCATTTGCTTCAAGGAATTCATCAAAGGTCATAGGATACATAAACATTGAATGTATTCTTCCTACTCCGAAAGTAGGAAGTTCTTTTAATGCAAATTCAAGAAGAGAACCGGCGGCGATAACGTGAAGTTCCGGCATATCCTCCTTGAAAAAGCGTAATGCCATAATAGCCTGCGGACACTCCTGAATTTCATCAAGAAATAAAAGCGTCTGACCAGGTTTAATAGATGTTCCATGCATCGCGGATATTTGTGGTACAATACGCTTAACATCCAAGTCATCTTTGAATAGAGCTTTGTATTTAGGTTGCTTTTCAAAGTTTATCTCAACAAAAGTATCAAACTTTTTAGATAGCTCTTGAACTGCCGTGGATTTTCCCACCTGTCTGGCTCCTCTAAGCAACAATGGCTTGTTGATATCTCTTGATGCCCACTCCGATAGATATTTGTCGATAAGTCTTTTGCAATACATATTAAAAATGCCTTTGTTTCTGTGTGCAAAATAGTAAATCAAAATTATCCAAACAAATAAATTGCCCCAAAAAGCAAAAATCCAAAGAAATAAATCGACTGATTCTGTAAAAATCCAAAGAAATAAATCTTAACAAGTCAAAGATTTTGTACCGGATTCGAAAAGTAGACACGGGAAAATTTGGGGACTATATAGGAGTTGACTACAATTCCTTTTGGAACACCTAAAACATTATAGAACACCATTTTAATTGATTGCTAGATGGCCTGGGACTGTTATGGATTGCCAACGGTGCCAATCCTGACAATATTAGTCAACTTCTATATAGTTCCCCAAAATTTTTTAGTTAAACATTTTTTCCAAAGTAGACAATCGCGATATTTTTGTCTGATTTGATTTTACAAAAGTAGACATTTTCTCACTACTGTCCACTAAAAAAGTGGACAGTAGTGTACTCAGATACTAAAAGAGTTATTTGAAAAGCGTGATGAATATGGCTCAGCCAGACAATCGTATTTATTCTTATCCATTGCCAATTCTCACGTGAGTTCTTCTTAAAGGTTTGATATTCACAAATTCCACATCAAACTTCATCGAATATACGCAAATGTCATAACACCACAAACGGGCTACTATTCATAAAGACAGCCTTCGTCTACTATACGGCATAATCTGTCCTTTCGCCTTGGACATATCGGAGAAGCGGCAAGCGATGTCTGAAAGCAACCGGCAATAGTCATCCTCATCCAACGTTCCGTAACCGAAGGGAGACACCTCATTCCACAGGATAGCGAATCACCGTCCTGAGTCTGTCGGAGGCTGTCCGTCTGGGGTCTGAGAGGTAAATCTCGTGGTGTTTCCGAACTCCGTCAATCGTCGGCGTAAGCCCTTCCCGTGCGGCAAAGGACTTGATTTTGACGATAGTGGCCGGTTCCATATCATACGGCCCAATGTGCATACACTGGACGCATCGGCCTTCATCATAGTGGAAAAACTCGACTATCGAGAAGTCCTTCTTCTTTTTCCGGGAGGCGGTCTCAATGGCCCAGTCGAAATCCTCCTTGCTCACAAAATCCGGAAGACGGATCATCGATATGAAGTGGAAACCATCCTTTCGGGCATAGTCAACCTCGCCGGAATCAGACCACCACAGTCCCTCAAGAGGAGGAACCACATAATCGAAATATCCCTCGACTCTCCGGTCTCCCAGTTTGCTCATCTTGATTGTGAAAGCGATCGCATAAAGCAGCTCGATGGAGGCTTTATACTCGCCGCCTTCAGCATTGGGATCGCCTTTGCCGCGGACCGAGATATAGTTGGCTCCCGGAACATCCACAATAGTCGGAGTCGCCGGAGGGAGATAGAACTCCTTATACTCTTTTTTGAAATCAAATGCCATAATGCTCAAATATATGAATAATTGTCAAACAGCAAAGCGCCGTCCGGCTTCTTGGCACAATAAAAGCCAAAGATGAAAACATATTTCACCTTAAACACATCTCAAGACACTTGCCGCATTTAATATTGGAATCAGCCTGGAGCCGTACGCTTTCGATGGAAGACCTGAAAGACACGGATTACTTGACGGTCGGAACGACAAAGCCGACAACGATGGTACCGATCAGTCCGGCCACGGCGACTACGATTCTTGCTGCCGTTCCGGGAATGAAAAAAACAATGGATACTCCGCACATCAGTGCCATCATCCCGATAGCGGCAAGTTTGTTCCTCAAAGCCAGGCCTCTCTTCTCTTCATATGACTTGATGTAAATACCAAGCCTTGAATCCAGTAGTCTATGCTGAAGCCTTGGAGAACCTTTATAAAAGGCCCATGAGGCAAGAAGAAGAAAAGGCGTGGTAGGAAGACCGGGAACGAATATTCCAATAACTCCAAGCGCTACTGCGGCACATCCGAGAACGATGAGAATTGTGCGTATAAACATTTCGGTGTCAGTGGATACGGCAAAACCGGGGATGGCGGTCCTATCCTATGCCTGTTCAGGAAGAACCGCACATCATCAATCCCCTATCGCCAGAATGGCTTAGAATATGTCATTTAGAACCGCGGCCAAACGCAAGCCCGCGCGAAGAAGCTGCGTCTCTGCAACTTCTGTCCACTCGCTCACGTAGTCGTATGAAAGCTTGGAGCCGACAGGAGTCCCCTCATAAACCATCTTGCAGACCTCATACGTCTGCTCGCCCCATTGGGCAGGCGTGCCTTCGGCAATCTTCCTGTTCTCTTTTTTGCCGAACCGGTCTATCTGATCCACCCACTCTGAATACGTCCACTTGCGGGCGCTTTCCACAAGGCCGGAATCCCATACGGAATGAAGGTTGCTTCCCCTGCCGAAATACTGGATCTGCCATCTGTTTCCGCCGAGATCCGACTTATGACCCATATGCATCGGACAGTGAAGGTCACCTATAAGATGAACGAGGAACTTCAGGGATATGGCCTGCTCTTCCCTACTCTGTTTTCCGCCCTTGAGCGAGGCTATCTGCTCCTCTATGGCGCGGACCACGTCCCCGTTCTCATTGAGAGCCGCTTCGGCGTATGTCTCATCAGCGTCTATGTTCTTGTAATGCCAAGTGCTCGTGAAGCGGAACTCCGGAGTATGGCTGGCATTGTCCATCCAGTTGGCCCAATAGACGATTGACTTCCCGTCCAGAATCCCGGCAATCCGTTTCTTGGCCTTGCAGGACAGGTGCTTTTCGGCAATCGCACAGGTGACATCGTGGCCTTTCTGCCCCCATGCCGCCCCATCTATGACAAACACAAACAGGCCAGCCGCCAGACAGACCGTTCTAAGCATTGCATTGAATCTCTTCATCTTCTAATAGTTTATGTAAAATATCTTCTTTGAATATGCGAAAAGGCGCTACAGCCTGACAGCCGGAACGCAGGATGGCAGACTCTCCGCGGAGCTATTCCTTAAGGTGGGAGTCGATGATGATGGTCACCGGGCCGTCGTTCTGAAGAGCCACCTGCATGTCGGCCCCGAAGACTCCCCTGCCCACTTCTTTGCCGAGAGCGATGGAGAGTTCCTCGCAGTACTTTTCATAAAGAGGCACGGCGATTCCGTGTCCGGCGGCTCGAATGTACGACGGGCGGTTTCCTTTTTTCGTGGAAGCCGTCAGGGTAAACTGGGAGACGGCGATAATCTCCCCGCCGACATCCCGAACGCTCAGGTTCATCACTCCGTTATCGTCGTCGAAAATGCGCAGTCCGACAGTCTTGCCGACAAGCCAGCGCACATCCTCCTCTGTGTCACCGTTTTCCACTCCCACAAGCACCAGCAGCCCCTTGCCGATCGACGAAACCACCTCGCCGTCAACACTGACTGATGCATTCCTGACCCTTTGTATAACAATTCTCATATCCAAGGATAATAATCAACGCGAAAGACACCATGTTCCGTGAATATGCCTACTCAACGAAGCCTGCCACACGACGGGCAAGGACGGCGAGCTGTATCGACGGTTCATCCGGCGCGCTTCCTAAGACACATTTCAGCCCAGATAGGCTCCGTTGTCACGAAGCGCTTCCTGAACTTTCCCCACATTGACGCCAGCGACATCGATTTCATCCGCGGATGCTATTCCGGCTGCCGTTCCGGCGGCCTCTCCCATTGCCATGCACGTTGACATAACACGGGTGGAGGCCATCGCTTCGTGAGTGAAAGAAGCGCACCTTCCGGCCACCAGCAGATTGTCAAACTCCTTTGGCAAAAGGCAACGGTACGGGATATCATAATCCTCTGGGCAGAAATGCATCGTGCAGTCGTTGCCTATCGAATGATGAATATCCACCGGATACCCCCCGACGGCGATAACATCCTCAAAGCGGCGGCATGACAATATATCGTCCGCCGTGAGCGCGTAGCGGCCAACCATGACGCGGCTTTCCCTTATCCCGAGGAAAGGAGCTATCCTGTCGATGTGGGAATGCTCGAAACCCGGGACGAAACGCCTCAAGTATTCAGTTATATCCTTAATCTGCCTGCGAGCCGTAATCTCTCCGTACGTATAACTGTCCGGCTTCGTCGAATCCACGCCGTTGACCCTGGTCATATTCACCCAGATTTCATCATCATTCAGGCCGGTAATGAGTATTGTGCGGGCTACAGGTATCTTAAGTCCTGCCTTTTCCGCCTCCTTTATCTGCGTTCGGAGACCGACCGTGATAAAGTTGCCGCTTACAAACTGTGAAGGCGGCATAACATCCATATCAAAGACATCGTGATGATTGACGATGGCGTCTCTCAGCTTCTGCACCTCCACGCCTCGCATACTGTACATCAGCGTAGGTGGTTGCATACCACCTTTCTCGTCCCCTTTGCGCATTGTGACTCCTGCGTCGTTGGCCACATCCCCGTCGCCGGTACAGTCAATGACAGTCTTGGCCAGTATCGCCTCACGGCCTGCCTTGCTTTCTATGATAACACCTTTAAGCTTTCTTCCCTCTTTTATTACGCCGGACACGAAAACATACATAAGAACGTCCACGCCCTTTTCTTCCATAATCTCAAGAGCGACATCCTTTACCATTTCGGAATCGATGATTGTCAAGCTCATATGATTCTTGCAAGGCTTATGCTCGCCGGCTCCGCCGCGAACGGCAAGGCGGTCTATTAGGTTCTGCGCTCCTCCTTTGATGATCTGCTTTCCCTGCCGGTTGAGAAAACCAAGGATGGGAAGACCTATTGTCAGATTGCCGCCCAGATAACCGCGGCTTTCCAACAACATAACCTTGCAACCACTGACTGCGGCTGCCTCAGCCGCCATTATGCCGGAAGGCCCCCCTCCTATTACAAGCACATCAACTTCATTCCTGACGGGAATATCCCTTGCGGGTTCATGTATTGTCTTCATTTCCTTTGACTTTTATGTATTACGAATATATTCTGCCAAACCGCTATGCTCGCTCGACTCTTACCATTCTCCATAATATTATGGCCGCAAATATATGCAAAGTTCCCATTACGACAAAGAGCCATCCCCACACGCTCTCCGGAATACTGCCCACAAACTGATTGAACACCACGCTTCCCAAAGCGCCCGCGCCACAGCAAATACCCATAACCGTCGCTATGTTTCTAACCGGGAAAGTCTCAGCCAAGACTACCGGCAACGTATATAACCAGCTCAGGCACAGCACTGCCATAAGACTGAAAATAGCTATGACCAACCAAATCTTATAAGAGAAATCCATCGAGCTTCCGCTTATCAAAGGCACAAGCATAACAAGAGGCGCGATTATCACGATACTTATCAGCATCAGCTTGCGAGCCGACAGCGGATTCCGTCCTTTCTTCACCATACGGTCACTCCATACTGAAGTAAGTATGCCTCCTGCGGCTCCTACAAGGAAAGGTATACCGCCTATCCATTGTATCATGTCCAAAGTCTGCTCATTCGACAATCCTTCGGCATTGCCCATCCTGCGCAGAAAACCAGGCAGCCAGAAACAGCAGAAATACCATACAGGGTCGCTTACAAGTCTTATAAGCACGCCGCCCCATAATGTGCGTGTTTTCAGCAGACCGCTTATCGTGAACGCCTTTTGCTCGCTTCCGTCCGGTTCTTTCTCGTCCGCATAGACGGTTCTCGCCAACACCCCATCAGAAGGCGTGTGATAGACCTTTATCCACACCAAAGCTACCGCGAGTCCGATCAGGCCGCTGATGACAAACACGTGCTGCCAGTAACCGAACGCATTCATAAGCCAAGCTATCACCACAGGGGCGATCACCGCACCCAATGAACCGCCTACGGTACACAGGCTGTTGGCTGTTGCCCGCTGTCTCTTTTCAAACCAAAGTGTAACGGCCACAAGCTGACCCGCGAAGATGGTCGGTTCCGCCAGCCCTAAAATACCGCGGCATGCAGCGAACACCCAGACATTCGGCGAAAGGCCGCCACCGATGCAGGCAAGAGACCATATCGTTATGCCGAACGTCAGGACCTTCTTAGGACCGTACCGGTCAACGAGAATGCCTGAGACAGGATACATTACCGCATAGCAGATGAGAAACACATTGACAATCCACGCATATTCCAGATTGCCGATGCCAAAATGTTCCATTATTTCCGGTTGGAGAATAGACAGAAGCTGGCGGTCCAGGTAATTACAGATTATGGCAAGAAACATTGTTATCACAATGACCCACTTGCGCTTCCTCGGCTCTGATAGTATTCCGAACATATTCCAATCAATTAATATATCAACAAACAACTAATTTTCAACACCTTCCGTAAACCGTCCCATTTCAAGATACTTTTCATATCTGGACATCAGCAGGTCAAGACGACCCTTGTCGGGACAATAAGTCCTCATCGCCGGGGAACATAGTGATTCTTGGGCCGTCATCACGTCTGGATATAGACCGGCCACTGTGGCCGCATGTATAACCGCACCCATCGCTCCGGCCTGCTTCTGACCGCTCACCCCGATTGTCCGTTGCAAGACATCAGCCAACAACTGCATCATAAATGGACTTTTTCCGGCGATTCCGCCGATTCCTACCAATTCGTCGATTCTCACACCGGCCTTCTCAAGATGGTCAATATTACGCTTCGCGGCAAATGCCGCAGCCTCGCACAGGGCATAATACATTTCAGCCGCGGTGGTGCCCAACCTCAGATTGATGAGACTGGCCGTAAGGCCGAAATCAGGATACGGCGACCGCCGCCCGTTGAACCAATCAGTAGCCAAAGGTGTATCCTCCGTCACTTCAATACTTTCCGCTTCCTTGGCAAGCCGGTTCAAAAGTTCAGCGTCCGCCGCGTCGCACAGCTTTCGGGCCGTTTCTTCGTTGGAGCCGTCCGCGGCATCCTTTATAAGACTAAACGACCATCCAAGCAATCTCCTGTACCAGGCAAAGATGTCACCGAAGGCAGACAACCCGACCTCAAAACCGTACATTCCAGGCAAGATGCCGCCCTCCACCTGATTGAAAACTCCATCCACGACAGTGCCGCCTATTTGATCGTCCGGCACGACAGCCATAAAACAGGCCGATGTTCCGAGATTCATAACCATACGCCCATATCTGACGCCTGCACCCACAGCTCCGGAATGACTGTCAATATTCCCCACGCCCACTTTCACTCCGGTCCCTAATCCAAGCCGTTCCGCCCATTCGGGAGTCAGAAGCCCGGCGCATGTGGCACAGTCATAATTACGTTCCGGCAAATGGTCCCTTACAGGCAGGAGCAAAGGATCCAATTCCTCGAAAAAGCTTCTTGGAGGATATCCGCCCCAACGCTCCGCCCACATCATCTTGGCCGCAGTCACGCAATGCCCCATCATTATTCCGCCGGCATCGGTCACACCGGTCAGAACGGATGGAATATAATCGCACAATTCCACAGCGGACCACGCTTCCTCCCTCAATTCCGGAGTATTGCGCAATACGTGAAGAAGCTTCGCCCAAAAGCATTCAGAGCTATACACTCCGCCGCTGTACATCGCATAATTGACGCTCTGCCTCGCCAAGAGCGCGTTTATCTCATCCGCTTCCCGCCCGGCCGAGTGATCCTTCCAAAGTATGAACATCGCATCCGGACATTCGGACCATTTCTCCCTCATGGCGAGAGGTTGCCCGGCTCTGTCACATAAGCACGGCGTGCTTCCGGTGGAATCCAATGCCACCGAGACCACCTTTTCCGCTTCATTCTTCCAGACCGATGTCAATGAGCGGACCGCCTCGGTCATAGCTTCAAGATAGTCTTGGGGATGTTGACGGAAACGGGATTCACCGCCATCGCAGTAAAGTCCTTCGCTCCAGCGCCGATAGACAGATGTCTGCGTTCCGACCACCTCGCCGGAAAAAGCATTCGCCAATATGGCCCTGACAGAGTCTGTGCCAAAATCCAAACCTATGACATACCTATCCTTATTATCCATATCTCAAAACATTATGTCGCTACCTTTGCCGTATGTCCTTGCGGGACGGCAGACTAATATAGCCTTTCAGGCACCCTGAGTTGTACAAAGTTACAAATAATATTCTGCATTGGGACCTGTACAAAGAAGCCGTTAACTTTAACCTCCCATCATTCAGGCCGTCCTCACTGCCGCTCTCTTCCCTGGCATCGGTCATCTTTGAGCGGTAAACGGGGAGACAGCCCTCCGGTGCCGGAGACGGAGAGACGCTCCGGTCATATCTCTACGGAGCCGTCCTGATTGAGCCTGCCGGCGACCTTGGGAATAATAGACAAGTCCGCCGGAAGCCAGGAAACGGAGTACAGCTGAGCGGCTGTAAGCCAACGGGCGGCCTCATGTTCAAGCAGCTTTATAGAACCCGAAAGGACCGTGCAGGAATAACACCTCATTGAAAGGTGGAAGTCTGGATAGTCATATTCAATGATATCAATAAGTTCACCCACCTCGACAGAGGTTTCCAGCTCTTCGGAGATTTCTCTTCTCAACGCCGCCTCGGGACTTTCGCCGCGCTCTATCTTTCCTCCGGGAAACTCCCAGCCGCCCTTGAAGTCTCCGTAGCCCCGCTGCGTAGCGAGCACCTTTCCATCCTTGAATATCACCGCGGCGACGACATTCACTGTCTTTCTATTATCATCCATTCTGTTCCTCAGGATAAACCAACGAGGCGACTCTTTCGAGGTAACGTGCATCCACATCATCGAACGTGCCAAGTCTCTCGCTGTCAATGTCAAGGACAGCCGTTACCACTCCGCGTTTCCGGCAAGGGACCACAATCTCGCTCCGGCTCTCGCTTGAGCACGCGATGTGTCCGGGAAATTTCTCCACATCCGGAACAATCACAGTCCGCTCCTCCTTGAGCGACGCACCGCATACTCCTTTGCCGAATGCGATACGCAGGCAAGCCACAGTACCCTGAAACGGGCCGAGTACCAATTCATTCTCCGGACTCACCCTGTAGAAGCCCGTCCACCAGAAACCGAAGCGATGATGGAGCGCCGAGGCGATGTTCGACATTCTTGCGATCTCGTCATTCTCTCCGTGAAGAAGCGACGAGAGCTCTTGAATGACAGCAAGATAATTCTCTTCCTTTGTCATTTTCGGTTTGTTTTCCAATTAATTATTACACAAGCCGGCGGGAAATGTTCCAAATGCCGTTGCGGCACATTATCCCGATAACACGGCAGGTTTCCATCAGAAGCTGTTTAAATCTCTTTATCTGAAACTTTGAGGGAATGAATTCAGGCGGTTTCAACGGATTATCGAGGAAGGCAGCGGTGCTGTCTGACGATAAAGCCGGAAGAAAATGACGAATTTAAAACTCAAAGAACTTTTTAATGAATTTTTAAACAGTTTCTCAAATAATGACACAAAAATAGAAAGAATCCGACAGGAAAATGTATTTTTGCCGGAAAAGGTTGAAGACTTTTTAAAAGAACAGAATATGAGAACACTTTGGACAATTCTTATTGCGGCATCGACCCTTACCGCGGCATCGTCTTGTCGCCAAAGCGGATGGTCTTCGGAGGAAAAATCACTTGTCAACGCCGCGGGAGAGACAATGAGGGTTCTGAGGGTCAACTGCTTGGAAGATTCACTTATATTAAGGAGGGAATGTGCCGGAATCCGGCCGCGCGACCTGAAAAGCGATGAGTATCTCACCCTTGCCCGGAAAATGGTGGCCACGGTGACATCACCGGAAGAGGACGGGGTAGGAATAGCGGGGCCGCAAGTGGGAGTGTCCCGACGCATCGTGGCGGTGCGGAGGTTCGACAAGGAAGGCGAACCGTTCGAGGTCTATCCCAACATAAGGATCACAGGGCTGAGAGGCGAAAAGGAAGTCGGCTCTGAAGGATGTCTGAGCATCCCGGACAGACGCGGTGACGTCGCCCGTCACAAGGACATCGACATCACCTACACATCGGTCAGGACATTAAGGGATACGACGGAAAGCGTCAGCGGATTCACCGCTGTCATCTTCCAGCACGAATGCGACCATCTTGACGGAGTACTTTACACAGACTATCTCTAATAATCTGCATATACCGGGCTTAGTCTCGCCGCGGCATGCGCCACCCTTTCCCCGGGTTGGTCTCACGATGCGACCTTGGGACAGACGTAAAAGAAGGGTGGTCACCGGGTCTGCCCGAGAGCCGAGGAACGTCTGAAGTACCAGAAAAAGAACACCGCAAGTGAGACGGCAAACGTTCCGAGCCCTATTGCCCAGCCCCAAGAAAGCGGCAACTGCAAACCAATCTTAGCGACAGAAATATAAGTCACGCAGACCGCCGTCATAAATGCGGCCGGAAGCATGGCGATCAGGAACGCAAGACCTTTCTTGGTCTTGACGATATATGCCGTCGCCGTCCACAACATAAATACAGCGAGGGTCTGGTTGGCCCATCCGAAATAACGCCAGATGACATTGAATCCATCCTCATCGGCTATGTTGTACCAAAGCAAAAGACTCGCCACCAAGAAAAGAGGTATGCTGATCAGCAGCCTGTTGGCGATAGGCTTCTGATTGAGATGCAGGAAATCGGCCACGATCAGCCTCGCGCTTCTGAAGGCAGTGTCACCGCTGGTGATAGGAGCGGCAACGACACCCAGAATGGCCAGGATTCCTCCCAGAACACCAAGCCAGCCTTGTGAAACCTTAACTACGACTTCAGGAGCCGCGGCGGAAACAGTGGCTCCTACTTCGGCGGCTCCTCCGTCAAAGAAAAACCACGATGAGACAGTGGCCCAGATCAGCGCGACTATGCCTTCGGTGATCATAGCGCCGTAGAAAACAGGACGGCCAAGCTTCTCATCGGACACGCATCTCGCCATCAGCGGGCTTTGAGTGGCATGGAAACCGCTGACGGCACCGCAGGCGACGGTGATGAACAGACAAGGGAATATCGGCTGATTGGCAAGGAGTCCCTTTGACTCGCCAAGGTTGCCCAGCCCGTTCCAGAACTCAGGAAGCGAAGGCCACTTGACAAACAGGCAGACAGTCAGCGCGAATGCCATGAAAAGCAAGGCAAACGCAAAGACAGGATAGATTTTCCCGATTATCTTGTCAATCGGCAGCAAAGTGGCGAAAAGATAATACACGAAAATCACTCCTACCCAAATCATAATGGAGGAACGTCCGCCGTTCCCGGCGATGTCGCCAAGAATCAGTGCGGGACTGAAGACAAACACCGCGCCCACAAGCAACAGCACTATGATTGAAAAAGCCAGGATGAAAGTCTTGGCTCCTTTCCCAAGATACCTTCCGCACAGGTCAGGAAGCCCGGCTCCGTCGTTTCTGATTGAAAGCATACCGGTCATATAATCGTGTACGGCTCCCGCGAAGATGCAGCCGAACACTATCCAAAGGTAGGCGGAAGGTCCGAACTTGGCTCCCATGATCGCTCCGAAGATAGGGCCCGTCCCGGCAATATTCAAAAACTGAATCATATAGACTTTCCACGCCGGCATTGGAATATAATCCACGCCGTCCGCCTTTGTGATCGCCGGGGTCTTCCGCCTTGAATCCGAGCCGAAGACACGCTCCACGAATCTTCCGTAGATGAAATATCCCAAAACAAGAGCCACAAGGCTAATCAAAAAAGAATACATAGCGCTGTTTATTTAATCGTTCTATTCCCAATCGGCAAATATACGATTTTAAGGACAGTATCCGAACGTCTATATTCATTTTTTCTTCTTCCGGGCTGCGACATATTGTCAGAAACCGTGCGATTGGCAAGATATTGGATTGTGTCGGCACGGAATCATAATATGAAAACGATATGAAATTTGTCGAATATCCGGAAAACAAGACCGCCGGCACAGAAAAGCGAGACGGCGGAGAAGCCCGGAACGGTAAGGTCCCGAACGGGAACTTTTTCTGGACGCTGCTGCTTATGTTTGTTTTTCTGGTGCTTATGAACTCGTTGCTTTTCCGCGGAGGGAAAGGGAACAGCATCGTGGAGACTGACTACGGCGCCTTCATCAGCGACGTTGACAGCGGCCTCGTGTATGACGTGGTGATTGACGGAGACAAGGTCATGTACTCCAAGAACGCCCCGCTCACCTATCGGGAGAAAATGCAAGGGCGCAGGGACACGACCTATGTCACAGGCGCCATCAGCGATCCCGACCTTGTGACAAGGCTTTCTACGGCCCAAAGCCCCAACGAAGACGGCAGAGTAAGGTTTGTCAAGAAGCTCAGCCAGAAGCGCTCGCCTCTGCTTGATTTCATCCTTTGGTGGGTGCTGCCCGGAATGCTTATGTACTGGATCCTGAGTTCGGCGATGAGAAAGATGGGGAATATGGCCAAGGGAACAGGAGGAATGGGGAATTTTATGCAGTTCGGGCAGAGTGGCGCGAAAGTCTATGCCGAGAATGACATAAAGACTCGCTTCTCTGATGTGGCCGGTCAGGATGAGGCCAAAGACGGGCTGATGGAGGTCGTTGACTTTCTTCACAACCCGGCGAGATACAACGAAATCGGCGCCCACCTTCCGAAAGGGGTTCTTCTTGTTGGCCCTCCGGGCACAGGAAAGACGCTGATTGCCAGAGCTGTGGCCGGAGAGGCCGGAGTCCCGTTCTTCTCGATGTCGGGTTCAGAGTTTGTGCAGATGTTCGTGGGAATGGGAGCCGCCAAGGTCCGGGACCTGTTCAGCCAGGCCCAGGCCAAGGCTCCTTGCATCGTGTTCATCGACGAGATAGACGCCATAGGCAAGAGCAGAGAGAGCGGCCTAAGCGGCAATGACGAGCGCGAACAGACTCTCAATCAACTCCTTACCGAGATGGACGGGTTTGACGGGAACAAAGGTGTGATCATTCTCGCCGCCACCAACAGACCGGACAGCCTTGACAAGGCGCTTCTTCGTCCGGGGCGGTTTGACCGCAGGGTCCAGATGGAACTTCCTGACCTGCAGGGAAGGAAAGCCATTCTGAATGTCCACTTGAAAAACATAAGACACGATGACATTGACCTTGACCTTATCGGCAGGGCCACAGCCGGCTCATCGGGAGCCGAGCTTGCCAACATAGTGAACGAGGCGGCTCTCAGGGCTGTGCGTTTAGGCAAGAAAGCGGCCGCTACCGAAGATCTTGAGGAAAGCGTAGAGGTGGTGATGGCCGGAGAACAGAGGAAGAACGCTGTGATTTCCGACGAAGAGAAGCGGATCATCGCCTACCACGAAATCGGACACGCCATGGTGGCCGCGGCCCAGAGCAATTCCGCACCTGTGCAGAAGATTACAATCATCCCAAGGACATCCGGCGCGCTTGGATACACAATGCAGGTTGACGAGGGAGAGAGATTCCTTTACAGCAAGGATTATCTGCTTAACAGGCTTGCGACTTTGACCGGAGGAAGAGTTGCCGAGGAAGTGATCTGCCACACCTGCACGACCGGAGCGTCGAACGACATCGAAAAGGCGACTCAGATGGCCCGGGCTATGGTCACCACCTATGGGATGAGCGACAAGTACGGGATGATGGCTCTTGAGACAAAGGGCAACTCGTATCTTGGTGCTTCGTCACATTCGGCCTGCTCTGATGAAACCGCGGCAGACATCGACGCTGAAGTCAGGAATATGATTGCCGCCGCCAAACAGAAAGCGACCGGAATCATCGAGGCGAACATCGACAAAATGCACAAAAGCGCCCGTTACCTTATCGAAAAGGAGACTATAACAGGAGAAGAATTTATGAAGATATTCCATGGAGAATAGTCCGGCGACGGTGTGGAGCCGTTTTGCGGCCACACTGCGGTCCCGGTATCTGTCCGTTTGACCGGACGGACGCTTTACGACCTTTTTATGAGCGCCGATTGATGGCGAACATTTTTGTTACCACTATAAACAATTATGTTTTATACATTATTGATAAATGAAATGCTAATATAGTTATCAGAATAGTGATGGCTACACAACCAGACAGGATTTTAGTGCGCGGAGCAAGGGTCCACAATCTGAAGAACGTGGATGTTGACATTCCGCTTGGGAGAATAGTGGGGATCGCCGGTGTCTCCGGGTCAGGCAAGTCCTCGCTTGCGCTTGGGGTTTTGTATTCGGAGGGGTCCCGGCGTTATCTCGAGTCGCTTTCGACCTACACAAGAAGGCGTATGACGCAAGCCGCGAAAGCAGATGTGGACGAGGTGCTTTACGTTCCGGCGGCCCTTGCCCTTCACCAGAGACCGGGAATCCCCGGCATCCGCAGTACTTTCGGGACGGGGACCGAACTTCTGAACAGTCTCAGGCTTATGTTTTCAAGATTAGGAAGCCACCGATGTCCCAACGGGCATTACTTGGAGCCTTCGCTTGCGGTGGCCGCCGGTAAGGATCTCGTATGTCCGGAATGCGGGGAACATTTCTATGCGCCATCGGCTGAAGAGCTGTCTTTCAACAGCCAGGGGGCCTGCCGTACCTGCGACGGCACAGGGACTGTCAGAACCGTGGATGAATCGACGCTGATTCCGGATGAGAGTCTTACCATAGACGAAGGGGCTGTCGCTCCATGGAACACGTTGATGTGGTCGCTGATGAAAGATGTATGCAGAGCGATGGGGGTACGTACCGATGTGCCGTTCAACCAGTTGACGGAGAAAGAGCGGGACATCGTGCTTCACGGCCCGGCTGAAAAAAAGCACATCTTCTATAAAGCCAGGAATTCCAATGACGCCGCCGAATTGGATTTCACTTTCTACAATGCCACCTACACGGTGGAGAACGCCTTGGCGAAGGTCAAGGACGAGAAAGGTATGAAACGGGTTGAAAAGTTCCTGAGGCTTGATGTCTGCCCGGACTGTGGCGGGACAAGGCTTTCGGAAGCGTCAAGGGCGCCGAGGCTAAGGGGAATATCCCTTGCCGAAGCTTGTTCGATGACCCTTGTCGAGATTGTCGGATGGGTCAAAGGTGTGCCGATGTCGCTGCCTATGGAGATGAGGCCTATGGCGGAAAGCATCTGCGAATCATTTCTGGACACAGCCAAGCGGCTTCTGGACCTCGGAATAGGCTATCTGTCCCTTGACCGATCTTCTGTGACTCTGTCTACAGGCGAACGCCAGAGGATGCAGCTTGCCAGGGCGGTGAGAAACCGGACGACGGGCGTGCTTTACGTCCTCGACGAACCATCGATAGGCCTGCACCCGGCCAATATCGTAGGGCTTTGCGGCGTGATGGAAGACTTGGTGTCCGACGGCAATTCCGTGATTCTGGTTGACCACGACATCCAGATACTCTCGAAGTCTGACTGGCTGATTGAAATGGGGCCCGGAGCGGGATCAAGCGGGGGAAATGTCGTGGCCCAAGGCACCGTCAAGGACATAGTGGACTCTGAGGATTCAAGGATAGGTCCGTTCTTATCCGGCAAGGAAACACTTAATGCAAGAGTCAAAGTCAAAGAGCCGGAAATATTCATAAACGGCAAGATAACGATGGAGACAGATGCCATACATACAGTCCGGCCTCTTCGGGTTGAGATTCCTAAAGGACGGTTGGTGGCCATAACAGGCGTTTCAGGTTCCGGCAAGACCACAATGGTGCTTGAAAGCCTTGTCCCCGCTCTACAGGCAAAGATAGCGGGTACGTCATTGCCGACACATGTAAGGTTTATAGAGGCTGAAGGGATACGTCAGGTAAAGCTGATAGACGCTTCTCCCATAGGCACTAACGTAAGATCCACGGTCGCCACATACGCAAATGTCCACGATGAGCTGCGGAAAGCCTTCGCCAAGACATCCGATGCCATAAAGCACAACTACAAGCACGGGGACTTTTCCTATAACACCGGCGTACTGCGGTGTCCGACTTGTGACGGTACAGGGGTGATAAGCCTTGACGTACAGTTCCTCCCCGACGTTGACATCCCGTGTCCGGACTGCCGCGGGTCGAGATATTCAAGAGCGGCCGGCAGCATCAGACGGGAAAACTCCTCCGGGGAATTCCATTCGCTTCCAGACCTTATGGATATGGATGTCAACTCGGCTCTTGACGCTTGCTCTGACATCAAGGTTGTCTGCCAGAGACTTCGCGTTCTTCGGGATCTCGGACTTGGCTACCTGACTCTCGGCGAACAGACCCCGAGCCTTTCCGGCGGTGAGGCGCAACGTCTCAAGCTTGCAAGTGAGATGGGGCGCGGACAAAGCGACTCGGTCTTCGTCTTCGACGAGCCTACCATCGGGCTGCATCCTTTGGACGTGCTGACGCTTATCGACGTGTTTCAGAACCTTATAGAACGCGGAGCGACAGTGATAGTCATCGAACACGACCTGGATGTCATCCGCCACGCGGACTTTATCATAGATATGGGACCGGGCGGAGGCTCGGAAGGCGGACGGATTGTAGCGACAGGAAGTCCTGGGCGGATACGGCGGTCAAAGGACAGCGTAACCGGACGTTTTATCTGACAACAGAGACCGATTATCCAACGACAATCGGCTGACTATATGAACATTACCGAATGGCGCAGTCCAACAGCGGCAAGATTCCATCAAAGGAATCGAGCCTGACTATGTCCGGATGGCTGAACTCATCCACAACCTCGTGTCTCCAGATGGAACGGGAAGGAATATATATGCCGCTGCCTCCTATCTCCACCACAGGCGCTATGTCCGACTTGAATGAATTGCCGACCATAGCCATCTCAGACGGGGCGACGGACTCGCTTCGGCACAGGTCGAGATATTCCTTTCCGCCCTTTTCCGAAACCACGACAACCTTGTCGAAATACTCACCAAGGCCCGAGCGCCGCAGCTTGTTTTCCTGATCAAGCAAGTCGCCTTTGGTCAGCACTATCAGCCTGTACCTTCCTAAGTCCTTCAATGCCTTGAGAGTCTCCGCCACGCCGGGAAGAGGGGTGGCCGGCAGGCTGAGCAGGGACTTGGCAGCGGAAAGTATTCTTATAAGCGAGTCGCCGGAGACCTTGCCTCCGGAAACGGCCAAGGCCGTCTCCATCATTGAGATACATACAGCCTTGGCGCCATAGCCAAGAATCGGCATATTCGAGGATTCCGTCCTGTAAAGGATTTCCGACAGTTCCTCCGCCGAACCATATTCCTTCAGCTCATCGGTGAATATATCCTCCGCCCTGTCGAAATGCGACTGGATGTCCCAAAGCGTGTCATCAGCGTCGAAGACCAAAACCTTGATGTCCCTCATAACTTTTCTTTTAACAATCAGGCGCCAAAAATAATGAAAAGAATCATAATCTGATTAAGAAGCTGTTTAAATTCAGCGGATACGCCCGCAGGGATTCCGAATCAGCCGGGATTGTGCTAACTTTGCGTCTTGTATGAAAGTATTGTTTGTGTGCCACGGGAACATTTGCAGAAGCCCGATGGCTGAGTTTATTCTGAAAGCGATAGTCAAATCCAGAGGCATTGACTCGCTTTTTCACATTGAGTCCGCCGCGGTTTCTTCCGAGGAAATCGGGAATCCCGTCTATCCGCCGGCCAGACGCTGCCTCGCGCAGCACGGCGTGAGATATGACCCTGACAAGCGCGCGAGAAAAGTCGTCAAGTCCGATTATCAGGATTTCGACAGGATAATCTGTATGGATTCGTCAAACATCCGGCTGATAAAGCGGGTCATCCCTGATGACCCGGACAGGAAAATCCGCCTGATGATGTCTTATGCCGGATCAGGCCGTGATGTCGCCGACCCTTGGTACACCGGTGACTTCGAGACCACGTTTCAGGACATTCTTGAGGCCTGCGAGGCTATGATAGAAGCAGAATCATAACCTCGAGGATGAGCGGCTGAAAAGACGGTTCCCCCCACCCTACTGTCTTTAATCGCATAACTCAATAACAGCCAGGTCACTGTTCGTCCCGATGCGGAACGGAGGTCCCCAGAGTGAAAGTCCGCTTGACACCCAGATGTGCGAGTGGCTCCATTTGCGGTAGCCATGGCTCTGCTCGAAAAGGCGGTCGGTCACCAGATTCAGCGGGAAGAGCTGCCCTCGGTGGGTATGTCCGCAAAGAAGGAGATCAACTCCGAGCGAATCAGCCTCGGCAAGCCCGTAAGGCTGGTGGTCAAGAACTATCGCAGGACGCTCGTCAAGAGTGGCGGCAAGCAGTTCCCCAAGCGGTTTGCGATCCTTGTTGGAACGGTCGTCCCGTCCGACAACCTGAATCCCGCCAGGAAGAGTCGCAACGGAGTCCCGCAGCATAACGACAGGTGTATCTTTCAGGTAATCAATCACTTTCTCAATACCGCTGATGTACTCGTGATTACCGGGAACCATATAGACGCCAAGAGGGGCGTCGATGGTGGACAGCACCTTGTCAAACGGACGGCCAAGAAGCGGTTTCAGGCTGTTGTCCATAAGATCGCCCACAATCAGCACGACATCCGGACTCTGCGAGTTTATCAACCGTACATACCTTTCCAAAGCCTTGACACCTGTACCGTAGCCGAGATGAATGTCGCTGACGGCAACTATGCGCAGGCTTCCGCCTTCGAGCTTATGGCCGGAAGAGATGCTTATGTTCTCCACCTTGGGATGGCGGTAGTTCACGTAACCGTAGACAAGCAGCGCACAGGTTACCGGCAAGGCGTACCACAGCGAATGTCCGATAGACGGAAAGGCAAGCTTGAGCAAGTCGGTCACCGCCAACGACATTACGGAATAGAGCAAAAAGGCGCACCAGACCGAACCGGCCACAAAAAGAGAGTGCAGAAGCCAGTCCGGAAGTCGAGAGCCGCGCAAGCCTATCGATACGAACAAGGCGAACGCCGCCACCCAAAAAAGCAGCGAAAGTATGATCCTGCTCCACAACGGCATCCACGAAAGCGCTTGCAGAACCCTTAGGAAAAGATACCCGTTCGCACCGACATACAGCAGCGGAAGGGTCATAAACAGAAACTTCATAGCTATATTCAATAAAACTCGCGGCCTGACGCCACCTGGACAATCCGCCGGCGGTCTTGACAACAATAAGCGCGAAGATAATAAGATATGGCGGTTTTCGGCGAATAAAAAGGAAGAATATCCGCCGGTTGCCGACTTCGTCCGTTTCCGGCAACGGTCACAGCCTCAGGGGAAGACATATACATATTACGGATTTTCATACACGAATTACCTGTTCCGACATATTCATTGCTCTTTGTAAAACAAAAAATCGTTAACTTTACGAAAATCGCGGCGGCAATGCGACGGATGCGTGAAGTTTCAGACAAGCGGCGCCGCTTACTGGAAATTGATTCCGGAAAGCCGCTTTTGAAGATACGTCCAGTTATCAAAAGACAGATATGAAACACTTTGCAATCATCATCGCATCAGTCCTGTTTGTCATCACAGGCTGCGCACAGAACAAAAAGGAAATGAACACGTTGGTAGCTTATTTTTCCGCGACCGGGACAACTGAGTCCGTCGCGAAGACTCTTGCCGAGACCGCGGGGGCGGATCTCTATGAAATCAAACCGGAAGTGCCTTACACCGAAGCCGACCTTGACTGGAGAGACAAAGAGGCTCGCAGCACCGTTGAGATGCACGACCCGGATTTCCGACCTCCGTTTGTGAAGGACCTCAAGGAAGCGGACAAATACGATGTGATCTTCATCGGCTATCCAATCTGGTGGTACACCGCACCGTCCATCATCAACAGCTTCGTGGAGGAATATGGCTTCGCCGGCAAGAAAGTCATAATGTTCGCGACTTCCGGAGGAAGCACACCGGAAAAGGCGCTTGAAGACTTCAAGGCGGCATATCCGAAAATCACTTGGGCAGGGGCGAAACTACTGAACGGAGCTACTGGGAAGTCCATCGAATCCTTGCTGGAGGAGGTATCCAAATAATCAGGGGGACATCATTGAAATCCAAACAATTAATTGTTCATATAATGAGAAAGATTCTTTTCGCCCTGTCCGCCTTTGCGCTGGCGGTCACTTCGTGCGGCAATTCCGGCAAGAAAGCCGGGGACAATGCCGCTCCCAAGGTATATATGACAACTGACATCTCCGCCGAAGGCCTTTTGAAAGCATATAAGGCTCTCGGTGTCAAGCCGAAAGGCAATGTGGCCGTGAAAATCAGCACCGGGGAGCCGGGCGGTCACAACTTCCTTCAGCCATCCCTGATAAAGGATCTTGTACAGAAGGTTAACGGCACCATCGTTGAATGCAATACCGCCTACACAGGCAAGCGTTACACCAGCGAAGAACACTGGCAGGCCGTCAAGGACCATGGGTTCCTCGACATAGCCAAGGTTGACATTATGGATGAGAAGGCGGAGATCAGGATTCCCGTCCTGGACACCACCCACATCAAATACAACATTGTGGGGGCGAATCTGGAGAACTATGACTATATGATCAACCTTGCCCACTTCAAAGGACATGCGATGGGTGGTTTCGGAGGTGTGCTGAAGAACCAGTCAATCGGCGTGGCCTCCGCGAATGGAAAGGCCTACATCCACACCGCCGGCAAAACAGAGAAAAAGGAGGATATGTGGGAGAATATTTTCAAGACCGAACAGGATCATTTCCTCGAGTCGATGGCCTCGGCGGCGCAGTCGGTACACGAATATTTCGACGGCGGCGAGAACATCATATACATCAATGTGATGAATAATATGTCCGTCGATTGTGATTGCAGCGCCAACCCTGAGGATCCTCAGATGAAAGACATCGGCATACTTGCGTCCAAAGACCCTGTCGCCCTCGACCAGGCCTGTCTCGAGCTGGTCTTCGCGGTTGTCCCGAAAGACGGCGACAATAACCAGCCGCTTGTCGAACGCATAAACAGCAAGCACGGAACACACATTGTGGATTATGCCGAAAAGATCGGACTCGGTTCCAGAAAATACACCCTCGTCAACATAGACTGATTGTCTCCAAGGAGATACAAGGAGCGGCGGAAATGAGCTTAATCGCATTCATTTCCGTCGCTCGTCATAGAGGCTGACCGAAAGCGTCACAGGACGGCGACGTCCGCAGGCATATTCCTAAATGATTGTCGGAGTGACGCCGCAGGCCGGGAGAAACCGGTCCAGCAGGTCGGAGACTTTCAGTTTGATGAAACATCCGGCTGTCCCGTCGGTGCAACAGTAGGTCTCCCCTTCCAGCACTTCCTTGTCAATGACAAAAACCACATCCTTGGCGGAGTCCAGACAAGCGCTGAGGAGCGTTGTGGCCCCGTGCGGGGTCCCGGCGATTTCCATCAGTTTCCCCTCGGAAGCGAAAGACACCCTCGGAATACCCAAGGCCTGACCGAAGTCTTTGGTGACGAAAGGCTTGTCATCACGGGTCACATACAGGTAGAACTTCGTTTGCTGCCGGTTGCAAAGGAATATGCTCTTGACTATCCTTCCACCGATTCCGGCGTTGATGTTACGGCAATCCTCCATTGTGATTCCAGGGTCGGTGTCTACCCTTTCGAAACCGATTTCCAATTCCGACAAAGTCCGATATACCTTCTCCTGCAACGGTGTCTCGAACACCTCGGGAGCCGCGCGTCTTATCTCGCTGACGTAAAACATCCCCCTAAAAATCAATTGTCATATCGAAGCGGTCGCAGGCACCGGTCCTGTGTGCGAGATGCTTCGTGGAGGGCGAGATGCCGAAAAGCGGAGAATATGTCTTCACCCTCACCGTCTTTCCGTCCGGCATAAACTCAAGGATCCTCAACCAGCCGTCGCCACCGTTGCCTTCCCAGCCTCCGCCGAGAATCTGAACGTTGAACATCATCTGGTGAACGTCGCGGCCTGCATCGTTCTTGTCAACGCGGTATGCGACCGAATCCTCGAAATCACCCGGCACGCCCGAATGGCCGCAGACAACCAGCACCACATTAGGACATAGCGACACGAACTTGTCCCAGAAATCCTTGCCTGAGGTCTGAGGAGTGATGTCGTACACCGAGTTGTCGGTGTAAGCAGCTGTACGCCCCTTAAGGTAGCTGTGGGTCATAGCGATGACCTTGTGGCCACAGTATTTCTTGCCACAGGCCAATGCCCTGGCCCACTCCAGAACCTCCGGACGAGGGGCGAACTCTGTGGTGATCACAAGGATGTCGCCCCAGTTCCTGTCGTGGAACTCAAAGGCCGCGTTCTCCAGCGAGACATCGCCGTTCCTGTTGGGAAAATCAGCGACCAGACAGTCACGCCAGCAGGAATTGCGCTCGAACGGGAAATACTCCGGAAGCTTCGTCCGTCCGTTCTCTGCCCTTTTGTAGCCGTAGTCGTGGTTGCCGCCGGAGATGATGTAAGGCACTTTCCCGTCAAGACGGGCCATAGAACGAGACGCCGACTCCCACATCTCCTTGCCGGTCTGGTTCAGCATCCTGCGGTTCATCGTGATGTTCTCGTTCTGCTCGACAAGGTCGCCGGTACAGAGAACCGCCTTGATCTTAAGGTGGTCCACATTGTCGGCTATCCAGGCCGTGCACAGCTCGAAAATCGGCTGGTTGATGTCATACTTCGTGTAGCCCTGAGGGTCCCCGAGAACAATCATCGAGAAAGAGTCCTCGTTGTCAAGATTCTGACGGTCCGCCCTATCCTGGGCGGCAAGAGAAGCGGCCCCGAGCGCTGACAGGCTCAGAGCCAAGATAATCCGGATGTACTTTTTCATATTCAATGTCGTTTGATTAGGCAAAGATAATCGTTTTTGCCTATCATTTGTCTCCTTTTGGCAAAGAAGCGGCCATAATTTATCTGGAACCTTGAGGGAAATGGATTCAGGCGGTTTCGACGGATTTTCTCGCAAGACAGCGGCGCTGTCTTGCGAGAAAGCCGAAAGGAATTGACAAAACGTAACGGAATCATCTGACAGAAGCGCCCGAACGGCCAGCGGACTGTCCGGCAGGCCAAACATTGCGGCAAAACTGTGAGCGACGGAGAAATATTCGTAAATTGCGGCGAATATGGAAAAGGTAAGCATCTGGTGCGGCGGTGAAGGG
>CAYMOB010000033.1:0-25410 GCA_964391955.1 uncultured Muribaculaceae bacterium | reverse complement strand
CCCTACTTTTCGCCCTACCTGACAAAACCAAAGTGTCAAACACGGGAATATAGCATAAAACTTTGGTAAAACCAATTACAATAAGTGCGACGCGATATCGGAAAGTTCGCTTCTTTCCCCGATTCTTAAGAATATGTGCTCGAAAAGTTTCTGGCCGTCCATCTTTTCGTTGAGATGGGACAGGCCGTTGGACCATTGGTCCAGATAAGGCTGGTCAATCTGGAATATGTCTCCGGTGAACACCATCTTTGTCCCTTCTCCGGCTCTTGTGATGATGGTTTTCACTTCATTGGGAGTGAGGTTCTGAGCCTCGTCGCAGATGAGGAACACATTGCCGAGGCTTCTGCCCCTGATGTAGGCAAGAGGAGAGATCAGCAGCTTTTCCTCTTTCAGCATTGCCTCGATTCTCATCGCCTCCTTGCTTGAAGGGCGGAATTGCGATTTGATGACGTTCAGATTGTCCATAAGCGGCTGGACGAACGGACTCATCTTTGTCTTCTGGTCGCCCGGAAGGAATCCGATCTCTTGGTTGCCGAGTACGACAGTCGGCCTTGTCAGGATGATCTGGTCGAAATCCCTTGCCTGCTCAAGCGCTGCCGCCAACGCTATGAGGGTCTTTCCCGTTCCGGCCCCTCCGGTCATGGAGACAAGCTGGATGTCCGGATTGAGGCAGGCGTCGAGAGCGAATCTCTGCTCGTCGTTCCTCGGGCGTATGCCATAGGCCTCCCTGTTCTTTACAAGGACGATCATGCCCCTGGACGCGTCGAACCTTGCGCAGATTGTACTCTCTCCGTTTCTGATCTTGTAAAGCTGGTTGGCCTTGGGTTTTGTCTTGACTATTCCTTTCCAGTCGGCGGACGTGTCGGGACTGTAGGCCAGATTCTGGATCGCTTCCGGAGAGATTCCGTCCAGATACTGGACTTCCTTGTTGGAGCTCTCTATTCTGTCGTCCTCGATTCTGTCTGTAAGATAGTCCTGTACCTCCATTCCGGCAGCCTTTGCCTTCATCCTGAGGTTGATGTCCTTGGTGACCAGCGCCACGAACCTGTCGGGATTGCTGTCCCTGACCCAGATGGCCGTTGAGAGGATTCTGTGGTCCGGAATGTCATCGAAGAACATACCCTTCATACTCTCCGGGAAGGGATGTCCCGGATCGATTCTGATGTTTCCCAGCCCTTTGCCGATAGGGACGCCGTCCTTTCCGAAGGACTTGCCGTTGGTGATGCGGTCTATGTCTCTCATAAACCCTCTGGCGTTGAAGGCAAGGTTGTCGTTGCCTTTCTTGAACTTGTCAAGCTCCTCGATGACGGCGATAGGTATCACCAGGTCGTTGTCCTGGAACTTGCGGATGGCCTTGTAGTCGTGCAGGATGATGTTCGTGTCAAGAACAAAGATTTTGGGCTTCCTGCCGCCCCCTCCGACCTTCGGAGTGTCAGCGTATCTTGCCATATTGCAGTTGATGATTTCAGTCTTCTCCTTCGCTGGCCTGACGGCCGAGCAATGATTGCAGAATGCCTGATATTCCGCTTGTCCCGGTCTTCAGGCTGATCTCTCCGGAACCTGGCGACGGGTGTCCGACGGGGTAATAGGCGATGTCCTGAAGAAGGAACTCCGCGTCAACATAGTCGTAGTCGATGTCCTTGATCTGGATGATGGCTCCGGGAATCTCGGAGAAAAGTATCCGGACACTGTCGCTTTCACCGTAGGCGCTCATTATGCCGCTGATGTCTATGTCGGCCCCCGTGTCGCCGGAACACATCTGCTTCAGCGCCGAAAGCAACCCTCCATCGCTTACGGTTGTTGCGGAGACTGTGATTCTGTCCTCTGTCAATTCTCTGACAACCTCGTAGCAGTCAATGAAATAGTCCGCATCTCCGATTTCCGGGAAATTGTCACCGCTCTGTCCGAGGGCGTCGCAAAGAAGTGAGCCTCCGAGCCGGAATCCGCACGAGTCGAAAGGCACGTAGATAATCCAGCTGTCAGGGTCGGCCGTAAGCTTGTCCTGAACCGCCCTGCGTCTGCCGAGGACCGGATGCTCGCTGCCGAAAGGCGCGTCTCCGGGAAGGAATATCTCTTCCTCTCTGATGTCGTTTGTCTTCTCGCAGGCCCCGACTTTGAATGAAGTCTGGCACAACCCTCCGCTTTCGGAGAACGAGTACCCGCTCAGACATATTCCTAAATCGTTGATGTAATCGGCTGTGGCTTCGGCGGAAGCGTAGAATGCCGCCATATTGCCGAGTGGTCTGCGGTTCCATTTCCATCTTGCGGAAAGGGTAAGGTCGCAGAGTTTGAACCGCCCGTTCATCCACAGCGTGTCCAGCAGGGCTTTGGCAATTCTGCCTTTGGTCCATGAGTCGGCGAAAGAGACAGGCAGCGGCCTCGGGTCGCCGGCGAGGGAAACCACCTTTGCCAGATAGCCATGTATGTCCTGGCTCCTGAATCTGTTAAGGGACGGCGACGGATCGGTGCTCTCGTCGACAATCGGCTCAAAACCTTCGCTTTTGTCCTGCCTCTTGTCAACCTTTCCGGCAAGGCAGTCATCAAGCATTTCAGCCGGAGTCAGCCGCTTGGTGACGCCGTCTATGATGTACTTCGAATGAAGTGCTGAGGTTTTTTCTTTCATCCCGATAGAATATGTCCGTAAATTTAAGTAAATTTGAGTTCAGTTCAAAACATCAGGACAACATACAGAACAATGGAGCCGTTTTCCAAGACTGATTATAAGAAAAAGCTCGAGGCGATATTCACCAGATTCCCCTCAGTGCAGAAAGTGCCGTTCAACGATGCCTACAAGCCGGGCCTTGACAATATGCTAAGGTTCGAAGAGATTCTTGGCAATCCTCACAAGGCGTTGAGAACCATTCATGTGGCCGGGACGAACGGCAAAGGGTCGGTGGCGAATATGCTTGCGTCCGCCCTTGCGTCCTGTGGCTTGAAGGTGGGGCTGTACACTTCTCCGCACATCGTTGATTTCCGGGAACGGATGAGGATATCCTTCCCGTCCCTCGGCCCGGAAAGTCCGTCTCGTGCGGGAGAGGATGTCCCGGATGGCGGAGTGACAGAACTTGTGTCCGAGGAATATGCCTATGGTTTCCTTTGCAGGTATGAGGCCGATATGGACGCTCTTGGCCTGTCTTTTTTCGAGATTACGACCGGAATGGCTTTCAAATGGTTCGCTGACAGCAAGGTGGATGTCGCCGTGATTGAAGTCGGGCTGGGGGGACGGCTGGACAGCACCAATGTAATAGAACCGGATCTGTCTGTGGTGACAAGCATAGCTCTCGACCATTGCGCCTTGCTGGGCGACACGTTGGAGAAGATTGCGGGAGAGAAGGCCGGAATATTCAAAAAAGGTGTTCCGGCGCTTGTCGGAGAGCACCTCGATGAGACACGTCCGGTCTTCGAGACAAAGGCGGCCGAGGTGGGATGCGGATTGTACTTCGCCGAGGATACTGAACCGTCGCTTTGGTACCGCGGCGAAGAGATTCTCAGGAATATGGATCTCCGCGGCAGGTATCAGAGAAAGAACCTTCGCACTGTTCTGGCCGCTGTTGACATATTGAAGAATATGCCTGCGTATGCCTGCCTGTCGGATTCCGGCTCCGTTGTCGACGCCATAGTCCACACCGCTTCCAGAATGGGCTTCCACGGCCGTTGGGAGAGGCTTTCGCTCAGGCCGTTCATCATAGCTGACATCGGGCATAATCCTGCGGCCCTGAAGGAGAACTTCGCACAGTTGCGCTCTATGGTCGCCGCCGGCGAGTGTTCGTCTCTGATTCTTGTCTATGCCATTATGGCCGACAAGGATCTCGATTCCATAATGCCGCTTATTCCGGAGGAGGCAACGTGCATATTCACCAATCCGGAGACTCACCGCGCCCTTCCGGAGAAAGAACTCACCGCCCGCTACCGATCGTTCCGCTTGTCGCAAGGTCGTTCCGTGAGCGGAATCCACGACGCTCCCGACACCCGCAGCGCTCTTTCGATGGCCATCAATCTGGCTAAGGAGATCTCGAGGAGGCCGGAAAGCTCCGGATGCTCTTCCCCGCTGGTCTATGTCGGCGGAAGCACGTACCTCGTAAGTGAGGCCGCGCGTATCCTTGCCCTCCCGAAGTTTGAGGTGTGACCCTTCAGGATTCTATGTGATTTCGGCTCGGCTTCAGGCTGTCATCCGGTCTGGCCGGATAGACGGGAAGTCTGGCCAAGGCCGGAACGAGCAAGATTTTTGCAGATTACCCGCATTCATAAACTAATCTGATGTCCCTACAAAAATGAAAACCGCTGTTCTTGCAATCGCCGCCCTGTCGGTGTCTCTGTGTCTTGCGGCTATGACTTCTTTTGCCGTGGTGGATAACGGTGCCGAAAGCCGTCCGGACAAGGACGGCCATATTCTGTCTACCCTTTGGAAGGGCTATTACGAGGCGGTCAAGGCTGACAGACCCAAGGAAGCCTTGTCTGTCCTTGACAGAATCATCTCCAAGGCTAAGGCCGGAAGGATGCACTATGACTTCTACGACGCCGCTGTTCGGAAAGCCCGGCTTGAAGGCTCCCGTGACTGGAAGCTCCGCGGAGAGTATGAGGACTGGCTGGACAAAGAGGTGGCCGGCTATGCCGAACCAGTCGTGTCTTTCCGCCATAAACGCGGGGCGGATGCCTTGGCTATGACTGACTTCGTTATTGTCAACGAGGCGAGCCTCAGGGCGGGACGTAACACGGCGTTCTACAAAGACGCTCCGCTTGACGACCTTTGGTCGGGAATGTTCCAGGACGACTATGAATATGCCCTCTGGACCCTCGCCCTTTCCGGCGGGTCGGAAAAGGCGGTCTCGCTTCTCCGTGAATATCTCGGCGGCGGTTACCCCAAGGCTGCCTATCTGGAATACCGTCAGATAGCCGGCAAGGTGGCCTGCCGCACGGAAGAGGATCTGGCCGGAAGGATGTCCGCATTCGAAGCTTTCGCCGACAAATACCGAGGGAAGGCGGTCTCGCTGTACGCGAAGGCTTGCCTGTTGCGGGACCGTTTCGACAGCCTTTCGAGAAAGGAATCCGGTCTGCCAGCGTCGGCGGAAACCGGCGGAGGCCTCGTCCCGGCGCTCGAACAGTCATATAAGTCTCTGTATGAGTCCTGCGAATCGGCGGAACGGGAGCGCCTGTCGTACAAGTCAGGAGCCGAGAAGCGGATCGCCGGGCGGATAGGTGACTTCTCTCAACTGATGCGCTCTCTTGAGCGGAAGGATATGGATGTCTCTTTCGAAGGCAATCTTGCGCTTGTCACCCTTCGCAATCTTGACAAGGTAAGTGTCGGGATTGCCCCGCTCTCCAAGGACGCGGCGCCTCTGCTCAGGAAAACCGTCCTCAATCCGAAGAATAGCTTCTATGTCCGCGACACTGTCAAGGTGCCGATTCCAGAATGCGACGACGGATCCTATGTGTTTACATTGAAGAGCGGAAAGACAACACTCGGAATCGTCTGGCAGCCGGTGAGTCTTTCGATTGCTTTCCGGGATGACAGTGAGGGGGCGAGGTTCTATGTCGCCGACAGCGAGACGGGAAAACCTTTGGACAAGGTCGACCTGGAACTTTACCACTCTGACTCTTTGGTGGCCAGGATGCCGGATGTCGCTCTTTCCGATGACGGCTTCACTCCTTTGCCTGAGCCGATGGCAAGCTATGTGGACAGTCACTTCATGGGCCGTCTTGTCGCATCGCATACGGACGCGGACGGATTCCTTCGCAAGACAAACGAACATTCCATATATGGCCGCGGCCTGTCCGCGTCAGATCAGAATGCTGAGGCAGGTTCGTTTTGCGTTGTGCTTTCTGACAAATCCGCCTATAATCCCGGCGAGAAGGTGTCTTTCAAGGCCGTCCTTTACAAAAGCGGCCCGGATGGAGTGAGGCAGGCTTTAGATTCCGGAGCCAAGGTGGAGGCGGAACTGATCGGCCCGGACGGAAAGGCGGTCGCGAAAGACGAGCTTCTTACAAATGAATATGGCTCTGTGGCCTCCTCGTTTGTCTTGCCGTCCGACGGGAAGAACGGCAGGTTCGCCATACGTGTCGCAGGTGACGGCGCCGTGGCCTTCAGGTATGTCACGGTGGATGAGTTCGTCCTGCCTTCCTACGACCTCGGCTTTGACAGGGATGACAGGCTTAATCTTGTGGGCGACACCGTTGAGGTGACAGGCAAGGTGTTCAGTTTCAGCGGGCATCCATTGTCAGCCGCAAGGGCGTCATATTCGGTTGACAAGTATGGGGTCAGGGTTTCGTCCGGGACGTTGGACTTGGCTGAGGACGGGGCTTTTGCCTTGTGTTTCCGCACCGATGACTATCCCGGCTCCTATTCGGTGACGGTCAAGGTTACTGACGCGACAGGGGAAACCAGGGATTTTTCAAGGATGGTCATCGTCCGGAATCATTTCGATCTCCGGTTGGAGGTCGTGAATGCGGCGGAAGGCAGCGTGTCATTGCCCGATAACCGTTCGGCCGCTCCTCGGATAGTCTCCGGAGACAAGGCGGAAGTGAGGTTCGAAGTCGGGGGGGGCGGAAGTGCTGAACCTGGCTTTCCGGTTGATGTTGAATATTCATTGAAAGATTCCGACGGCAGGACTGTGGTCTGTGGCAAGGCGTTGTCAGGCAGCGTGTCGGAGATAAAAATGCCGGAATCGGGGCTGTATCGTCTTGAAGCCTGGGCCTCTGTCAGGAAGCGGAACGGCAAGGAGGTCAAGGCCGTATCGTCCTTTGTCATCGTACGCCTTGACGATTCGGACACCGTCCTTGAGGCTAATGTCGAGAATATCTTCAAGGTGAAGGCCGGTTGCTCTGGCGACGAGCTTGCGGATGGCGAAAGCATAGAGGTCCGGTTCGGAACAGCCGAAGGTCCTGTCTGGGCTGTCGTGGAACTGTTCGGAGACAGGCGGCAGTTGCTGGAGCATAAGATTGTCTGTTTGGATGGCAGGGTGGGGGAGACCGGCTCCTTGACTGACATTGTCTATGACTATAAGCCGTATTATCCTGATGCCGTGCGTCTTAACGTGTTCTACTTCCGAAACCGAAGTTATAGGACTTTCAGCCACGAATTCCACCGAAGGAAAGAAAAGGCGGAACTTCCGTTGAGTATAGCCTCGTTCACAGACAAGGCCTTGCCGGGTACGGAATATTCGCTGGCGCTGAAGTCGATGGCTGGAGTCGAGGCTGTAGTCTCCGTCTTTGACAAAAGTTCGGAGACAATCGCCGCCAATGAATGGCCGCTTCTCCGTCAGGAGGCGGTCCGGGCCCAAGGAGTACCGGTGGCCGTTTCCTTGGGGAAAGATAAAGATATGTTTATGACGGGCTATGGCAAAGGGAAATCCTACGGCCTGCGTAACGCCCTCTATAAGCAAGCCGATATGGCTTCGGCGGCTAATGGGAACCTGGCTTCGCCGGAGATGGCTTCTGAAGACGTGTCGGAGGAGAATCAGGCTCAATCGCTTGCCGGCGTCGTCGAGGAGGAGTCCGCCGGCGGTGGCGTGCCGGTCCGTTCCGAGTTTTCCACAACTCTGGCTTTCGAACCGTTCCTGCGTTCTGACGGGGACGGGAACATATTCCTGAGATTCAAGACTTCTGACAAGCTTTCCACCTTTGTCGCGCAGGTTTGGGCGCACACTCCTCGGATGCGGAACTCAACCGTCCGCCGAGAGTTTGTCGTCACTGTGCCGGTCAAGGTGTCCGTGGCTGAGCCTAAGTACATTTACAGAGGTGACAGGTTCACGCTCCACGTCACCGTTTCCAACAGTTCGGAAGTTCCTGTCGCAGGAGTCGCCGCGTTGCAGGTGTTCCCGTCAAGGATTTATGAAGGTGCAAGGCCGTTCGAGTCCCGTTCCCGCAAGGTGACGGTGCCTGCCGGAGGTTCTGTCGAGGTTGCTTTTGACGTTGACCCCAAGGGGTTTGACGAGCTTGGGCTTAAGGTGGTTTTCGCCGATGAAGCAAAGACATTTTCGGACGGAGTGTTCGTTTCTCTTCCAGTGCTGGAAGCGGTGCAGACTCTGACCGAAGCCCATTCGGCTGTTCTTCCTGGCGGTGCGGACAGGGCAGCGCTTGTCAGCCGCCTTGAGTCGGAGTTTACGGGCACGACTTCCAAGGGCGCCGAGGTCAGGGAAACAGACGTTCGCCGGATGCTTCTTGACGCTCTCCCTTCCAAGGTCGAACCTAAGGGAAAGGATGTATTGTCGCTGGCGGAGGCTCTTTATGTCCGCCGTGTGGCAGAGTCGCTTGGAAGCGAGGTCTCCGCCGAGACACCGGACAGCGCCCTTGTCGTGCGGATCAAGGCTTGCGCCAATGCCGACGGCGGTTTCGGATGGTTCGAGGGCTTCCGGTCTTCTCCGACTGTGACAGCCGTGCTGCTGGAGCGTTTCGCCAAGATGCGCGACTCCGGGTTCGATTTCGGGAACATTGATTTGAACGCTGCTGTCAAATGGCTGGACCGCAATCAGTTCCTCCACGGAGGTGCTGTCCCTCGCCGGTTCGGCCGGTTGTCGGTGGCTCAGTATGCCTATGTGCGCTCGGTTTACCCTTCGGTGAAGTTTGATGTCGAACCGCAAACCCAAAAAGAAAAGGCTGAATATGCGGCTTCCTTCACCGAATTCAGAAAAACTTTGAATGACTACCTGAATCCTTCCGCAAAGGACGGACGGGGACTCCAAGGCCAAATACTTGCCAAAGCCAGAAGAATCAAGACCTTGGACAATCTCGTAAGCCGGGACGGAGGCATCGGGCTGGCAAAGGCCTGGGGGCTTCAGGCCTCCGCGAAGATGAGGCGGTCGGCCGCCGCGGACACACGTTCGCTCCTTGAATATGCCGTGGCGCATCCTGACGGTGGCTGGTACTATCCAAACGCCGTTATGCCGTGGAGAGGCCTGCTTGAGAGCGAGGCCTACGCCCATTCCATGCTGAGCGATCTTCTGTCGGATGAATATGCCGAATCGACCGCTTTGCCTTCCGGGTCTGTCGAAGCACCGGGTAAGGCTAAGCCTGCGGAAACCGGCTCGTCAAGTCAGGTGACCGCCTACCGGATCGCGGACGGCATAAGGCTCTGGCTTATGCTCCGGAAAGAAACCCAGAAATGGGACGGAGATCCTGCCTTTGTGGATGCGATTCATACCGTCCTCTCCGGATCGGAAGAGCTTCTTGCGACTAAAGTGCTTACACTGACCAAGTCCTATTCTGTGCCGTTCTCAAAGGTTGCCGCCGCGGGCAATGGTTTCAGTGTGGAACGCCATTTCTATAAAGAGATTCTTGGAGAGAATGGGGCGAAATCCCGTATAGAGGTGTTTCCGGGGATGAGGCTGGATGTCGGAGACAAGATTACAGCCGAGTATAAAGTGTGGAGTCAGGAAAACAGGAGTTTTGTCAAGTTGACCGCTCCTCGTGAAGCCGCTTTCCGTCCTGTTGAACAGCTGTCTGGCTTTTATGGCGGAATGTTCCGCCCTTTGCCGTCTTCCGGAGTCTGGACAGTCTCTCCGCAAGGCTACAGGGATGTGAAGACCGACCGTACGGAATACTGGTTCGATGTTTATCCTGAGGACAATACGACCGTCGCTGAAGAGTTCTTTGTCACTCAGGAGGGCACCTTCACCGCCCCCGTCGTGACTGTTGAGTCTCTCTATTCGCCTCATTATAGGGCGAATGGCGGCTTCTCCCGTCTAGTGAGGACAACGCCTGCCGGACGGTAGGGCTACCGGCTAATATCGCTGGACGGTTTTTTAGCGCGGCAAACAGTCCGGAAAGGCCGGACTTTCCCGAATAATTCTTATTTTTGAGGTATTATGAAGAAAACCTTTATGATAGCGGCCTTCTTGCTGGCCTCATTGACAATGTGGGCATCGGACTCGTTGCGTGTCCGTAACCCGAGGTTTCCTGTCCTTCTTGACAGGATGGACAACATTCTTTTCCAAATCCGTGTCCCTGACGCGGCCCCAGGGGATGTTCTGGAGTCAGTAACCATAGAGTTTGGCGAGGAGACGGATCTGAAAGCCGTTTCTGAGCTTCGGCTTTTCTATTCGGGGACTGAGGCCGTGCGCAGACGTGGTGTTTATTTCAGCCCTGTGGAGTACATATCCTCCCATAATGTGTGGAACACCAGATCTGCGGATCCTTCATATTCTGTGCTTCAGGAAGAGACCTCGAAGATCAGGAACAAGGTGACCCTTCACTCCGCCCAGCCTATGGTTGAAGGTGTCAATTACTATTGGGTAAGCGTGAGAATGAATCCCAAGGCTTCAATCCTCACCCGGTTGCGCGCTAAAGTGGCCGGGGTGGTCGTCAATGGCGCAAGCGTCCCGTTCGCGGACAATTCCGCTGACGTTGTCCGCAGGATGGGCTACGGTGTGCGTCACGCCGGCGACGACCGGTCCGCCGCGTTCCGTATCCCGGGTCTTGTCACGACCAAGTCCGGGAGTCTTGTCGGGGTTTATGACGTACGTTGGAACAGCAGTGTCGATCTTCAGGAGCGAATCGACATAGGCGTGAGCCGGAGCACTGACAAAGGCCAGAGCTGGGAGCCTATGCGCATAGCGATGTCGTTCGGAGAGGCCGACGGGCTTCCGTCCGGCCAGAACGGTGTGGGAGACCCGGCGGTACTTGTGGATGAGAACACAGGAACCATTTGGGCGATAGCGGTCTGGACCCGTGGGATGGGCAACGGCAGGTCTTGGACGAACTCTATGCCGGGAATGGAGCCGATGGAGACTCCTCAGCTGATGCTGGTGCGCAGTGATGATGACGGACGCACCTGGAGCAAGCCTGTCAATGTGACGAAGCAGGTCAAAGACCCGTCCTGGTGCTTTCTTCTTCAAGGGCCTGGACGGGGCATAACCATGAGTGACGGCACTCTGGTCTTCGCCATTCAGTTCATAGACGGCGACAGGATGCCGCACGCTGGGATAATGTACAGCAAAGACCATGGCGAGTCCTGGCATATTCATAATCCGGCCCGTCCCAACACGACCGAGGCTCAGGTGGCCGAGGTCGAACCGGGGGTGCTGATGCTGAATATGAGGGACAACAGAGGCGGATCCCGCGCAGTGATGACGACTGATGATCTGGGACGCACATGGACTGAGCACGTGTCGCACAGGACGGCTCTCCGCGAACCGGTGTGTATGGCAAGCCTTATTTCCGTCCCTGCCGGGAAGAACGCTTTGGGGAGGGACATTCTTCTGTTCTCCAATCCTGACACGACCGACGGGCGCTATAACATCACCATAAAGGCCAGTCTGGACGGAGGTGTGACCTGGCCTTACAGATTGCTGCTTGACGAAGGCAACGGATGGGGGTATTCCTGCCTGACAATGATAGACCCCGAGACTGTCGGAATCCTGTATGAGTCAAGTGTGTCTCATATCACATTCCAGGCTGTAAGGCTAAGTGACATAGTCAGATGAGGCATCCTCTCCCGCTTTGTGGCCTGAAGCCTGGTGCAAGGGCTCCGATGGCTGCCGCCGTCGTTCTCTGTCCGTTTGGAGAGGGGGGAGGTCGTCCGGTCGGACAAGGTGAAGAAAAGGTGGTGATTGCGGTTCATATTGCCGGAAATCAAAAAAAATCAAAAAAATCATTGAAAAAGTTTGCGGTTGTCAAAAAAAGTAGTACCTTTGCATCACCCGAACGGAACACCACGGGATAACGATTCGGGAGCTTAGCTCAGTTGGTTCAGAGCGTCTGCCTTACAAGCAGAGGGTCGGGGGTTCGACTCCCTCAGCTCCCACACTAAAAGTTGGCTGCGAAGCCAACTTTTTTCTTTATATCCAAGTCTCTTTTAGCTATATTTGCATATTCGTTAATTCTTATTTGCAATGCGCGCGATCTTTATCTTTTTGACGGCGGCGATGCTTTTTGTGTCGTGTTCCGAACAGTTCAATGCGGCTTATCTTCTTTCAGGAGGAGCCAAGGTGGCGCAGGCCGCTACTTTGTCTGACGCCCAGATTCAGTCTTATGTGGGGCAGTATGTGCAGAAGCTGGACTCCGAGAACACTGTTCTGCCCGAAAGCAGCGCCTATGTCAAGAGAGTCAGAAAGATGACTTCCGGAATCACTTCGGTGGACGGGATTCCTCTTAATTTCAAGGTCTATAAGACAAATGAAGTCAACGCGTTCGCCTGTGCGGACGGAAGTGTCAGGATATACTCCGGTCTTCTTGATGCGATGACAGACGATGAGGCGTTGGGGGTGGTCGGCCACGAGATAGGGCACGTGGCGCTCAAGCATTCGAAGAAACAGTTCAAGCAGGCTCTCCTGACATCCGCTGTCAGGGATGCGGTGGTTTCCACAGGCGGCACTGTGGCAGTCCTCACGGCATCGCAGTTGGGTGATTTGGGCGAGACTCTTATGAGTGCGAGCTTCTCTCGCAAACAGGAGAACGACGCCGATGACTATGGTTATGATTTCCTTAAGAAAGCCGGTAAGAATCCTTGGGCGATGGCAATGGCTTTCGAAGAGTTGCAGAAACTGTCCGGCGGAAACACCGCTTCGGGTACGCAGGCTGCCTCGGGAACTTCTGTCGGACAGCTGTTCTCCACGCATCCCGCCACAGCGGACAGAATCTCAAGAATGGCCGGAAGGGCTACCAAGGACGGGTTCAAAAGGCCTTCAAAGTAGTCTCGTTCTCCTCTATGGTGAAAGCCGCGGAGACGCTGTCACCGGATTCGTCAACAGCCGTTACCGTGTGCCTGCCTATGGGTGGAGTCAGCGTAATCTGGTGAATCATTGTGGTTTGCCCGACATATTCATTGTCAAGATGCCAGAAGACTGTGGCTCCGGGATTCCTGTGGGCCAGGTTGAAAGTGATTCCCTTGATTGAGCCGTCCAGCTGGCGGGGAATGTAGATAACTGCCCCGCTTTCCGGATAGATGAACTCCATTGTCGGTTCTCCGTCAACGCCGTCGCCCAAAGCCGTGACTGAATATTCCGGATGGTGCTGTCTGTAGTACCATTCCATTGACGGCGGCAGGATGAACCTCCTTTGGCCTTTGATTGTCTTGTGATAGGGGCAAGGCTTGCTTTTGATGGCTTTGCGAGGTAGCCTGAGGGTGTCGGTCCGTTCGCAGCTGACGCTTTTCAAATGCCCGGACTCCCTGCAGACCTCGGCCTCGATGTAATCTCCGTAAGCCGGTTCCTTGAACCAACCGTTCCTTGAATATGCCCTGTCATATTCATTGGAAGGCAGGAGGTTGAATATGTCGAACATAACCGGCCCCGCCGTCCTCGCCCCGGTCAGTCCTGGAACTCCCTGTCCTTGAGCGTTTCCGGCCCAGACTCCTACGGCGTAGTCAGGAGTGACTCCCACGGCCCAGGCATCCCTGAACCCATAGCTTGTCCCTGTTTTCCAGGCCACCTTTTTTACGGAGCTTATCAGCTTCCAGTCAATCTCGTCCGGCCTGTTTACCTCTTTTAGTGCGTCAAAAGTCCACCACAAAGCACACTTGTCATTCAAGGGGAAACCCTGTAACCTCTTGCTGTTCAGTGTGTCCGTACATTGATAGGACGCTGACATATTCGAATATATGGAGGTTATGTCTCCGAGAGTGCCTTCGGCTCCCCCCAGAATGAGGGACAGACCGTAATGCGAGGCGCTCTTCCTGAGCGTTGCCATCCCGCACCTGCGGAGTACGTCCAGAAACTTCGGAACTCCGAATTGCTTGAGAATATGCACAGACGGCACATTGAGCGAGCGGGACAGGGCTTCGTCCGCCGGAACGGCCCCGTTGAACTGTCTGTTGAAGTTCTGGGGGGAGAATCCGTTGAGGTTGACCGGGATGTCTGGAAGCAGGGTGTTCGGAAGTATCTCGCCCTCTTGAAGCATCGCGCAATAAAGAATCGGCTTGAGTATGCTGCCTGTGCTTCTTGGTGATCTGACGATATCGACTTCGCCGCCGGGGCGTTTTCTTGACGGGTTGGCATTGCCGACGTAGGCGAGGGTCTCTCCCGTGGCGACATTCTGGACTACAGCCGCAAGATCCCTGATGTCCATACGGAGCAATTCGTCATTCCATTGGTCGACTATAGCCTGCACCTTCCTTTGCAGGTTGATGTCTATTGTGGTTCTGACACGCTTGCCGGGGCTGGTCTTCCAGTAGTACTCGGTAAGATGATGAGCTTCCTGCGGAAGTGGCACCGGTCTGTCCGGCAAAGGCTCATCGCACGCCAGAACCCAGTCAAGCGAATCGATTCGGCCTCGCTCGTAAAGAGTGCCGAGTAGCCTGTTCCTTTTCTCCAGAAGTCTTTGTCTGTTTTTGCCTGGATGTATTTCAGCCGGAGCGTTGGGGAGAACGGCAAGCGTGGCGGCCTCGCCCCATGACAACTCCTGCGGAGGATGCCCGAAGTAGCGCCACGAGGCCGCTTCCAGACCTACGACATTTCCTCCGAACGGTGCGTGTGAGGCGTACAAGGCCAGAATCTCATCCTTGCTGTATCCCAACTCGAGGCGAGTCGCAAGGATTGCTTCGATAAGTTTCTGTCCTACGGTTCTTTCCGCCCTTCTGGACATTCTGATTACCTGCATCGTGACAGTGCTTCCTCCGCTGGTAATCCTTCCGGCCTTGATATTTCCGACTGCGGCTCTTGCTATCGCCACGGGATTAACCCCGGGGTGAAATGCGAACCATCTGTCCTCGAACTCGACCAAGGCTGTCCGGAATTTCTCCGGAACCGTGTCAGAAGGAGGGAATCTCCATTGTCCGTCGCTGGCTGTTCTCGCCCCCAGAAGCTCTCCGTTGCGGTCAGTGACGACTGTGGAATAACAGGTGTCCTTGAATATGTCTTTTGGAAGGCAGAAGAGGAATCCCGCTGACAATGCCGGCAGGCTTAAGAGAAGTACGGCCTGGAGTCTTGAAAGCCCCTTTATCCTTTTCCAAAAACCGGAAAGCGATGTCTTGCGCATTGCCTATTCGGTGACTCTTGCCAGTGCGGACGCGGTGTTGGCGCTTGTCCGAGGGTCGTACATTGCCTCACACTTGACCGCTGGCAGGACGAACTCTCCTTGGTAGGAGGCGTGCATCTTGATTCTGAATGTCTTGGAACCGCCTTTCGCAAGGTCGAAGAACCAGCACACGCGGTCATCCCTGATGTCCCTGTAGTTGAACGCCGCCCTGGACGCTTCTCCGTAGAGCAGCCTGTCGTTGACAATTTCCCAACCGGACGGAATCATTTCGGTCAGGGCAAGGTTGGAGTAGTCTCTTGTCCCGCTTGTGTTGCCGACGGTGATGTCCACTGTGAAGTCTGTCCCTTGCCTGATTTCAAGCGGGTTCAGAATCTTTCCGCTTTCGGAGAGGTATGTCACTTTGAGTTTAAGCCCGTTGGATCTTGCCTCGACCTTGTCTCTGAATCCAGGATTCACTGATGTGATTAATGTGGCGTAGATGCTTGCGTCTGAAGAATTTGCGATTTCTACGCTTCCTGCCTTTGTGTCAAGAGGCACACTTTTCACCGCGTTAGCCGTCTTGACGGAGACGGTGTTGTCTCCCTGCTTGACCTCAGCAGAGATGGCTGCGTTACCGACAGCGTCGGACAGTCTCGACATTGCGTTGGAGGCGAATGAGACTTCCTGGGTTGTGTACCATCCTCCGGACAGGTTCTCGGCGATGTCGCGGGCGACGTCCATGGCCTCTGTAACAGCGTCTGTCAGAACAAGCGCCTCGAGAGCAATGGATTTGTCCCTGGTCGGAGAGCCGAAAGTGGCGTTGGACTCCTGCTCTCTTGTGAAGTCTGTCTTGAGTTTTGAGATAATCTCCTCTGCGACAGTTTTTTTGCCTGTCAAGGCATAGGTTGATGCAAGCATCCATCCGGCCTGATCGGAGAGATTCTCGTTTTCCTTGAGCCTGTTCATCGCTCCGCTTTCCGAATCGCCGTTCAAAGCCATTGTGTAAAGCCTGTAGGCCTGGTTCAGGTCACCTTGCTCGCTATTGTCGGAATTACGGTAGTCCTGGACATTCCTTTTCTGGAATCTTGACCAGCTGGCAAGCACGCCCTTGCTGACGCTGAATCCGTTCTGACTGGCGGCGATCATAAACTGACCTGCCATTGAACTGACCCATCCGTTGGCTTCGGAGCCTCCCGGCCAGTATGCGAATCCGCCGTTGCCCAGTTGCCTTTGGTATAGTTGCCTGAGCAGCTCCGGGATAGCGAGGTCTATCTCCTTTTTTTTGTCATCCGGGAGCATATTCTTGATGGATAACAGAGTAATTCCCTTTGCCGCAATCTGTTCCGTGCAGTTGTGCCTGTAGTTTCTGAAGAAGCTGAACATCCCGCCGCAGTCGATTGACGGGAATCCGGAAAGCTCAAGAGTCGCCCACTGTTCATCGTCGGTGTCGAAAGGTGTGAAGTTGAAATGCTTTGTAGAGCCTTTGCCTATCATTGCCCTTGCGCTGCTGACAAGAGGCGGGTTAGGATTCTGAACACGTATCGAAATCTTTTCGCTTGCCTTGTGTCCGTTCCCTTTGGCGGTCACCGAGACTGTGGCTGTGCCGTTCCCGGTCGCTTCCAGACCGAATATGACAAGTTTGTCTCCGGCCTTGGCGAACGAGACTGTGGACTTGTCGCTTCCGATGAGCTTAAGAGGACCTTCCACGCTTACGCTGATCTCGGCGTTTTTAACACCGTCCTCGAGCGCGAACACATTAACTGGCATCTTGACTTTCTCTCCTGTCCCCATCGTCCGGGGCAAAGACGGAAGCACCATAAGCGGAGACTTTACAGGAACGGTTTTCTCGGCATTGCCGTAAGTGCCGTCCTTGGCCGCGACGACCATAACCCTGACGCTCCCGACATACATCGGAAGCCTTGTCTTGTGGGTCGCGGAGCCGCTCTGAAGCGTGAACGGGCCGAGGTGTTTGACGATAGGATTGAAGCGGTTGTCCTTTCTGGAGCCTGCGATGAGATTCTCGTCTCCGCCGATGCTGAACATCGGAGAGAATCTGCCGCTGTAGGCTCCTATCACGTCATCATAGAGATCCCAGGTGTTGACTCCGAGAGCCTCTCTTGCGTACATGGCGCCCCAAGGATCCGGGGTCTTGAATGCGGTCAGGTCAAGCAGGCCTTCATCCACAATCGCCAGAGTGTATGTCATCGGCTTGCCGTTCCTTTCCTTTATCTTGATTGAGAATTCTTCCTCGGGCCTTAGCGTCTCAGGCATCACGATGACCGGATCAAGGTGGGAGCCTTTGTCGGCGACAATGACCGGACGGACTCCATATAGCCTGATAGGCAGGTCGTTGCCGGATTTTTCATGGGGTTGTACAAGTGTCACGTGGACGTAGAAGTTCGGAGCCATCTCCTGCGTCACCTTGAATGAATATGCCGCATCCTCCTCTCCTGTGGTCTTCACCCATTCTCTGGAGAGAACCTTTCTTGAGTTCTCCAGCGAGACAAGAGCCTGACCCTTTGAGGCCGCGGGAATATAGACGGTGGCGGTTTCGCCGACATTGTATGAATCCTTGTCTGTCGAGAATGACAGCATGGTGAGCGCATCCGGGTCAGTCTTTGACGACCTTCCTCTGAAGGCGGGCCAATCCACGTAGAGAATGCCTCCCGAGATGTGTTTGCTTTGTGTGTCGCCAACCACTACCAGATAGCGCCCCCAGTCAGGATAATCAACCCTGAACGTGACAGAGCAGTCATTGTTTCCGGATTTCAGAGTACCTGACGCCACAATCTCGGCGGACGGGCTGTTGATGTAGGAATCAAGGCTTTCATCCCTGCTTTCCCACCACCAGCTCCACTTCATCTTGTAGATTGAATATACGAGATTATGCCCGGCAACCCTTTTCCCGTTCTTGTCAACGACCGTGACGCCGATTCTGTAGTCGTTGTCCGTCTCAAGGTAATGGCTGTCTCCATTCTTTGGAAGTTTCACCCCGACATAGGATGAATATGGCGAATAAGCCATCGAGACGGCGTTGAAACTGACATCCCCGCCTTGTTCCTCCACGGTGGTCAGGATGTCCGCTCTCAGCATTCCCGGCGCATTGGCCGCGGACGGCATATCGATGTTTACCCTGGCTTCTCCGTTCATGTCGAGTCTTGTGTCTATCAGATTGTGTTCGCTTGAACTGAATTCGGACAGGGGGCTTGAGAAAGAATACCCCTCGAAGCCCTTGAATGTGGAAGCGCCTTTTCTTAGCGTCATGTTGACTTTCGCTGTCAGTCCGCTTGCCGGAGGCCCTGTAAGCCAGCTGGATGCGATGTTGACAGGTACGGTTTTCCCTCCATCGATCACATCGTTGTTGAACTTAAGGTCTATCTTCAGCCTGTTAGGCTTGACGCTCTCGATTTTCAGGGCTTTGTGGAATGCTGCGCCTCCGATTTTGAAGTAGGAGTGCCAAGTGCCTGTAGGGTCTTCGGGCTTCGTAGGGATTGTGAACGAGTAGAACCCGTTCTTTCCGTTGCTGTTGATCTGTTTTGTGTAGAACTGACCTTCAGGTGTGTACAGTTCCATTACCGTCGGGTGATTGTCCGGAATCCTGCCCTCCTTGTCTTCCAGAATCATTGTCACGTGCAATGTGTCGCCCGGTCTCCAGACCCCTCTCTCTCCATAGATGAAAGACTTCAGACCATTCTCCAGAGTTTTCCCACCGACATCGAACCTGCTCAGGGATTTCTGATCTCCCTCGCTCACTTTCAGGTAGCTGGTGGCGCCGCCTCTTTTCGCGACAACAACGAACGGTTTTCCGGAAAGCACAATCTCTGCCATTCCGTCAGTCCCTGTCTTGGCATAGCCGATTTCCTTAAGCTGGTAGCTGTAGACATAAAGTTCGGAGTTGAACACAGGGTCTGTACTGAGTATGTCGCTGACGCTGACCCAGATTCTGTCTCCTCCGGCGTATTTTACAATGATTCCGAGATTTGAGGTCAGCAGATTGATGGCCGGAAATCTCTCTTCTTCCATATAGTAGGTCGGCTTTAGAGGATTGTCCCTGTCTTCCCAGTTGTATTCATCCCAATCGTAGAAACTCTCGTAGATGTACGGATATGGCTTGTCCCATTCCTTGTCGTCCTCTTCGGTCACACCTTCGGAAGAAAGGCTTACCATCTTGTCGGACGGAGTCCCGCTCCTGAAGGAATCCTCTTTGCCGAAGACTGAATATTCCTGCTGGAAAGACAGTCTGATGCGGTAGATCGCTCCCGGCTCCTGCTTGAAAAGCCCGGATAGGTCGATGGAATAGTCCTGCCATTTGTGCAGGTTCTTTGACGGGTCGGAGTCCAGCCGTACACATCTCTTATAGACAAGCCTTCCGCAACGCCTCAGGGAGTTGCTCCCGGACAGGGAATTCTCCTGAAGGAAAGTAAGGACGTTATCTTCGTAAATCTGTATGATTTTGATGTCAACGGCATTGAGATTGACTGCCTTGAATGGAAGGACAAGCTCTTTCGAATCCGGAAGTATCGAACCGGTTATCGGAATCTCGACCGCCGGTTTGTGCTGTGTGGCGGAAAATTTCTGGACATAATCCTGCCCAAGTCTCGTTCCGTCGTGGCACTTTACGGCCTTGGAAATGTTCAGGGTGACATGTCCGTCCTCCGGATTCTCGTAGAACACTTTTACGTGGGCGTTCTCTGCCTGTATATAACTGCGCCCCACTCCCTCCAGAGTGAAAAGACCGGAGTTGTCATCCACGTCCTCAAGAGCCTCTGTGAAATAGATGTCGATGTACGGGTCGTCGGCCTGCACCATCTCGGCTCCCAGAACCTTGAAGTCATTCATCGCCGGAATGGCGATATCCAGTCTGGAGTCCGTTACAAAACCGGTGTCTCCCGGCTTCAGGCTTATCTTCAGCTGCCTGTCCTTTGTGTCTCTCGGCAGATTGATAATCTCGAAATGAAAAGTCCTTGGATCCATGCCTGCGGTCACATTGACTTCCGCGCCGCGGTCAGCATAGTCATATTCAAGCATTGCCTGAACCTTCTCCAGTGGAAGTTCCTCTGTCAGGGAGATTGTCCCTTCCACGCTGGCTTTGTCCGGAGAGGCGGCGGTGATTGTGATCTCGTCCACAGAAAGCACGGCCTCCTTTATGGCCACCAAGAACTTGAAACTGAATTTGTTGAATTTTTTGTCTCCGACTTTCTGGATTTTGTCCAGCCGGAGTTTCCCGGTGTATGACTGCCCGGGTCTGAGCGCCCCGCTTCCCGGAATGAACTCTATCATATTAGAAGACACCCATCTCGCCGTTCCTTTCACGGACGGGGTGAAGGTGAGTATCCCGTCCTTGAGGTCCGCTCCCGGCGTCGCGTCCTGTATGTCGGACGCAAGTTCTATGCGTATGGTGGATTTGTCCGATATTATTCCGCCTGTGTATGCTTTGATGAATGTGGCGAATTCGGTGCTCTGCCCTTTGCTTCTGCTGAAGCGGCTGCACGATGAATAGCTTATGGTCAGCAGCAGTGCTGACATGATGGCGATGATAGTTTTTGCGTATGGTTTCATTTTCTATACCTTAAATATATAGGAGTGTGTCGGTCATATTCCCGAATCTCCAAATTTAGGAATTCTTTCCGTTTAATCAAAGGTGATTTGTGAATATGCCGACAGTGACAAAATGGCAGAGTCTGTCTGATGGCACGTCCTTTGATTTTGTCATTGCGTCTCCGGAGTGAGCCGGAGCGAAGATTTTAAAACATTAAAAACTTTATATTATGATCAAACCATTGGCAGATAGAGTCTTGGTTGAGCCTAAGGAGGCTGAGACAAAGACAGCTTCAGGACTTTATATTCCTGATACAGCAAAAGAGAAACCTCAGGAAGGCAAAGTGATCGCCGCAGGTCCCGGCAAGAAGGATGAACCTATGGAGGTCAAGGTTGGTGACGAGGTCATCTATGGCAAATATGCCGGCACGGAGGTTACCGTTGAGGGCAAGAAATATCTTATCGTAAAACAGTCAGACATTCTGGCTATTCTGTAATTGATATAAGGAGGAATTTATTATGGCTAAAGAAATAAAATTCGATGTTGATGTCCGCTCAAAGATGAAGGAAGGAGCTGACGCTCTCGCGGACGCTGTGAAGGTCACTCTTGGTCCTAAGGGACGCAATGTTGTGATTGACAAGAAATTCGGCGCACCTCAGGTCACCAAGGACGGAGTTACCGTCGCCAAAGAGGTTGAACTCGCTGACAGATATGCCAATATGGGTGCGCAGATGGTCAAGGAAGTGGCTTCCAAGACCAACGAGCAGGCCGGTGACGGTACCACAACCGCTACCGTTCTCGCCCAGGCCATCATCAATGTGGGACTGAAGAATGTCACAGCCGGAGCCAACCCTATGGATCTCAAGAGAGGTATCGACAAGGCTGTCGCCGCTGTTGTCGCCGAGCTTAAGAAGAACAGCAAGAAGGTTGGAGCCGACTATTCCAAGATTGAGCAGGTCGGCGCGATTTCCGCCAACAACGACGGAGCGATCGGCAAGCTCATCGCCGACGCCATGTCCAAGGTAAAGGGTGACGGCGTGATTACTGTCGAGGAGGCCAAGGGCACCGAGACCGAGGTCAAGGTTGTCGAGGGTATGCAGTTCGACAGAGGTTACATCTCTCCTTACTTTATGACTAATTCCGACAAGATGGAGGCTGTGCTGGATGACACTTCCGTCCTCATCACCGACAAGAAAATCTCCACGATGAAGGATTTGCTTCCTATCCTCGAGCCGATCGCTCGCGAGGGCAGGTCACTTCTCGTCATCGCCGAGGATGTTGATGGAGAGGCTTTGACCACATTGGTTGTCAACAAGCTTCGCGGGACGTTGAAGATCGCGGCTGTAAAGGCCCCTGGCTTTGGTGACCGTCGTAAGGAGATGCTCCAGGACATCGCCACCCTTACAGGCGCTATCGTTGTGTCCGAGGAGAGGGGCTTCACTCTTGAGAACACCACTCCTGATATGCTCGGCAAGGCTGAGAAAGTCACGATTACAAAGGACAACACCACCATCGTGGGCGGTGCCGGAGACAAGGAGGCCATCGCTGACAGAGTGGCTCAGATCCGCAAGCAGATCGAGAACACCACGTCTGACTATGATAAGGAGAAGCTTCAGGAAAGACTCGGCAAGCTCGCCGGAGGAGTCGCTGTCCTCTATGTCGGAGCCGGTTCCGAGATAGAGATGAAGGAGAAGAAGGACAGGGTTGAGGACGCTCTCAACGCTACCCGCGCCGCTGTCGAGGAAGGCTATCTTCCTGGAGGTGGAGTCTCTTACATCCGCGCCGCCGAGGCTCTTAAGAATCTCAAGGGTGAGAACGATGACGAGACCACCGGTATCCACATCATCGCCCGTGCCATTGAGGAGCCTCTCCGCCAGATCGCTCAGAACGCCGGAGTTGACGGCAGCGTCATCATCCAGAAGATTCGTGAGAATGACGGTGACTTCGGTTACAATGCCCGTACAGACGAATTCGTCAATATGCTCGAGGCCGGAGTGATCGATCCGACCAAGGTTGCCCGCGTGGCTCTTGAGAACGCCGCTTCCGTAGCCGGAATGTTCCTTACCACCGAATGCGGTATCGTTGACATTCCAGAGAAGGAGCCTGCCGCTCCTGCGATGCCGGCCGGCGGAATGATGTAGTATTGAGATTGTTACTAATAGAAGAGCGTGTGGTTTTTAACCACATGCTCTTTTTTTTGCTGCTCCTACTCGCTTGGATGACAGTCTTTTGGAATACGGAGAATGGTTTCCCCGCAACCCCTTCTGTCGCCGCCCGGGTTGTCTTGGATCCGGAAATGATGATAAAATCAAAAAAAATCGCTTATGATACTCGGATTCTGTTGTTTTTTATTTATCTTTAACGCCGATAGTAATAATCGCGCTAACGTTTTAGCATTATATTAAAGCCACTGATAATTAATGTGCGGTTTGAATATGTCTTAATGTTCCTTGATGTGGAGGTTTCCCCTTTGCTCCCCGCGGCGCCGGCCTATGCTCCGGCAATTCTGCATCGAAGGGTGTAATCCCTTTTTCACTTCCGGTGAATCAGGCGGACCTATCCAGACGGCTTCTTATAATAATCAATGAATATGCGGAAGATACTTGTATTAGGAAGCAGCAACACGGATATGACAGTGAAGACACCTGTGCTTCCGGCTCCCGGAGAGACTGTTCTCGGTGGGGTTTTCACAATGAGTGCCGGAGGAAAGGGTGCGAATCAGGCCGTGGCCGCCAAGAGAGTGGGAGGTGACGTCTCCTTTATATGTAAGGTAGGTAAGGACGTTTTCGGAGACAACTCACTCAGGCATTATGAGGCTGAGGGAATCGATGTCAGCGGAGTCCTGCGCTCGGATATGCCTTCCGGGGTGGCTCTTGTCACGGTTGACAATGATGCCGAGAACAGCATAGTTGTGGCTTCCGGAGCGAATCTGGATTTTTCGGACGAGGACATCAAGGTCTCCGAACCGGCTCTGAAGTCCTGCGACATTCTTTTGATGCAGCTTGAGATTCCTGTCCCTGCCGTGCTTAATGCGGCAAGGATCGCATATGAGGCGGGGGCGATGGTTGTGCTGAATCCGGCTCCGTACGCCGAGCTCCCGGAAGAGATATTCAAATACATTTCACTGTTTATCCCGAACGAGACCGAACTCGCCTCTTTTTCCGGGATGACTGTCACTGACAAGGAATCCGCTGTCGCCGCCGCCAAAGTATTGCTTGACAAAGGCGTGGGCAAGATGATTGTGACTATGGGAAGCAAAGGGTCGCTAATACTTGACGGCGGCGAGCCGCGGCTTGTGCAGGCCTGTAAGGTCAATGCGGTCGATACCACAGGAGCCGGGGATACATATTGCGGTTCAATCTGTGTGGCTTTATCGGAAGGCAAGTCGCTCAAGGAGGCCGCCGAATTCGCTTCCGCCGTGTCGGCTCTTTCCGTTACGAAGATAGGGGCGCAGACCGCCATTCCTTCGAGGGCCGAGGCTGACGCCTTTATGACCCGATGACCGTGAATGTCCAATCTTAAATAACACTAATATTATGTTTATCGTAAACAGTTATGGTCTGGCAGTGTTTCTCTGCTTCATCATTATGCTTTGCTGGGGTTCCTGGGGGAACACTCAGAAACTCGCCGCGAAAAGTTGGAGATATGAGCTTTTCTACTGGGACTATGTGATCGGTATGGTCATATTTTCTTTGCTCCTTGCGCTTACGCTCGGTTCTTTTGGCCCGGAAGGCCGTCCTTTTTTCAAAGACCTTGCGCAGGCTGACTGTTCGGCCATTATCAGTATTATAATAGGAGGCGTGATATTCAACCTTTCAAATATCTGCCTCAGCGCTTCCACCTCCATTGCCGGAATGTCAGTCGCCTTTCCGGTCGGCTGCGGTCTCGCCCTTGTCCTTGGCGTCATCAACAACCTGAGGGTCGAGACATCCCAGGGAGCCCTTAACAGTAACCTTACATTGCTGGGGATAGGCGTGGCTCTTGTCGTGGTCGCCGTTATACTTAACGGTGTCGCTTCCGGCAGGAAAGCCGGCGGCGCCGAGGTCAGCGAGGCAGACCAGCGCAAGGGTATAATCCTTGCCGTCGTCGCCGGTGTCGTGATGTCGTTTTTCTCGTCATTTGTGATGAAGGCGATGGATCTTAAGGATTTTGCGAATATGGAGGCAGGCCGTGTCGGCCCTTACACCGCCATAGTCGTGTTCAGTCTCGCCGTCCTTGCAAGCCATTTCATTTTCGGGCCTATAGTGATGAAAAAGCCATTCCAAGGAGCGCCTGTCAGAATGGCTGAATATTTCAAAGGAGGGGGCAGGACTCACCTTGTCGGGATGCTTGGAGGCTGCATCTGGTGTCTTGGTACGGCACTCAGCTATATTGCCGCAGGAAAGGCGGGAGCCTCTGTGTCCTATGCGCTCGGACAGGGCGCTCCAATGGTTGCCGCCATCTGGGGAGTCTTCGTGTGGAAGGAATTCAAGGGATCCGACAAGGCTGTATATCGCCTTCTCGGCGCGATGTTCTGCTTTTTCCTTGCCGGTCTTGGTCTGATTGTCGCAGCTGGCGGCAATTGATGAACCTTTTTTGTCCTATAAGGGGCAAGAAGCCTGTTCGGGTGAGAATTCTCATACGGGACAGCCTTGAAAGTTTCTTATGAGTTTCGCGGGTTTCCCTGATTTTTAAACAGCCTCGTATAAAAATCGGCTTCAGACGAGTTCTGGTGGCCGATTTTTTTACTTGTATGCAAGCGCCGCAAGCTCTGAGGCTTACATCGGTTTATGCTGCATTTCAACACCTGTTTGTTGAAAACTATTGTCAAAAAAAAGTCGAAAAAAGTTTGGAGGGAAAGAAAAAAGTACTACCTTTGCACCCGCTTCAGGAACGGAACTCTGAGTTCAACCTGAAAAACAACAACAAGTTCATTGAAAAGACTGAAGGAAGTACAACAAAGTACCGAGAACGAAAAATGAGAGCGTTGATTTCTTTATAAGGAA
>CAYMOB010000032.1:0-27046 GCA_964391955.1 uncultured Muribaculaceae bacterium | reverse complement strand
TCCTTACCATCGGCTCCGTCCTTACCGTCTTTTCCGTCCGATCCTGGAGCGCCAGTGTCACCCTTCGCCCCCTGCGCCTTGATTCCGGTGTCAATGCCGCCGATCCACCAGTTCCCGTTTGAACCTACATAAGGCGTGTCGCCATCCTTTCCATCAAGGCCGTCTTTTCCATCAGTACCATCCTTGCCGTTAATACCGTCCTTGCCGTCGGCTCCGTCCTTACCGTCCAGACCGTCTTTTCCGTCAACGCCGTCTTTTCCGTCGCGTCCTTTCGCCACGATATGCGTGAATATGGTATCTCTGGTTTCTTTGTTCACAAGAATCCACTCTCCGGTCATGGAATCGATCTCTGGTGTAAGGCCATTCTTTCCGTCATTACCGTCGGCACCATCTTTTCCATCCTTACCATCTCTACCGTCAGCTCCGTCCTTGCCGTCTGTTCCTGTATCTCCCTTGTCACCTTTTTCTCCTTTGGCTCCGGCCTTACCGGTCAGATATTGGAAGAATTTTTGAATCGACAGGTCAGACAAAGAGATTTCGTTTCCGTTAGGGTCAGTCACTTTGCCTCCGGATTCGATAGTCTCACGGACAAACTGCCTCCACATTTCATATGCGCTTTGACCGTCTACTCCGTCATTGCCACTATCGCCCTTGTCGCCTTTGTCTCCTTTATCTCCCTTTTCACCTTTGTCACCCTTGTCACCCTTGTCGCCTCTGGCCTTGACACCGGTATCGGTTTTCCCAATCCACCAGTTCCCATCTTTAATATAAGGAATAAGTCCATCAGCGCCATCATCTCCTGTCAGAAACCAATAGAAATCTGCCATAGATATCTTAGTCTTGTCCCACTGCGTTCCAGGATTATGAGGATCGCTGACTCCTGAGGCCACATATTCCTTCCACAGCTCGTATGCAGACTTTCCGTCCACTCCATCAGTTCCATCCTTACCATCGACACCATCTTTGCCGTCAACGCCATCCTTACCTTTCAGGAAAAGGAAGAAATGAGTAATGTCTGTTGAACCATTATAGTCAATTTTCTTTTCCTGTACAGCCTTGACCCACAGCTCGTATGCGGAGAGTCCATCCTTGCCGGGCAGGCCTTGAATACCTTGTTCACCCTTAGGTCCTACAGGCATTGTCACCTCAATTGAATTACAGGAAAGCACCGCAGACACTCCCACGAGCGCCGCAACCAATAATCTGAATCGATTTTTCATAAATGAATATTGTTTATTGTTGATTAAGATAATTCCACAGAGATTCTGAAGTCACTCTTTCTATTACAACCTTGCGGTCTCCCTCACGCTGCTCGTCGGAAGCCGATTCAGGGACAATCGCCATCCGCTTGCCAAAGCCCCGGTAAGAAAGCCTCGAGGCCTGAATACCTCTTGACAAAAGCGCATCATACACAGCCTTTGCCCGCGCGAGGGACAACACGTCATTATACTCGTCGGTCCCTTTTGCATCCGTGTAACCCGCCACAAGAAAACGAGTGTCCGGGAAATTGGCCAAAGTGTTCGATATGTCATCCAAAACAAACTGGGAATCAGCCGTTAACGTAGCCTTGTCAAAGTCAAACACGATGTTGTCCATCATCTCTGCCAGTGTTTTCTCTGACGGGACTTCCTTTATGACCTCACGGATGACTTCCACAGGGATTTCCCTGACCACCTCTTTTTCGGCCACCTGATGAGGATAGAAACCGGCATATTCATCAAGATGCGATGGAATGTAGCGGTCAGCTGAGGACTTATGCTTGTCAGGTCCTCCCAGCCTGAGCACAATCCCAGCGGAAGCCTGGACGAAATTGATTCCGTCTGTACCCAACGAGCGATTGTACATTCCCTGAATACGCAAACCAACCCTGTTGCTCATCCATCCTATGACACCGACTCCGGCAGACAAAGGGAGAAATGTGTCCGAATCGAAGGTATATCCCTTGTTCCAGGCATCCTCGGCACGCCACATAGCCTCTTTGGTGACATCTCCTTCGAACTGTCCGTAATACGACATCGGAAAATTCTTGCAATAAAGATTGACCCCGAATCTGAGATACGGCTGGATCCAGCCACTGTTCACAAATGGCCGGAATTGCACACCAGGACCGGCCATCAACGAATATCCTTGCCTTATCCTGTCTGCGTCGAAGTATCTGGCAAGACCGAGAGTCCCCTGAAAATCAGCATAAAGCCAACGTTTCAGCTCTACTGCCGAATATAACTCCACACCGCCATACAGCATCTTCTCCTCCAAATTGAAGATGTAGTCCCCACCTGTTGTCTGACGAAAATCAGACACAGTGTTCCGGGTGATGTTCATAGCCGCTCCTCCGAGTCCGAATTCCCATGTTCTGGAAGCAGGCTTGGTCTGTGAATGCCCCGCCAATGGGCAAAGCAATGCCAGCACGATGGCAGGAGCCATCCTGTTCAGTTTGTTTTTCATACAAGTTAATTATTTGATTGAACGTTATTTCAAGACATACTCGGTAATATTCTCGACCCCAGGAATGCCGAAATAGGCTTCGATCAAGTCTCCTTTCAGGAATATCTTCCGACCTATCAGTTCCGGATGATCGGCCAGATTCAGCTCGGTGCGGATTTCGCCTTTGGGCAGTTTGACGGACAGGCACGAGCTTTTTGACCTGACAGAAGACCTGGCAGCGATGGCGATGCAGGTCATCGATGTGAATGGAGCAGAGAATGAAATCCCCTCTTTTGCCGATGACAGGTCACCTCCAACAACGAAGCCTCTGACCCACACACCTTTTTCCCCGATGTGCTCTTTGGCCTGACCTATTCCGTAGGCTGTTAAGATAGATGCGCCCGGATCCGCGTCCTGGCCCGATCCTATCTCATAGTCATAGCTGTTCCACACGCGGCTCGTATCAAGGACAATCGACAGAGTGCCTCCTTGTTCGGGTTCAGGCGGGACGACAGATGAGGGGCAGGATATTCCCAGACTCAGAATCTCGCCTGACTCAAGAAAACGGGTCAGCAGTACTTTCGTGGTGTTTCCGTCATCAAGAGCGACCGAGACATTCCCCGGGTTGAAATAGCCGATACGATTTTCGGTTCTAACATAAGTCAGAGCGCCGTCGGCTGAAGAGACCGACACCGAGCCGTTGGGATAGGCGGCCTTAAAGTCCGAGCCAAGGCGCAAACGAAGTCCGGAATTAAGCTGCACACAGTTCAGCCGCGCGTTTGTAGTTGTGCCGGACTGGACAACAACCACCTGTTCGTCTCCGAACTGGGGAGCGGAGAACTCCGGTTTGTCAAACTCAAGGGAAACAGCCTTGACCGTGTAGCTCCCTGGATTGACCAGAATGGATTCCGGGGAGTCACCGTACGCTCCGTCATAGAGAACTTCTCCGGCTGAATTCCTTACGGTAAGGACGAACGCATCCGTGTCCGGCAAGTCTACCGACGCTCTTGTGTAGGGCAGCCGGGAAAAGTTCCAGCTTAAGCAGCCCTGAGCATTTTCGGAAGGGACCTTGTTGCAGGAAAGCGTCATCGCTGTCATCAACAGACCACCGATTAGAGTGGCGTTCGAAAGAATTCTGATAAGATTCTTCATAGCAGAAAGATTTTACGGTCCGCACCGTTGCGGGCCGTCTGCAAAAGTATGCCTACCAAACAGAAATAATAAAAAGAAACAAAAATACTTTCCTGTAATAAACGAAAATTAATGTTTGTTTCAGAAATAATATTCTTTGAGCATTCAGAGAAAGCGGTTCAAAGCAAAATTTCATGGGGCAAACGCATTCACTGCGTTCACCCCACTACTTAACCTAAACTTAAACTATGAAAAACTTCACGTCAAATATACAAATTCTTTCAAATAAAACAACTATATGAAACGGTTTTTTATGTTGTTTTTCTTAATATTAGGTAAAAAAGGTCGAAAATGCCTCGTTTTCTCTATAGGCAGGAACGGTTCCTGCAGAGAATCACTTGGCCTGAGAGACTATACCCATAAGACTCTTCACCGCTTTCTGAGCCTTAAGGCTTGGCCTGAGACCGAAGATGAGGATAGCCACGGAAAGAGCGATCGATACGGCGAGTGTGAATATTCCGGGAACACCGTCAATGCCAAGCAGGCCGGCCACTATGACTGCCACAGCACTTGCAATAACAAGAGTCACTTTGACTCCTCTGTTCCTGTTGCCCTCCTTGAATGAAGCGGCATAGCGCCGCATCTCTTCACCGTCATCATTTCGGCCTGCGGTTCCGGCGTCCTCCAGCTTACAGGATATGGCCCTCCAACGAAAAGGTGTGGACCAATCCACGAAAAGGTCGCACTCACCTGTCGTGTCAGGAATATCCCCGTCCGAAATCTCATTCGCCCTCTTTACAACACCGTATCCGGACATCTCAGCCTTTATGCCGCCTAACACTGTACCGAATGGCTTTTCACTCGTGAAAAGTACCATACCGGCATCCATCATCTGTACTTTTTTATCAATCATATCGCAAATTTAGGAAAACAGTTTCAATTACACGCCACATAGCTGAAAATCACACGGACATTCAAAAACAGCCTGCCACTTTACGTTTCTTCGGTGTCTGTCAGATTCGGTCACAACGGGAGAATATCACTCTCGACAAGTTACGTCCGTACCCGAGAAGGAGGCGAGCTAAGTGGGCGGGAAAAGCATTCACAATGTTCCAAAAGGTGAGATAACATGACCGAGTATGAACGACAAAAGAAAAGGGGTGGCTAAAATGATTCTTTAGTCACCCCTTCGCTGATATCATATAATCATCTCATTTACGAGAAATTATCATAGAGAATGCTCTCCGGCTGAACTCCGAGATTGTCAAGAAGCTTGTTTACGGAAGCGACCATCATAGGAGGTCCGCACATAAAGTACTTGATATCCTCCGGAGCGTCGTGATCCTTGAGGTAAGTCTCGAACATCACATTGTGCACAAAACCGGCCGTGTACTTGACTCCCGCTGCATCAGCCGCAGGATCAGGACGGTCAAGGGCCAGATGGAAGTGGAAGTTAGGGAACTCCTTCTCGATCTCGGCATAGTCCTCAAGATAGAATGCCTCGACAAGGCTACGGGCGCCATAGAAGAAATGAACCTCGCGCTTTGTCTTGAGAGTCTTGAACAGATGCATGATATGGCTGCGGAGAGGAGCCATACCGGCGCCACCGCCGACAAAGATATATTCTTGAGAATCAGGATCGTTCTTCGGAAGAAGGAACTCACCGAACGGACCGGAGATCCACACCTTGTCACCCGGTTTGCGGGTGAATACGTAGGATGAGCCTACTCCAGGAGGAACCGGAAGCATCTTGAAGACTCCCTTAGGCTGGTTTCTGTCAAACGGAGGGGTAGCGATACGCACGTTCAGTTTGATGATGTCGCCCTCGGCAGGATAAGAGGCCATCGAGTAAGCCCTTACGGTAGGGACCTCATTCTTGGTCTTGATTCCGAAGAATCCGTACTTCTCCCAGTCGCCCTTATAGATGTCATCCACATCTATAGTGGAGAAGTCAAGGTCATAGGCAGGGATGTCGATCTGGATGTACTCACCGGACTTGAAGTCGAGATGAACACCTTCAGGAAGCTTGACTGTGAACTCCTTGATGAAGGTAGCCACATTCTTGTTTGAGATTACCTCGCACTCAAGTTTCTTGACGCTGAGAGTTGACTCAGGAATCTGGATCTTCATATTCTCCTTGATCTTGACCTGGCATCCGAGTCTGTAGCCGTCCTTGATCTGCCTGCGGCTGAAGAAGCCGACCTCGGTAGGAAGAATTGTTCCGCCACCCTCAAGAACCTGAACCTTGCACTGGCCGCAGTTGGCCTTGCCGCCGCAAGCGGACGGAAGGAAAATCTTCTGGTCAGCGAGTGTATGCATAAGGTCACCGCCCTGAGGGACGTCGAGAGTCTTCTTGCCGTTGTTGATGTCGATCTTGACCGTACCGTCTGGTGTGAGCTTGATCTTAACATAAAGAAGCAAGGCGACCAGGACAACGGTCACAATCACAATTGTGATGATTGCTGAAATTACTGTTGAAAACATAGTCTCCGCCTCCTTTTAGATTGTGAGTCCCATAAAGGTCATAAAGGCCATAGCCATAAGACCTACGGTGATGAATGTGATACCGATGCCCCTGAGTCCCGCGGGAACCTTCGAGTAGGACATCTTCTCCCTGATCGCGGCGAGCGTCACGATGGCGAGGAACCAGCCGATACCGGAACCGAGCGCATATACGGAAGCCTCGCCGACATTAGCGAAATCCTTGTTCTGCATAAAGAGCGAACCACCGAGAATCGCACAGTTGACGGCAATCAGCGGAAGATATATACCAAGCGACGCATACAGCGCCGGGGCGAACTTCTCGACTATCATTTCCACAAGCTGCGTGAAGGCCGCGATGACGGCGATGAATATGATGAGGCTGAGGAAGCTCAGGTCCACACCTTTAAACAAAGCGTCAGGAGACAGCACATGCTTGTAAAGGAGATAGTTGATCGGCAATGTCACAAGAAGGACGAAAATAACAGCGACACCAAGACCGGAAGCTGTCTTCACATTTTTCGATACCGCCAGGTATGAGCACATACCAAGGAAGTATGCGAAAATCATATTGTCAACGAATATTGACTTTACGAATAAGCTTAAATATTCCATAATCAGTATTTGTCTTTGTCGTTATTATTCCTGAAGATCCTTCTGGATGCTCCTCTGGATCCAGATGATGCAGCCGATGAGAATCAGCGCCATCGGAGGGAGGATCACAAGTCCGTTATCGACATAGCCCGCGGAGTAGAAGCTTTCAGGGATCACCCTCATTCCGAACAATGTGCCGGAACCGAAAAGCTCGCGGAAGAAAGCCACTACGATGAGGATAAGTCCGTAGCCGACACCGTTGGCCAGACCGTCAAGCAGAGACGGAACAGGCTTGTTGCCGAGTGCGAAGGCCTCGATACGTCCCATCACGATACAGTTGGTTATGATAAGACCGATGTAAACCGAAAGCTGCTTCTCAATCCCGTAGGCGTATGCCTTGAGGACTTGGTCGACGAGGATTACCATGAGGGCGACAACAACAAGCTGCACGATGATTCGCACACGGTTAGGGATGGTGTTTCTCATCATTGAGAGCACAAGGCTGGAAAGGCCGGTGACAATCGTGACGGAAAGAGCCATAACCAAAGCTCCCTTAAGCTCGACCGTAACAGCAAGGGAGGAGCAGATACCCAGGACAAGGACAGTGATAGGATTGCCCTTGAAAATAGGGTTAAGAATCGTTTCTTTGAGTTCTTTATTCATATTACTTCCTCCTTAATTATTCAGTTGCAGTGAAATCGGCGCACGGCTCGGCGTCATCACACGCTCCGTCGTTTTTGTCACATACTCCCTCGGCCGGAGCGGCTGAGGAAAGGAAAGGAACGTAGGCCTTGAGCCAGAACGCGATGGCCTCGCCGAGTCCTTTGCAAGTCATTGTAGCGCCGGTGATGGCATCCACGGAGCTTGAAGGATCAGCCTGAGAGCCGACTTTGACAACACCGAAGACCGGATCGGAAGCGACATTGACCTTCTTGCCGATGAACTGCTCCCTGAAGGACGGGTCGTCCTTGATCTTGGCTCCAAGACCCGGGGTCTCGCTCTCGTGGTCGAAGTAGGCGCCTACGATGGTCCTGAGATCCTCGTCAAGGGCGATATATCCCCAGATAGGTCCCCATAGACCCGCTCCGTAAGCGGGAACCACGGTCACTGCCTTTCCTTCCTTCTCAAAGACATAGACGGGAAGATCGGCGTCCGCGCCGTTTTTTATGTTTTTGTTCTGAGCCTTGAGTCCGTCCTGAAGCTCGATGTTCCTGACATCAGTGTTGAGGTCACGGACCTTCTTGCCATCAAGACCGATGGTGTAGGCCTCCTTGATGTTCTGTGAATATGCCTCCAGAACCTTGTCGTTTCCCATCTCGCCGCACTCGTCCTTTGTGTAGAACTGGGCTGCGGTCAGCATCTGGCTGATGGTCTCAGCCTTGACGTTGGCATCCTGCTTTGGCTTGAGAGCCATCGACACAACGGCGAGAATCGCTGCGACAAGGGCCACGACTATTGTCGTGTAGATTACAGTATATGCGTTACCGTTAGTATTCATATTCCTTGATGATTAAGCGATTGTGACCTTTTTTGCCCTTCTCTTCGTCGCCGCTGAAGTAACGTAGTGGTCGATGAGAGGAGCGAATGTGTTCATAAGGAGGATAGCCAGCATCATACCCTCGGCATAACCCGGGTTGAACATTCTGACAATCACGCAGAGAGCGCCGACAAGGAATCCGTAGATCCATTTTCCGGTCTCGGTCTGGGCTGAGGTGACAGGATCGGTGGCCATGAATACGGTACCGAAAGCGAAACCGCCCATAACGAGCTGGTAGCAGGCAGGAACGTCAGTCGCTCCGCAGACATTGGCAAGCCACCCGATGAGGAGTCCGCCGGCGACAGAGGAAAGCATAATCTTCCAGCTTGCGACACCGGTCCAGATCAGGATGACAGCACCGATGAGAATCGCGATAACCGAAGTCTCGCCCACAGAACCCGGAATGGTTCCCGCAAACATATTCCAGAAGTTGAATCCGGCGTTGTTGATAGCCTCAAGAGCGCCCTGACCATCAGAAAGATAGGACAGAGGAGTGGCGCCGGAGATGGCGTCGGCTCCGCAGCGGCTCGCCACCCATACTTCCGAACCGGACATTGCTGTCGGATAGGAGAAGAACAGGAACGCGCGGCAGAGAAGAGCCGGGTTAAGGAAGTTCATGCCGGTGCCGCCGAACACTTCCTTGCCGAATATGACGGCGAAGGCCACGGCGATTGCAAGCATCCAGAGCGGAACGTCCACAGGCACTATCAAAGGAATGAGCATTCCGGAGACGAGGTAGCCCTCGTTGACCTCCTCACCCTTGATCTGTGCGGAGGCGAACTCGATACCGAGACCTACGATGTAGGAGACAAGGTACAAAGGAAGAACCTTGAGGAGTCCCCAGAAGAACTGGTTCCAGAATCCCGGGAGATCACCCACGGCAAGGTTGTGCTGATAACCCACGTTCCACATTCCGAACAGGGCCGCGGGAACGGCTGCCAGCACGACGATAATCATAATTCTCTTGATGTCAACGGCATCCCTGACGTGAGCGCCCTTGGCGGTCACAGTAGCAGGAACGCGGAGGAAGGTGTCAAAGGCATCCCAGGTAGAATGCAGCCACCCCAACTTACCGCCTTTTTCGAAAAGGCCTGGTTTTACTGTGTTTTCTTCCATAGCGATAATCCTTTATGCCATTTCCTTGATCATAAGGTCGATTCCCTTGGCGATGATGGCCTGGATGTCGTTCTTAGAAGGATCCACGAACTCGCAAAGGGCGAAGTCCTCAGGAAGGACCTCATAGATTCCGAACTGCTCCATCTTCTCGATGTCTCCGGCAAGGCAGGCCTTGATCAGATAGACAGGGAAAAGATCCATAGGGAGAACCTTTGAATATACATCTGAGACCACGAACGCGCGCACGCCTCCGTGGGTGTTGGTGTCCATATTGTACCTCTTCTTCGGAAGAAGCCAAGAGAAATAGGTCATTGAAGAACTGAACTGATTAAACCTAAATGGCTTGGCCCAGCCGAGAACTTCTCTTTCACGGCCTTCTCTAATCAGTGTGACCTGATTGTCGAAGTAGCCGAGGAAGCCGTTCTCGCCGACATTCTCGCCGGAAAGCGCGTCTCCGCTGATGAAACGTACCTCGACATCGGTGTCACAAAAGCCCTTGAGAGCCTTGACAGGCGCTCCGGGAACGGTAACTACGTAGGAAGGATCCTTGGCGGCCGGACCGGTCACGGCAACCTTGCGGGTCAGGTCGAGCCTGCCCGTGCTGAACAGTCTGCCGATGGCGGCCAACGAAAGCAGTGACAGAGTCCAGACGGTCTCTCCTTTCTTGATAGGGGAAATCTGGCTGATCTGCACGCCGACATTGCCTGCCGGATGCTTCTTTCCGTTGACAACGTGAACGGTAGCGTCGGTGAGTTTGGCGAAAGCGGACGCCTCGCTGTTCACGCAGATGTGTACCTTCGCGAGCTTGGACACAGCGGTGACCGCAGTCTGGATGGCGGCGACATCGTCCTTGAAGGCGAACTCACAGTCCGCGGCAAGTGGGGCTGTAGAGAATGCGGACACGAAAATAGCCTTAGGTTCCAAAGCCGGATCGGCGATGATTCCATAAGGCCTCTGAATGATGGATGGCCACAGACCGCTGTTCAGAAGGGCTTCCTTAACCTCCCCGGCCTTTAGGCCGGAAGGATTCTTGACTCCGAAATCAACGGCCTCATTGGAGCCGTCGGCTTTCACGAGCAAAGCAAGGAGCTTTCTCTTCTCACCCCTGACGATCTCATGTACCGTTCCGCTTACGGGAGAGGTAAGGAGAATGTCCGGATGCTGCTTGTCTGCCAAAACAGGGGATCCTGCCAGAACCTTGTCGCCCTCCTTGACGAGAAGACGAGGGGTAAGACCCTTGAAATCCGTCGGTTTGATGGCAATCACGTCAGGCACGATCGTCTTCTTTGCTTCTAGGGTCGCCGCTCCGCTGATCGGAATGTTCAAACCCTTTTTCAAATCGATGATGTTTGACATATGATTAATGTTGATTGTAATACAACCGTAATTTTGTTACAACTCGCAAAGATACTCATTTTATTTGAGAATTTTTCGTATTTTCGTCCCCGATATGGAAAAGAATGACAGCTCTATTTTTGAAGGCCTGAACGCGGAGCAGAAGGAAGCGGTCGGCAGCGTTGACGGGCCGGTGCTTATAGTCGCAGGCGCGGGATCCGGTAAGACAAGGGTACTGACAAGCAGGATTGCCTACATACTTGAAAGGGGATGCGACCCCGCCCGGATAATGGCCCTGACCTTCACCAAGAAGGCGGCAAAGGAGATGAAGGAAAGAATCGCGGTGATGGTGGGCGAACGGAAGGCCAGAAGGCTGTACATGGGGACGTTCCATTCCATATTCATCAGATTCCTAAGGGAATATGCCGGTTCGCTCGGCTATCCTTCCTCGTTCACGATTTACGACACCAGCGATTCGGTGAGCGGAATAAAGGCTTGTATAAAGGAGCTTGGACTTGACGACAAGGTATATAAGCCGAAGGATGTCCTGTCGCGGATTTCGATGGCCAAGAACAATCTGGTCACAGCCTCGGCCTACCGGAACAACCAGCAGGCGATAATCAACGACACACACGCCCGCAAGCCGAGAATCTGCGACATCTACTCCCGCTACGCCGAGAAATGCAAGAACTCAGGCGTGATGGACTTCGACGACATACTTCTGAATATGAACATATTGCTCCGGGATTTTCCGGAAGCCTGCCAGGATATAGCGTCCCGTTTCGACTTCTTTCTTGTGGATGAGTACCAGGACACTAACTTCGCCCAGTACGTAATCCTGAAGAAGCTCGCTCAAACTCACAGAAACATTTGTGTGGTCGGTGATGATTCGCAGTCCATCTACGCTTTCCGCGGGGCGAAGATCGAGAATATCCTGAATTTCAAGAAAGACTATCCTGAATGCCGGATCTTCCGGCTGGAGAGGAACTACCGCTCTACCTCAAACATCGTTAACGCGGCCAATTCGTTGATAGCCAAAAACGAGAACAGGATTCCCAAGACCTGTGTGGCCGTCGGGGAGGAAGGTGAGAAGATACGTCTCCTGAAAAGCTGGTCAGAGCAGGATGAGGCGGTGTCGATAGCGTCAGGGATCGTGGAAAGGATGCAGTCGGAGCACGCACAGTACCAGGATTTCGCCATCCTCTACAGAACCAACTCACAGTCAAGGGCTCTGGAGGAGGCTTTGAGAAAGAGGAACCTGCCATATATGATCTACTCCGGCAATTCGTTCTTCGACAGGTCCGAGGTCAAGGATATGATGGCCTACCTTAAACTGGTGGTGAACATCAACGACGACGAATCATTCAAACGGATTGTGAACACACCGGCCCGCGGCATAGGCGTCACTTCGCTCAACGCATTGGCGGAGATGGCGTCCGACCTGAAATGCTCTCTGTTCAAGGCCGCATATTCAGAGAAGTTCGCCGACTACGGACTCAAACCGGCCGCGGCCGCCAAGATCCGCTCGTTCTGCGGGATGATCGACGGTTTTGCCGCGAAGGTGGACGACACTGATGCCGACGAGCTGGCTCTCGGGATATCCGACACCTGCGGACTGCACGCCTTCTACAAGAACGACCCTTCCATCGAGGCTCAGTCCAGGGCCTCGAACATCGAGGAGCTGGTCAACAGCGTCACCCACTTCGTCGAGGAAAAAAGAGAAGAATACCTCCGCAACCTCATAACCGAAGAACAGGCCGGGGAGGGCGACGAGACAAGCTACCCGGTCATCACACTCGGAGAGTTCCTGGAGAACATCTCCCTGCTGTCCAACGCGGACGTGGAGGACGAGGAGGACACGAATAACAAAATCGCCCTGATGACAGTGCATTCCGCCAAGGGCCTGGAGTTCCCGTATGTCTTCGTCGCCGGACTGGAAGAGAACCTGTTCCCCTCAGGGGGGATGCTGGCTTCCCCGTCCGACATCGAGGAGGAGCGCCGTCTCTTCTACGTCGCTATGACAAGGGCCAAGAAGGCCGTCTGCCTTTCTTTCGCCAACACCAGGATGCGCAACGGAAAGCACGAGTCAAACTCCCCAAGCCGCTTCATCAAAGAGATTGACTCTGAATATATCGCCAATCCACTGAGAAACGACATCCTTACCGACGATGACTCCGAAAGTTTCGATTTCAGTGACTTCGGAGGTTTCGGCACGCAAAGGTCCGGACATCGGAACGACTCCGGCCACGGAACGCGAAGATTCTTCGGCGGCCAAGGGCGCTACAGCGGCTCCGGCTCGCCTGACAGATTCGGAGGCGGCTCGGAGAACGGGGCGTCAAGCCGCTCAGGCAACAGATACGGGATGGACGGAGGCAATCGCTATGGAGCATCCGGCAACGTGAGGTACGAACGCAAGTCCGTCTCTCCAAAGACTTCGGACACAGCGGCAAAGGTCGAGGCTCTGCGCAACCGCCCTCTACCTCCGAAAATCTCCGACACAGATTTCGTCCCCGCTCCGATGACCGGCTTCAAGGTAGGCCAGCGCATAGAGCACAACCGATTCGGCCAGGGCGAGATCCTTGAGATCACCGGCAAGATTCCCGACCTCAAGGCCAAGATCTCCTTCGACCTCTACGGCGAGAAACTCCTGCTGCTGAAATACGCCAAGATGCGTCTGGTATAAAGACAAAAAAAGGGAAAGCTTAGCACATCGCACCGCTACGACCTCCTACCCTTGCTGCCTTCCGACCCTGGGGGAATTCAGAGGGAGCTGGTCGTGTACGACTTTCCCTGACTGCAAATATACTACTTTTCGTTGAAACTGTCAAAAATGAATGGCAGGATATCGTCAACTTTCTCAAATTTCCAGGTTTTCTTCGTTCCGTACATAATAACGCTCATCGGACGGCCTGACAGAGTCTGGTACTCGGCCATCACCTGACGGCAGGCTCCGCAAGGCGAGCAAGGACTCTCCGACAACGAACCGCCGAAACCTCCCACAATCGCGATTGAAGTCATCGTCCTGTCCGGATAATTGGCGTTGCACCAGAACATTGCCGTCCTTTCGGCGCATAGGCCGGAAGGGTAGGCGGCGTTCTCCTGATTGGCTCCCTTGACGATGGTCCCGTCGTCGAGACGCAGAGCCGCTCCGACATTGAACTTGGAATAAGGAGCATATGAACCCTTACGGGCCTCAATGGCCGCATTCACCAATTCTATGTCCCGAGGTTCCATCTCCTCGATGGAGGAATATTCAGTATAGTTTATGTCCAGTCTTACTGCTTTCATATTCAGTGGTCTTGGAAACTGTCTGACATTTCTTTAGAAAGCTCTTTGAGTTCTAAATCCGTCGAAACCGCCTGGATTTATTTCCTCAAAGTTTCTGATAAAGAAATTTGAACAGATTCTTAGTTCAACAGTTTTTCAAAGTTAGCAAAAATTGTGCATATTCAAGCATTTCTGTAAATTTGCAGTCATTTTGTGATTCGATAAATCAAAGGTATCGCGATGAAAATCTGTGTCGGTCTATCCGGAGGTGTTGACTCCAGCGTGGCGGCTCTGCTTCTGAAACAGCAGGGCTACGATGTGTTCGCTATGTTTATGCAGAACTGGCACGATGCGGACGCCACCCTCCACGGTGACTGCGAATGGGAAGAGGACCGCTTCGTGGCGGAGATGGTCGCCCGCAAAATCGGGATCCCGTTCTATTTCGTCGACCTCTCAAAAGAGTACCGCCAGCGGGTGGTGGATTATATGTTCAATGAGTATTCCGCCGGACGCACCCCGAATCCTGACGTTCTGTGCAACCGCGAGATCAAGTTCGACGCATTTTTTCAGGCGGCCCGCAAACTTGGTGCGGATATGGTGGCGACCGGGCATTACTGCCGAAGGGAGCCGCTGACAGACAATTACGGCCGTCAGATTATAATCGACGGGCAGCCCCAGTGGAGAATACTCGAAGGAGTGGATCCCAACAAGGACCAAAGCTATTTCCTCTGCCAGCTCACCCAGGAGCAGCTCGGCAAGGCGCTCTTCCCTATCGGCCACCTCACCAAACCCGAAGTCAGGGAGGCGGCCCGTCTGGCTGACCTTCCGTCGGCGGGCAAAAAAGACTCCCAGGGAATATGCTTTGTCGGGAAAGTGGATCTTCCGACTTTCCTCCAGCAAAAACTGAAGCCCAGTGAGGGTGACGTTGTGGAGGTCTACGACGAGTACTATGCCCAAAGCGGGCAATACCGTTTCATCCGGGACACTCTCGCCTCTCTGCTGAAGACCCCGGGAGAGCCGATGATGGTCACTGAATATTCCTCCGAAGATTCCGGAGGCAAATCGTTCAACAACCGGAGGGTCAGCGTCTCTGACACTAAAGTCTGTGAAGCCGTTGCGGCCACCGGGTATGCCGGAAAGGGCGCGCGGACATCAGCAGCCGAGGGGGACAGGCCTGCCGACAATGAATGCGATTCCGGCCCAGGCCAACGGCTGACGCACTGTAACGAATTCGACGAAAGGAAGATAGCCGAGCTGAGCGATGATGAGCTGATGAGATTGTCCGAGCCTGTCAGGTACGATGACATCAAGTTCGAGACCGAGACCTACAGATCAGGTAAAAAGCACATAAGGAAGACCCGCTACAAGGACAACCCGTTCGGCAGGATAGCCGGCCGGCACGACGGAGCTCAGTTCTACACAATCGGCCAGAGGAAAGGTCTCAACATCGGAGGACACAAGGATTCCATCTTCGTAATCGCCACGGATGTCTCCCGCAACATCATCTACGTAGGCGAAAGCCACACCCACAAGGGGCTGTCGCGCAGCTGCTTGCGGATAGCCAATCCGGATGTCCACTGGATCAGGACAGACCTTGCGATGGCTGACGGAGAGATTCGCCGCCACCGTGTCCGCATCCGTTACCGCCAGCCGCTTCAGGACGCGTTTCTCATAAAGAGACAGAACGGTCTCTTCCTGCTCTTCGACACACCCCAACGGGGAGTTTCGGACGGCCAGTTCGCCGCCTGGTACTCCCGCGATGGCGAGATGCTCGGATCCGGGGTCTATTGACACCAGACATGTTCATAAAGCAATATACTTCAGACCGCTACTGTCCAGAGACAACGACATCGGCTGAGCCAAGGGACTTTGAGGCCGATTCGCCCGCAAGATAGCCGGTGGAGAACGCACACTGGAGATTGTAGCCGCCGGTGTCGCAATCCATATCCAGAACTTCCCCGCAAAGGTAAAGGCCCGGCTTCAGGCGGGACTCCATCGTCTTCGGTGTCACCTCGTCTGCAGCCACTCCCCCGGCGGTAATCACACAGCGTTCGTAACCCACGAAGCCTATTATATCGAATCGCCAGTCTTTCAGCGTCTTGGCCAGCAAATCAAGATTTACGTCATAATAGCGTCTCGGCTGACGGCCAAACCAATTGTTCCGCTGGCCGAACCCTTTGGAGCCTGTGCGGTCATAACGGACGGACAGGTTGGAGGAACGGCCGGAACGATCGCCGGCATATTCGGACTTCTTCAGATCGACTTTGAGTATATCCGGATTCCAGGTCTGGAAACCGGGGATCAGTTCCCACGGCATCAGCTTGCCCAGAAGAATCCTGTACATTTCCTTGCCGTTCAGGCCGCGCCCGTCCTTCCACTGTCTTGTGCGGGGATCGTTTTTGATTTCGTTCCAAAGAGCCTTGACGCGCGCCGTCAGCTCCTCCTGCGGGACACCCGGCTTGAGGTCAAGCGAGAAAACGATTCTGCTACCGTTCATCAAGGCTTTAACGCACTTGCGGCTGACCTGAAAGCCAATCGGGCCCTCGATGCCTCCGTCAGTGAAATCCACATCGCCGAACTCTGTCTCCGACCTGTCGCCGTCAAACGTCACGGTCAGGTTCACATTCTTGAGCTTCGCCCCCTTCAGAGCCTCGCCGCTCCCGGTCATCGGTGTCTCTCTGTGAATATGCCCCTTCAGATCCGTCTCCGGCCTGTCGATAATCTTGTACCCTTTAGGAACCAGCGCCGTAAGGGACGGGAAACAAGGCACGATGCTATGGCCGAAGGATTTGGCCCATCTGTAGCCATCACCTGTCGAACCGGTTCCAGGATAGGAAAGCCCGCCTGTCGCAAGAATCAGCTTCGAACACTCGAAAGTCTCTCCGTCGGCGCATCTGACCGAAAATCCCGGCAGGATGTCCGTCACCTCCCTGTCGGTCAGCAGTGTGACCCCGCTGCGCAGAACCACCTCAACGATTGTGTCCAGCACATCGGAAGCCCTGTGCGAATACGGGAACGCCCTGTCACCCCTTTCCACCACAGTCTCCAACCCGTTGCTCTCAAGGAAATCTATAATGTTCCCGGGTGTGAAGCTGTAGAACGCCGGCTTCACGAAATTAGGATTCGTGCGTATGTGCCTTGAAAACTCGTTCCAGTCCTTGAGATTCGTGAAATTGCAACGACCTTTTCCGGTAAACAGAATCTTTCTGCCCGGACGCGGCATCTTTTCAAGAACCGTGATACGTGCCGGACTTCCGGGCGGAAGCGCTTTCACGGCTCCATAGGCGGCCATCAGTCCAGCCGCACCGCCCCCGATGATGACAATGTCTGAATACATATTCTCCCTCAACTTCGCAAGTAGGCAATTGCTTGCTGATAAAATCGTTACATCACGTCCGAAGGTGATTGCCCACCCACTTTGACTTACGCTTCCTCATATTCCGCACAACCTTCAAATGGAAGAAAACGCTGACTTTCACCGCCGGGCGGTGGAGATATCCGGTGCATAACTTGTGCAAAACCGGAAATACAAAGTTAAATATTTAGATTAATCTGTCAAAATCAGAAAAAATGATTATCTTTGCAATCCATTTCCACGAGAAATGCAGCAAGCCACTTTAGCTCAGTCGGTAGAGCAGCGCATTCGTAACGCGCAGGTCGTCAGTTCGAGCCTGATGAGTGGCTCTCAAAAAAAAGAGGAAGACCATCATCCGGTCATCCTCTTTTTCTTTTATCTGACACACAGCCACTCCGTGACCTGAATAAACGGTTTATATCATTATCTTTCACTCTGTGGCAGTCCGGCGCAGGTGGAAATGCTTTCCGTAGACTGCTGACCTACTTCCTTGACCATACGGTCATAAAGATGGCCGAAGAAGAAAATCTCGCCGTCAGGACGGAAACCGAGTGCCGAATAATAGGCGTAAAGGCGAGGCTTTTCCTTATCAACGATGAGACTGATGAGCGGAAAACCTTTCCTTCGCCCCTCCTCGATGCCGTCAAGCATCAGCAGATGACCTATGCGGTCGGTCGAACCGGCATATTCAAAGGTTCGCCCGCGGAATTCGGGGAGGATGGCCATACTGTCGAGGTAGAACTCTCCGGGACGGCATTCCGGTTCCGGATGACGGACTGCCGGAGCCAGCAATCCCCAGGTCAACTCCCGGAGCCGCAAATAATCATCTCCTGGATACGCGGTAAGCGATCCGGCGGAAATACCGTCTACACAGGCGATTCTCGTCCTGGTGTAGGAATACAATGTGTCCGGACGGGCGCAAAGCTCACCGAATCTCGCCAGAGTGTCCGGCACGGAATAAGTGACGGAGCCAAGCTCGATTCCGGGAACGGTCCCGGAATCCGAAAAGACATCGTAACCCATTGCCGCAAGGACGTTTCTTGCGATGAAACAGCCGTCCGATGGCTCGGCATCCCGGATGGTAAAAACAGCCGTAGAGGATAGCTCTCTGAGCATAAACCACTTGTTAACAGTAAAGGATAGATTCCGTCCTGTCATCCCGACAAGCACGGCGACAGGACGGAACAGGTGTCATAACTAATTGATAAACTGAGCCTTCAAGGCCTCCAGCTTAGCGTCGGCGTCCGCTCCCTTGGCTCCGAAGTAGAACTTGATCTTAGGTTCGGTTCCGGAAGGACGGACAGAGACGATGTCACCGGCCTCGTTGAAGAACTGGAGGACATTCGACTTCTCAAGTCCGGTCTTCTCAGGCTCGGAGTAGTCGATGACCTTGACAAGCTTGGAGCCGGCAATCTCCGCCGGAGGATTCTGCCTGAGGTCAGCCATAATCTTCTGGATTTCCTCAGCTCCGCTCTTGCCTTTGCGTACCAGAGACACCAACGACTCCTTGCGGTAGCCATATTCAGAGTATATCCTCTGGAGGAGTCCATAAAGGGTCAGGCCTTGCTCCGCAGCCCAGGCGGCGCACTCGGCCACCATCGAACAGGCTATTGGAGCGTCCTTGTCGCGCACGAACTCGCCCACATTGAATCCATAGCTTTCCTCGCCGCCGCAGATGAACTCGCCCTTGCCCTCGTTGCCGCGCACAATCTCCTCGATGTACTTGAATCCGGTAAGGACATCATAGCACTTCACACCGAAACTGCGGCCTATCTCGGCGACAAGCTCCGTGGTGACAATGGTCTTGGCGATGTACTTCGTCGAATCCAGCTTGCCAAGTTCCTTCCAACGGGTAAGGATGTAGTATGTCAGGATGGAGCCGGTCTGGTTGCCGTTCAGCTGAATCAGCTTCCCGTTGTCGTCGCGGACAGCTATTCCCATACGGTCAGCGTCCGGGTCTGTGGCCATGACAATGTCGGCCCCAGTGCTCTCGGCCTTCTCCAGAGCCATCTTCATAGCCGCAGGTTCCTCCGGATTAGGAGACACCACGGTCGGGAAATCCCCGTCGCTCACGTCCTGATCAGGGACGTGGATGATGTTCTCGAAGCCGAGACGTTTGAGGCATTCAGGCACGATACGCACACCGCTGCCGTGGAGAGGTGTATAGACTATCTTCAAATCCTTATGTTTCCCCCGCGCCTCAGGGCTGAGAGTAAGCGAAAGAATGTCAGAGATATAGGCATCGTCCATCTCCTTGCCCATCAGCTCCACCTCTCCGCAACGCTCCTTTCTCTCGAACATCACTTCGGACGGATCGGTGATCCTGTTGACCTCGTCGATGATTTCCTTATCAACCGGCGAGGTGATCTGAGCGCCGTCAGACCAATAGACCTTGTAGCCGTTGTATTCCTTTGGATTATGCGAGGCTGTCACCATCACTCCGGCGACCGCACCCACCTTGCGGATGGAATAGCTCAACTCCGGAGTAGGGCGCAGATTCTCGAAAATAAATACATGCAAACCATTGGCACTGAATATGTCAGCGGCAATCTTGGCAAATTCCCTCGAATTGTTGCGGCTGTCATACGAGATGCAGACGCGGATGTCATCCCCGGAGACCTTCTTGAGAATATAATTGGCAAGTCCCTGGGTAGCCATTCCGACTGTATATTTGTTCATCCTGTTGGTTCCGACACCCATGATTCCCCTAAGGCCACCGGTGCCGAATTCCAGCGTCTTGTAAAAAGCATCCTCGAACCCCGCCGGATCATTGTTACGAAGCTCGATCACCTTCATCTTTGTCTCGGGATCAAAGTCCCCTTCCAGCCATTTTTTGGCGTTCTCGTTATAGTCCATAATATCAGTTGGTTATTACTTGGGTTCAGAAGTTGATAATTTCTTCATCTGAAACTTTGAGGAAATAAATCCAGATAGTCCCGACGGATTTCCGGGGAAGACAGCGACGCCATCTGACGGGAAGGCCGGAAGAGAATGACGAATCTAAAACTCAAAGAACTTTTTAAAGAAATCTCAAACAGCTTCCAAGTATGTTTTGCAAATTTACTCAAATTATCTGTCAAATCGAACGTCCGCGATGATAATCATACGACAATCTGACCGGAAACATATTCATAACGCATCTTGATAAAAATTCGTATTTTTGCAAACGGATATGAACGACAGGAAGTCAGACATCGCCCGCTCTCCGTCATTTTGTATCGAACCGTACAAAAGACCCGGTGGGACAACCGGCCCGCAGGCGATTTGACTTTTGAATCCGGAGGAACCGACAAGAGGTAAGTCTATCAGTATTCAGAAACAGGCGTAATTGCACAATGGACAATTTCGAGAGATTCATAATCGAGAATGACGGGGCGGACACGGCGCGGCTGGTGATGGCGCGCGGGGAATGGCCCGCACCGGACGATCCTCTTCTCGGAGAGCTGAATGCCAAAACCTTGGCGGTCAACACAATAGAGTGTCGGAAGAAATTAAGGAAGAAGGTGGCGGAATGGATTGGGAAGACGGGATTGGTCTATCCCTCGATTTTGTGCGCGGAGCAGTGCAGTTCTTCAGACACGGCGAGGTACAAGGCGGGAATCTCCGCAAGGGTGATTTCAGAATATGTCCGCCAGAAGTCCGGAAAGAGAGGAAGGATAGCGGATCTGACGGGAGGGCTGGGAGTGGACTCGCTGGCGTTCAGCGAAGTGACGGAGAAGGTGCTTTACAACGAGATGAACCCGGAGCTGGCGGCGGCGGCAAGGCACAATTTCAGAATTCTTGGAGCGGACAACATTATCGTCAGCAACGCGGAAGCCACACCGGACACGATTAAGGACATACTCGGGGACTTCGAGCCAGACATCATATTCCTTGATCCCGCAAGAAGGGACTCGTCCGGGAAAAAGGTCTTTCTTCTGGAGGACTGCTCTCCTGACGTGCTGAGGATGCTTCCGGGGCTTTTCGAGGCAAGCCGGTTCATCCTTCTGAAACTGTCCCCGATGGCGGACATCACGATGGCCGCGGAAAGGCTGGGCAAGGCATACGAGGATTTTCTCGGGGAGACTTCGGGTTCAGGATGGAATGGCCAGTGGATCAGAGAGATCCACGTTGTCGCAAGCGGCGGGGAGTGCAAGGAGCTGCTGATTCTGATGGACAGGGAATGGAAGGGGGAATATTCATTGGTCTGCCGGGAAGACGGCAAGACTCTGGCTTTTACCCGCAAGGAAGCCGCCAAGGCGATTGCCGCGTTTCCGGAATCCACTTTCGCCAGGATAATTTTCGAGCCGGGGAAATCGCTCACGAAGGCAGGGGTGTCCAACGCTCTGTGCGAAAGGTTCGGACTTGTGAAACTGGCACGGTTCACGCACTTGTACACCATAGCCGGCCCACTTTCGGACAGCGAGTCAGAAAAGAGGACAGAAATATTCAAAGACTTCGGCAAGGTCTATCTTGTCAGGGAAATCCTTCCTCTGAACAAAGCCTCTCTGAGGGATGTAGGAAGACGTTATCCCCACTCGGAAGTCTCGGCCAAGAACATTCCGATGTCAAGCGAAGAGCTGCGGAAACGCCTCAAAGTCTCCTCAGGGGATGACGCCCACATCTTCGGAGCGCGGATCGAGACCCCATACAAAGAAGGCAACTACCTTATTGTCACAGAATCAAGATCTACAAACCAATTATAAAAACTTATGGACATCAGGAAAAAGGCGGCACTCATAACAGCCTTGCTCATCAGCATCGCCACATTCGCCCAGACAGGCGATTCTGAATTTCAAGTGAAATCGTTCCGTAAACTCGATTCGGACATGGATGCCCGAATCACGCATCCTATGATGGACCAGAACAACAAGAAAGCTGCCCTTATCAAAGTCGTCACCTCAGTTCCGGGATTCGATTTCGACGTCGGCATTATGGGGGTAATCGAAGTGAAGAAATCAATCGGAGAGCTTTGGGTATATGTTCCGGAAAACATCAAAGCGATCACGATCAGGCATCCGGAGTTCGGGGTCATTAGGAACTACAGGTTCGACATACCGATCGAATCCGCTTCGGTTTACGAACTGCTTCTTCAGACACCGGTAAAGGAACAGGAAAAGATTGTGGTCGTGAAGGATTCCATAGTTTATGTCACTTTGCCGGCCGAAGAGCGGACCGCGAAGCCAAAGCCCGGGAAAGCATGGAATTACGACATAAACATAGTTCCGTTCTTTGAGATGCCCTTAAGCGACGGAATAATGTCATTCGGACTGATATCCGCCTACAACTGGAAAAGATTCGGAGTGACCGGACGGCTGGCATACTACGGGAACAGCGGCTATACCAGATTCGGCGCGACCTTGGGCGGCACAGTGAAATGCGGAAAAAGAGTAAGGTTCTGCGCGGGAGCCGGATACGGGCATCTGAAGAGTATGGGTGAGAGCGGCTACTCCGGCACCATGTTCTCAAAAGGTCTGGAAGTCAACACCGGAGCGTTCCTGAACTTCGGAATCGTGTCGGTTTATCTAGGAGCATCAAGCATTCAGTTCAAGAGTTTTTACGGAGACGTCGGAATCGGAATCAGACTCAAGAGCAAGACGGACAAAAAGAAATAAGCGCCCCGCAACAAACGTCAAAGCAATCCCCGGATGAACCGGTTGATGTCGGAAGTCCGGACACCGAGGCTTCTGAATATGTCCGTGTACTTACGGCATCCGAGCAGTTCGCGGACTTTGCCAAAACCGTGGCGGTTGAGGGCATATTCAACGATTACGGCTCCCACCAAGCCTTCAAGCGGCACAACCGCTTCAGTGACATTGCTTTCTCCGGCCACAGGAATGGAAAGGTCGTAGAAAGCGTCATCATCAGAAAGATCGATCCCCTTCCTGAGCGCGAGGAAACTCCGAAGCGAGGACTTGATGTCCGGATATGAGAGATTCATATAGCCGCCGTGGTACGTGGCCACTCCCTCCTGAATCAAAGACAACGCTTCAGGCCACTCCGAGCGCAACAGGACAAGGGCGATGTCGCGTTTGTCATCGTAATAGTTGGAAAGTACTGTGCCACGCCCGAAAGTCCGTCCGTAAAACTCTCTGTCAGAAACCTTTCCCATAACGGAATTCATAAGAGGATTGGAATAGGCGCTGAACAGGATTCCGGACAGCCGCTCACACTGGTCAACGTCGGGAGCGACCACATAACGCACCCTCCCGCGGAAAGACGGAGCATACTCATTCGTAAGATCGCTGATGAATGACGACATTTCGGCAGCGGTGCGCTTTGGAACCTCGCATCCCGGGGCGCAGCGATACTCAATGTTTTTAAACCCATACTCCTTCAAGGAGGAGAATTCGGCGTCGAGCCAGTTCCTAAGTCTGAAAGGGTTCGCCTTGCCGTCTTCGCCGGACGCAACCGCCTCAGCCCGCACACGGAAGACCGTCTCCGCCCAGTTCTCATATTCATCGCCCGGAAGTCTGCTGAATGTGGCGGCTATCAGCCCGTATGTCCCGACACCCAGTTTGCGGATGTCAAGGATACGGCACTCGCGGAATGAGGCGTAAAGAAGGTTGCCGTCATCGAATTCCTGAAGATAGTCCGGAGATCCGTCAACCCAATAGGAGCGGCGGCGGGCTTCGTCGACCGAGAACGATGTGAATGACTCGACGTACCCCTTCCAGAGTTCCGCAACCATCCTGACTGAATCCTTTTCCGCCTTTGACATATATTCCAGATCGACCTTGTAGGGACGCAGTCCGGGGATCTGGGCGCTCCCGGTGACCTGCTGCGCCGCACAGAACGTCCGCAAGGCCATCAGTAAGGTGACGGAGACGATTGTCCTTAGAAGAACCCGTGGCATACCGTTGTGGTTTTCAGTTTGCTATGAAGAGCGTCGGAAGGCACTGTGGCCTTCGGTGACTACTCGCCCTTTAGATATTTCAGCCAGAAAGCGCGGTTGGCCTCGCTGAAGTGCCGACCCTGATAGCCGCGGTAGCCGTGCATTCCGTCAGGATAAATCATCAGCTCGAACTTCCTGCCAGCCTTCTGGAGGGCATCCACCAACTGTAAAGTACTCTGGAAATGCACGTTGTCATCACCGGTGCCGTGGGTGATCCTGAGCATCACGGAGCCGTCGTAGTTTTCCTCAGTGACAGGATAGTTCACCGCGCTGGAAACAGCCTTCGTGCTGGCATAACCGTCCGGATTATTGGCCGGAGTGTCCATGAAACGCTCCGTGTAGTGGGTGTCGTAAAGCGCCCAGTCATAGACTCCTCCGCCGGCTATTCCGTAGTGGAAAGCATCCGGATGGTTCATCACCAGAAGAGCGGTCATGGTGCCTCCGAACGAGAAACCTTCGACTCCGATCTTGTCTCCGAGGACATACGGAAGGGTCTTGAGGTACTCAGCCCACTCCACAAAATCCAGAACCTCCCGCTCGTCCAGCCGTCTGTAAATCTGATCAAGACCGGCGCGTCCGTTGTGTCCGGAAGCGCGGCAGTCAGCGACCACCTCGATGATTCCGTTATCCGCATACCACTGGTAAAAGAACGGACTGCGGAAACGGTCGCTCACCTGTGGCGAGTCCGGTCCTCCGTAGATGTCGACGTGGACAGGATATTTTTTGGTGGAATCGAAATCTCTTGGATAGACAATCATGGCGGGGAGGACGAAGCCATCCGATGTCGTCATCGTAATATGCTCGGGAAGAGCGAATTTCTCCGCATCATAACTGTCTCCCGCCGCATCCGAGACCTTAAATGACCTGGACGGCTTCCTAAGATCGTAAATCCAGACCTGCGCGGGTGTCTTGGAATTGCTTACCGAAGCGGCCGCATACCTTTGGTCTGGAGAGACGCGCACCGAGGTGACATGCATGGCCGGATCGGATATATTCCTGACTTCCCCGTCACGGACTGAATACAGGCAGCTGCGTACCCTTGAGTCTCGTTCGGCGATGAAAAGGACTTCCGAAGAAGTTCCGTCAAAGGATTTTGAAGCCTTGCCCTCTCTCACGTCAACCAACGACATCCGCCAGTTCTCACCGTCTGTCAGACGCTTCAGGACAGACCCGTCATAGGAGAGGTAATATATTTGCTGCCAACCTGTCTCAAACGAGCGGACCATATAGATTCCCTCGCGTCCGAACAGCATCCCGTCAATCCAGTCCAGCCAGGTCTTGTAGGTCTCGTGATAGATGTGCCTTTTCGTTCCGTCAGCCGGAGACACCGCGAAAAGGTCAAGCGTGTTCTGCGTCCTCGGCTCTCTCTGGACGTAAAAAGCCTCGCTGTCCGCTCCCCAGAAAGGAGTACCGAAATATTGGTCGTCATTCTCGTCAAAGTCAGCCCAGACAGTTTTCCCGTCAAGGACATCGGCGATTCCTATCCTGACCTTCGGATTGTTGTCACCGCATTTCGGATAGCGGGTCATCCTGACCGAACCGCCTGTCGGGGACACCCCCCGCAACGCTACAGCCGCTCCCGCATTCTGTGAATATGCCAGCCCCATCCCCGAGCGGTCTGCGTCCTCTGCGAACGGCGAGTAAATCGGAAAGACAGGAACTTCCGAGTTATCAAAGCGATAGAATCCAATTTTTCTTGAATCCGGCGACCACCAGAAGGAGCGGTAACGTGAAGGCCTGCCCAGGATTTCCTCATAATACACCCACGATGCATAGCCGTTCAGAATCACGTCCGAGCCATCGAACGTCAGGCGGGTCTCCTCTTTCGTGGCGATGTCCACCACCCAAAGATCGTTGTCCCTTGTGAAGGCCATTCTTGTGGAGTCAGGTGAATATGTAAGATTGACGGCGCCGTCAGGTCTGAACGGGAAATCCGTAAACTTGGCCGGATAACTGATCCCCTCTGTGATCTTTCCGGTCAGCGCATTGACAGAGAAATCCTTATCACCTGCGAAGGAATAATCGTAAGTCATGGCCACCTCATTCTTTCCCACCCATTTCCAAGCATTCGGAATGTCATTGAAGTCCTTGGCGCAAACTCCGAAGGACGCCAGCAAAACCAAAACGGTCAAGCACTTTTTCATATTCAAGCCTTTTTTGTTGTTAATATCCTGCCAAGTTATGGAAAATTTCATCAAACCGCAAGAGCAGTCCCCCATCTCGGCGGCAATCAGGCGAGATTTCGCGGCTTACGAAGCCTCGAGTTTCCATCGTGGAGTGTTCAGGCAAGGCCCCGTCACCGCCGGAGAGGGTCAGCGGAACTCTTCGACGTCTGTTTTCGACGGCAGAGCGATAAAACCGAGAATAATGCTATTTTTGCAGGCTGAAGACCATTTGTGATTATTATGGAGTATCTGTCAAAAGAGCGTCACAGCCAGATTGTCGCCGAACTCAACAATCTTATTGATGTTGTATATCCCCGAATCAAGGAAGAACTGTGCGAGGCCCGCGCCCAGGGAGATTTGAGCGACAATGCCGAGTACCGGTCCGCCAGAAGGGCCCAGGCCAAGACAATCAGCAGGATACGTTTCCTTCAGAAAGTACTTGTACATTCAAGGGTCATTGACATGAGCCTGTTGCCGAAAGACCGCGTCTCTTTGCTCAGCAAGGTGGAATTCACGAACCTGTCAACAGAAGCCAGAATGACATGTACCGTCGTGAGCCCTCACGAAATGAACCTGCAGGAAGGCAAGATTTCCATCAAATCTCCTATCGGTTCCGCCCTGATGGGGAAAAAAGCCGGGGATGTGGTGGATGTCCCCGCCCCCGCCGGATCCTTCAAAATCCGAATCGAACAGATTCTTTAGCGCCGCCGCCGACACAGTAATCATCAAGATTACCAAGGTAATATGACCAATAACACTTCAAAGTA
>CAYMOB010000031.1:0-27363 GCA_964391955.1 uncultured Muribaculaceae bacterium | reverse complement strand
TGACGGAAAATCGGCTTATGACTTGTGGAAGGAAATGGTCCTCGGCAAAGAAGGCTTGGATAATCCGGGCAATGGCATTTATGACAAGGATTTGTACCCTAAATGGCCTAAGACAGCAGTCTCAGTCAACGACTTCTTTGACTATCTCAGGGGAAGCGCTGGAGAACCAGGAACGCGAATATCGTCCGTTGATACTCTTTATGTAGAGGAGGCTGACTGGAACAAGTATAATGTCGCTCCTGTGCGTTCTTTGGCGAAGGTGGCGAACAAAGGAGCGGTGAAGGACACTACGTATGAATATGTCAATCCATATTCGGGAGGATGCGCCTTGATAGTGTCCGGACCGGGTCCGGTGGCCATTCCTGAATGTGAAGTTGTTTTTGAGGATCAGGCCGGCAATTCCTATACGATGACATCTGATGCCGCCGGTTATATTTACCTTACCCGTGACGAGCTTCCTGAATGGAATCCCTCATCGCCGTCGATTACCGACTTGTCTTCAAGGACGAAACCAACCAGATTCTCGTTCGGAGGCAAGACTGTCACCGATCCGGAAAAGATAGCATCTACCTGTGGCGTCCCGTATAAGGTGGATGTGAGTGTAAGAATGACAGGGGCTTCCTGGGACGAGACCACTGTGAGCGCCGACTATGAGATCATCAGGACTGTCGAGGGTACTGAAGAGAAGAGCTGGGGTGGTGTAGGATTCCCGAAAAGCGATGATGGCTTGGGCTATTATCTGTACAGGAGTCTCGGCGAGATTGACAGATACAAGGAAGTAAAGTATGACATATGGGGTAATTCCCCTGGTGATTACATCACTGGAGACCATTTTCTCAAGTTCGGTGATAGTGGAATAGAGTGTGAATGGGATAGAGACTACGGAACGGAGGAAAGCACGATTTTCAAACCATTGTGCTATGGCGATGGAGAGTCCCCGACGGTGGTGGATGTAAGTTACTTGCCTATTTCGTACAAAAAGGGGTATACTTACTATGATGAGCCTCGCCCGGACTATGGACTATTCTGCGTTTCGACGAGTAGGGCGATGATTCCTGAATATTGTTATGTCGGAGACCTTGACGTGTCCGGTCAGAAGGGTGGAACCGGCGACGGGCCGTTCACAAGCTACAATGATAAAATTGTCCTGTCTGAAGACGGAACGGATAGAATTCCTGTAAACAAGACGAACTATGAGTTGATTCTCGGACAGACTTCTTTATCGTTCTTGTTCGATTATCCGACTTTCGGGCATGTGTACCTGAAAGAGTCTTACTATGATTCAGCTACAGATACCTATCGCTTCAGAAGATACGGGACTTTGCTCGACTATCTTTCGGATACCAGGCTCTCAGGGACGTACACAAATGCGTCGATCTTCTCCAACAGCGGTACTCTGTCCGGTGTGAATATCCGTAACTCCGTCATTATTAGGTTCTCTGTAGTGGATGGTGTCGTCCAGCCTACCGGCAACGGCCCTTTCATCATAAGGAATGTCTATGATAACTTCCGGTTGGATGTGTCGGACTTCTCGTGTGAGGACATATATTATAAGGGAGTAACCGGTACTTTCCACTATGACGAGTCTGATCCGTACGTCGCTTCCTGCGAGCTTAATGGCAAAAAGTATGTTTTCCAGACCATCAAGGACGGAACGAGCGCGGTTTTTCCGTAGTGTAGGATTATAAGAAGCTGTTTACAATTTATTTAAAAAGTTCTTTGGGCTTCAAATTCGTCATTTTCTCCCGGCTTTCCCGTCGGACAGCACCGCTGTCTTCCTCGAAAATCCGTCGGAACCGTCTGAATCTATTCCTTAAAGTTTCTGATAAAGAATTCAAACAGCTTCTATGGAAAAATAAAGATGGGGAGAATAAAATAGCCACTTTTTTATTCTCCCCATCTTTACTTAACCCCGTGTCACCGCGTGACAGCCCGGGGGCGGAAAGGATTATGCCGCTACAGATAGTCGTCGAAATAATCCGTGACTTTGTCCATCAGGTGGATTCTCCATTTTCCGAAAACGTTGTGCTCGGAACAAGGATAAGGGAAGTAGTCCAGTTGGATGTTGTTCTCGATGCATTTCTGGGTGAAGCTCAGGCTGTGCTGCCATACCACGGTGTTGTCGATCGCTCCCTGGCAGATAAGCAGTTTCCCTTTGAGGAAACCCGTCTTGCCGATAAGGCTGGTCCGGGCAAATCCGTCAGGGTTGGTGGCTTCGGTCTCCATATAGCGTTCCCCGTACATTACCTCGTACCATTTCCAGTCGATAACCGGTCCTCCGGCGACACCGACTTTGAAGGTCTCGGGATAGTTGGTCATCAAGGAGATGGTCATAAAACCTCCGTAGCTCCAACCGTGGACACCGATTCTTTCGGAATCCACGAACGGCAGCGATTTGAGCATATCAATACCCACCATCTGGTCTGCCATCTCATTCCGGCCGCAGTCGCGGTGTATGGCCTTCTCATATTCCGCTCCACGGTTCTGGGTACCGCGGTTGTCCTGGACATAGACTATGTAACCTTTCTGTGCCATCAGCATCTCCCACATCCGCACCTGTCCGAGCCAAGAGTTCTGAACCATCTGTGAGTGAGGGCCTCCATAGACGTAAAGGATGACAGGATACTTTCTGGTCGGGTCGAAGTCTGTAGGAAGGAAAAGACGATACCAATTGTCGTATTTCCCGTCCGCGCTCTTGACGGTTCCGAGTAGGACCTCACCGGTCTTGTAGCCCTTGAGAGGGTCTTCCGCGGTGACGATGTTGCGGATCACTTTCCCGTTCGTGTCCATAATGTTCGTGACGCGCGGCACGTTGAAACTGCTGTAGTTGTCGATGAATCTGGTGCAGTCCTCGTTGAGGCTGACAGTGTGCCATCCTTCCTCGGTGGTGAGCCTTACCGGTGTGCCGAATCTGGCCTTGGTGACCGCATCTGACGCTTCCCGTGTCTGACGACGGCCTCCTGGCATCCTGACGGAGACCTTGAACAGATGGTTCTCGACAGGTGAGACCTCAGCGGAGGTATAATAGACGAAGCTGCCGTCATTGTCGATGTACTCCACATCGGCGTCAACGGCGGTCAGGCGTCTGACGGTTCCCAGCGTGTCACATAGATAGAGGTTGCGGTATCCGTCGCGGTTGTTGGTTCTGTAGATGAACGAATATGTCCCCTTGAGGAATCTGATCGGGTCGAGAGGCTCTACATAGCGTGTGTCATCCTCCGTGAGCACAGTGCGCGCGAAAGACCCGTCCACGGCTCTGTACATATTCAGTTTCAGATGCTTCTGAGTCCTGTCAAGAACCTGGATGAATATGTTCCGGCTGTCCGGAGACCAGCTGATGTTGGTCAGATACCGGTCATGACCATAGTCATTGACATCGCACCACACTGTCTTTCCTGTGGCGGTGTCGTAGATCCCGAGCCTCACGTTCTCGCTGTCCATCCCGTTCATCGGGTATTTGATGCTGTTGAGGGAGCCGGTGCGGGTGGTTATGTCAAGAAGAGGGAAGTCTGTCACCTTGCTTTCGTCCTTTCTGTAGAATGCAAGGCGCGAGCCGTCGGGAGACCAGAAGATACCGCCCCCGATTCCGAACTCGTTTCGGCTTACCGGCTGGCCGTATGTGATGTCGGGATTCTCGCTCCCGGCCACTGTCACGGAAGCCTTGTCGAAAATGAAGAGGCTCTTGTCTATCGTGTAGGCATAAGCGCCGGTCTTGCTTCTGGTGATGTTCCTTGCTTCTTTAGGAAAACCTTCAGGCAAGGCTGCCGGGGCATATTCGGAGATTTCCCCGGTCGTGAGGTTCTCTTCCTGCCATTTGCCGTCCCGGAATGAGATGAATGTATCTTTGTCCTTCCAGGACGCCGCGACGCTCTTCGGACGTACGTTCCTGCCTGACACCGCCTCTTCCATAGTCAGGATTTTCCCTTCCTGACTCGCCGGATGGCGGGTGATGACCCCTGTCTGTGCGTTCGCTGTTGTGGCGATCGCAAGGGCTGTGATTATAAATGCCTTTCTCATAATTCATTGGTTTGTCCTGAGGTTGACACTATCCTGTCAACGACATATTTCTGCATACCGCGCCAAGGCAGTGTTCCGAGATATTCCTTGTAGTGAAGCTCGACTGTCTTGCCGCTGCACCTCATAAGCTCGTTGGCGACCTCTTCGTTCTCGACGGAGAAATCGAATATGTAGGATTCGATTGTCGCTCCGCCGGTGTTCTTGTTCGATCCCCTGAATCCGGACTGGATAAGCTTGCCTTCGTAGGTCTTCCAGATGTATCCCTTGTAGATGAACTGGTTGAGTTCCCCGGCCTTGACTCCGTCTCCGAAGACGAAGTAGAATCTTAAATAGACGAAACCTGCCAGCGCTATGGCGAGAGTCAGCGCTGTCCAGGTGAATATCTTTCCTTTTGTCGTCATAGCAGGCTATTCAACTTTGTTACCGGTCAACTCCCATCCCGTGATTGTCGAAACGTACGGAATGACGGAGTAGGCCACCTTGATGTGTCCGTTATAGTTAGGGTGACCGTCGGCTCCCATGTCCTCCTTGTTGTTGTGAACGGATTGGCTGAGCGCGGTGATGTGGACGTTCTTCAGACCGCAGGTGCTCTGGGCCTCGCGGACATATTCGAGCATCAGAGGGTCGTGCTTGGGAACCATGCAGAGAATAGGGTGGTTCTCGCCGTAGTTGTCCTTGATTTCATTCAGAAGTTTGATATAGTTTTTGACGAACATCCTTTCAGCAGGCTGCATTCCTGTAGAGAAGTCGTTGGTCCCAAGGTAGATGACTGTGACATCCGGTTTGAGCGGACACAATTTGGCATCCCACTTTATGTCTTTGTCGCCGTCGAACGTCTGCGTGTAGCGTTCCGGCATACAGTACTGGCTGAATTTGCTGTTGTAATTGCGTACGATTCCCATTCCGGAGTGGGCCACAACGATGTGGTCGGCGTCAAAGTACCTCGCCACGGCACAGGCGTATGTCAGGTTCTGGTTCTCGGTCTCTGGCTTGAAGCGTTCGGTGTTCGGGCTTTCCGTGCCGTAGCCGCAGGTGTAGGAGTCTCCGATATATTCTATTATCCTGTCTTTCGGGGCGTCCGCCTGAAGGAACTCGCCCTCTGTGATGAACTCGCTGATGGTAGTCATACCCTGTTCACCTTCGGTGCGCTTCTGAAGGATTACCTGGTGCGGTGCCTTGGCGGCTTTCCTGTCCTTGCCGAAACGCTCCTTGAGCTCATCCGCACTGAAAACCACAATCGTGGTGTCGTTTCCGTGGACGGCCACCACCTTGTCCGGCGTGGTTTCCATAGTTCCGTCAAGCCAAACGTTGTAGTAGTTCTTTTTTGTGTCGGATACTTTGAAACTCAGTGAGTTGCCTTGGAATCTCACCTTTACGTATGTCCCTGTCCAGTCAAAGGAGACGTGCCCGTCCTTGGCTTCGGTTCTGCCGATGTAGGTGATTCTCTGGTCAGATGCCTTGACAACGGTTTTCGTAGCCTTTAGAGCAGCGGTCATCGATGCGGCGCATAATACCGCCGCTGCAAGAAGTGTTATTCTCATTGCTTTCATTTTTTATTGCTTTAGTGTCTGCAAATTTAATGAATATCACCGATTCGGCAAAGGATAACGGAGTGCCATACAGGGGCTGAAAGGGGTCGGGCGGCAAAAAAATAAGGAACCGTTCTTCTGAACGATTCCTTCTAATCATTAGGCACCGTTTCCGGCACCCTTGTACTGGGTAGGAGAATCGAACTCCTATTGCAAGATTGAGAATCTTGAGTACTAACCGTTATACGAACCCAGCGTTCTTCGGTTTTGGGATTGCAAAGGTATGCAAAAATATTTAACTTCCAAAATATTCTTTGAAAAAATCGTGATTTTTGTTCCAAAGCGTCTCAGGATTGCCAGGAAGGACTGTCATGTCGTGACCGGGACAAATAAAAAGAGGGAGAGTAAATAAACCTCCCTCTTTTCATTTTCCTTATCGTATCCGTAGCGGAAATTACTTCTGACGGTTCTTGTATCTCTGGTAGAATTTGTCGACGCGGCCGGCGGTGTCAACGAGTTTGACTTTGCCTGTGTAGAATGGGTGGGATGTGTTGGAAATCTCGACCTTGATTACTGGATACTCAACTCCGTCAACTTCAAGAGTCTCTTTGGTCTCTGCGCATGAACGGGTGATGAATACGGTGTCGTTCGACATATCCTTGAAAGCTACAAGGCGGTAGGTTTCGGGATGAAGTCCTTTTTTCATTTCTTTATTGTTTTTAAATGTTGTCTTTACTTTTCGTAAACAGACTGCAAAGTTAGCCATTTTCTGAAGATAAACAAGTGCTTCTGTGTTTTTTTGCTTTTGAGTGGCTTGCCTTTTTGCTTTTCCAAGCATATCCTTCCGGCTTTCCCGTCAGGCAGTACCGCTATCTTCCTCGAAAATCCGTCGAAACCGCCATGATTTTTTCCTCAAAGTTTCAGATAAAGAAATTTTAAACAGCATCTTATTCATAGGGACCGCTTGGTTTTTTGCGGCAAATCCTTATCTTGTGACTCAAATATCATCGTATGAAAAGAAAACTGTCCATAGCCCTTTTGCTTCTCGTGGCCTTGCCCCTGTGCGATGCTCAGGAGAAGGCGAGCGTCCCGGGACGTTATGAGATCCGCTTCGACACACCAACCTCGCTCCGTCGTCTTCCGGTTTGGGGAAACAGGCTGCAGGGCGTCTTCCCGTCTGTTTCTCAGGCCGATACGGAGTGGGAATCACAATCCCTTCCTCTGGGCAACGGCAGCATAGGCGCGAGTGTGCTTGGGTCCATTCAGGCCGAGCGTATCACGCTCAATGAGAAAAGCCTTTGGCGGGGAGGCCCCGGAACGTCTGGAGGAGCCGCACACTATTGGAGAGCCAACAAGGAGTCATCGCGGCTTCTGCCGGAGATCCGTCAGGCATACCTGGACGGAAATCCTGAAAAGGCGGCGGAGCTGACAAGACGAAACTTCAACGGGCTGGTCGCATACGATGAGTCGGATGAGAAGGAATTCCGTTTCGGAAGTTTTACAACAGCGGGTGAGCTGAAGGTCTGGACAGGCATAGATTCCTCTTCTGTCACTGATTACCACAGGGTTTTGTCACTGGACGAAGCCTTGGCCAAGGTGGAGTTCACCAGCGGAGGGGTCGGCTACGTCCGTGAGTGTTTCATCTCTTACCCGGCCAATACGCTTGTGATGCGTTTCCTCGCCGATCGTCCTGGAATGCAGAACCTTAGGCTGGAATATTCTCCTAATCCTTTGGCCGGTGGAAGAATCTCCCGCGACGGAAAGGACGGGCTGGTATATACGGGAAGACTTGGAAACAACGGGATGGAGTTCGTCGTCCGTGTGGGAATGAAGGTAAAAGGCGGGTCATACTCGAACAGGAACGGAGTACTTGAGACTTCCGGAGCCGACGAGGTGGTCTTCTGCCTTTCGGCTGACACCGATTATATACAGAATTTTTCGCCTGATTTCTCTGACCCCGATGCTTACGTTGGTGTGGATCCGTCCGAAACGACTGAGAGATGGGTTGATTCCGCCTTGGCGAAAGGCTATGACGAATTGCTTCGGGAGCATCTGTCCGACTACCGGTCTCTGTTCGGCCGTGTGAGCCTGTCGTTGGGAAGCGGCGCGGATTGTTCAGCGCTGCCTACTCCCGAGAGGCTTGGACGTTACCGCGCGGGAGCCTCCGACCCGGGGTTGGAGGAACTTTACTTCCAGTACGGCCGCTACCTTCTGATAGCGTCGTCGCGTCGGGGCAACCTGCCTGCCAATCTTCAAGGAATATGGCACAACGATGTGGACGGCCCTTGGCGAGTGGACTACCACAACAACATCAACATACAGATGAACTACTGGCCATCATGCTCCGCCAACCTTGCCGAATGCTTCGAACCATTCTCTGAATATGTCCGTTCGCTTGTGAAGCCGGGTGAAAGGGTCGCCCGCTCGTATTATGGAGCGCGCGGCTGGACGGCCTCCATTTCCTCCAATCCTTTCGGATTTGCGTCGCCATTGACAGGAGAGGATATGACTTGGAACCTCTGCCCTATGGCCGGTCCGTGGCTTGCCACCCATCTTTGGGACTATTATGACTACACCCGTGACACGGCTTATCTGCGAGATGTCGCCTATGATGCCCTGCGTTCCAGCGCACGTTTCACCGTTGATTATCTCTGGAAACGTCCTGACGGAGTCTATATGGCTGCGCCATCGACATCTCCTGAACACGGGCCGATCGACGAGGGAACTACATTCTCGCATGCGGTGGCCAGAGAGATTCTGCTGGATGCCGCCGCCGCCGCTGAGATTCTCGGCCTTGATTCCGATGAGCGGGCGGAATGGATGGCTGTGGAAAAAGGGTTGCCTCCTTACAAGATCGGACGTTTCGGTCAGCTGATGGAATGGTCCCGGGACATCGATAGCCCGGATGACCACCACAGGCATGTCAACCATCTTTTCGGCCTTCACCCCGGACGCACTGTGTCTCCGTTTACGACTCCTGAACTCGCCGAGGCGGCGCGTGTGACCCTGAACCATCGCGGGGACGGGGCCACCGGCTGGAGTATGGGCTGGAAACTGAACCAGTGGGCGAGGCTGCACGACGGCGACAGGGCCTACGGACTTTACAGGAATCTTCTGGAAAACGGAACGTTGGACAATCTTTGGGACACTCATCCGCCGTTTCAGATAGACGGTAATTTAGGCGGCGCCGCCGGAATCACCGAGATGCTTCTTCAGAGTCATCTTGGATTCATCCATCTTCTGCCTGCCCTCCCGTCAGCCTGGAGGAACGGCAACGTCCGCGGTCTGCTGGCCCGCGGCGGCTTCGAGGTGGATGTGGAATGGTCAGCCGGAGAATTGAAGACGGCCGTGCTGCGATCGCGCGCGGGTTCGCCGTGTTCTGTCCGTTATGGCCATAGCACTCTGGATTTCGACACCGAGGCAGGGAACGCTTATCGCATCGGGTTTTCCGGCGGACGCCTGTCCTTGGCCGTAGAGTGATTATTCCCCGCGCTGCCCTGATTACGGCGATGTCTCAGGTTAAGAAGCTGTTTAAAATTTCATTAAATAGTTCTTTGAGTTTTAAATTCGTCATTTTCTTCCGGCTTTCCCGACAGACAGCACCGCTACCTTCCTCGAGAATCCGTCGAAACTGCCTGAAATGCTGCGGAAATAGCTTACCATAAGCGGGATGGCGACGGCGAATGAAAAGATGTCGGCTATGCTCTGGCAGATTTCGACACCTTTCAGTCCCAGAAGCCTTGGAAGGATTATGATCAGCGGAATGAAGAAGATTCCGTTGCGGCAGGCCGCCAGGATGTTGGCCGGGATAGCCCGTCCGCTTGTCTGGAGGGCCATGTTGCTGACTGTGATGACAGCGGCGAGAGGGTAGGTTATGATCTGCCATCGCAAGGCCTCGGCCCCTACCGATACGACATCGGCGTCGTGTCTGAGGAAGTCCACGATTTCTTCCGAGAATACGAATCCAAGAATGCAGATCACTGCCAGAAAGGCCATTCCTGATTTGAGGCAGAAGAAGTAGCCTTTGCGGACACGTTCGTAGAGTCCGGCTCCGTAATTGAATCCGCACATAGGTTGAAATCCTTGGCCGAGCCCGATGATGACTGAGAATACAACGAAGGATATTCTTGAGACAATGGACATTCCGGCGATGGCGCTGTCACCGTAGGCGCCGGCTGCGAGATTCAGCATCAGAGTGGCTATGCTGGCCAGACCCTGACGGGAAAGGGACGGAGTCCCTCCCTTTAAGATTTCAATATAGAAGCGCCTTTCGACGGTGAAATTCTTAGGAGTCAGGCGGATGTTGCCTCCGTGTCTGGTCATTGCCAGAAGAACGAGGAATCCGGTGACCTGCCCTGCCAGAGTTCCGAGCGCCGCTCCTTTGATACCCATTCCAAGGGTGAATGTGAAAATGGGGACAGTCACCACGTTCAGTACCGCTCCGGACAGGATTCCCAGCATGGAGTATGCCGCGTTCCCTTGGAACCGCATCTGGTTGTTCAGGGTCATCGATGCGGTGACGAACGGTGTCCCGAGCAGGATTATCCCGAGAAAGTCCTTGGTGTATGGCAGTATGGATGGAGTGGAACCGAGCGCGGCTGAAAGGGGATCGAGGAAGACAAGCCCGATGGCGGCAAGAAGCATTCCCGCACCGAGAGAGCAGTAGAACGCCGCTGAGGCCATACGTTCAGCGTCTTCGACTTTTCTTGCGCCCAGGCTGCGTGAGATGTAGGTTCCGGATCCCTGCCCGAAGAAGAACCCTATAGCCTGCATTATCGACATCACCGGGAATACTATGCCGACCGCCGCAGTGGCGCTGGTGTCTATCCTGCCTACGTAAAAGGTGTCCACAACGTTGTACAGGCTGGTCACGAGCATACTTATGATGGTCGGGATGGCCATTGTCAAGATGACCGGGCCGATCGGCCCGGTCGTCAGGAAGGTATGATTGTCTGTATGATTTATGCTTTTCACTTCTTTTTCTTATGACGTGAAGAAGTTTTGTCTTGCTAAATTACAAAATAATCATAGGAAGTCTGTGTTTTTTTCTAAATTTACAGGCAATACAGCCCGTATGATGATAGTTATTCTCATTTGTGGGCATAAATTAATATGTTGTTATGGAAACACACGTTGTGATAATGGCGGGAGGCGTCGGAAGCCGGCTTTGGCCTGTAAGCACTCCCCGGAGACCGAAACAGTTCATTGATCTGTTGGGGATAGGCAAGACGATGATTCAGCTTACGGTGGATAGATTCCTGCCGGTCTGTGAGCCGTGTAATTTCTGGGTCGTGACTTCGGCTGATTACGTCGGAATCGTGAAAGAACAACTTCCTTCGATTCCGGACGGGCATATCCTTGCCGAGCCGGAGCCTCGCAACACCGCTCCCTGCATCGCTTACGCCTGCTGGAAGATTTCCTCCGTCTGCCCGGACGCCAACATCGTCGTGACTCCGGCAGACGCCCTGATACTTAACGAGCAAAAATTCTCGAACATTATTCGCAAGGCGTTGAATTTCACTGCTGTGGGAGAACGTATAGTGACAGTGGGCATCGAGCCGACACGCCCGGAGACCGGCTACGGGTACATATTCGCCGAAAAGAAACTTCCGGAGGAAGTCGTCAAGGTCAGGGAGTTCAAGGAGAAGCCCGACCTTGTCACGGCCAAGGAATATCTCGCCGCCGGCACCTATTTCTGGAACGCCGGCATATTCGTCTGGAATGCCCGCGCCATTGTTTCGCAGATGCGCTCCCACGCTCCGGGGATCGCCGGTGTGATGGACGGAATCTCCGCTTCTTTCGGGACTCCGGAGGAGGAAGAGACCGTACGCAGGCTGTTTCCGACCTGTGAGAAGATCTCCATTGACTATGCCGTGATGGAGAAATCGGACGTTATCTATGTGATAGAGTGTGACCTTGGCTGGTCAGACTTAGGCAGTTTCAGCTCTGTCAGGGAGCATATTCCTTCCCCTGAGGACGATCCGGCTCCGGATGGCTGCCTTTCGGATGTCTCATCCGGCGACAACAAGGTCATCGGGGAGGATGTGCGTCTTTTCGGCTGCAATGGCTGCATTGTCCACGCCGAGGATGCGGAGACCGTTGTCGTCAAAGGACTTGACGGATATATAGTGGCCGTCAAAGGTGGTAACGTGCTTGTTTGTCCGCTTGCGGATGAGCAAAGGATAAAGGAGTATTCGGGCAGGAGATAAGAATCTGTCTCCATCGTTTATGCGGTATGTTTTTATAGTTCAGGGAGAGGGCAGGGGACACCTTACCCAGGCCATATCTATGGAGCGTCTCCTGCGTGAGAACGGCCACGAGGTGGCGGCGGTGCTTGTCGGCAAGAGTCCGGCCAGAAGACTTCCGTCCTTCTTTGCCGAGACCATCAAGGCACCCGTCGAGATGTTTGACAGTTTCAACTTCGTGCCATCGACGTCCAACCGTAAGGCGAGCTCTTTGAAAACAGGAATATACAATGTCCTCCACATCGCCGGTTTCATCCCTTCCGTGCGGCTTGTCTCCCGTCGGCTGCGTGAGGCTCGTCCTGACGTGGTCGTGAACTTCTACGACATAATCGGCACTATGGGGTACAAGCTCAGCGGTCTGAAGTCTCCGATGGTCTGCCTCGGACATCAGTTCCTGTTTCTCCACAAGGACTTCAAGTTCCCGAAATCCGGTTATTCGGGTCACTATGCCCTGGGCCTGTTTACGAATATGGTCGCATTCGGAGCGGCTAAGATCCTTGCCCTCAGCTTCCGCGCTATGCCGGATGATCCCAGGCGCCGCATCAAGGTGGTCCCTCCGCTTCTTCGTCCCGCCGTGCTTGCCCTCAGGCCGGCTTCCGGTGTGGATGACCCGGCTGTGCGCGACGGAGGGTATATTCACGGGTATATGCTTAACGCCGGATTCTCCCGTGACGTGCTGGATTGGCATGCCCTCCACCCGGATGTTCCTTTACGCTTTTTCTGGGACAGGGCGGACGAGGCTCCGGTCAAGGTTGTTGACGGAACTCTGTCCTTTTACTATCTGGATGACAGTGAGTTCCTGCGTCAGATGGCAGGTTGCCGAGCCTATGCCTCAACCGCCGGTTTCGAGTCCGTCTGCGAGGCTATGTTTCTGGGCAAGCCTTTGCTGATGGTCCCGTCCCACATCGAGCAGAGGTGCAATGCCTATGACGCCACCGAGGGATACCGCAGGGCTTACGTGAAAGATGCCGGAGCTTCCGGACAGAAGGCCGCTCCGTGTCCGGCGGTCTCATCGGATCGATTTGACTTGGATTTGTTGCTGCATTTCGCTGACAATGAGTTCATGGCGGACGAATCCTTTCCGGATTGGGTCAGGTCGGCGGATTCGGTGTTTCTGAAAGAATTGACTTTTTCTTGATTTTTTTTTGAAAAAGTTTGGATAATTCATCCAAATGCCCTACCTTTGCAATCCCAATCAGGAAGACTACTTCTTGAAAAGGTTGGAAAGATTCGTTAGCTCAGTTGGTAGAGCACAACACTTTTAATGTTGGGGTCTCGGGTTCGAGCCCCGAACGGATCACAAAAGGAGCCACGCTTCTTTCCTGAGTTTAGCCGAAAGGCCGCTCAAGACATAATGCTTTGCTAGCTCAGTTGGTAGAGCAACTGACTCTTAATCAGTGGGTCTAGGGTTCGAGTCCCTAGCAGAGCACGGAAGGCTTTGGACATTGTCTGAAGCCTTTTTCGTTTATGGTGGGCGTGTCGTTGCCCGTTGTTGGTTTGGTTTATGTCGCCGTTCGGCTTGTCAAGGCCGCGGCCCGTTATTAATGTAGGCGAATGGATAGATTTGAGAAATATGAAAGCGATCTGGCCGATAGGCTGGTCGAACTGTGTACGTCCAAAGGATTGATGGACGGAATCCTTCTTAGCAGTCCCGACATCACCGCGAGATGGGAACCGATAGCCTTGGAATACTCCGGCGACGCAGTCAGGGAGTTCAACGCCTATCCTGAGGTTGTTCTGGCTTGGACAGCCTATATCGGGATGGCCGTCGCATGCTGGTGGGACAAGGATTGGGTGCGCTACAAGGAACAGGGGTATCAGTCGCTTGTCGGCTCCAGAGGCTTTGACGATCTGGATGAGCACATCACCCGCGACATACTGAGGCACCCTCTCAATTCCAAGGAGGCCAAGGACATCGCCTCCAACCTTGCCTTTCTGGCCGGCGATGCATATTCATTTATGATGAGACAGGGAGTGGAGTCTATGAGCGTCGATGCTTTCAATGTGTTCCGCCACACCCTTTCCGCGATGTACCGAATAGGGGCGTCGCTTGAGCTTAAGGCTTTGCGCTACAAGATGGAAAAGATTTAGAGTCTGTCTAACAACATTTAACGGATTCTCTGAAGCAGTGAGGTTATGACAAAAAAAGGATTGTTGTCAATGGGGTACAGCCCCAAGTTTTTCCATCTGTTCAAAAATGGAAGGTACAACCGCGAGCGTTTTGTCTCGGATCTGGTTGCCGGAGTCGTCGTCGGAATCATAGCGCTGCCGCTTGCCATCGCTTTCGGAATCGCGAGCGGGGTTTCGCCGCAGCAGGGACTGATCACGGCTATTGTCGCCGGATTCCTTGTCTCCGTGTTCGGGGGCTCGAGATTCCTTATCGGCGGCCCGACAGGAGCTTTCATTGTGATTGTCTCCGGAATAGTCGCCCAGTACGGTGTGCAAGGGCTTGCGCTGGCCACCATAATGGCTGGTGTGATATTGGTGGCTATGGGCTTCTGCAAGATGGGAGCCTTGTTCAAATTCATCCCTTATCCGATTGTCGTGGGATTCACCAGCGGTATAGCCCTTACGATTTTCTCCACTCAGATGAAGGACTTTTTCGGATTAGGAGACCTTGATGTTCCCTCGGGCTTTATTCCGGAATGGATTTGCTACTTCAAAAACATCGGCAGTGTCTCTCTGACCGAGACTTCACTCAGCGTGGGCAGTCTGTTGGCTATAATATTCTGGAACAAATGGGGTTACAAGAAGATTCCAGGATCGCTTGTCGCCTTGGTTTCAGGCACTGCCGCTTCTGTGCTTCTCGCTGATCTGGCCGGCATCGAGTTCGCCACGATAGGCTCCAAGTTCCCGGAACTTGCCGATGGGCTGCCTTTGCCTAAACCGGTCGCCCCGTCTATGGATTTCGAGACTGTCAAGGGTCTGGTCTCTCCGGCGTTCACGATCGCCATCCTATGCGCCATCGAGTCTCTTCTTGCAGCGATGGTGGCCGATGGTGTAACGGGAAAACAACACGACTCCAACACGGAGCTTATCGGCCAGGGCATAGCCAACATCATCACTCCGCTGTTCGGCGGAATCCCTGCCACAGGCGCTCTCGCAAGGACTATGGCCAGCATAAACAATGGTGCGAGGACATCCGTGGCCGGCATAATCCATGCGGCGGTACTGTTGCTTATCTATCTGTTCCTGATGCCTTACGCCGTGTATATTCCTTTGTCCTGTCTTGCGGCTGTCTTGGTCGTTGTGGCTTTCAATATGAGCGAGTGGCGCAGTTTCAAGTACTTGCTCAGAGGAGACTCGGCTGATGTGGCCGTGCTTCTGATCACATTCCTGCTGACGGTGGTTGTGGATCTGACTGTAGGCATAGAGGTCGGTGTCATTCTCGCCATCGTGATGTTCGTGCGTCGTATGATGCAGACTTCCGCTATTGAAGTCATTGACCAGGACAGACTTGCGGCCACGGAGGATGATGAGGTCGCGGCACAGGATGATGTGGAGATGCTTGACATCCATAAAGGAGTCGAGGTCTATGAGATCAACGGCCCGTATTTCTTCGGTCTGGCCAGCCGTTCGGAGGAATTCGAACGCCGCAACAAGAATACCTGTGTGCGGATCATCCGTATGAGAAAGGTTCCGTTCATTGACTCCACTGGAGTGAAGAATCTCAAGAACATCATCGATATGGCCCGTAAGAGAGGTCTGGAAGTGATTCTTTCAGGCGTGAACGACACGGTGCTGACCACCCTCAGAAAGTATGGCGTGGATGAGATGATAGGAGAGGACAAAATCTTCCCGAACATCTTCCCGGCTCTCGCCTATGCCAATTCTGTCGCGGATTCCAGACTCAAGGCTCAGGCGAAGGTTTAGTGCCGTGCGTTATTTCGTGCGACCTACCAGTTTGTCCGCGAAGCTGCGGAGCAGACCTTGATGGTCGCGTCCGCATATCCGTGAAATGCTGGAAAGTGCTTTCCCCGTCAGCTCTGAGATGGCTTTCTTTGCGTCTTCTCCCACTTCAAGCCGGTCGTAGATAGCCTTGACCTTGCGGATTTTCGCTTCTTTCTCACTGTCGGTCACGGCTTTTTGTGACATCGCTTCCGTCAGGATGGCTTTAAGCCCGCTGTCAGCCTTTTCAAAGGCTCTGACGGTCAGCCAGCTTTTTTTCTCGTTGAGTATGTCCCCGCCGATCGGTTTGCCGAAGACCTTGACATCACCGTAGGCGTCAAGATAATCATCGGCCACCTGAAACGCAAGCCCGAGGTAGTAGCCGTAGTCATAGAGACAGTCGCGGTCTTCTTTCGGCGCACCGGCGATGATCGCACCCATCTTTGCCGCGCAGGCGGTCAGAACACTTGTCTTCAGACCTATCATTCTCATATAATCCTCCATCGGTACAGTCTGGAGCCGTTCGAAATCCATGTCGTACCGCTGCCCCTCGCACACTTCGGCCGATGTCTTCGTGAAGAGAGCCAGTACATCGCCCACAACTGCCACCGGAGCTTTTGCGATTCTTGCGTAGCTGTCAATGCACATCACGTCGCCTGAAAGTATCGCCGTGTCCGAATCCCACTTTTTCCAGACTGTGTCCACCCCCCTGCGCAGAGGCGAGCGGTCCATAATGTCATCGTGAATAAGAGTGAAGCTGTGGAATACCTCAATTCCGGCCGCCGGCTCCAGAATGTCCTCAGTCAGCTCATCCTTGTACAGCGAATATGCCGTAAGGCAAAGAGTCGGTCTGATACGCTTTCCTCCGATCGCTATCATATATCTGAGCGGATCGTAAAGTCCTGACGGCTCTTCCGCGAACCTGATTTCCTTGAAAAGTTTGCTGACCGCGGCTTCTATGGTTTCCTGTGTGAGCATTGATTAGTCGGTTTAGAAATGTAAAGTTAGCGAAAATCCCCGGAATATCATAGCGGTCGCCATAAAATGGTCTGGGGAGTGTAACGGATTGATTGTTAGCGCAAGGGCTGATGCAATGGAGGACGGATATTCTAACGTCAGAACATAGAGATCAGTTCTTCGTTGGAGTAGGCGTCGGCTCCGTAGCAGGTCTTGAGGTAGGCGAGACCGTTGAGGTAGTCTTCCTCTGTGAAGGAATTGGTGGCTTCTTTAGCAACAACCACGTCATAGCCAAGGCAGTAAGCGTCGGCGGAAGTGTGACGCACGCACATGTGGGCGTGAAGTCCGGTCATCACCACGGTCTTGACGTCCAGTTCCTTGAGAAGAATGTCAAGGTCTGTCTGAAAAAATCCGCTGTATCGGCGTTTTGGAACCACATAGTCTTTGTCGGAGAGTTTAAGCTCCGGGATGACCTCGGCTCCCTTTGTGCCGGCGATCGCATGGTCGCCCCAAATCTTAAGTTCACGGTCGATGCCTTTTATGTGTGCGTCATTGCAGAATATCACCGGAACACCGGCGGCTCTTGCAGCGTCCAGAAGTTCGGCCGTGGCCGGGACAATCGCCCTGCCGCGCTCGCATGTCAAGGCTCCTGTGACGAAATCGTTCAGCATATCCACCACAAGGATTGCCGGTTTGTCTAATTTTGCCATTCTTTTTTGTTTTTTACGGGGCCGCGGCCTTGTCCGGATCTCCGGCCTCATCCCCAGGGTTAATGTTAAACTGTACTTGTTGACTTCCGGCTTGCTCCCGTCAGCGTTGCGGGACTCCGCCTGACGCTATGAGCAGCAGGCTTGAAGTCATAATTCTCTGCCTGTCGCTGCGATTCATTGTGTGAACGAGGAACTTTGATGATAGTTAAGAATCTGTGCGGCAATTGATTATCTGAACAGGCGGTCAATTGCCTTGACGGCGTGCGGAAGGGCGAAGACCACAACCCTGTCATAAGGCTCAATGCGTGTGGAGCCGATGGCGATGAAAGACTCGCTTCCTCGTATCAGACCTCCGATCACCGCGTCTTTGGGGAATGATATGTCCTTCAGGGCGCCTTTGGTTATGGCGCTTCCGGGAGCGACGGTATATTCAAGTACCTCCGCGTCCGTGCCGCTCATATATTTGACCAGACGGGCCTTGCCGCTCAGGGTGAACTTGAAGAGCCTTCCGGCTGTGATGAGCTTTTTGTTGATGACTGAGTCAACGCCCATCTCCTCGGCGAGGTGGATGTACTCGATGTTCTCGACTTCCGCTATTGTCCTGTCTATCCCGAATTTCTTGGCCACGACGCAGGCGAGCACGTTGGCCTCGTCGTTGCCGGTCAGCGCAAGGAAAGCATCGAAGTCCTTGATGCCCTCCTCGAGCAGAAGGTCTGAGTTCCTTCCGTCACCGATGACGACCACCACATTGTCCGGAAGCCTTTCCGAAAGGGCCATACCTCTTTCCCTGTCCTTCTCCAGAATCTTCACGGAGCTGATCTTGGCGCTTAGCTTCGCCGCCGCCAGCTCCGCGATGTCCGAGCCGCCGAGAATCATCACCCTGTCAATCTCTATGTTGCTCTTTCCTAAGAATTTCATCAAGAAATCCATTCCCTCGCGGGTGGCTATTATGAACACAAGGTCATTGAAGAGGAACTTGGTGTCGTACTTCGGCATAATCGTGCGCCCGCCGCGAGAGATGGCTATGACACGGAACTGAAGCTCGTCGCTCGTGGCGATGGCGGCGAACTCGGCCAGCTTCATATCAAGAAGAGGGGAGTCCTCCTCCAGCTTGAAGACCTCAACCTGAAGCTTCCCGCGAGCGAAATCCATGGAGTCGGTGGATGAGGTGTGCTTCAGAAGGTCGATGATCTCATCCGCGGCAAGCCTCTCCGGATAGAACATCAGCTCGATGCCCATCTGCTTGAACAGCAGTTTGTTCTCGGCTGTCAGAAAGTCGTTGTCGTCAATCCTGGCGGTCACTTTCCTCGCACCGAGGTTCTTGGCGAGCAGGGCGCTTACAATGTTTACTTCCTGCGGCACAAAAGGCACTACAGAGATAAACAGGTCTGCGTTCCGGACATCCGCCTCCCGCATCACCCTGAGGGATGACGGAGCGCCTTTGACAGCGATGACATCGGCGATTGCGCTGATGTTCGCAAGTCTCTGCGGCTCGTCGTCGATGACGGTTATGTCATTGGCCTCAAGGCTCAGCATCTTGGCCAGATGCGAACCGACCTCACCGGCCCCTTGAATGACTATCTTCATAAGAACTTCCTTAAATATTCGAAAACTCCGTTCCCTTTGAACAGTGCAAGCGGAACGATCCATTCCGGGAAAAGAGGCGGCACGTCAATCCTGCGATGAGTGTCGGCATATTCCCGGATTGCTTTCACATCCGGTGCGGACTCAAGCGACCGAAACTCCCTGTGCGCCTCAAGGACAGCCTTGTAGCACTCTTTCTTCCCTGTAAGCAGATAGACCAGGGCGGAACATCCGTCGAGGCATTTTCTAAGGAATATGGTGCCTTTGGCCCGCCTGCACGCCTTTTCGGCGGCCTTCTCAGGTGTCAGTTCCCTTATTTCCTGCAATGAATATGTCTTCGCAAGATTGTTCTGGAGCATAATGAGGTTGTTGCGATAGTTCAGCTTCAGTTTCCAAGGGGAGTCGTTAGGCAGGGTCCCACCTCCGAGATGCCAGACAACCGATTGAGGCACAACGAATATGCTTTTCCCCTCGAGCTGAAGCCTCCAGCAGAGGTCTATCTCTTCCATGTGGGCGAAAAACCTGTCGTCCAGACCTCCCATTCTTGAATATTCCGTCTTGCGGACCATAAGGCACGCACCTGTGGCCCAGAAGACTTTTGCCGGGGAATCATACTGGCCGGAATCTTTCTCGACTCGTTTCAGTACCCTTCCGCGACAGAACGGGTAGCCGAACCGGTCAAGCATTCCGCCGGCCGCTCCCGCATATTCAAAGCTCTCCCTGTCGTGGAAAGAATGTAGCTTCGGGGCGCAGGCCGCACAGTCTGGATGGCTGTCCATCCACTCGACCAACGGTGTCAGCCATCCGTCCGAGACCTCGATGTCAGAGTTGATGAGGACGAAATATTCAAGATCCGCGGCTTCGGGAAGCTTGCAGACCGCATTGAAGGCCCTGTTGTAGCCTCCTGTGAAGCCGTGGTTCTTGTCCAGGCGGATTTGTCTTACCGACGGGAATTTTCCTGACAGCATCTCCATCGAGCCGTCTGTCGAAGCGTTGTCAGCGACGATGACTTCCGCCCCGTCTTTGGCCGACGCCAGCAGGCCGGGCAGGAAACGCTCAAGGTAATCTTTTGTGTTCCAATTTAGTATGACAATCGCCGTGCGCATTTCTACTGTTCTTCTTTTTGGCGGTTGCCTTTGCCGTGGCAGCATTCGCCGTCTTTCTTGCCTTCTCCGTGGCAGCATTCGCCATCTTTCTTGCCTTCTCCGTGGCAACACTCGCCGCCCTCGCCTTTGTGGCAGTGGCACTCGTGTTCTTCCTGCGGGAGGTACTCTCCGTGGAGTCCTTCTTTCAGCTCTTTTTCAGTGGCTTCCCTTACGCTGACCACCTTTCCGGTGAAATTCAGGGTCTTTCCGGCCATCGGATGGTTGAAATCCATTACCACTGTCTCTTCCTTGACCTCATGGACAGTTCCCTGAACGACCTGGCCGGTGTTGCTGAGCATCGGAATCACTTGACCGGCGACGAGAAGATCCTCCCGGATCTGGCCCTCGATCTCAAAAGCGGATTTTGGAAGCTCGAAGAGGCGGCTCTCGTCGAATGTGCCGTAGCCCTCCTCAGGTGTCAGGGTGAATGCGAACTCATCGCCCGGCTCCTTGCCCTCCACCTCGCTCTCGAATTTCGGGAGCAGCATATGTGTTCCGTGAATGTAGCCAAGCGGACGCTCTTCGGTCGCCTTATCGGCGAGTTTTCCATCGACAATCAGTTCGTAGGTCAGCTCGACCACATTGTTTTTCTGTACTTTCATAATGGTATTTTATTAATATTTAAATAGTTGTCTTTTTACTACGATTCCCGTGCCCGAAGTGTCAGGCGCTGAAATCAACATTTCCGAACGCTAAGGTAGGAATAAGTTTTGATTTACAGAGCCTCGCATCGTTTCCGGCGGCCAGAAGGTTGTTCCAAAGCGAGAGCAGGTTGCCGGTTATCAACATCTCCCGTACCGGATGGACGATCTTTCCATCCTTGAACAGGAAACCTTCCACCCCGAAAGAGAAATCTCCTGTCGCCGAGTTGCTGTTGCCGCCGTTGAAGCCGGTGACGAGAATCCCGTCGCCTGAGATTCTCATCAGTTCCTCCTTCCCGACCGTCGGACCGAACGGAGACTCCACATCAGAGTCGCAGTCTCCCTTTAAGCCTGCCATCCGCCCGGCAGCCTGTGGATGCTCCGCCGATGAATCCGCAACCGGAGCGACGCACGGCATCACCACTGGTCTTGTGGCATCCTCCACAGTAGGCGCGATTCCCATCTTGCGGGACATATATGTGTTGACGAAATACTTCTTCACCACGCCGTTCTCGATGATCGGCCCTTCTGATGTCGCGACCCCCTCGGAGTCGAAAAGCCTGGAACCTGTCTCTCCGACGCTCAGTGGCATATCCAGGATGTTCAGCCATTCGGGGAAAAGTTTCTTCCCGAGCGAATCAAGCAGGAAAGAGTTCTTCTGTTGCAATGAATATGCTCCCAGAGCGTTAAGCACGGGGGTCGTCAGCCTTGAGGCCACTTCGCTGTCTATGACCATATTGTACTTTCCGCTGTCAATCCTGACAGGGCCGATCTGTGACATCGCCCTCCTGAATGCGGTCTCGCCGCACTCATCAATCTTCAGATCCTTGAGCATCGGTGTGGCGTCCCACCAGTAGCCGCTGAAACGGTTGCCGTCGGAGTCCTGCACGGTGACCTCGACTCCATATTCAAAGGAGGTCTCGGTGTGACGGCAGCGCAGGCCGTTGGAATCAAGAACCAAAGAATCGAAGATGGAGTCTGAATATTCCCCCTCCTCCGAAATCAGCCCGTCGCCGCTGTGTCTCTTGAATATCGCCGCGTCCATCGCCAGCTTTTTCCTCCGGTCCGCGGTCACGTCCGGGTAGACTTCGTCGTACAGGCCAAGCTCTTTGCCCGTGACAGCGCCGGCGCATGTCCTTTCCGGCTCAGGTAGATTCCTGCACGGGTCGTCCGCAAGCATCCTGACTGTGGCTATGGCTTTCGCAAGGAAGTCATCCAACTCGCCTTCCACAAGCCTGTTGGTCGAAAAACTCCCGAATTTGCCATCCACAAAAAGACAGACACAGATTGACCTGTCAAGGCAGTGCGATACCTTGTCCAGCTCGCCGTTCAATGTCCCGAACAATTCCATAAGGCTTTTGTTCAGTGTGAGGCGGACTTTGTCCGCGCCGAGCCTCAGGGCCTTGCTGAGACAAGCCTCGGCGGCCGAAATCTCCTGTTCCGTCAGCATTCCGTTGATTTCATTCATCTTATTCTCCTCCGACTGTCAATTTGTTGATAAGCACTGTCGGGATTCCGCACGACACCGGACAGCTCTGCCCCTTGCCGCACGTCCACGCCCCGTTGTCAATCCTAAGGTCATCGCCCACGGCCACGATGTCGGCCAAAGCCTGCGGCCCGTTGCCGATGATGTTTATGTCCTTGACCGGCTGCGTGAGCCGTCCGTTCTCTATCAGGAATCCGCTCTTGACAAAGAATGTGAAATCACCTTCCCCGATCTGTACTTCCCCGTTGCTGAACTGGTCCACGTATATTCCTTTTTTCACAGACGAGATGATGTCGTCCTTTCCGGCGTTCCCGCTCTCCATATATGTCGCCCTCATCCTCGGGATCGGGGCGTACCTGAATGATTCCCTTCTGCCGTTGCCGGTAGGGGAGACACCGTAGAACCCCGCGCTTATCCTGTCGTGAATGTACGATGACAGGACTCCGTTCCTGACCATATAGGTCTTCTGTCCCGGAACTCCCTCGTCATCGAAATTGATTGAGCCCCTGTTCGAAGGAATCGTCCCGTCATCCACTATCGAGATGCTTGCGTCGCATATTCTTTTCCCCATCTTTTCGGAGAAGACCGACTGTCCTTTCCTGTTGAAATCCGCCTCGAAGGCGTGTCCCATCGCCTCGTGAAGCAAGATTCCTGACGCTCCGGCACCCATCACGACCGGCATTTGCCCTCCTTTCGGACGCTTGGCGGCGAAGCGGTCGTCAATCCCCGCCGAGATGCTGTCCGCGATCTCGTCCAGAAGAGAGTCGGTAAGCATTTCAGTTCCGGCTCTGTAGGCTCTGGAGCAGTTCTTGTTCTCTATCCTGCCGTTCTGGCTGAACACAGCTGAGGCAGACAGGACTCCCATCGGCCTCGTCTCGTAAGTCAGTTCGCCTAATGAATTGAACATCAATATGTCACTGACTTGCCCGGAGAATGAGACGATGATTTTCACCACCCTGCGGTCTCTTGAGGCTATCTTTTCCTTCAGCTTCTCCATCCACGGGACAAGCTCCGTGGCCTCGGAGGCTCTCCAGTCCTTTCCGCAGGGGTATCTGTCTTCAGGAGCGGTGCGGACCCTGCATCCGGTTCCGCAGACTGTGTCGTTGCCTCCTTCGGCTATTTTCGACGCTGCGGCGGCTGCCTCCGCCATCGACCGAGGGTCTGTGCTTTCCGAGTAGGCGTAGCCGGTCCTTTCTCCTTTCAGAACCCTTATGCCCACGCCGTAGTCGATGTGGAATCCTCCCGACGAGACTATTCCGTCCCTCAGCAGCAGGTCGTTGTATGAAGTGTTCTCAAAGAAAAGGTCGCTGTAGCTTCCCCCTCCCTTGAGACCGTCGGAGGCAAGCCTCTCCAACTGAGCCTCGCTTACTTGGAACAGATTGAGATAGAAATTCTTATCCTTGTACATTCTTTTGTTTTCTTTTTTCCTCTTCCAGATGTTTCTCATAGTCGGCGTTTATCGTCTGGATCCGGCTGAACTTCTCCGGGTCGCGGATGAACGTCCCGTCCTCCGAGGCTTCGGCCACTACCGTGAAAGGCACGTTCGAGTTGTCCAGAAGCATCCACTTGTCACAAATCGGCATGAAGTCCCTGAACAGATAGTGAAGGCCGACATTGTAGCGTCTGCGTATTGTCTCCTCCTTGATGTTATGCCCTCCTGCGGCGACCCTGGCCGCGACCCTTGCCACAGCCAGATCGGGGGAGTTCAGCCAGAAGTAGAGGATGGTGACGTAATATCCGGCCTTCTTCGCCTCCCTTATCACTTTCAGCAGGAAACGCGTCGCGAGGGTTGTCTCGATGCAGAAATCGGCCTTTCTCCGGAGAAGATACCTCATCTTCACCAGCATATAGCGGCTTGCCGCCACATAGGCGTTTTCCGGATTGAAAGGCGAAAGGCTTTTCGCAAACTCGTCAGAGTTCACGAACTCGCTGCATTCCAGCATTCCGGGCAGCAGCGCATAGGATGCTGTCGTCTTTCCGGAGCCGTTGCAACCGGCTATTATGAAGAGTCTAGGCATTGTACCTTAATATACGCCGTCTCCGGTCATTTTGTTTTACTTTCCTTAGGATGAGTAACCCCGTAGCCGAAAAGGGAGAAGTCTCCCTTGCAGGGGTCTCCGGGGAATATGCCGGCGAAGCATCCGGTTATCTCCCTGACCGTGGCGATGTCCTTCTGCTTCCTTGATGTAAGCCCTAAGGCGACGGCCACGTCATGGACGTGTACGTCCAGGGGGATAAGCAGGTCCGCAGGATCGGTGTCCCGCCATATTCCCAGATCCACCTTCCCGTCATCCCTTACCATCCAGCGCCGCATCATATTGATTTTCTTGTTCGGAGCCTTTGGATCGGCTTTCTGTCCATAGACCTTGGTTCTGAAATCTTCCTGTGACAGTGGCTCAAGGGACGGCATCCCTTCGTATACGCTTTTCAGGCGGGAGCATATTCCGGCCACTTCGCTCCATTTGACGGTGCGGTGGATGCTGGTGTCGTCCGCCCGCCATCTGCCTTTCATCACATAGTCGTAGGGCCGCCAGTCCATCTCGTCGAAAAGTCTGCCGCAGTTCCTGGTGATCATCGACCTCCGTCCCCAGGCAAGGTGGGCGGAGAACACGGCGGCGATCTCCACGTCCTCCAATGAGCGTTTCCCGGCCTTGAAACGCTGTGCGAACAAGGCCGGGAAAGCTATCGGGTCTTCCTTGAAGTACTGAGGGTCGTTGTAGGTCTCAGCCCAAAGGATAAGTGTCTGTCTTGTCTCCTCGGTCATTTACTTGGTTACTTTCTCGAGCCACTTGACCATTCCGAGCATTACGCCCATGGCCACGAGGCACATACAAAGGAAGACACTCCAGCAAGCCCACAGAGGCATCTTGTTGTACATCAGCGGACCGATCCACAAGAAGAGGTTGCCGACAGCCGTGGCTCCGAGCCAAAGTCCCTGGCAGAGTCCGAGCAGGTGCTTAGGCGCCACCTTTGACACGAATGAGAGTCCGAGAGGGGAGATGAACAGTTCTGCCACCGTGAGGAAGAAATAAGTCGCGATCAGCACCCAAGGACCGGCTTTCATTGTAGCCTGCTGAGCCACATCCATTCCTCTGAAGTCAGTGGCTGACGGATAACCGGCAACAGCTGAGAATATGGTGAGGAACAGATAGGCGGCTGCCGCGATGCCCATTCCATAGGCGATCTTGCGAGGAGTGGATATCTGTTTCCCTTTCTTTCCGAGGGCGCCGAATATCCACATAATGACAGGTGTCAGCACGATGACGAAGAACGGATTGACGGCCTGCCAGATCTCCGGCGCGATCTTGTCGGTGTTGACGAAGTCGCGGGCGAAGAGCGAGAGCGACTGTCCGTTCTGGTGGAAAGCGAGCCAGAAGAAGATCACTACGCCGAGAACGGCGAACAGGGCGTACATCCTCTGCTTGATCTCCTTTGCCATCGTGGCCTTCTCCTCGGCTGTGTAGCCTGCCGAAGCCGAGGCTTCCTTCTTGGCCGGGGTAGGGAATTTCTTCTTGTTGGCTATGAATATCACGAGAGAAATCATCATCGCTACTACGGATGCGATGAACGAGTAGTGGATACCTGCGTTGAACACGTCCAGATAATTAGTGCAGAAGGCGCCGATGGCCTCGCCACCCTGAGCAAGGGCGGTCGGGTCGGCTCCGGCCTTGACTGCCTCGTCGATGAAGTTCTGGGACGCGGAGCCGTTGTTGATGTACTCGTGGCAGAGTCTCGGAAGCTGTGAGTTGTAGATGAATCCGTTGACCTTCAGCCACCAGCTTCTCAGAAGCGGGGCGACGAACGGAGCCACGAGGCCTCCGATGTTGATGAACACGTAAAAGATCTGGAATCCGGAATCGCGCTTGCCCTGGGCTTCCTTAAGAGCCTCGGGCCCTTTCTGTGCGGCCTCGGCCTCGAAATTGTCATACATCTGTCCGACGATGGCCTGGAGGTTTCCCTTGAACAGACCGTTGCCGAAAGCGATCAGGAACAGGGCGAGGCAGGTCAGAGGCAGCAGCCACGACTTGTTCTCAGGTGTCGCGAGGATCGGAACCGAGAGAACGACATAGCCAAGGGCCATAATGATGAGTCCCTTCTGGATCGTCCCCTTGTAGTTCTGCGTGCGGTCGGCGATGATACCTCCCACGAGGCTCAGAATGTAGATTCCGGCATAGAAGAATGAGTAGATAAGGCCTCCGGTCTCGTCGCTGAGTCCGAACTTGGAGCAAAGGAAGAGGGTGAGAACCGCATTCATAATGTAGTACCCGAAGCGCTCGCCCATATTGCTCAGCGCCGCGGAAACCAGTCCTTTAGGATGTCCTTTCATAAAATGTTGTTTTACTTGTAATTTTGTTTGTGTTATAATCTTTTTTATAGTCTTGGCTCCGTCCCGCCTGTCGTGACACCGCCGCCGGCGTCGCGTGTTGCCGTTCCACCCCATCCTGGGCTTTGAAGCCAGCCTCGCCGGGCATATGCGGCCAAATAACTCACTAATATAGGTAAAACTCCCCGACTATCCAAATTTATGTGTGAGAGGCTCGCAAGCTCTCGCCGCCAGAGTCCGATGTTCCAGCGAAATAACTTGCCAATCTCAATATGGCTCCCGTAAATCGCCTTAAATCTTGCGAGGGGAAATGCCCATTCTCAACGGAACTGACAGCTTGAGGCACCGGCCACTATGACCCAGTACACATTTTCCGGCGCATTCCCTTATCCATGGTTCGAATGATCTATTCGGTATTCTTTTCCCGATCATCAGAGCTTCGACACATTCGCTGTCGGGAACGCCACCCCTTGCCGGAAGCCCGAGGGAGCCACTCTGCCGTTTCCAATTCCCGTTAGAACGGTAGAATCGGCGACACCGACCCGTCCCGGAACGCCATGCGGCGTCATCTACGACGGGATGGCATTCCCCATCGTGTTCAAGATGATGGACAAGTGCGGCAACTCCAATACCCGGGAACGGATTGAACTTGTAGAGCGGTTCATTCGTCTTGCCGGAGAGAACTTCATCAACCATCTGATGGCAGACCTCGGGCATCGCCTTGGAGACCAGCCCGCCGAACAGGTCCTTCAGCCCGTCAACCTGGGTCCGCGCCGCGAACAGCGCCCCCTTGCTCGTGACCCCGGAGCGCTCCTGCGCCTCGCACAGCGCCTCGAC
>CAYMOB010000030.1:0-27994 GCA_964391955.1 uncultured Muribaculaceae bacterium | reverse complement strand
TGATTTGTGGTGATTCCAAATTTACAGAATATATTGCTATTTTACTAATAATCAACAATTTAATTTCGTTGAACTCACGTTGAATTACGACACTATTATACTCCCTTTGCATGACCAAAAAACATTTCGATGCATTAAGTAAAAAAGTATTATTCGCATCAGCATTTATGCATGTAACAGCGAGTGCATTTGCGCATGGTAGCTGTATTGCAGGTACCACCGGGGCTACCAACGTTGTAGCTTCGTATCTTGGTCCGGGAACGTCTCTGCGACGCGGATTCCAAAATATGATGCCGGTGGACGACGGCGATGTTCGGATATTCGTGGAAAATTATTACTTTTGGAGAAATTGGAGACTTCGGCCTGAAATCAAGGCGTAGGCAGAGGCGGATGAGGAGAGCGGAAAAGGAGGAAACTGGAGCAGGGCGTATGCAGAGGCGGATGGGGAAGGCGGAAAAGGTATTTGCGGGGCGGAAGAGGGCAGGCGCGAGGTCTCATTATTGTTGAACGTAAAACGGACTTGCTATGGACACGATTCACCAGAGGTTTCCCCAGTATGACGAGGGCGGGCGGGCCCTTATAGACAAGGCGTATGCGATTGCTTCGGCGGCACTGGAGGGGCAGACGAGAGGCAATGGACATCCTTTTATCGAACACCCTGTCAATGTGGCGCTTATCGCATCGGATGAAATCGGTCTGCCGGCCGACTGCGTGGCCGCGGTGTTTCTTCATGAGGCGACCAGGCAGCATCCGGAGATTGATTTAAGGGCAGGAGGGTTTCCGGAGGATGTGTACAAGATGGTTGACGGTCTGAACAAGATCGCCACCATCAAGCCGAAGGACACAAGGCTTGAGGCGGAAAGCTACAAGAGGCTGATAGTCCAGTATTCCACCGATCCTCGGGTGACGGTGCTCAAGATCGCCGACAGACTGGAGGTGATGCGGCGTCTGGAGATGTTTCCGAAGGCGTCCAGGGAAAAGAAGATTCTGGAGACGCTTATGCTCTACATCCCTTTGGCGCACCAACTCGGACTCTACAACATAAAGAGCGAGATGGAGGACATCTACTTCCGTTTCGCCGAGCCGGAACAGTACCGGGCCATCACCAATAAACTGAAAGCCACAGAAAGAGACCGCGAGCGCCTGACGGAGGAGTTCATCGAGCCGCTCAAGAAGACGCTGTCCGACGCCGGCATACGCTATAAGCTGAAAATCAGGACGAAGACGGCATATTCGATCTGGAAGAAGATGCAGAAGCAGAAAGTGTCTTTCGAAGGAGTCTACGATGTCTTCGCCATCCGCTTCATCATTGACTGCGAGCAGGACACCAAGAAAGAGAAAGACCTGTGTTGGGAAGTGTATTCCTACGTGACCGAGGAATATGAGGCCGACACCAAACGGCTTCGAGACTGGGTGACAAACCCCAAACCGAACGGCTACGAGTCCTTGCACATAACCGTCAGGAACAAGGGCGGTGCTTATGTTGAGGTACAGATCAGGACAAAGAGGATGGATGACGAGGCGGAGAACGGCCAGGCGTCCCACTGGTCGTACAAAGGCATCAAGCACGAGGCCCAGCTGGACAAGTGGCTGACTTCCGTCCGATATGCGTTGGAGCACCCGCGCGAGAGCGGCCCGGACGAGCTTCCTCAGCCGCCTTCCAAGGAGATTTTCGTGTTCACTCCGTCCGGAGAACTGAGAATCCTGGCGGCAGGGGCCACGGTTCTGGATTTCGCCTTTAACATTCATTCCGGACTCGGAGTCCGTTGCACCGGAGGGCGTGTCAATGGTAAGGCGGTGTCTATCAGGGAGAAACTCAAGACAGGAGATGTCATCGACATAATGTCGAGCAAGAACCAGAAGCCTTCCCCGGACTGGCTCAATTTCGTTGTCACATCGAAGGCCCGTAACCGCATCAAGCAGGAGCTGAACGAAGAGGAATATAAAAAGGCCGCCCAAGGCAAGGAGCTTCTTGGCAGGCGGCTTAAGAACTGGAAGCTGGAATTCCCGGACGAGGTGGTCGCCGGGTTTCTGAAAAAAATCAGGTATGCCACGCTCAATTCATTCTACGCCGCCGTAGCGGACGGGGATGTGGATGTCAATGATGTAAAGAACTACATTCTCGACAGGGACAGAATAAACGCGGAGGCCATAGAGGCGGCAAGAGAGGCGGAGGCGGAGAGAAACGAGGCAAGGACCGCGGAGTGGGGCAAGGCTCAGCATTCGTCCGATGACATTCTCGTGCTTAACGCCCGTGACCTCAAGGGGTTGGACTACAAGATGTCCAAGTGCTGCCATCCTGTCTTCGGGGATGATGTGTTCGGATTCGTTACCAGAACCGAGGGCATCAAGATTCACAGGATTTCCTGCCCTAACGCGGCCAGGCTTATCAGCGGCTATCCGTACAGAATACAGAAAGTCAAGTGGGCCGACTCACCTGCGGGCGGCAGTTTCCAAAGCTCCCTCAAGATCGTGGCGGACAACGAGTCTTCTGTAATCGGGCAGATTACGGAAATCGTGAACGCATTCAAGGCTTCATTGCGGGCTTTCAACGTCAACGAGAACAGCAGAAGCGGGGTCTATGAGATCACTATGAGGCTTTCCGTGCCTTCGAACACCGAGCTTGACAAGGTCATCTCCCAGATAAGGCTTCTCAAGCACGTCACCAAGGTCAACAGGGTGTAGGACTGACGCTTCGGGTGGAGCCGCGCTTCCGCCTGTCAGTCTTTCCAGACTTTCAGATATTCCTGAAGCGCCCACATCTCGTCACGGTAGCGCGCCGCCTCGCTGAAGTCAAGGTCTGCGGCGGATTTCTCCATCCTTCGCTTGTCTTCGGCTATTGTCTTCAGAATCTGCTCGCGGCTCATCGAACGGATCACCGGATCCTGAAGCACGGCTGCGAGATCGGCCTTGACAAAGCCATCGACATAAGCGGTGTCGCCATCCCTTTTCGAATCGTGACCGAGTCCGACGGAAACAGTGCCGCGCCCAAGATCGCTCGGATTGGGAATATACGTGGGTGCGGAGACGGAATCAGCCGCGCTGACCCTTCCGCTCGGCCCGTTCTTGACACGAGGATTGACTGCCTTGCCGGAATCCCCGTAAAGTTCGGACGCAAGGATATTCCTTTTCACATCTACTTGCTTCGGGGTGATGCCGTGTATTTTGTTGTACTCTATCTGCTTGGTTCTTCGGCGGTTGGTCTCGCGTATGGTCTCCTTCATCGATTCTGTGACCGTGTCGGCGTACATAATCACCAATCCGTTGATGTTTCTTGCGGCGCGACCCGCCGTCTGTGTCAGCGCCCTGCCTGAACGCAGGAAGCCCTCTTTGTCCGCGTCCAGGATCGCCACCAGCGACACAGTCGGGATGTCAAGCCCCTCACGCAGCAGGTTCACTCCCACAAGAACGTCAAAAAGCCCGTTCTTGAAGTCCTCGATGATCTCGACACGCTCCGAAGTGTCAACGTCGGAATGGATGTATCGTACTCTGACGCCGATTTTGTCAAGGTAGTCGGTCAGTTCTTCGGCCATCCTCTTGGTCAGGGTCGTGACCAGCACTCTCTCGTCCTTTTCCGCCCGCCCGCGAATCTCCTCGACAAGGTCGTCGACCTGGTTCTTTGTGGGACGTACCTCAATCGGAGGGTCGAGAAGACCTGTCGGCCTCACTACCTGCTCCACCACAAGCCCGTCCGAACGCATAAGCTCATAGTCCGACGGAGTGGCGCTGACATAGACTTTCTGGTCGGTGATGGAATTGAACTCGTCGAAGGTCAAGGGACGGTTGTCCGATGCGGCCGGAAGACGGAAACCATATTCGATCAGGACTGACTTGCGCGCGTGGTCGCCGCCGTACATCGCCCTGATCTGCGGGATGGTGACGTGGCTTTCGTCGATGAATGTGATGAAGTCCTTCGGAAAGTAGTCTATCAGGCAGAAAGGTCGCTGGCCGGGCTGGCGGCCGTCCAGGTAGCGGGAATAATTCTCTATGCCGGGACAGTAGCCCATCTCCTTGATCATCTCAAGGTCGTTCTCAACCCTTTGCTGCAATCTCTTGGCCTCTAACCCTTTGCCTATTTCGTTGAAATAGTCTGTCTGTTTCTTGAGGTCATCCTGGATCATGCTCACCGCCTTGAAGCTTCTTTCCCTTGTGGTCACGAAGTTCGTGGCCGGGAATATCGGCACTTCGTCCAGTTCCTCGATGCGCGCCCCTGTCAGCGGGTCGATCAGGGAAAGGGAATCGACCTCGTCGCCGAAGAACTCAATTCTCACAGCCTCGTCCGAACCACCGAGAAAGACATCCACTGTGTCCCCCCTGACCCTGAAAGTCCCTCTTTTGAAATCCACTTCGGTGCGGCTGTAGTTGGCGTCCACAAGATGGTACAGAAGTCTGGTCAGGCTTCGTGTCTCACCTTTCCTGACCACAACCGATTGTGCGTGGAAGTCCTCCGGGTTACCGATGCCGTAGAGGCAGGACACGCTCGAGACCACAATCACGTCCCTTCTTCCCGACATCAGCGCGGAGGCGGCGCTAAGTCTCAGCTTGTCAATCTGGTCGTTGATGCTGAGATCCTTTTCGATGTAAGTGTCGGTGGTCGGAAGGTAGGCCTCCGGCTGGTAGTAGTCGTAGTAGGAGACGAAATATTCAACCGCATTGGAGGGGAAGAAGCTCTTGAACTCCCCGTAAAGCTGGGCCGCAAGGGTCTTGTTGTGGCTGAGAATCAATGCGGGACGCTGCAACCTTTCGATGACGTTGGCCATCGTGAAAGTCTTTCCGGAGCCGGTCACTCCAAGCAGCGTGACATCCCCGACTCCCTGGCTCAGCGCGTCGCAAAGCCCGTCAATCGCCCCCGGCTGATCCCCCGACGGCCTGTATGGTGATTCCAAACGAAATTTCATAGTGTACAAAATTAACAATATCTTTGCACATAATAAGAAGCTGTTGAAAATTGTTGTCGGTATCAGTCGTGCCGGATTTCCGGGACGGTCTCTTCCAATGATTCAGAGAGTCCGCCTGTGGTATATGACCGGTGGGAAGCAAGATAATGGCCGGAAAGACGGCATAGTAGAGATGCGGAGACATGATTTTAACGGATTCTAAACCTTAAAGAATATGAGACTGCCAGCGGAATGGGAAAAACAGAGCGGGGTGATGCTCACGTGGCCTGACGGGACAACCCCTTGGTACGAACTGGAAAAGGTTCAGGAATGCTACGCAAGGATCATCTCCGCCATCCTGCGTTTCGAAAAAGTAATGCTTGTGACCTCCGATTCAGAGGCCGCCGCCCGGAGACTGACGGAGCTGGGCGCGGATACTTCGGCGATCCGTTTCCACGAGTGTCCGATCAATGACACCTGGGCGCGCGACCATGGCGGAATAGCCGTCTATGGCGACAACGGCGAGAAGTACATCTACGACTTTGTATTCAACGGATGGGGGCTGAAATTCGCCTCGGGGCTCGACAACGGAATCACCCGCAGGATATTCTTTGACAGGGCGTTCGCCGATGACGTGATGTGTGTGGATATGCGTCCTTTCGTCCTCGAGGGCGGCAGCGTCGACACTGACGGAAACGGCACGCTGATGGCCACGTCGGAATGCCTGTGCAGCGACAACAGGAACGAGTACCTCACCAGGGAAGAGATAGAAGGTGAGCTGAAACAGGCTTTCGGACTTAAACGGGTGCTGTGGGTTGATGACGGCGGCATCTCCGGCGATGACACCGACAGTCACATCGACATCCTCGCCCGGTTCTGTGACCCGGAGACGATAGCCTACGTCAGGAGCGACAATCCCGATGACCCGGACCACGAGAGGCTTATGAATATGCAAACGCAGCTTCAGTCCTTCAGAACCGCTGACGGAAAACCTTACAGGCTTGTTCCTCTTCCTAAGCCGGAGCAGATGTTTCTGGACGGATATCCTCTTCCGGCATCCTATGCCAACTTTTTGATAATCAACGGTGCGGTTCTTGTTCCCGGTACCGGTTCGGCCCTTGACGAGACAGTCCGCGTGAGACTCCGGGAGGTCTTCGCCGACAGGAAAGTCATCATCATTGACTGCCGTCCTCTCCTGTCTGGCCACGGCGGACTTCATTGTGTCACCATGCAGTTCCCGGAGGGCTGGATGGAATAAAAGGAATACCGGTCACCGAGGCAAGCCCGGCGACCGGTCAAAAAGTTTGGTTACAGATATAATCTACTTGTTTTCTCCTACTTTCACTTTTGAAATTAGTTCCAGAAGTTCTGACCTGTAGCCGTAAGGGTCAAAGGAGAGTCCCGGCTTGATAAGGTCTGAGGCCATCTCAAGAGAGGCTTCGCCTTTATACTCAGAGCCAAGAAGAACCAGTCCGTAGGCGGCCACTCCGGAAGCGAACGAAAGCTCCCGCGACATTTCCCCTTCAGTGGCGGCGATGTCAATCGAAAGCGACAGACTTTCCGAATCCGTCAGCGATTTTTTGTAACGGCAGTCGAACTTGCCGCACAACGCGCCATCCTTGTAGCCCTCGGCCGGAACAATCTCATACAGGGCTGTTATTGTCTGACCTCCGCCAATCTCGCCCGCGTCCTTCGAGTCGTCCTCGAAATCCTCGCTGTTCATCACACGCCTCTCGTAACCGATCAGGCGGTAGCTCTCAACCACCTCAGGGTCAAATGTGATTTGTACCTTCGTGTCGTTGGCGACAGAGACGAACTTGGCGCTCTCGTGGACAAAGACCTTGGCCATCTCAAGTTCGGAATCGATGTACTGGTAGGTTCCGTTGCCCTTGACAGAGATTTTCTTCATCATGGCGTCATTGAGATTTCCGGAGCCGAATCCGCACACTGTCAGGTATATTCCTTTACGGGCATATCCCTCGACCAACGTCGCGAGCTCGTCGGAATCTGTCACACCCACATTGAAGTCACCGTCGGTGCCGAGGATGACGCGGTTGTTGCCGTTCGCGATATAATTGGACAAAGCCTCCTCGTAAGCCATCTCGATGGCCTTGCCGCCGGCGGTGGATCCGGATGCGCTGAGCTTCTTGATCGCGGCCTTTATCTTCGCGGCCTCGCTTGCAGGTGTGGATTCCAGAATCTTTTCCACTTTGCCCGAATAGGTGATGATTGAAATCCTGTCATCAGGCTGGAGACAGTCCAAAAGCATGTTCAGCGAAGTCTTCAGCAGTTCAAGCCTGTCCACGAAGGCCATCGAGCCTGAGACATCGACAAGGAACACATAGTTGGATGCCGGCAGCTCGTCCTTGCCCAAAGACTTTCCCTTAAGGCCAAGGCGGATAAGCCTGTGCTCGTCATTCCAAGGACAGCGTCCGGTCTCCGCGTTGATCCCTACCTTGTCGGAGCCTGTCGGCTCGGGATAGTCAAAGGTGAAATAGTTGAGGTACTCCTCGATCCTGACAGAGGCGGGAGTCACTTCCCGACCGGTCGCGACATATTTGCGCATTATCGCATAGGACGCTCCGTCCGCGTCGATGGAAAAGGTGGAGACGTTCTGGTCCTTTGTCTTGACAAACGGATTCTCGGCAATCTTGTCGAAGCGGTCTCCAAGGGAGCCGTCAAAGAGATACTGATCAACGGCAGGAAATCCGGAAATCTCATATATTCCATAATCCTTGTCATCGATGCTGCAAGAGAACACTGCCAATGGCATAGCGACGGCAAGTGCTGCAAGTCTGATCATTGTTTTCATGACAATCTGTTTTATTAATCACAGTACTCTAAATATCATCAATGTGAAATCTTGCTCGTCCCGCTCAAAAAACTCGGGATGTGGGCACCTTTTCTTTTATTCAACCTTTCTTTGTCGTATATTTGCACTCCGAAAAGGGTCCGGACCTCTGACAAAGGAATGGTCCTGTGTTCTTGAAACCACGTTAAAAACAAGAGGAAATATGTCAAATCAGCCAAATCAACAGCGAGAGACGCTGTCTGTGACCTACGTGTTGATGTCAGTGACATTCTGCGTTTGTCTTGTCGTCTCCAACATCTTCATCCCGAGGCTATGGCAGGTAGGGCCGCTTCCTGTCCAATTGACCGGAGCCGTGCTGTTGTTCCCGATCTCTTACATTTTGAATGACTGCCTTACCGAGGTCTATGGCTACAGAAAAGCCCGCCTGACAATCTGGATCGGCTTCGCCATGTGCCTTTTTGTCTCCCTCGCCTCATTCGCCGCGACCAAGCTGCCGCTCCCGATGTATTCCGACAGCTATCCGGCCGCCGAGAGCTTCAACTCTCTTTTCGGCCTTGTCCCGAGGTCGATGATAGGCTCGCTCCTTGCGTTCATAGCCGGTTCGACCGTCAACGCCTGGATTATGTCCCGGATGAAGGTGGCCACCAAAGGGAAGGGCTTCGGATGGAGGGCCATCGTCTCCACCGTAGGCGGGGAGGCTGCCGACTCCCTGATATTCTTCCCGATCGCATTCGGCGGGATGCTTCCGTTCGGTGCGGTCATAAACCTTATGCTGACACAGGTCGTGGCAAAAACTGTCTACGAGATTGTCATCCTGCCTGTCACCTCTTGGGTTGTCAGAAAAGTCAAGGCTCACGAGGGGATTGACACCTACGACAGCGACATTTCGTACAATCCGTTTAAAATCAGTGAAATATAATAATCATATTCATAGTGTCAAGGCCTGTCGTCCGGCGTTTCCGACCATTGCCGTCCGGAGGTCTGCACCAAAAGAACATTATGGCGGAAGGAAGAGAACTTGAGGGTCTTAACTCCCTCGGCAACAAGACAGACTACAAAAGCGACTATGCTCCAGAGGTTCTGGAGACATTTGTCAACAAACATCAGGGCAATGACTATTGGGTGCGTTTCAACTGCCCCGAATTCACAAGCCTTTGTCCGATCACCGGCCAGCCGGACTTCGCGGAAATCCGCATCAGCTACATCCCGGATGTCAGGATGGTGGAGAGCAAGAGCCTGAAGCTCTATCTGTTCAGTTTCCGTAACCACGGCGATTTCCACGAGGACTGCGTCAACAAGATTATGAAGGATCTCATCAGGCTGATGGATCCCAAGTACATTGAGGTGACAGGCCTCTTCACCCCGCGCGGCGGAATCTCCATCTACCCTTACGCCAACTATGGCCGCCCCGGCACAAAATACGAGAAGCTTGCAGAGCAGCGTTTCGCGACCCGCGAATAGCCCGCGGAGAAAAACGGAAGCGGCTGTTTCTGAATATTCAAAGTAATGACTATCTTTGCCCTTGAATATGACAGGACAAGCGACAGTGGTCAAGAATGCGGGAAGTCACTTCCTGCTTTCCAGGTTGCCCGAATGGCAACCCTTTCCGGCCGTGCTAAAGGGCAGGGTCAGGCTTTCCGGCAGCGACTCCACCAATCCGGTCGCTGTCGGCGACAAGGTGACTTATGAATATTCCGAAACACCTTCCGCCACTCATCCGGCCTCCATTGTCGAAGTCCTTGACAGGAAGAACCACGTCATACGTCGCTCGACGAATCTTTCGAGGCAGTCGCACGTGATCGCCGCCAATCTGGACAGGGCTTTCATTGTTGTGACCTTGTTTTTCCCCGAGATAAAGCTGCCTTTTCTCGACAGGCTTCTTGTCACCTGCGAGGTGTATGGCATACCGGTGGCGATTGTCCTGAACAAAGTTGACATATTCAGAAAAGAGTTCCCCGGGCAGCTGGCGGACTTTCATCGAGTTTATGGGAGTGCCGGGTATCAGGTCATCGAGACTTCCGCCCTGACAGGGGAGGGGATTGAGGAACTGAAGTCCGCCATAGGTTCCGCTGAGGATGGCCGCGTCTGTCTTTTCTCCGGAGAGTCCGGAGTAGGGAAGTCCTCCATCATCAAGGCTTTGGATCCGTCCTTGAACCCGAAGGTGGGTGACATCTCGCTTGCCCATCTTCAGGGACGCCACACGACCTCCCTTTACGAGATGTATCCTTTGTCTTCCGGTGGATTCATCATTGATTCTCCGGGACTTCGCGGTTTTGGCCTTGTGTCTCTGGAGAAAGAGGAGATAGCCCTTTACTTCCCTGAGATGCTGAGGTTCAGCCGCGGCTGCCGCTTCACCCCCTGCACCCACACCCATGAACCCGGCTGCGCTGTCAAACAGGCTGTGGATGACGGCCTTGTCTCCGCCGAGCGCTACAATTCCTACCTCGGAATGCTCGAGGAAGACAAGAAGTTCCGGTAAGGATATTCTTTTCCCTGCCTTGTTACCGATTTTCTGTTTCCTATTGTTCATAAGCATTTTTATTGTATCTTTGCGAGAGAGTAAAAGGTCTTACTATAAACTATGGTACTGGAAAAACAGATACTTATGTTTCTCAACATTGCGCACAACAGTGTGAAGCAGTGTATGTCCGAAGTGTTCCATAAGGGTGGGTTCAACCTGACTCCGGAGCAGTTTCTGGTGATGGACACGCTCTGGGACGAGGGTGTCCTGACCCAGCAGCAGATCGCCGACATCACTATGAGGGACAAGAATTCGATCGTCAAGCTGATAGACGGGCTGGAGAGCCGTAGGCTGGTCCGACGTGTGAGCAATCCCAAGGACAGGAGGCAGAACCTTATAGAGGTCACTCCATATTCCCGGAAGATCAAGGATGCCGTGACTGAGCTTTCCCTTGAGTCGGTCGCCACAATCATCGGTGACATCCCGCGCGGGGAACTGGAGTCTTTCGTGAGGACTCTTGCGAGGATGGAAAGCAACATCAACCCGAAGTCCAATCTGGAGGAATTGGCGAAGAAATATCCTACCCGCAAGTCAAGCGGCTGTACATCAACTAAAAATAAAAGCGATGGGACGACTGTATGATCTTCTGATTAAGGACTATCGCCTCAAGGAAGGCCTGAACGCCTGCATCAACTGCGGCACGTGCACGGCCATTTGTCCGGCGGCGGAATTCTACCGCTATGATCCGCGCAGGATTGTGGACATCGTCCAGAGCAAGGACGAGAAAGAGATAGAGAACTTGCTGAAAAGCGACACGATATGGTATTGCGGGGAGTGTATGAGCTGCGTGACCAGATGTCCTCGCAAGAATGCCCCGGGACTGATCATTATGGCGTTGCGGAGTCTTTCCATAGATCTCGGCTACTTCGTCGAGTCCGAGAAAGGCCGTCAGCAGTTCCTTCTCTCCAAGGACTTGTGTTCCAATATTCTGGACTATGGCTATTGCGTCTATCCCCGTCGTTTCGACTATGCCGGACACCCTGAGGCCGGAAAAGTGTGGGAATGGGAGGAAAGGCATCTTGAAGATGTTTTCGAGAGACTCGGTGGTAATCTGGACGGAGACGGGCCGGGAGCCATGCGCCGTATCCCCAAGGAGGATCTGGATCAGCTAAGGCGCATTTTCGATGAGACCGGCGCCACCGAGCGTATGGATAAAGTCCGCGCCGCCGGCCTGAGAAAGGCGGCCGAGATGGGGCTTACCGAGGAGGAGTTTATGGCAAAAATCTACACGGATAGCGATCCTGAACATTTAAACAGATAGCTCTCAATGATTTACGAAGGCAAACAAAAAATCTGGTCAGACTACCAGAAGGATATTCCGGACGACCACTATTTCTACGTCCGAAGTTGTATCAGGCAGAGCTTCTTCCCGGCCTCGGAAGCGACTTTCCTGAAGATAGCGAGGCAGGAGCTGGGCAGGGATATATTCGAGACAGAGCATCATACCACCTGCGGCGGCATCGCCTACCACTCCGACACCATCCCGCAGGAGACCGTGATGACCATCATCGCGCGTCAGTTCGCACTGATGGCGAAGCACGGCTACGAGAACTACGTCTGCTCATGCATCACCTCGTTCGGTCTCTATTGCGAGACTATGGAGACATGGCGGGAGTTCCCGGAGCTTGAGGCAAAGGTGCGTGAGAATCTTTGGAAGACATGCGGTCTGGAGTTCGCCAAACCGAAAGTCCTTGTCCACGCCAGCGACCTGATCTACAAGTACCGTAACCTCATAGCGGCCCGCGCCAGGCACAAGCTGGTGGATGTCCACACCGGACGTCCGCTTCGGGTGGTTGAGCACATCGGCTGTCACTATTCCAAGATGTTTCCCTCCAAGGGAGTCGGCGGCGCCGAGTATCCTTATGTCCTCGTCGGAATGATAGAGGCGTGGGGCGGTGAGATCATCGATTATCCGGAGAGGCGGCATTGTTGCGGATTCGGCTTCAGGCAGTACTTCATAAAGGGCAACAGGGGCTATTCACTCTCAAACACCCACAAGAAGTTCGAGAGTATGGAGCCGTTCCATCCCGACTTGATTATCACCAACTGTCCGGGATGCCCGTATTTCCTTGACAGGTGGCAGTATGTGATAGCGGAGTCCACCGGCAGGACCTACGGTGAGCATGGACATGGAATCCCGGTGTTCACCTACGAGGAGGTGGCGGGGCTTGTCCTCGGCTACGATCCGTGGGATCTGGGACTTCAGACCCATCAGGTCAGCGTAGAACCCCTTCTTGACAAGATGGGCATTGAATATGACCCCTCGCGCAAGTACTTGGGCAAGAACGGAAAGGACATCGGACGACCGGACTGCTGCACCTGCCTGAAATAATCGTCAAAACAGATTTTGAATATACCGGAATATAGAGTATGAAAAATAATATTCTTATAATAGGAGGCGGCCCTGCCGGGCTTGAGGCGGCATCTGGACTCCAGAGATTAGGCTACAATGTAATCCTTGTCGAGCGCGCGCCTATCCTTGGCGGTCATCTTGCCTCCTGGGACAGGCTTTTCCCGGACGGAGCGTCCGCATCGGAGGCGCTTGACGGTCTGCTGGGAAAGATGAACGGTGTGAAGTGCTTCACGGACACTGAAGTACAGTCAATAAACCGTCTCGAGAAAAGCTATAACGTGATATTGTCTAACGGCATCACCGTGCTTGCGGACACCGTGCTTGTCGCCAGCGGCTTCGACCTTTTCAAGGCTGAAAAGAAAGAGGAGTACGGCTATGGAATCTATGACAGGGTTATTACGAACGCCGACCTTGAGGCTTGGTTCTCCTCCGGGTCGGACGAGCGGATCGACAGGCCGCGGAAAATCGGGTTCGTGCATTGCGTCGGCTCACGTGACGAGAAGTCCGGATGCCGCTCCTGTTCGAAAGTCTGCTGCGCGACAGCGGTCAAGCAGGCCTGCGAGATGAAACAGGCCTTTCCGGATGCGCAGGTCTATTGCTTCTATATGGATCTGAGGATGTTCGGCCGTCACTACGAGGACCTTTACCTCAGCGCCCAGAAGAAATACGGCGTGCGCTTCATCCGCGGACGTGTCGCCGAGGTGTCCGAGAATGTGGACGGCAGCCTTCTTGTCAAGGCAGAGGACACGGTGGCCGGCAAACCGTTGAAAGTCACTCTTGACCTTCTCGTCCTGATGGCCGGTATGCGTCCGTCCGCCGCCGGCAGGAGAGTCGGAGACCTGATCGGACTGCCTGTCGAGGAGGATGGGTTCTTTGTGGCTCGCGACGCGGTCCTGGCAGGTCAGCGCAGTCCGTTCCCGGGCCTTTTCCTCGCCGGAGCGTCCACGGGGCCGAAGACATTGCCTGAGACCCTTGCCGATGCGCGGGGCGCTGTCGTGGAGATAGACAGATACCTGTCCGACATATTCCCGGACGCTAAGAATTACAAGACTTTGGTTCGCGAGAGATGGTAGATTTCGGTTTCGGTCTGGTTCCAAGCTCCAGAATAAATCTTGACTTGTTCGACAGGGAAAAGTTCGAGGCTCTCGCCGCTCTTGAGCCTGACGTCCGCAAGTGTATGGCCTGCGGGAGCTGCACGGCTGTCTGCACGGCGGGACATTTTGTGCCTACCAGCCTGCGCTCCGCTGTGGAGGAACTTCACAACGGCTATCCTGACAAGGCTTTGGGGATGTTGAAGTCCTGTCAGTTGTGCGGAAAGTGTACGATGGTCTGCCCCAGAGGCATAAACACCAGACATCTGATTTTGTCGATTTCTAAAATCTACGGAACGAGATGAGCCCTATGTTTTATTGTCTGGCCGCTCAGGCCGCTCCGGAAGTCATCGACAGAATCCCTTCCGGCTACAGCAATTTCGTGATTCCTTTCGTTGTCGGCATAAGTTTTATGCTTGTATGGCTGAGCGTTGGCCTTATTCGTCTTTTGGCCAAGATTCCGGCCGATGACAGGCGTCGGTTCTGGAAGTCGCTGGTCACTCCGAAGACAGTGCTCAGGAACGTCACGGATTTGTTCTGCGACTGTCTTTTCCACACGAAGATCTGGAAGCGGAAGCCGCTTCTCGGCTATATGCACTCCGCCATCGCCTTCGGATGGTTTATGCTGATTGTCCTCGGTCACATCGAAGTGGCCTTGTTTGTGCCGAAGCATCTTTCCTGGGCGGAAGGAGGTCTTTTCTATCCTATTTTCTACAGGTTCTTTGTCTGGATAAACCCTGGACACGTGACCCTTAAGGGAGCTTTTTTCTTTTTTCTGATGGATTTCTTCCTTCTCTACGTTCTTTCGGGAGTAGGAATAGCCATATTCAAAAGATTCCGTTCCATCGTTCTTGGAATGAGACACACGACAAAGCCTTCGCTGGCCGACCGTGTGGCGCTCTACAGCCTTTGGATGATCTTCCCTCTGAGGCTTCTTGCCGAGAGTTTCACCGCTGACCTCAGCGGCGGAAGTTTCCTGACGGTCCCTGTCAACCACCTCTGGCATCTGATTTTCGGCGACCAGCTTTTCATTATGCCTGTCTGGTGGGCCTATTCGATATGCCTTGGCCTGTTCTTCGCCGCGATGCCGTTCAGCCGTTATATGCACATCCTGACCGAAGTCCTGTGGATTCTTCTGCGAAATGCCGGAATCCGGCCGAAGCATCCCCGGAAGGGTGTCGCAGAAGCGGAGATCTACGCCTGCTCCAGCTGTGGATTGTGTCTGGACGCCTGCCCGATGAATGTGCAGAAGAAGAATCTGAAATATTCCTCGGTCTATTTCATCCGCTTTCTGCGCCGCCATAATGAGAAGAAAATCAATGATATCGCTGATAAGTGCCTGATGTGCGACAAGTGCCACGCCCTGTGTCCGGTCGGTGTTGACGCTCCCGCGCTCCGGCGCGCGCAGAGAGCCACGGTGAACAATTCGCTTGATTACGATCTCTCGTATCTGAAGTCTTTGCCGCTGCCGTGCGCTCCTACATTTTCCGCTAATGCCGCCGACCCATCTTCCTCCGCACTTCCCGAATCGGCTCTTTCGACAGCCCCGGAGCCCTCGCTTTCGCTATCTGGGACTGCCGTGGCCCCGGATGCGGCCAAAACCGCTCCCGAAGTTATGTATTTCGCCGGTTGTATGACCCACTTGACACCAAGAATCATTAAATCCGTCGAAACAGTCTTCAAGGCCGCCGGAGTCAGCTACACATTCGCCGACAGAGACGGAGGTATATGCTGTGGCCGCCCTCTGATGCTGTCCGGCAAGACGTCCGCCGCCTACGAGACCATAGCGGCCAACCGGAAGATGATTCTCGCCTCCGGCTGCCGTATTCTCGTCCTTTCCTGCCCGATCTGCTATAAAATCTTCAAGGATGAATATGCCCTCGACGGAGTGGAGGTTCTCCATTATACCCAGTTCATCAAGCGCTTGAGCGATTCCGGAAAGCTGAAGCTGACCGCCGGTGATGAGCGGATTGTTTTTCACGATCCGTGCGAGCTTGGCCGCGGTTGCGGAGTCTATGAGGAGCCGCGCGCCGTGCTAAGGCAAACCGGATCCTTGGTGAAAGCCAATAAGGAATATGACGAGAGCATCTGTTGCGGAGGCAGCCTCGGCAGTCTCACGCTTGACGCCCGCGACCGCGCGAGGATCTCCGAAGCCTCTGTGGCCAATCTTCTGTCGAACAATCCACAGACCATAGTCACGGCCTGCCCTCTTTGCCTTAAGACTTTATCCGAGTCCGTACCGGAGTCCGTCAAGGTCAAGGACTTCGCCGAAACTGTGGCTGGCAGCCTTTAGAAGTGTGAATGGGTTCTGCGTCAGCCCGGCGGCACTGGCCGAAGACGTTTTGGTGAGCATGGCGCAAAGGAGATTGGCTTTCTGATGCGCTGTGTTTGTGATGGCGGCAAGGAATGTCCGGGGCATGGTGTATGTGTGTTCCAATTATACCATGTGCGGCTGCATACCCAATTAAAGGTCGTCGCCAATGCCGGTGTCATATGATTCCGATCCTCATTGCGGACTGCATACCCGATAAGAAGCTGTTTAATATTTCTTTAAAAAGTTCTTTGAGTTTTAAATCCGTCATTTTCTTCCGGCTTTCCCGTCAGACAGCACCGCTGCCCTCCTCGAAAATCCGTCGAAACCGTCTGGATTCATTCCCTCAAAGTTTCAGATAAAGAAATTTAGACGGCTTCTAAAGAGGCTATCGCAAGGGTGTGTTATTGTTCTTCGTCGGTTCCTTCGAAGATATCTTCCAGCGCTTTGCCTAATTCCTCAAACGCCTTTTCCAGTTCTAAGCTGTTGATAAATTCTTCCAGACCCTTACCGAATTCTCCGGAATCTTCACCAAACCCATCGGCCAACCCTTCCAGATATGGAGTCAGGACAGACCCCAATTCTTTGAGATAGGCGGCAGACTGCTTGACGCCGTTCTTGATGAGAAGAGAGTGATAACGCCCCATCGCCCTCGCTGCCATCTGTTTCTCTGCCTCTGAACACTCACCTCCGGAGTTGCTGTACTCCTCAACTAATTTTTCATACTGTGACATTGATTTTTGCCAATCTTCCGCATCATAGCCACTGCTATTCAGTTCGGCATTATCAACGAAAGAATCCAGTTTTTGAGAGACGCTTGAGTTTGAACACGCGGCCATCAGAACCGATGCCATAATGATGGTGATAAATCTAAAAAATCTCATAATCAATTCTTTTTATTCGGAAACTGTTTAAGTGTCTTTTTCTCAGTATAACAAGGTAAGCATCTGTTTGAGATAAAGTTCTCTCATCATTTAAGCCGTCTTTCCGGCCATTTTCTCCGGTAAACTCCTTCATCACAGCCGGAAACCGTCAATGAAATCCTGCGTGACTGATTCCGGAATACAATTCAACGGCTTCTAAATCAGTCAATCGGCACAATCGCATATACAATTTTCCATTTAACCGAACAAGCATATCCATTTGTTCCTCCCTCCTGTCACTATGTTATGCCCCCCCGGGGGGGGACGGACTATAGCAGCTTTTTTACCATTCTGAAGAACTTGTACGGCATATACCTGAAAGGAAGGTCGGGCGATGCGGGTGTCTTGACGACGGCTCTGTAGTGGGAGAACGCATCGAAGCTCCGCTTGCTGTGATAGCTGCCGAGACCGGAATTGCCGACACCTCCGAACGGAAGCGCCTCGTTGGCGATGTGCATAATCGTGTCGTTTATGCAGGCTCCGCCGGATGACGTGTGGTGCAGAACCTTCTCACCATGGCTGCCGAAGTAGTACAGGGCCAGCGGCTTCTCCCTTGATGTCACGAACGAGATGACATCGTCTATGTCCTTGAAAGTCTGTACCGGAAAGACCGGGCCGAATATTTCTTCCCGCATTACAGGTGCATCCTGGCGCACATTGTCCAGAACCGTAGGTGCGAAGTACCTTTCCGTTTTGTCCGTCATGCCTCCGAAGACAATGTCCCCGTCCTGAAGGTATGACTCGAGACGGTCGAACGCCTTGCCATTCACTATCCTGACAAAGTGCCGCGATTCCTTCGGCTCATTGCCTAAAAGTTTCTTGAAGGAGGTCTGAAGCTCCTTGAGGAAACTGTCCTTGATCTCTTCGTGAACCATCAGGTAGTCAGGCGCTATGCAGGTCTGGCCGGCGTTCAGGCTTTTTCCCCAGGCTATTCGTCTGGCCGCCACCTTCAGGTCGGCATCCTTGTCCACGATGCAGGGACTCTTGCCTCCAAGCTCCAGAATGACCGGAGTAAGGTTCCTTGCCGCGGCTCCCATCACCTTGCGTCCCAAAGCCGGACTTCCGGTGAAGAATATCAGGTCCCACCGCTCTTCCAACAAGGCAGTGTTGACATCCCTGTTGCCTTGGACGACGCAGACATATTCATCGCTGAAAGTGTCTCTGATCATCTGTTCCGTGACTTTGGATACGTTAGGCACGTATGGCGATGGCTTTAGGACGGCTGTGCAGCCGGACGATATCGCTCCGACAAGCGGAGTAAGAAGCAGCTGCACAGGGTAGTTCCAAGGCGCTATGATAAGTGCGTTGCCCAGCGGCTCGCTTATCACCTTGCTTGATGATGGAAACATCTTAATCGGAGTCGGCGCCCGCCGGGGACGGCTCCACTTCCTGATGTTATGAATATGTCCGCGGATCTCTCCGAGCAGAATGCTGATTTCCGTCAGGTAGGCCTCTTCATAGGATTTGTGAAGATCCGTCCAGAGTGCGTCGCACAGCGGCTTCTCCCATTTCCTCACCGCAGCCTCGAACGCTTTCAGCTTGTCCAGCCTATTTTTGACGTCAAGGGTAGCTCCGCTCCTGAAGTAGAGTTCCTGCATCCCCCTGACTTCCTTTATCCTTTCAACAGAAGTATTTTCCAACATTTCAGTAAATTATGAATATCCATCCTCAAAGATAGCGATTTTACTTTTGATATCCACTGTTATTTTTCTCGCACTTTCGCACTTCCGGCGCTCCCGGTGTGTTCCCCGGATAAGATTGACGGGAACGTTGATGTGGGTCAGAGGGCGTTCTGTGGCGGGCCATCGTGTCCGATTCGCGGTTTATGTCGGGAATCGGCGACAGTGAAGAGCCTTTCACAGGCTTCCGGGGGAGGGTGGCGTTCCCGCCAATTGTGAAGCAGGGTTATTGATTAGTTTTTCTGGGAGAGACCGTCCGTTCATTCACCGACTTTCCGGTCAGACTCATCGTAAGACTGACTTGCGGAAGTGAAACCGGCCGGGTGTGCGGGAAAGATTCTACATTATCGTTATCTTTGTCCTTATGGATGCTTTTAACAGGAAAGTGTTACGACTGGCGTTACCAAGCATATTCGCCAATCTCACCGTGCCGCTTGTCGGGATGGTGGACATCGCTGTCGCCGGGCATCTGAGCGCATCGGCGGCGGCCTTGATTGGAGGAATCTCGGTCGGCTCGTTGATGTTCGACATTCTGTACTGGAACTTCGGCTTTCTGCGTGCCGGAACCGGAGGAATGACCGCCCAGGCATTCGGTCGTGGTGACTGGAGTGAATGTGTCGACAATCTGACCAGAGGCGTCGGCCTTGCCCTGCTCATCGCACTTGTCCTGATTCTGATCCAATGGCCTTTTCAGAAGCTTACATTTTTGTTCATCGGATGTTCGGAGGAAGTCCGGTCTCTGGCCCTGGATTATTTCCACATCCGTATCTGGGCCGCTCCGGCCACATTGAGCCTTATGGCTTTCCGAGGCTGGTTCATCGGAATGCAGGACACTTTCAGCTCGATGCTGACCGATGTCATTGTCAATGTGGGAAACATCATATTCAGTATCATCCTGACATTCGGCTTTGCGGCGGTCGGTTTTAATGGCTTGGGTTTTAAGGGAATAGCATTCGGGACAGTGCTGGCGCAATATTCGGGACTTCTTTTCGCTTCGGCCATTGCGCTCCGCAAGTTGAAGGGGCTTTCCGTCTGCCGGTCATCGACCATCCGTCCGTCGCAGGTAGCCCGCCGGCCCTTGCTGACAGAAAGTGTCTGTCCTGAAGATGAGACGATGGCGTCCCGGGGTGTTATGCCGGGTGACAATATAGTGGCGGATTCAGAGACTATGGCGGCCCGGGATGTTTCTGCGTATGACGGTACTGTGACAGACGAAGAGACTATGGCTGCAAAAGGTGACCTGGTAGATGACTGTGCCGGGACGGGATTTCGCATAAAGCGGGCCTTCACTGGTGAAAAGGTACGTCGTTTCTTTTCTGTCAACAGAGATCTTTTTATCAGATCCGTTTGTCTGATAATCGTTTATCTTGCTTTTACGGCGATTTCCGCCCGTTTCGGAGACACCCTTTTAGCCTCCTGCTCCATACTGCTCAAACTCCTTCTCGTGTTCTCATATTTCACGGACGGATTCGCTTTTGCGGGAGAGGCTCTAACAGGAAGGTTCGTGGGAGCGGGACGCCCGAAGATGGTCAGGCGTACGGTGAATCACACTTTCGCCTGGAGTATGGGCATAGGGGTCTTTTTCGTGGCTGTCTATGCCGTTTCCGGAGTTCCTATGATCCTCGCCCTTACTTCGGATCCGGCCGTCGTGGAAGTGTCGCGTAACTTTATTCCGTGGCTGGTTTTCTTTCCGTTGATCAGCTGCCCAGCCTTCACTTGGGACGGTATCTACATTGGCGCCACAGCCACCAAAACGATGCGTGACTCCAACATCGGATGCGTGGCGGCTTTCTTCGCTGTATGGTTTCTTGGCATACTTTTCTTCCATCCCCAAGGAATCCGGTCGGCCCATCTTCTTTTCGCCGCCTACTACGCCCATCTGATCTACCGTTCCATCTACCAGACCATCCTTTATCCCAAATCAGTACTGTTTAAAAGTGTGTCCAAGTAGAAAAATGACATAAGGCTGGCAGATGTTGACGGAAACGGCGTCTTGGGCTCTCAAGGTGAGGGCGGAAGATAGGCCTGCCGCCTTTACCGGCCGGGGGAGGCGTCAGCTTTTCCGGAAGAATCCGCCGATGAACGGGATGGAGGAGAGGGGAAGGTCGCGCTTGATTATCAGGAGACAGAAGGCGAGAATCAGGACGGTGTTGACGGACAGGGAGACCGGAAGGGTGAAACTGGCGTTGGAGAATGTCATCAGCGCGAATATGGCTAAAGCTGAGACAACGTACACGCCTATGTCCTTGAGAGGGTACTTGATCGGGTACTTCTTCTGGCCGACGATGTAGGACAGGAGCATTGCCACTCCGTAGCCGGCGAATCCGGCCCAGGCGCAAGCCATATAGCTGAACCTCGGAATGAACAGGATGTTCACGGCGAACAGCACCAGGCAGCCGATTCCGGAGAACAGCGCGCCCCAAAGGGTCTGGTCGGTGAGCTTGTACCAGAACGAAAGGTTGAAGTAGATTCCCATCATAATCTCGGCTGCCATCACAATCGGGACAACCTTCAGCCCTTCCCAGTAGCTGCGGCCGATAATGAACTTCAGGATGTCCAGATAGCCGATTACACAAAGGAAAGCGAGGAGAGTGAATATTATGAAGTACTTCATCGCTTCGGCGTACAGCTCTTTATTGTTCTTGTCCGACACGCTGCTGAACACAAAGGGTTCGTAGGCATAGCGGAAAGCCTGGGTGATCATCGCCATTATCATCGCGATCTTGACGCTTGCCCCGTAGATGCCGAGCGGAACAGAGGAACCTTCTCCGTAAATGAATGGGAATATGATCTGTGAACCGCTTTGGTTGAGGATTCCGGCTATTCCGAGCACAAGAATCGGCCAGCTGTACGACAGCATCCTTCTAAGTAGCCCGCCGTCGAACCCGAACCTGAAACCGCGAAGCTCCCTCCAGAAGAAAACGGTGATTACGGACGTGCAGAACAGGTTGATGTAGAACACATAACCGACATCTACCCCATTGTCGTAAATACCGAACGGGTTAAGTCCCGACTTCGGCAGAATCACAAAGTACGCGAGGTTCAGGAATATGTTCAATCCGATGAAAAGCAGCTTCAACGCCGCGAACTTCAGAGGTCTCTTCTTGAATCTGAGGTATGAGAACGGGATGCATTGGAATGCGTCTATGGCGACTGTGGCCGCCATAGTCCAGACGTAGGACGGATGATCCGCATAGCCCAACGCCGAAGAGACCGGGCCGATGAACAGCACTACAAGCCCGACGAACAGAACGGAGGTGGTCAGTACCGATGTCAGGATTGTGGAATAGACCTTGTCCGGATTCTCTCCCTCTTTGTTGGCGAAACGGAAGAATGCAGTCTCCATCCCGTAGGTCAGGATCACCAGCAGCAGGGCCGTGTACGCATACAGGTTTGTCACAACACCGTAGCCACCGCTTGATGAGGCTATGACGTGGGTGTAGAGCGGAACCAGAAGGTAGTTGAGAAACCTCCCTATGATGCTGCTAAGGCCGTAGACAGCGGTGTCCTTGGCCAATGACTTCAGATTCGCCATTGTGGTCTATATACCTTTTGAGAAGATTGTGGCTGTTTGAATCCTGATATGATGGCTTGCGGGTTGAAAAGCCCGGCCCGCAAACCATCTGGGGGCAAGTCTATCTGATGCCGTATTTGCGGAGAATCTTCAAGAGCGGCTTCCTTATGGATTCGGCCCAGAGGGTGTAGCCGTAGTCGGACGGATGTGTGCCGTCCACAGAGGTCTCGTGATCCGGAGCTGTGGCGCAGGTGGTCTTGATGAAATAGACGTCATTGTACTTCTTCACGGCAATACTCATAAGACTGTCAACCACTTCGATTCTGCGCGCCTCGACGTTGTCGCTATTGGTGTTGAAGTTGCGGCTTTCCCTGTAGATGGTCTTCTGGAAGATCATAGGGACTTCAGGATGGGCGGCCCGAACTTTCTCTATGAACGGGAACAGCCTCTCCTGGATCTGTTCTGGGGAAGGGTTTGAGAATGAATCGAATACAAACGCATCGACATCGGCGGCGCAGAGTACGTCGGCGAAATAGGACTGTAGCTTGCAGTTGCCGCTGCATCCGAGGCTGAGAAACTGAAGCCCGGTCATTCTGGAGAGCTGGTCAGGATAGGACATCCCGGCTCTTGAAATGCTGATCCCGTGCGTGAAGCTGGAACCGAATATTCCGATTCTGTGACGGAAAGGATTCTCGATAGCCTCTATCGACGAGCCTTCCTCAGTGCCGATCTTGATGGAAGCTTCCTCGCTGAGGATAGGCAGATACATGAGGCACTCGCGCATAGACCCGTCCATATTGCTGATGAGCGTCACGTTGTCATCCGGTTTCTGGTCTCCGGTCACTTTTGATGCGGCCCAAAGCCATTCCCCGTCCTTTTTGATGTAGAGGTCGTAGCCTCTTGCCGCAAGTCCTCCGGTGTTGGAAGGAAATCCTCTGTCAAGGTACTTTGTCTTTACCGTGATGGTTTTGGAATCCGTTCTGAACGCCACCGCAAGTCCGGCCGACATCCTCACCTGCTTGTTCTCCGAATTGGTGAACCCCTTGAACTTCACTGTGTCAACCCTGTGGTACGGATTCGGAGTGTCAGGCATAAGCTTTCCGACCATCGTAAGGCTTGAAGCCTCGGTAAACCTGTAGCTCGCCTGCTTTTTCTGCGCTGAAGCCGAAATGACGGCCAACGACAAAACAACCAATGTGATGACTCTTTTCATATTGCTCTGATATTTAACAATCGTCTTTCCCTGGCGGGCAATCGCCCCCGGTGAACTTCCTCTCCGCTGGAATGGAATGTCCCGTAAATCCCGTATGGCTGATTCCCGGGGACAATTCCCGACAGCTTCCTAAACATATAACAAAATTATAACATTTTTTCCGTTTTGATTTAGAAGCTGTTTAAAATTTCTTTAAAAAGTTCTTTGAGCTTTAAATCCGTCATTCCCTTCCGGCTTTCTTGTCAGACAACACCGCTGTCTTCCTCGAAAATCCGTCGGAACCGCCTGAATTATTCCCTCAAATTTTCAGATAAAGAAAATGCTTCTTATCATGTGCCTGTTTTTATCAGAAATGTTACCGGGCTTCGGAGATTTGATGCGATGTTTGTCTATATTTGCAGATTGGAATATTATGGGTCTATATTCATTCTATAGGATTTCCAAGCCCTCCGGTGAGAGGACACCGCCGGAAAGGGCGGAAGGGGAGTACAGGCGTCTGCGAAACCGCACATTCTGGGGTGTGACAGGGGCGTATGCGCTCTATTACGTGTGCAGGATGGCGATGAGCGTGGTGAAGCAGCCGTTGATTGACGGAGGTATATTCACCGCCGCGCAGCTGGGAGTCATCGGGTCGGCTTTTTATTTTGTCTATGCTTTCGGCAAGTTCGCCAACGGATTCATAGCGGACTACTGCAACGTCCGCCGCTTTATGGCCACGGGCCTTCTCGTCTCTACGGTTGTCAATCTTCTTATGGGCGTGCTGGGGCTTGTCCACGGTTGGATGGGTTTTCCGACAATGTTGCTCTTCGTTGTTTTCGCCGTCATATGGGGACTAAACGGCTATTGCCAGTCGATGGGCGCGCCTCCCGGTGTCATCAGCCTTTCTCGCTGGTTTCCGCTTGACCGACGTGGCACCTACTACAGCATCCTCAGCGCCACGCCATATCTTGGCAAGTCTTTGTCTGTGTTTGTTTTGGGACTTGTGGTCGGGTTGATTGGCTGGGAGTATGGATTCATCTTCTCGGCAGTGGCCGGGGTGATAGGCTCGGCGATTATCCTTCTGTTTGTCTCGGACACCCCTGAAAGCAAAGGTCTTCCTTCGGTACAGGAACTGACCGGGGAGAAGCCTCAAAAGACGGACTCGATGCCCGTCCGCGAATTGCAGAAGATGGTTGTCCGTCATCCTGGAATCTGGATAATAGCCTTGTCGAGCGCATTCGTGTATATCACCCAGCATGCGGTCAGCGAGTGGGGTGTGCTTTTCCTCCAGAAGGGCAAAGGGTTCTCTCTTGCCGGAGCCACGCAGATCATAGCGTTCTCCGAGGCTTTCGGAATAGCCGGAACCGTGCTTGCCGGCTGGCTTTCGGACAAGGTCTTCAAAGGCAACAGGTTCGTCCCGGTTCTCATCTCCGGACTGATGTGCCTTATGTCCTTGGGAGGTTTCCTGTTCACCGGCGGGGGATATTCATTGAACATCATCTATGTGTCGGTGTTCAGTCTCTCCATCGGCGTGGTCTATTGCACCGTGGCCGGGCTTATGGCACTGGACATCGTCCCGCGTAAGGCCACGGGTGCGGCTTTGGGAATGGTAGGACTTGCAAGTTACGTCGCCGCCGGAGTACAGAACATAATAAGCGGCGTACTGATAGGGGAGAGTGACTTCAATTTCGCCCCCGTCTCTGTCTTTTGGATCGCCGCCTGCCTGTTGAGTTTCCTAATCCCCGTCCTCTCCTGGAAGCTCCTTGGAAAGAAATGAGCGCAACAAGACCGCCTTTACGTTTTCAAGACGGCCGATGACAATGACGGGCTTGGCGCGAACGGGTGATTCTCAGTGGCATGTCTTATATTCTCACAACGTGCCAATGCTCCCCGAAGCGCTCAAAGGCCGCTTTGTCAAGCATCTCCCGGTCATCTGGATGAGCTATGCTGATCATCAGTCTCGCGCGCTCCTGAAGAGACTTTCCGTACAGGTCCACGGCTCCATATTCGGTGACAATCCAGTGTGCGTCGGCGCGCGGGGTGACGACTCCGGCTCCGGGATTCAGACACGGAACGATTTTCGCCTTGCCCTTGTTCGTGCGTGACGCGAACGCCGTCATCGAGATTCCTCCCTCAGACATCGAGGCACCCTTCACGAAATCAAGCTGGCCGCCGGTTCCGGAGAAAATTCTCGTCCCTATCGAATCAGCGCAGATCTGACCGGTCAGGTCAACCTCCGTCGCTGAGTTGATGGCCATCATATTAGGGTTCCGGGAAATCACCCATGGGTCATTGACGTACTTGATGTCCTTCATCAGCACGTCCGGATTGTGGTCGATGAATGAATATACCTCCTGTGACCCCAGCAGGAATGAAGCCACGATCTTGCCTTTGTCAATCTTCTTGTTGGCTCCGTTCACGACACCCTTCTTTATCAGGCGCAGAACCCCGTCCGCAAACATCTCTGTGTGCACGCCAAGATTCTTGTGGTCAACGAGCTGGGCCGCAAGGGCGTTTGGCAGAGCTCCGATTCCCATCTGGATGCAGGCCCCGTCAGGCACAAGCTCCGCACAGTTCTTTCCGATCAGCGCCTCGGTTGGTGTAGGCTCGGCGAAATCCTTGGAAACCAGCGGAGTGTCATCCTTGACGAGGTAGTCGAATGACTCAATCGGAACAAGGTCGCCATAAGCGAACGGCACGTGTGGATTCACGACGGCAATCTTCACCCTCGCTGTCTCGACGGCTGCTATCGAGCAATCCACCGAGGTACCCAGAGAGACCATACCGTTCTCGTCCGGAAGCGAGACCTGCACCAAGGCGGCTCCCAGCTTTATCGCTCCGCAGCGGTAGAGTTTCTGTGACTCTCCAAGATGGACAGGCACATAGTCGGCATACCCCGAATTCACGTTCGCGCGCACGTTCGGCCCGATGAAGAAACCTTGCTCGAAAAAGATTCCTGAATATTTCGGATCGGAATACGGCGCCGGCCCTTCTGTGTGGAAGTGATGGAAGTGAAGGTCTTCGACCTCTCGGGACTCGGCTCTGCGCACAAGTGCGTCAATCAGGATATGCGGCACGCTGGCGACGCTGCTCAGATGAATATGGTCGCCTGATTTTATGGCTTTCACCGCCTCGTCGGCGGAAACGTAATGAATCTCTCTCATCATAAATTATGTTTTGGCAGACAAATATAAGAATCTGTTTTGAAATATTTAAAAAGTCGGGAACTATATAGGAGTTCTGACAATGTCAGTCAACTTCTATGTAGTCCACGAAAAGTTTGTCAAGGTAGAAAGGTTAGAGACCTGCGTCCGCCCGGACGCAGGTCTCGTCCGTAACGACGACAGCCGTATTGTGCGGAAATGCTCTTGTGAACGCCGTTTGCCATAGTGCTACTTTTGCAAAAATTTTCCCTCGCCGTTTTACGGTGGCGGTCCGGGGCGGCTGAGCGCCCGTGGGGCAAGGATGGAGGATAAATGTTAAGAAAAAGGAATAGTATCAGAGAGATGAGAAGAGTATTAATCGCGACAGCCGTGGCTGCGCTGGCGGGCGCGGCCCTTCAGGCCCAGCCCGCCGTGAGGACCGACACGACGGTCACCGTGGAGTACAGCTCCGACAAGTACAGGGTCGAGACCGCGCCTTTCAAGGCGAACTGGTTCGTCGGGGTCGGCGGCGGCGCCCAGGTCTACTTCGGGGAGCACGACCGCCAGTGCGGGCTCGGGGCTCGGCTCGCCCCGGCGCTCAACGTGTACGTGGGCAAATGGTTCACCCCGACGGTCGGCGCCCGCCTCGTCTACGGCGGCGTCGGGCAGAGGGGCGCGACGCAGGACGGGACGCACGGTCTTGGCGACGAGGTCCCGGGCAAGGGCGGCAGCCCCTACTGGCTCCATAAGCAGGAGTTCAGCTTCTGGAACATCCACGCCGACGTGATGTTCAACCTCGCCAACGCTCTCTTCGGCCACAGGCCGTCCGGGCACGTCTGGAACCCGACCCCGTTCGTGGGGCTGGGATGGGCCCACGTGTACTCCGGGGAGCCGAGGAGCAACGAGATCAGCGCCAACGCGGGACTCGTCAACGCCTTCAGGCTCGGAGCCGCCCTCGACCTTAACGTCAGCGTGGGCGCGATGATGGTGAACGAGGCCTTCGACGGCGAGACCGGCGGCCGCTGGGGCGAGGGCAACCTCTCCGCCACCATAGGGCTATCCTACAGGCTCTGCCCGCGCGGGTGGGGCAGGAGCAAGACCGTGAGGGTCGTGGAGACCTCGGACGTCTCCTCCTACCAGCTCGCCCTCGCCGGGCTCAAGGCCGAGCGCGAGCGCCTCGAGTCCGAGCTGGCGGCGCTCAAGGACAGGCCAGAGGTCGTAGAGACCACCAACACCGTCGCCTCGCCTTACTTCGTCAGGTTCGAGCTCGGCAGGAGCGACCTCTCCAAGGAGGCGAGGGTCAACCTCGGACTCCTCGCCGAGATCCTTAAGACCACCGGGGCCAGGTTCACCGTCAGCGGCTACGCCGACGCGGCCACGGGCAACAAGAAGCTCAACGAGCGCCTCAGCAGGGACCGGGCGCAGGCCGTCTACGACTGCCTCACAAAGGAGTTCGGGGTGCCGGCGGCGCTCCTCGAGATAGACAGCAAGGGAGGCGTGGACAACATGTTCTACGACGACCCGTCGCTCAGCAGGGCGGTGATCACAAGGGCGGCGAAATAGGACGCCACGCCGGAC
>CAYMOB010000029.1:0-28181 GCA_964391955.1 uncultured Muribaculaceae bacterium | reverse complement strand
TTTCCTTATAAAGAAATCAACGCTCTCATTTTCGTTCTCGGTACTTTGTTGTACTTCCTTCAGTCTTTTCAATGAACTTGTTTGCATTCCTGCTCGAATCGATTGTGTTTCGTTCCGAACGGGAATGCAAAGGTAGGCATTATTTTTAAACTTGCAAACTTTTTCGCAAAAATTTTTAACTTTTTTTATTCATTTTTATTCTTGCCTGAAGTTCCCAAGTACGTATCCTGTCCTTATACAGGTTGTTAGCGTTCACCTTGTCGATGTCAAGCGAAGCATCGGAATTATCTTCCCAACGGCGACAATTATAGACGACATCATAGATGCGGCCAATCTGGTACTCGCGGCTGACACGCAGGCCGACCGCATAGTCCTCTCCGTATTTGGTGGTCGGGAAGTTTATCTGGCGGAGCATTGGAACGTAGAATCCGCGGGGCGCGCCGAGACCGTTGATGCGAAGAGCGTTGTTGCGGCCGTTATCCGGAGTCCACTCGCGATGGTCAATGATTCCAGGAGGCAGAGTCTCCATCTTGAAGTTCGTCATCCTGTAGGTGCCGACCACCATCGCGCAATTCTGCGCATAGAATGCGTCCACGAACTTCTGCACTGTGTTCTCGTCATAGTAGACATCGTCCGAATCCAGCTGGATGGCGAACTTGCCGCACTTAGGATGATGAAGGGCAGCGTTCCAGTTGCCGCCGATAGCGTGATAGCTCTTGTCCTGCGCTATATAGACGAGCTTAGGGTCATCGATGAACTTCTTGATCACATCAACACTCCCGTCAGTCGAGTTGTCATCGACCACAATGACATTATATTTAAAAGTGGTCTTCTGGCTCAAGGCCGAGGCAAGGGCGTCGCCGATCGTGCGCACTCTGTTCTTGCAAGGGATGACAACCGAGGCCTCATATTCGAACGAGTCATCCGAAAACTCAATGTGTCTGAACTCCGGCTCAAGGTAGCCGCCAACATCCTTAAGGTGCCTTGTGCAGGCTTTCTCCATCTCAATCTGGACGGCGCGGTTCTTCGGGTCGACATAGTCGAACAGTTTCTCTCCTGACTTGCGGGTGTCAGTCTCGATCTCATAGTAGAGATATTCATTGATGTGGACAAGACTTCCTTTCTGGGAAACCTTGAGGCGCAGGTCGTAAAGGCCGGCATATTCATAATCGACATCCATTGCGGCGACGGCTTCCTTCAAGGCTTCGGTGCGGTAGATCATAACCGAGCCGAAGTCGAAGTCGTCGCGCAGGGCGCCTTCCTGACAGTCAATCACCGGAGCGAATGAGCGGTTGCCGTCCACCTCGTTGAAATGGTCGGCGTAAACCATGGCGGCCGAAGAGTCCTCGGCGATGGACAGAAAGCGCTCAAGTGCGAAATTGCCGAAGCTAAGCTCTGTTGTCTTGGTATAGACCATAGTGAAAGGAGCGGTGGCAAGTTCCGCGATTCTCTTGACACAAGCGGTGCTCTTGAATATGGAAGCGTCGATGTACTCGACCTTGGCTACCTCGGATTCCGCGAGGAGGTTTGCGGTTGTCACCTTGACCTGCTCGTCGTTCACAAATGGGATAAAGCAATCTATTCTGTTCATATTAATTAAGGAATATTAATTTTAGCGGATACAAAAATACATAAAATATCGGTAAAATTTGATACATTTGTCAAATAATCACAGCGGGCGACGGGCAATCGCCGCCGGAACCCAAAAATGACTTTACGATAGGCAATTGCCTGCCTGAAAAATTTATGTATATGACTATAAGAAAACCGATGATTCTGGTGGCTGCGCTATTAGCCTCAGCCACGATGACAACCGCGCAGGAGACACCAAGGTGGCTCAGGAAAAGCGCCATCTCTCCTGACGGAAGCAAAGTCGCCTTTTGCTACAAGGGGGACATCTTCACTGTTGGGACAAACGGGGGAAGAGCCTTGCAGATCACTGCCAACGACGCCTACGACTCGGATCCGATTTGGACTACGGACGGAAAAAGAATCGTCTTCTCCTCCTACAGGGCCGGTTCCAAGGACATATTCATCACTTCAGCCGAGGGCGGCGCGCCAAAAAGACTGACCGACTTCCCCGGGAATGAGACACCGCTTTGCGTTCTTGAGGGCGGAAGGGTGCTGTTCCAGGCCGGCATCCAGCAGGATGCGACCTATGGAGGATTCCCTGGAAGACCTCAGGTATGGCAGGTCGGTGAGGACGGCGGGAGACCACGGCTGGTAACCTCGCTGCCTATAATGTCGATGAGCGTCAACAGCGCCGGCGAAGTGATCTACGAAGACTACAAAGGCTACGAAGACCCTCTCCGCAAGCACCACAAATCATCGGTCACGAGGGATGTGTGGCTCTATAAGCCGGCGTCCGCGCAGGGAGAACGCTTCCGTGTCACCGGTGACGGCTCGTTCACGAAACTGTCTTCTTTCGCCGGAGAGGACCGCAACCCTGTCTTCTCGTCCGACGGCAAGACCTATTACTATCTTTCGGAGGCCGACGGAACGCTGAACGTCTACAAATCAGCGACTGACAATCCGGCCAAGGCCGTTCAGCTCACCAAGTTCAAGGATAATCCTGTCAGGTTCCTGTCGGTGTCCGGCAACGGGGTTCTCTGCTTCTCCTGGAACGGCGACCTCTATACTATGGCGGACGGCAAGGAGCCGGAAAGACTTGACATCACTGTCGCGAAGGACGAGACGGAGAACGATGTCGAATATCTCACCTTTTCGGCGGGAGCTTCCTCGATGGCCGTGTCGCCTGGCGGCAAGGAAATCGCCGTAGTGATCAGAGGCGATGTGTTCGTGACCTCAGCGGACTACAAGACCACGAAAAGAATCACGAACACACCTGAGCAGGAACGCAATGTAAGCTTCTCCAAAGACGGACGGGAGCTGTACTACTCCTCGGAGAGGAACGGCCACTGGGGAATATACAAGACTTCCCTCGCCGACAAGAAGGAAAAGATGTTCACCTACGCCACCAAGTTCAGCGAAGAGCTTGTGACAGCCGAGAACGAGACCTGCTTCCAGCCGGTTGTCTCCCCTGACGGCAAATGGATCGCCTTCCTGCGGGACAGGACCGAGCTGGTCATCAAATCAACGAAAGACGGCAAGGAGAGATCCCTGCTCAAGGATGTGAATTATTCCTATTCTGACGGAGACCAGGAATTCGAGTGGAGTCCGGACAGCAAGTACCTGCTGAGCGGCTACCAGATAAACGGCGGATGGAACAACACGGATGTCGCGTTGATTGACATTGAAAGCGGCGAGGTGACTAACCTTACCCAGAGCGGCTACTCCGACGGAAACTTCAAGTGGGCTCTCAAGGGCAAGGCGATGGTCTGGGAATCCGACAAGGACGGCTACCGGAGCCACGGAAGCTGGGGCGCGGAGAACGACATCTACATAATGTTCTTCGACGGAAAGGAAATGACCAGGTTCTACCAGGACAAGGAGGACGCAGAAATAGCCAAGGCGCTCGAGGACGGAGACAAGTCGGAAAAGAAAGTTGAGAAAGAGGAGAAAAAGGAGAAGAAGGATTCGGTGAAACAAGCCGAAAAACCGGAAAAGCTTGTCCTTGACCTGAACGACAGGGAGTTCAGGACCGCCCGCCTTACCAGATTCTCAGGAAGGCTTGGAGACTTCTATCTCACACAGGACGGAACCAAGCTGTTCTACACGACGAGGTTGGAGAAGGGCTTTGACCTCTGCCAGATGGATGTCAAGAAAGGCGATGTGAAAGTGCTCAAGAAAGGTGTAAGGGGATCTTTGATTCCGTCAGCGGACGACAAGAGCCTCTATGTCTTCACCGGAGCGTCCATAACCAGGATAACCATCGCCAGCGGAGCGATGAGTACCATCTCATTCTCGGGAGACTACGAGTTCAAGCCTAAAGCCGAGAGAGATTACATTTTCAGCCACGTCTGGAAACAGGTGAACGAGAAGTTCTACGATCCGGCCATCCATGGAATCGACTGGAAACGGTACGGGGAGAACTATGGGCAGTTTATGCCGTACATCTCCAACAACTTTGACTTCCAAGACCTTCTGTCCGAAATGCTTGGAGAGCTGAACGGCTCGCACACCGGAGCAAGGTTCAATGCAAGGTCGAAGTTCAATATGGGCTGGCTCGGAGCCATCTATGACTATGACTACGAAGGCGACGGGCTCAGAATCGCGGAAGTGCTCCCGGGCGGCGCCCTTAGCCTGGCCGATTCGGAAATAAAGGCCGGCGACATCGTAAAGGCCATTGACGGACAACCTGTCAAGGCCGGTGAAAGCTGGTTCGGACTCCTAAGGAACAAGGCCGGTAAGAAAGTTTCCATCGTTGTGACGAAAGGGAATAAGGATGTCGAGATGTTTGTCGAGCCAGGCTACACGGAAGTGAACCTTATGTACCGCAGATGGGTAAGGCAGAGAGAGGAGATGACTGACAGGCTTTCCGGCGGCAAGGTTGGCTACACGCACGTGCAGGGAATGGATTCTCCAAGCTTCAGGACGGTATATTCTAAACTGCTTGGAAAATACAGGGCGGCGGACGCCGCTGTGGTGGACACCAGGCACAACGGAGGCGGCTGGCTGCACGATGACCTCGCCACCTTCCTGAGCGGCAAGGAATATATCCGGTTCACACCAAGAGGACAGTATATCGGCAGTGAGCCGTACAACAAATGGAGGAAGCCGTCCTGCGTGCTTATGTGCGAGGACAACTATTCCGACGCATGCGGATTCCCTTACACGTACAGGACCCTTGGGGTAGGAAAGCTCATCGGCATGCCTGTTCCCGGAACAATGACCGCAGTTTGGTGGGAAACCCAGATCAACGGCATGGTGTTTGGAATCCCTCAGGTCGGCTCGTTCGGAGTCAAGGAAGGTAAATACCTTGAAAACCAACAAATTGAACCGGACATCAAGATAGACAACGATCCAGCGTCCGTCCTTAGGGGCGAAGACAGGCAGCTGGAGGCGGCAGTCAAGGAAATGATGAAAACAGAATAACAACTTCGCACTGTTATGGACAGAAAAGTCGTAATAATACCGACTTATAACGAAAAGGAAAACATTGAGGCGATTGTCAGGAAAGTGTTTTCCCTTGACGGAGGCTACAATGTGCTGATCATAGACGACGGCTCACCAGACGGAACCGCCGGAATTGTGAAAAAGCTTCAGACCGAATGGCCGGAAAGGCTCTTTATGATTGAACGGTCGGGAAAGCTCGGCCTTGGAACGGCATACCTGACAGGATTCAGATGGGCGTTGGAGAACAGCTACGACTACATATTCGAGATGGACGCCGACTTTTCCCACAACCCGGAGGACCTTCCAAGGTTGCGCGAGGCCTGCGCCGGATGCGGCGGTGTCGCGGTGGGGTCACGCTACTGTGACGGAATCAGCGTGGTCAACTGGCCGATAGGCAGGATTCTCATGTCGTATTTCGCATCAATCTACGTGAAGACAATCCTTGGAATGAAAATCCACGACTGCACGGCGGGCTTCAAGTGCTACAGCCGCAAGGCTTTGGAAACCATAGATCTTGACGACGTGAGGATGAAAGGCTACGGATTTCAGATTGAAATGAAATACACGGCCTGGAAGTTAGGATTCAAGCTGGTGGAGGTTCCTATCATATTCGTGAACCGCAAGCTCGGAACCTCGAAAATGAGCGGAGGCATATTCGGTGAGGCCTTTTGGGGTGTGATCAAACTCAAGTTCAGGAGATTTCATCGCAGAGGACAATAATGGCAAGAATCTTACTTACCAACGCATTGATCGTGACGGGGGCTTCCTCAAAAAAGGGGGCCCTTGCCATTGACGGGGAACGCATTGCGGGAATATGGCCGCGGAAGTCAGGCGATTCGGATGACTTGGAGGCGATAGCGGCATTTCCTGAGGCCGAGATCATTGACCTTGAGGGCAAGACGCTGATGGCCGGAGGAATAGATGCCCACGTTCATTTCCGGGAGCCGGGAATGGAGCATAAGGCCGACATCGAGAGTGAGTCAAAGGCGGCATTGCTCGGCGGAGTAACCTCCTTCATGGATATGCCGAACACGACACCGCCGACCACAAGTCCGGAAGCCGTCCGGGACAAGATTGAGAGAGCCGCCGGACGTTCCTGGGCGAACTTCGGTTTCCACATCGGAGCGACGAACGACAACTTACGGTTCGTCAACGAGCATCTTGCCGCCGGTCTCGGCAAAGGGTTCGGCGGAATCAAGGTCTTTATGGGCTCCTCAACGGGGAATATGCTTGTGGACAACGAAGATACTCTCCGCAGGATATTCGATGTCAAGGAGAAGCCTGTTCTTATCCATAGCGAGGACGAGGGAATCGTCAAGGCCAATCTCGAGTCCGCGAAGGCCGTGTTCGGAGAATACATCCCTTTCAGCCTTCATCCGGAGATACGGAGCCGGAAGGCGTGCGTCCGCTCCACCGCAAAGGCACTTGCAATGGCCATTGAACAGGGCACCCGGCTTCACGTCCTGCATGTTTCCACAGCCGAGGAAGTCGGGATGATCCGGGCGGCCAAAAGCCATAATCCGTTGATAACAGCCGAGACTTCCGCCAACTATCTTTGGTTCTGCGACAAGGACTACAAGACCATGAAAGGTCTGGTGAAATGCAATCCATCAATCAAGACGGCAGCCGACCGGGAGGCTCTTAGGAAAGGTCTGGCGGAGGGAGTGATTGACACTCTCGGCTCGGACCATGCTCCGCATCTGCTGTCGGAGAAAGAGAATCCTTACCTTGAATGTCCGTCGGGACTTCCGTCGATCCAGCAGTCGCTGTCTGTGGCAATCACAGCGGCGAAGGCGTTCAACGAGGGGAAAAACGAGGAGGATGAGACCTTGCTCACGCTGTCCAGGATCGCTTCAGCGTTTTCGGAAAAGCCTGCCGAGATTATGGGAATCAAAGACCGCGGCTTCCTGAAGGTTGGCTATTTCGCCGATCTGGTGGTCGTTGACCCGGAACGGGAATATCAAGTAAAGAACGCCTTGGCCGCGGCTGGCACGGACCGGGAATATTCCGTAAAGGATGTCGCCTACAAGTGCGGTTGGTCGCCGTATGAGGGTACCACCCTTTACGCCCCCGTCGAGATGGTCTTCCTGAACGGCTCTCGCGTCGTCTCAGCCGGCAAACTCCTCGCCCCCTCCCCCACCGGCCACCTACTTGAGTTCGAACACTAAAGAATCCGGAATAAGTATAACGCAAGAGAACAGGTATGCTTTGATTCTATATCAAATTCGGCCGTCCGTCAGTCGATGGCGTTAATGATGTTGTACAGGTTCTCGAATTTATCAACCACGCCGTAACGGACGGTGTTGGTAGAAATCGAGTTAAACAAACGTTTAGCGCACTCTGTCTTGGCTTTCTCTACGCCGCGAAGTTCCATCTTATCGAGCGATCCTTTGGTCTCGGCGACGAAGAAGATGTGACGTACCGCACCCTCCTCGAAGACAATTGCCCAGTCGGGAGCATAGTAGCCAACCGGTGTCGGTATTTTGAGTTTGCGCGGCAACTTGGCGAAAATCAAAACCTCGGTAGCCGATTGAAGAGAGTTGGCAAAGTTACGTTCTCCGTCACTATCGTATTCAATGTAAGGAGTGATGTGCTTTGACAATTCAATAGCTCGGTTGATATTGATGCGACGTTCCGGAACGAAGATACTGCTGTCGTAAGGCTCTGCGCTTGTCGGATTATAGGTGATATGATCGACAATCATAGTCGCCTTTTCATCGCGAATAGCCTTAATAACGTTGCGGATGAATTCTTCGGGGTTGTTCTTGAACAACAAGGCTTTTGTGCCGATACCCTTAAGAATTCTCACAACGGAACGACGAGTAAGACGCGCACCCTTTGCGATGTCGCCGACAACGTCGTAAGGCACTGACGATGTGCAAACGTCAGTCAGTTCGCGTGTCGTTGACTTAGTGTTGCCGAACTCGGTGACTTTCTCCTTATCCTGCAAGCCCGATACCATAACATATTGCAGTTTGGTAACGGTGAGGTTCTGACGCAAGTTGTTTATCGCCTTTTCAATCAGCTCGTCGCTGTCGTAATGAACGGTGTAGACATACTTGTGGTTAATCTCGTTCCACAGTTTTTGGAAACGCTTATCGTCAAAGTTATCGTTGAGATTATTTTCGGGAGTGGCAGTCGCTGCCGGCTGAACCATATCCTCAATAGCTTTCGGATTGAAGATACCCGAAATAAGACGATGCACATCCGTAGCTATCGGCTCGAGCTTCGACGGAAGCGGCCGCAAAGCATTATTCTCGGCATCTTTGTAATAATTCTCGGTCAAGTTACCATTGTTGTTGACATAGTCGTTTTGGTAGAGATAGCCAAGAATAGTAGATGCTTCGGGCTGAGAAATGGTGTGTTTCCCGCCGTTGGCATCCTTGACGATTTTACCGAAGAAGTAGTCTTGCGAAGCTGCTGTGATGCGTTCGCGCAGAGCCTCGCGAGTCTCGCGTTGCAGAGCCGAGGTGAAATCGGTATAGCTTTCGTTGGCTATCACCGTCAACTGATTCACTTCATGCACATCGTCGCCGAGCAATTCCTTGTCTTGGCGCACACCGTTTTTGTCAACGCATATACGCAGACCGCGACCCACCTCCTGGCGTTTGGCGGTGGTAGAGTTGCTGTGGCGGAGCGTACAGATTTGGAATACGTTGGGGTTATCCCAACCCTCGCGGAGAGCCGAGTGCGAGAAGATAAATCGTGTCGGTTCGTCGAAGCTCAGCAAACGTTCTTTATTCTTCAGAATAAGATCGTAGGCTGAGATGTCGTCCGAGATGTCTGAGCCGCGCTTAGTATCCGAGTTGATCGAGCGACCTTTCTTGTCGATAGAGAAGTAGCCCTTGTGAGTCTCGAACGGTCTGAATTGACGCAGATACATATCGTAAGGCGTATCAAACACCGTGATGAAGTCGTTAACGATGCGAGAATACTCCTCCTCAAATATGCGTTGGAACTTGCCCTTGACTTCGTTGCCCTCCTCATCATATTGACGATAGTGGCTCACTTCGTCGATAAAGAAAAGCGACAGGCACTTGATGCCTCGATTGAAAAGTTCCTTTTCCTTAGTGAGGTGGGCAATGATAGTCTGACGTATCTGCACACGCTGCATAGCCTCCTCGTTGTTGTCGCCAATCACGTCGCCGCAATAGATAGTAGTGCCATTGAGGAACGTAACGCAGCCGCGACCGCGAGGATTAATTTCGGAGATTGTATAGTCTTCGTACTGAGCGAGTCCCGATTCGGCGTAGAGCGAGTCGCCGGTGGCGAACTTTCTCACCTCGCGACGAATAGAGCCGTCGGCACGTTTGCATTCCAACTCGATGCGCACTTCGGGGGGACGCCTGGGCGACAACACCATGCCGTCGATATACATATATCCGCTTGTGCCTTTGAGGTTTTTCACCTCGAAGCCTTGCACTTGGATGCGCTTGACGAGTTGCTCGCGGTAAGCATCGAAAGCATCGAGAGCATAGATTGTATCGTGCTTTGTCTTGTGGGTAGCCGAGTAGTTGAGCACAAAGAGCGGTTGGAATTTGGCAAGCGCGGTCTGAGTGGCTGCGCCCTCCATTTTCTGCGGCTCGTCCATGATTATAATCGGATGGTTGGCGGCAATTACATCAATGGGGCGACGCGACGCAAACTCGTCGCGCTTCGAGTAGATGATGCGGCTTTCCTTGTTCTTCGCGCCCTCTCTCATCGAGGATGCAAAGGCTTGGGTATTGATAATCATGACCGAGATTCCGCTATCTTGCGAGAATTGGTCGAGCTGATTGAGGTTCGAGCTGTTGTAGATGAACCAACGTGCTTTCTTGCCGTAATGCTCCATGAAGTGGTCTTCGAGCATACCGAAAGACTTAGCCACACCCTCGCGGATAGCTATACTTGGCACCACGATGATGAACTTCGACCAGCCGTAACGCTTGTTGAGTTCAAACATCGTCTTGATATAGACGTATGTCTTACCCGTACCGGTCTCCATTTCTATGTCGAGGTTCACGATGCCGTGACCCGGGGCGAGAGCGGTACTCGGAGTTATCTGATTGCGAATCTGAGCGTCGCGGATGTTGGTAAGGAGTTTCTCATTAGTCAACTCCACATCGGCATTGCGGTAGCCGGCTTCTTCTTCCTCAGTGAAAAGATTACCATGTTTCTGCTTGCCAAGGTCGCGACGATAGTGTTTCATGTCTCGCTTAGGTTGACCTTGAAACACTTTGACAGTATCCTCGACAGCCTCCGTTTGATATTGTTGTATCTTAAACTGAAACTTCATACTGATTACACTGAGGGTGTTGCAAAATTATCCATTTCTTCTATTTGGAACGTTTGGAAGTTCACTAAGGGAACGTTCAAGCGTTCATTTTAGTCTTTCGTTAGAGGATATGAGTTGTGATTCTCTTTTCAACCGAGTACAACTGGATGATTTGGTCGAAGTTGTCAAGCACGTTATCGTTAGCGGCGGAAGCGTCGCGGATAACTAAGTGCGTCGGCAACAACTTCGCCATTTCTTCAATGGTTGTCTCGTTGACTTCGCTATCGAAGCAAGCGAGCAAGTAGTCGTTATCGACCGAGAACACTTCTTTGCCTGCTATCTGCTTGCGTTCAATCTTCGACGACAGTTCGATGCCGAGGCTGAGCATAACTTGGAAAAGCAAGTCCTCTCCTGTGCGGTCGGATTTGATATTGTCGATGAGACTATCAAAAGTACTCGGGTCAAAGCTATCGGGCGTATAATATACGTCCTCCATATTTGACGAGTCGAGTTTCAGCACGCGGAAGCCGACATCGAGGTCTTGACCTTGCAGTCCTGCTTCCTCTTTTATTTTTTTACCTGCACGACGGATGCGTTCTTCGCCTATTTCGCAGATGGTTTCGTAGCCTTGATTCTTCTTTGAATCGCTCACAAGTTCAGGAAACTGAACGAGAATAAATTTACAATGAGTATTTTTCTCAGAATTTGATTTGATAAGCGCATGTGCAGTAGATGCCGAGCCAGAAAAGAAATCAAGGACAATAGAATCCTCATTAAGATTAGCTAAAGTAATCAATCGTTGCATAAGCCTAACAGGCTTTGGCCCATCAAATACACCTTTGTCGCCGAATAACGCAACAACTTCTTTAGCTCCCTCTTGACTATGTCCAACATCCTTGTAAAAAAGAATTGAAGTTGGAGCCATTCCTTCAAATTTTAACTCAGACAGGAAACGCTTTATACAAGGTACACTATTTCCATCTGCTCCAAACCAAATTCTATTATCTTGGAGTCTCTCGAAAAATGCATTTTTCGAGAGCCTCCAGCAGCGACCTGCTGGAGGCTCGACTATACGCCCGGAGGGCGTTGTAATGGGATAGTCAGATTCTTTATTATATGTCTTCACAGACATATCGCTTGGTTTCCATAGACCTCGTGGGTCGTTATCTGGATTAGAGTAGCGTGAGTTAGCTTCTTCTGTACGTTCCAATCTTCCAATCTTAAAAGAATCGATATTCTTTGCATACATAATTATGTAATCATGGCTGTTTGAAACGAATTTTGCATCATTCTTTGGCGAATATGCCCTTTCCCATATCAGTTGAGCAACAAAGTTGCTACCTCCAAATACTTCGTCACATACTTTTTTGAGGTTGTCTTGCTCATGGTCATCAATGGATATGAATATAACACCGTCGTCAGAAAGCAAGTCACGAGCAATTTTAAGACGCGGATATATCATATTGAGCCAATCGGTGTGGAAGCGACCATTGGCTTCAGTGTTGCGAACCATCGGGGCAACAGTTTGGTTCCCATCCTCATCGAAAAGTCCGCTTGTTTGCTCAAACTCATCTTTACCTTGCGCAAAAACGTCGTTGTAAACGAAATCATTGCCGGTGTTGTAAGGAGGGTCGATATAAATCATCTTGACCTTACCAAGATATGTCTCGCGAAGAACTTTGAGTACGTCAAGGTTGTCGCCCTCAATGTAAAGATTCTCTGTTGTATCAAAATCAACAGACTTTTCGCGGCAAGGACGGAGAGTCATCGTCGTAGGCTTGTTAGCGAGACGCGAAGCGGCACGCTTATCGGGCCAAGTAAACTGATAGCGTTCCTCGCCATCTTCAAGCACTTCGTTCGACAACTCAGCGCGGAGCTTGTCGAAGTCGATAGCAAGTTCCGACTTGGCATCTTTATTTAGTCGTTCCGTCACGCAGTGCGGAAACAACGCAGCAATCTTCTCCACGTTGCCCCCAACCACATCACGGCTTTGCATTGTTAGCTTGTTCATTTATATATCTTATTCTTGAATTCGTTTATAATCGTATTTGGCGTTCCAATGATTCAATCTGCGTCATCATTACAGCACGTTCGGCAACCTATATTTGCTCGGTGAGATTGTTACCCTCTCTGACCTCCATTTCGCCGATTAAGGAGACAATGTTTTCCCAAACGGCATTGAGGTTTAAGCCGTTGAGCGGTAGAGTCACTGACTCGAGCGACCGCCACCTTAGAGCCTTGCTTTAAGGTGACGAGCATGTCGTCTTTCAGCGTCTTGTTTGTATTGTCAATGATTCCCATAAATCATTATCAGTAACCCTCTTATAGTTCTTAAGGCTGACCATTGCCCTTGCGACTATATGAAAGTTCAAAATTCAGCGTTTTGAAGTTATTCCCATGGTCATTCTCAGACGAAAACTCCTCAGCGTTACGCAAAGTTAGTCATAATTTCTGACCACATGGACAAAAATAAAGAAAGATGATTTAGTCTTGTTTTTCAATGGGCGGACAAGCAGTAACATCCAAGTGCCGCTGACAGCATTGTTTGGCGTCATCAACAGCACTTGATTCATAGTAACCGAGGCTATGCAGGGATAGTCCCGAAATAGGTTTTAAACATATAGCCGATTGATTACCGAAATAATAAGGGAACTATATAGGAGTTGACTACGTTTTCTTCTGTAACGCCTAAAACATCATGAAACACCCTTATAATTGCTTGCATGATGACCTCTGACTCTTATGGATTGACAACGGTGACAATTATGACAATGTCAGTCAACTTCTTTATATTTACCAATAATAAATATGTTGTAACTTAATAGGGTGAAATAAAGATTCCCCGAACCTCTGTAAAAGGGGAAATCCGGGGAAACGAAGTCAGATACCTTATGGCAAGGATACGGAATTTATCTGACTCTCAACAACAGATTGTGTTTACAGAGTATGATTTTTATCAACGATATGTAGAAACGTTCAAATCCTCAGAACCCTGACGCAACAGGTTCCTTCTTTCCTCTTCGGGAGATGGCGGTATCATCTGGCTTGATTGAATCCAAGGCAAATAGTTTGAGGAGAGTGAGACGGGGAAGGAAATCCTTCTTCACTCCTGAAGGCAAGCTTGCGTCAGCGTTCTTGAAGATGTATACCGGATTGTCTGCGCCGAAGCTGACGGAAGCCCTGAATGGTAATATCCAATATCAGATAATTGAAAACACTATCATCAATATGTCTGTTTTCAGGCCACCCGGTCTGAAACGTTGTACGGATAATGATGTTTTCGACTTTCCACTCATTGTGTTAGGTGTTTCTTCACAGGTGGCCATAGCGAATCGTAACGCCAGAATCCGCTGTTATCTTGATGAAAGGAGACACAATGGTCGGTCATCAAAAGGCGTGGCACTTAAATCATTAATAACGAATATATTGAGCCTTGTCGTGGCGCCGAAACCAAGACCGGGGAAAGACCCATTTGTTTGATAATCAAGACAATACCTGCCACGGTCGATGTCGGACCACTTTCTAATACAACAGAAATGCAGTCGAAACTATACCTGGATATGCCTCTGGGTGGTTTCGGCTGAAAACCTGTTTTTAGCCGAAAAGTGAAAACGGCGGTTCAGGCGGCTAAAAGGCCGATTCATTGGATGGCGGCGAGACAGATTTGCGGCCCGATGTCCAATGAAACGGCATATTCAGCGGTTATGGCTGCAATTCTGTCGGATAATTCGCATTGGTAGTTGTCCCAGTCTCTTCGACAGGCTCATCGATCGGGGAATCTGGCACTACGGCCGGGAGGCCTGAGGTGAGTACGGAATCAGCCACGTATTCGGACTTGGAGAAGAAAGACCGGCAGCGGCAGGGAGGCCTGAGGTGAGTACGGAATCAGTGGGCGGTCTTGCGGGCGGTGGACGATGGGCAGGAGGAATGCTGGGAAAGGACTATGCCAAGGACTGCGACAAAGACACCAAGCCACTGGAAGGCAGAGAGATGCTCGCGTCCTATCACCTCTGCGACCAAAGCCGTGGCGACACACATCATAGCAAGGAATACGCTTGACTTGCCGACTCCAAGCCTCTTTATGGCCATAGCCCAAAGCGAGAAAGCAAGGCTTGAACAAAGAACGGACAGACAAAGAACAGGCTCAAGAACTCCCCAGGAAAGAAGCCTGTCGTCAAAGTTCTCAATACCCTTTGTCAGAAAGAACGGAAGGAAATATACCGACCCGATGAGAAACTGGTACATCACTATCACCTGTGGCCTGTAGCCGTCAGAAAGAAGTTTGGTCATAGACGCATGGCCGACTTCCGATAAAACGGCTATCATCAGCAGGATTATTCCCAAAAGAAAATTGTCGGGAGTACCGGACTCCCCACCCTGCCTCAGGAGAACAAAGCTGATGCCGGCGAGTGTCACGGCGATTCCGATGCCATTGAGGAAAGAAAGGCGTTCCTTGAAGAATATGGCTCCCGCCCCCACCGAAAAGATGGGCACAGAGGCGACAATCATAGCGCTGATCGTCGGAGAGCCGGTCTCCTTTATACCGTAGGTTTCACAAAGGAAATATATCAACGGCTCGAAAAGGGCAAGAAGGGCGAACTTCCAGATGTCCTTCGGGGCTATAAGCCTGAACTGTTTCGTGAGAATGTTGAACAGAAAGAGTACCAGACCGGCCACGAATATACGTATCGGAACAAAGAAGAAAATCGGAACATCCTGAGAGATAAGACTGTCACTCCAGATGTACGACATTCCCCAAAGCACGATGGCCATCACGGACAGCAGATAAATCACCGCCTTGTTGTCACATAGACTCTTAGACACGCTCATACAAAAAAAATCACATTACCTTTCACTTTCGCAAAGATAATCAATTTTTGGTTACAAAAAGAAATAATATTCAAATATCCATTAACATTTCGACAGGCGAAGAGAAATCCGCCTACGGTCGAGATCAACGTCCAGAACACTCACGCTTACCTTTTGGTGCAGCTTGACTTTCCGCCCGCGCATCTGGGATACGTGAATCAGGCCGTTCTCATGGATACCGATGTCCACGAAAGCGCCGAAAGCCGTCACATTCGTGACTATTCCCGGCAGTTCCATACCGGCCTTCAAGTCGTCAATCTCGTGGATGTCATCGGCGAAACTGAATTCCTGCGCACTCTCACGAGGGTCTCGTCCCGGCTTCGCAAGTTCCTTGAGAATGTCATTTACCGTAGGAAGCCCGAACTCGCCCTCTACGTAAGCCGCCGGGTCGATTTTGGCTATAAGTTCCTCATTACCGACAAGTTCCTTGGCGGTCACACCAAGATCCGAGGCCATTCTGTCCACAATGTGGTAGCACTCAGGATGTACGGCGGAATTGTCCAATGGGTTGGCCGCATTGTGAATACGAAGGAAGCCGGCGCATTGTTCAAAAGCCTTCGGGCCGAGTTTGGGGACATTCCTCAACTGCGCGCGGGATGTGAAGCCTTCGATAGTGGAGCGATAGGCGACAATGTTGGAGGCCAACGACGGGCCGATGCCGGACACATAACTCAAAAGATAGGGGCTGGCGGTGTTCAGGTTGACACCGACACTGTTCACGCAGATAATCACAGTGTTGTCCAGTTTCTCACGCAGGAGGTTCTGATCCACATCATGCTGGTACTGTCCCACTCCCAACGACTTCGGATCAATCTTGACCAGCTCGGCGAGCGGATCCATCAGTCTGCGTCCGATCGACACCGCGCCGCGCACAGTCACGTCCTCGTCCGGAAATTCCTTTCTTGCCACCTCGGACGCGGAATAGATCGAAGCCCCGTCCTCGCTGACGGTATAGACCCTGACATTCTCGGGGATTCCGACGCGCCTGATGAAGTCCTCGGTCTCGCGGGAAGCCGTACCATTGCCGATGGCGATGACTTCGACGGCATATTCATCAATCATCGAGGAGACCGCCATAATGGACTTTATCTTCTCGCTCTGAGGAGGATGCGGGAATATTATCTCGTGGTGCAGCAGGTTGCCGCGTTCGTCAAGACAGGCGATTTTGCATCCGTTACGGAACCCAGGGTCTATCGCCATTGTCCGCTTCTGACCGACCGGCGGAGACAACAGCAGCTGCGTAAGATTGTCTCCGAAAACGTTGACCGACTCGATGTCCGCCTTTTCCTTGGCCTCCTTTACTATCTCGTTGGTGAGCGACGGCTCAAGAAGGCGTTTGTAGGCATCATCAACAGCGAGGCGGATCTGTTCCGCAAGCCTGGCTCCCGGATAGCGGTGTTCCTGACAGAAGTCATAATAGATCTTGTTGCCGCATTTCTCCGGATCAGCATCCAGCCCCACGGAAAGAATACCCTCGTTCTCGGCGCGTAGTATAGCAAGGAGATTATGCGACGGAATCCTTTGCAAAGGCATCGAGAAATCGAAATATGTCCTGTACTTGGAGGCTTCGGGACTGCCGGACGCGGACTTCGTGACCCTGGCCTCTATCCGGCGGGTCCTGAATATACGTCTGAGATTCTCCCTGACGGTCTGGGACTCCGAAAGCCTTTCGGCGATTATGTCCCTGGCGCCAGCGAGAGCCTCCTCGACGGAAGCGACCTTGTCTCCGATGTACCTGCGCGCCTCGGCCTCCGGATCCGCCGTCTCTACCTTCCACATTATGTCGGCCAGAGGCTCAAGCCCTTTTTCCCTCGCCATCGTCGCTCTGGTACGCCGCTTAGGGCGATAAGGCAGATACAGATCTTCCAGCTCACTGGAAACCACGCAATTCTCAATCCTTTCTTTCAGTTCGTCCGTCAATTTCCCCTGTCCGGAAATCGTGGAAAGAATTCCTTCCTTCCTTTTCTCCATCTCAGTGAAGACATCGTTCCAGTGCTTTATCTGGGCGACCGCCATATCATCAAGGCCACCTGTCTTTTCCTTTCTGTAACGGCTGATGAAAGGGATGGTGTTCCCGTCCTCGAAAAGCCGGACGCAATTCTCCACCTGCCAGTCTTTGACCGACAGCGTCCGAGCGATATATTGAATGTATATATTCTTCATATTCATTTGTTTTCATCAAACGCAAGCTTCCAACCACTTGCGGCAAAACTCATTACCGGACCTTACAGGCAATCCCCCGCTTTTTCCGCATCGGTCAGTCCTGGGATACCATCTTTAGCTCGTCCCTGTACACCGAGAAAATCTTTGACTTGGAGACAAAGCCCACATAGGTTCTGTCACGCCTTACCACGGGAAGGTTCCATGCAGACGTCACCTCGAACTTCTTCATCACGGAATCCATCTTCTCGTCCTCATAGACATATTCCTCCGCACTCCTCATAAAATTGAAGACATGGAGGGTCTCGTACTCATCCGTACGGAACATATCCTTGCGGATATCCTCCAATGAGACAAAGCCTTGAAATCGATCCACCGAGTCCAGAACCGGGAATATGTTTCTGGTGGATTCGGAGACTACCTCCACAAGGCGGCCGAGGGTGTCGTCAATCTTCACCGTGGAGAAGTCATTCTCAATCACGTCCGATACCTTGAGAAGCGTGAGCACAGCCTGATCGCTGTCGTGCGTCAGGAGCTCACCCTTCTGCGCGATACGTTTGGTGTAGATGGAGTATTTCTCGACGATTCTCGTGGTACCGAAAGAAATAGTGGATGTTAAAATCAACGGAAGGAACAGCTCATAGCCTCCGGAGATCTCGGCGATCAGGAAGATAGCGGTCATCGGAGCCTGCATCACACCGGCCATCAGACCGGCCATCCCCACCAATACGAAATTCTGTTCGGGGACACTCACCGGGGAACCGACGAAAAGCAGGTTGAACGTTCTGGCCACCACGAAACCGGCGATGGCTCCCACAAACAGGGTGGGGCCGAAAGTTCCGCCCACTCCCCCTCCGGCGTTTGTCAAAGTCATCGAGAAGACCTTAAGCAGAAGGATAAGCAGGAAAAACAGCGGAACGGACCAAGGGCTGTCCGTCAGAAAGGCAAGCGGGGTCTGCCCGTCGATCGAAAGTTCCTTTCCGTTCAGAAGAACTCCCAAGGACTCATAGCCTTCGCCGTAGAGCGGTGGAAAAAGGAATATCAAAGCTCCAAGCCCGACAGCGCAGACGGACCACTTGAGGAAGACGTTCTCCATCTTCCCGATCCTGTCCTCAAGCTTCAAGGTCGTGCGGATGAAATAGACCGAGCAAGCTCCGCAGAACAGTCCGAGGATTACATAGAAGGGGATATTCCTGAGTGTGAACGGGGTAAGGGTACATTCGAACGGTGTTGAATACCCCAGAAGCGTGTAGGAGACTACCGTGGCGGAGACTGTGGAAAGCAGCAAAGGCATCATCGAGGTCATCGAGATGTTGAAAAGCAGAATCTCCAGCACGAAAAGCACCCCGGCGAGAGGAGCATTGAATATTCCCGCCACAGCGGCAGCCGCGCCACAGCCGAGCAATACTGTCATGCTCCTGTAGGACAGGCCCATATAGCGGGCGAAATTAGAACCTATCGCCGCCCCGGTATAGACGATCGGGGCCTCTGCTCCGACAGACCCTCCGAATCCGATAGTGACCGAACTCGCGGCCACGGAAGACCACATATTGTGCGGCTTGATCCTGGACTCGTGCCTTGAGACCGCCTGAAGGGCTTTTGTGACACCATGTCCGATTCTGTCCTTGATTACATATTTGCAGAACAGCATGGCCAGCAGCATTCCGACTCCCGGCAGGACAAGGTAGTAAAGCGTTCCGTCAAGAACCACGCCGAAAGCGTCGCTAAGCCCGCCCTGAATCACGGAAATCAAGGTCTTGAGCAGCACGGCGGCCAGCCCGACCACGATTCCGACCACAAGGCTGAGCACCAGAAGCTGGTTCCTTTCGGGCCAACGGGATATGGGATTGAACTTTGGCATATTCGTACAAATTTAATTATTTTTGCGGATAGTGTAAGAACCTGTTTAAATTTCTTTATCTGAAACTTTGAGGGAATGAATCCAGGCGTTTTCGGCGGACTTTCGAGGAAGACAGCGGCGCTGCCGGACGGGAAAGCCGGAAGAAAATGACGAATTTAAGACTCAAAGAACTTTTTAAAGAAATTTTAAACAGTTTCTAAGAAACTGTCGTTTTTTATTTGAGGTTTGGGGTGTCTCTTTCCGGATGTTCGGGCAGAGATTTCAGACTGTGGAATTTAACATTTATGAGACAATGAAAAAAGTGATTGTGTCAATCGTCGCTTCCCTGCTGGCCGCCATTCTCGGAATCATCGGGCTGAACCTTCTCAAGGAAGCCAGCCCCAGAGAAAGAGTCAGGGCGGAAAACGGAAGCAGGATAATCGTTGAGGAACTGAGCTTCTACCACGGCAACGACAAGATATTCGGAAAAGTCTTCAAACCAGCCGACGAGAACGGACTCTTTCCCGACTCACTTGGCCCGAGACCCGTAATAGTATTCTTTCACGAGCCGCTTAAGACCGCATATCCGGAAAGCCTTGTGAAGTCTCTGATCCCCGAAGGTCTGGTCGGATACACTACCGCCTTCCACAAGAAGGAGAAGGATGTGGAGTTTATGGTCAAGAGGATCCGCAAAGAGAAATTCACCGACCGGGACAGAATTTATCTGATAAGCGACTCTTTCTCGGCGGATGCGGTGATCAGAGCCGCCCACAAATTGGGCAGGAATGTCAGCGGGCTGATACTCATCGCTCCGGAGCCCGGGGACAAGACATCCTCGCTTGTGCCGGAACTTGGTTACGAAGTGTTGACGACAGAGGCGGCGGACAAAGCGTTGATAAAGATGCAGGCTATTGATTATCTTGAACTTATGGGAGCATTGAAATGAAAAGGACAAGATTCGGGATAGTCGGGACCGGACGCATCAGCGACTGGGTTCTAAAAGGAGCGGTCATGGATCCTCGGTTCGAGGCCGCCGCAGTATGCTCAAGAAGCGAAGAGAAAGGCAAGGCGTTCGCGGCGTCGCACGGAATAGGAAAAGTCTATACCGACATAAAGAAGATGGCCGCCGATCCTGAGATCGACGCCGTCTATATCGGGACGCCCAACGACACACACAAAGCGCTGGCGGTCCTGTGCCTCAACCACGGCAAACACGTGCTCTGCGAGAAGCCATTGGCAGCCAATGCCATGGAGGTCAAGGAGATGATCGCCGCGGCGAAAGCCAACGGTGTGATGCTGATGGAGGCCATGATCTCGACACTGTGCCCTAACTTTGCCGCCGCGAGGAAAAGGATGGAGAGTCTTGGAAATGTGCGGCACTATTTCGCATCGTTCTGCCAATACTCCACGAAGTATGACCTCGTCAAAAGAATCATCGCCGGAGAAGATGACTCCCCTGTACCGAGTTCGTTGAACCCGAGATGCTGCGGAGGCGCGCTGATGGACATCGGAATCTACACGATATTCCCGATGGTGGCGCTGTTCGGAATGCCGGAAGGGATCAAGGCGGAAGTGATGACCTGCGAGGTACCTGTGTTCGAAGGCAGTCCGGCGAGCCAGACAAACATCGGTGGCGCCGAGGCAGGCCACTACGGCAAGGACAGCGGTCGTTACGGACAAAAGGTGTGGGAAAGAATCGACCTGCAAGGAAGCGTGGTTTTTGAATATGCCGGGATGAGTGCCTCGGTCATATATTCAAAGATAGCGGACTCGAGACTTCGGACGGAGATTTCCTGCGACGGAGGAATTGTATCGCTGGATCAGGTTCACATCTGCCGGGAAGCCAGAATGTCTTTACGGGGAGCGCCGACCTCCGGACGCTCGTCCGGACCTCAGGCCATCGACATCTCCGTTCCCAACGACCCAGACGAGTACCTTTGCGAATTCCGGGAATTCATTGACGTGCTGGAAGACGGCCGCGTCGAATCATCTGTCAACAGCCTTGGGACCTCATTGGCCACCGCCGAGGTTCTCGACGAGATACGCCGCCAGGCCGGGGTTGTCTTTCCTGCCGACCGGACGGGCAACCGATGAATAAGAACCCGGCGGCCCAAGATGCTTAATGAACTGTTTTCAATCCTAAGACTGACGCTATAAGCGTAAAAGTAAAGAATAGTCTCCAAAGCGATGCAGGATCCTTGAAAACCAAGATTCCGATGATAACAGTTAACACGGCTCCTATGCCTGTCCATACAGGGTATGACGTACCGAGAGGAATTGTTTTTGTCGCCTTGTCCGGCTATTGTCCTCCGAGCCTTCCGAAAAAGGTCAGCACATCCTCCCAGGTCTTGAAAGAGTCCGAACCGAAACGGACCAAAGTGCCCACAAAATCGGCGGCGCCATCGGTTTCCGGCTCAGCGTCAATCAGATAATCACCCAGAAGCAGATCCTTGTGGTTTGCTATCGTGACGCGGTCCCAGACAGGGACCCCGAGATTGGTCTCACACCATAGGAAGACCTTTTGACAGAGTTCCGGGCTGTTATACGGCACACCGGCCACGATGTGGACATCGTAGCCTGCGGCAAGTGCGGCCACCGCTTTCGGAAATCCGCTGGAATGATTAACAATCCTGTCACTCAAAGAAATGAATATGACCGGTTTTTGGGCATTCCTCTGCCTGTCGTCGATTCTCTGGATGACCGGCAGCAGCGAATGAAGTATGGCGTCGTCATTGAGATAATGCTCGCCGTCGAACCTTATCGCCTGTGGATAATGTTCGAGGAAAAGGTCGAACGTGTGGACAAGCGTGTCACGGGTTCCGTACAGGCCGAAAACCTTGTCCCTATCCTCCGACGAACGTTCGAAGCAATGAGAGCTGACTTCACGGAAATGCTCCAGAAGAGTTTTAGTGACAAGGAACGAAGTCTCTCCATCCTGCCGGGGATTGTGGAACTCCTGCCGTCCCAAGCCGTTGTTCTTCAGCAATGTGTCCGCCAACCGGAACGCGGGGTTCACTAAAATCCGATCCACTCCGTAGAGCATCTCGGCATACATCGCCCCCATTGAAGTGCCGATGACAAGGTCGGGCTTCTCCGACTCAAGCATATTCCTCAACAGTTCCATCGCGGCTTCCGGCTCCACCGGGAGATCCGGTGCGGCCACAGTAGCCTGAGGCATCAGCAACCTCAATGTCCTGACACTTCCGTTCCGCCCGCTTGAGGCGAACCCGTGTACATAAAGCACCTTCTTCCCGGCCATCAGGCCCGGCCTCGCATATTCATAAAGTTCCATAGTACAAAAATACTTTTTATCTCTGGGAAAATCTAACGAATGAGGGAAAATAATGATGGCGACACTGGTGTTCAATGACTTATGAGGACTTATGATGAAAGCCTCGCTGATGCAAAAGTGCAAGAAAATGAAAGGTAATGAGGGCGGACGGTTTTCAAATCATTACCCAATAGAAAGGTAAGTTTATAGGTCGTTGGAGTTTATTTCTACTCTCTGCCACATTCTGCATAATAATGTACAACTCGCCGATAACTAATTTTATAACCAAAAAGAATTGGATTATGCGAAGTACATTTAAGGTGCTGTTCTACGTGAACGGAAGCAAGGAGAAAAACGGTATTGTTCCCATAATGGGACGAGTGACAATCAACGGTTCTGTGGCTCAATTCAGTTGCAAGCTGCCCATTGCAAAAACAATGTGGGATGCCAAAGGTAATCGTGCAAAGGGTAAAAGCAAAGAGGCACGAGACATCAATTTGGCTTTGGATAATATCAAGGCTCAAATCATCAAGTACTACCAGAAGCATATGTAACTGCCGAAATGGTACGCAATGCCTATCAGGGTATCGGAACGGAGTATGAAACCCTGCTCGGTGCGTTTGATAAGGATAACGAGAGTTTCAAGAAGCGCATAGGAATAGACCGTGCAGCAAGTTCCTACAAAGTGCGTGTAAGGTCACGAAATCATTTGGCAGCGTTCATCAAGAAGTGTTACAAGCGGAGTGATATTTCTATGCTCGAACTTACTCCCGACTTCATAAAGGAGTATGAAATTTATCTCTCTACTGATGCAGCGTTACACAATGGTAGCGTATGGTCGCATTGTATGTGGCTGAAAACAATCGTGTCAAAGGCTCACTATAACGGACTGACACCGAGAAATCCGTTTGCTCAGTATCGGGTAAATCAGAATATCAAGGAGAGGCAATATCTTACTGAAGATGAAATCAAGGCTGTGATGACACACGAGTTTGCGGATAAGAAGTTGGCTTATATTCGAGACCTGTTCGTGTTTGCAAGTTTCACAGCCTTATCGTTCGTGGATATTAAGGAGCTGACTACCGATGATATTGTAGAGATAAACGGTGAGAAATGGATTCTATCCAAGCGACACAAGACAAAGGTCAATTTCCAAGTGAAACTGTTGGATATTCCATTGCAGATAATCAAGCGTTACGAGAGATTCCAAGAGGACAAACTTGTATTCCCCAATCTGAACTATTGGAACATCTGTAAACCATTGAAAAAGATGATAAAAGAGTGCGGTATCTCAAAGGATATTTCATTCCATTGCACAAGACATGGGTTTGCTACGCTTGCTCTGAGCAAGGGTGTTCCTATTGAGAGTGTAAGCCGAGTGTTGGAGCATACGAACATAACCACGACACAGAAGTATGCAAAGATTACTACAGAGAAAATCGACAAGGATTTAACAATGTTCGGCAACAGGCTTAATCAATCGTTTAGTAGTGTTATTAATGCGTAGGCATTCATGCGAATATAGTCAGAACTTGCGTAAAAATGGCAGGATAAGGGTAAAATTTGATAAGTGGCTGGTACTTATACCATTTTTGTATTACCCCACCATATTGTTAACTTCGGTAGAAGAAGCCGTATATGGTGGGTATTAGAGAAAGAATTGCTACCTATCCGTTGCCTTTTTATAGACGGGAAAGTTGGTAGAAAAAGCATCTTTAATCTCTTGCACATACCCTATCACAGCCACAAAGAACGCTTGTTTTTTCTATCATTGCACTGACAAAGGTAATCATTTTTTCTCGTTGGAAGAAAAATACGAGAATTAGATTATGTGTCAAGTACTTGTTGCCTTGTTCCGCTACATTCTACATGCCGTTCATTAACTCTGTAAAATTTATTTTTGCAACCAAAGAAAAGAGTTATGAATCAGGTAGATGTAAAGGTATCGTTCTACCTCAAAAAGAGCGAAGCGGATGCCAAAGGGAACTGTCCCGTAATGGCAAGATTGAATGTCGGAAAGTATTCAGAAGCGGCATTCAGCGTTAAAATGTCGGTGCCACACACGATGTGGTACTCAGGTCGTGCTACGGGTAAGAGTGTCGCAGCCCGTGAAATCAACCGTCAGTTAGACGAAATCAGAGCCACGGCTCTACATATCTATCAGGAACAATCGGCAATACGCGAAGGGGTAACTGCCGATGATGTCAAGTGCCTGCTTTTGGGTATGGCTTCAGGACAGCAGACTTTGATGAGTTATTTCCGCACCTTCATCAAGAATTTCGAGAAGCGTGTGGGTGTGAATCGTGTTGCAGGTTCTCTTCGTGCTTACAAGTACGCATACCAGCATGTGGAGAAAATCCTCAATGAGAAGTACAAACTGACCGATATTCCTTTTACGGCATTGGATCGTTCCTTTATCGAGAAGTATGACCTTCACTTACGAACCGACTGCCATTTGGCTCTAAGTTCGATAGTCAATCTTACAACCTCTCTCAGAACTATTGTCAATGAAGCTGTAGCAGACGGCATTATTACTTTCAATCCATTCTGGGGATATGAACCTGAGCGTCCACAATGGAAACAGAAATATCTCACGGCGGAAGAATTGGAGTTGATGATGACAACACCCTTGCATAATGCAAGGCTCTATATTATTCGTGACCTATTCCTCTTCTCCTGCTATACGGGTATTTCATACGGAGATATGTGCCTTCTGACCAAAGAGGATTTGGTTACGGATGAGAATGGCACACTATGGATACGGACTTCGCGTAAAAAGACCAAGGTCGAGTATGAGGTTCCACTACTTGAGATTCCCTTACATATACTTAATAAGTATCGTGATGTAGAACCAAACGGAAAGCTATTGCCTACGTATTGTAATTCTGATGTAAACTTTTCATTGAAAAAGATTGCTGCCATATGCGGTATCAAGCGAAGAATCGTCTTTCATGCAGCTCGGCATACATACGCTACGGAGATTACCCTCTCGCACGGTGTTCCATTGGAAACGGTCAGCAAAATGCTGGGGCATGCCGAGATTACCACTACCCAGATTTATGCAAAAGTTACCGATGACAAGATAAATGCCGATACCAAAAGGCTTGACAGCAAGATCAGTGAACGCTTTACAATCTCCATTTGAAAACCATTAAAACGACTATATATGAAAACAGACAAGAATACAGAGAACCGGAACACGAAGCGTCGCAGCACCTTCGCCATATTGTTCTACATCAATCGCACGAAAGTACGCAAGGATGGTATGTGCCAACTATTGTGTAAAGTCAGCATTGATTCCGAATGGGAACAAATAGGAACGAAAGTTTCGGTGAATCCTGCCATCTGGAATCCCGACAAAGGACGTGCGGATGGGCGCAGTGAGAATGCCGCAACCGTAAACAGAGCCATTGACGAACTTACCAAAGAGATTACAGGACACTACAACCATATCAAGAAGAGCTTAGGCTTTGTCACCGCTGAACTTGTCAAGAACGCAGTCAAAGGCATCGGTCAGAAGCCCGTAACACTGCTTGCCCTCTTCCGTGAACATAACGAGGAGTTTAAGAAACGCATTGGAGTGGATAGAATCAAGGAGACCTACGACTGCTACCAACGCTCCTACAAACATCTTGCAGCATTTGTTCAGGAGAAACGGGGTGTGGAGGATGTCACATTGCGAAGCCTTGACAAGGTATTTTATGATGATTTTGAGATATTCCTGCAAAGCGACTGCCGCCTGAGCCCCAAGACGGTACACGAACACCTATACCGACTCAAAAAGATGACAATGCGAGCCGTCAGCCAAGGTACCTTGCGTAGAGATCCTTACAGCCGACTGCATCCGCCGTTGCCCAAACGCAAGAGCCGACACATGAAGTTGGAAGACCTCAAAACGCTGATGTCGACACCGGTGGATAAGCCACAGTTACAACGGGTACGCGATTGGTTCATTTTCTCGACTTTTACAGGATTGGCGTACGCAGATTTACAACGGTTATCAGTGAACGATATAACACAAGCAGAAGATGGCAGCTGGTGGATACATATCAAGCGAAAGAAAACCGACACTCTATCATCCATTCGTCTGCTTGACATTCCGTTACGCATTATCGAAAAGTACAAGCACGAGCGTCAGGGCGATAAAGTATTCAATACTTGGGACAGAAACTACATGTCGATGCTGATGCAGGAGTTGAGTAAGGTGTATGGTTTTTACATTACCTTTCATAAAGCCCGTCATAATTTCGGAACACATATGACTCTATCACTTGGAGTTCCTATTGAAACGGTAAGCAAGATGATGGGACATACCTCCATCACGACCACTCAGATCTATGCTCATGTGACGGACAAGAAGGTCGATGAGGATATGAAACGCCTGCGAGAGGTTACAGCCGATAAGAAGATAGAACTTGCCGATGAAGGATTGAAGTTTGAAAGGTGTATCAAATGGAAAAAAGCAAAAGCAAAAGCAAAAGCATAAAACGATAGCAACGGCCTCAATCGGGGTCGTTGCTATCGTTTAGGGTTATACCCATCGCTGTTCCTCTGCACAGTGTTTATGGGAATCATTGAGGATCTTTTCAATCTCGGACTCCTTGTAAAGAGTCTTGCCTTGAACAAGATAGTACGGTATCGCACCCGCCGAACGGTACTCCTGTAATGTGCGTCGGCTCACTCTGAGTATCTTGGATAATTCTTCATCAGTCAGGAACCTCTCATTGTTCAATGTCGGTTGTACCAGAGTCTCGGTCTTTTGGAGAATCTTGTTTACCCATTTCAGACGCTCCAATATCTCTGCAATCTGTGGGTCGGTCTTGTCTATAAAGAAACTGCTCATATTTTATTCTTTTTAATTGGGTGATACGTGCTTTCAATAAATCTCTGAATATCCTCCGGCTTGTAGAATATCTTGTGTTTGATGCGAGCAAACGGTATCAAGCCTTTCTCACGATACACCTGTAGCGTGCGTTTTGATATTCGTAACACCTGGCACACATCCTGATTATCCATCCAATTTTTGAGAGCCAGATCCTTACGGGTAGCACACAATCTGTTTACTCTATCCTCAAACTCGCTGAAGTGGCTGCATATCTCATCAAATGCCTTCTTGTCTATACATACGATTTCCATATTCCATTGCTATTTTGAGGTTAGACATTGGGATTGTTTCTCATACTTGCCGGAAGTGGCAAGCCCTTTTGCTCGAAGAAGTCCTTGACCTCGGAAGCCTTGTAGTATGTGCGTCCATCAATCATATAACAAGTAAGGCAAGTATCGTAATGCCTCGTGCATTATGATTCTTGCCTTACTATATTGTTTAAGTTGTAATTACTCTGCTGTTGCTCTTGGAGGAACTTTCCGGAATCGCTCCTGCAACGTTTCGAGGAACTTGAGCAAATCTGCAAACCCCAGAGCCTTTCCATAGATAAAGCTGGAACGCATATCGTTATAATCCACCTCATATTTCGGGACAAGTTCTTCACTTGGAACAATTGTAATGGATTCTGGCAGTTCCTTATCATAATCTACATACCCGACATGATAGAATTTCTTTCTGTGCTCCACAATGTCATGGTATAGAGTTGAGTCATTTAATGCCTTATCCATATAATCGGTGTGAGATAATTTCTCCAAATCATAGAAATGGCGAGACATGCGATATGTTCTTGGATCTTTCTTTTGGTATTCTTCACAAAGCAAAAATGCCTTTTCTAAGAATGTCCTTGCAGGACTCACGGTCTTGATGGTCTGAACAATGTCAGAAT
>CAYMOB010000028.1:0-28199 GCA_964391955.1 uncultured Muribaculaceae bacterium | reverse complement strand
AATTTGATCTTCCGGTAATATCTTCGCTTGGCTAATCACGAATAATGGCTATATTTGTAAGTTATGATTGATAAATGAAGATGGAGAAGATAAGATGCTTGATTATAGGAGGCGGTCCCGCAGGCTACACGGCCGCCATTTACGCTTCAAGGGCGGCGCTTGCGCCTGTTCTTTATGAAGGAATGGAGCCGGGCGGCCAGTTGACCACAACGACTGTTGTGGAGAACTTCCCAGGATTTCCTGAAGGCGTTGACGCTGTGCGGCTTATGGATGGTATGCGCTTGCAGGCCACCCGTATGGGAGCGGACATCAGAAGAGGTGTCGTGACATCGGCGGACCTTTCCGCCCGTCCTTTCAGGCTTACCATTGACGGGGAAAATGAAGTGGAGGCAGAGGCGCTCATCATCGCGACCGGAGCGACCGCCAGGTATCTCGGTCTTCCGTCCGAGCGGAAGTTCCGCGGGTCGGGTGTAAGCGCTTGTGCGACCTGTGACGGTTTCTTCTACAGGAAGAAGGACGTGGCTGTTGTCGGAGGAGGGGACACCGCTTGCGAGGAGGCCACCTATCTGGCGAATCTTTGCCGCAAGGTATATATGATTGTCCGCCGCGATGTCTTCAGGGCGTCAGTGGCGATGCAGGAGAGGGTCAAGAATGCCGCCAACATCGAGATACTCTGGAATTGCAATACCAAGGAAGTTCTTGGAGATCAGTCGGGTGTGACGGGAGTGCGGGTTGAGGACAAGGATGGTAAGGTTTTTGATATCAAGGTTGACGGCTTTTTCCTTGCCATCGGACATCATCCGAACTCTGACATATTCAAGAAGTATGTCGAGACAGATGAGAACGGATACATTGTCACCAAGGGCAAGACTTCGGAGACGAACGTCGAGGGGGTTTTTGCGGCCGGTGATGTTCAGGATCCTATGTTCAGGCAGGCTATTACAGCTGCGGCTTCAGGATGCCGCGCCGCTCTCGAGGTGGAGAAATTCCTTTTGTCGCACTGATGGTTTTATGTACGCAATGAATATGTTAAAGACAACTCTGAGGTTTCTGTCCGTCGTACTTCCCGCGGTCCTGTCCCTACAGTCCTGCAAGTCAGAGTACGAGGCTCTTCTGAATGGAAACGATGTGGACGCCAAGTATGCCGCCGCTTTCGACTATCTTAACAACGGAAAGTATAGCAAGGCAGCTCAATTGTTTGAGTCGCTGTCTGTTCTGACAAGCGGCACTGACAGGGACGACACCGTCCAGTACTATTGGGGTTTGAGCAACTACCGTTTCAAGGATTATTACACCGCCGAGACTAACTTCACCAAGTTCATCACAAATTTCCCGCGCAGCCCGTTTGCGGAAGAGGCGGCCTTTCTCAGGATCGATTGTCTGTACCGTTCGACTCTCCGGTATGAGCTGGATCAGATTCCTACACATAACGCGGTCAATGTCATCAGCCAGTATATGGTCGAGAATCCGAACAACTCTCACATCGATATATGCCGCAGGATGCTCAAGGAACTGAATGACAGGTTGGACAGAAAAGCCTTCGAGAATGCCAGGCTTTATTATAAGATGGAAGACTACAAGGCTTCCAGAGTGGCTTTCAGGAACATCCTTAAGGAGGACGCGGAGAACATCTACCGTGAGGACATTCTCTATTATATCGCCAAGTCTTCCTATAAGTATGCGTATTTGAGCGTGGAGTCCAAGCAGAAGGAGCGTTACCTTACCTTTGTGGATGACTACTACAACTTCATTGGCGAATTGCCTGATTCCCCTTATCGCAAGGAATTGGATGTGCTTTACCGCCGTTCGCAGAAGACCCTCGGACGTTACACCGGCGCTGACGATGACCTTGTGGCAAAGGAGAAGGACTTTGAGAGGGACAGAAATAAAATATTGAAACAATCCGCTCAATAGCCCTCGTAAAATATTTGGATAAGATTTTTTTGAATATGGAAGTAAAGAAGAAGGTTCCCTCAAACACGATTACCAGGGACATCAAGTATCTCGCCGCACCGACCGGCAACATTTACGAGACAGTGGTTCTCCTCTATAAAAGAGCCAATCAGATAGCACTTGCGGAGAAAAAGGAACTCGCCAAGAAACTGGAGGATTTCCGTACTGACCGGGACACTATGGACGAGGTCTTTGAGAACAGGGAGCAGATAGAGATCTCCAAGTATTATGAGAAACTTCCTAAACCGGATCTCATCGCTATTTCCGAGTTTGAGGATGGTGAACTCTACTATCGTATGGCCGGTTCCGGCGCCGATGATGAGATGCCCGTTCGCGCGGACAAGGAGAATATATCGGACTCTGAATAGTTCATGGGGCTATGTTAGAGTCCCTGCAAATAAGCAATTATGTTTTGATAGACTCTCTGGAAGTTACTTTTCCAGAGGGTCTGGTCATTATATCCGGGCAGACCGGAGCCGGAAAGTCAATTCTTTTGGGAGCGCTCTCCCTGCTGCTTGGCTCGAAGGCCGACTCGTCCGTAATCGCGGACGGAGCTGACAGCTGCGTGGTCGAGGCTGTCTTCCGGACAGCGGACACAGACCTTGTACTGAAGAGGATTCTTGAAGAGAACGATCTTGATTCCGATGGGAGAGAACTCATAATCCGCAGGGTAGTCAACCGCTCCGGACGTTCCAGATCGTTCATCAATGACTCTCCTGTCAACATACAGACTCTTCAAGGTATCTCTTCAAGACTTGTTGACATCCATTCCCAGCACCAGACACTTTTGCTTTCCGACAAGGCTTTCCAGCTTTCGATGCTTGACCATTTCGCCGGGGACGGCACTCTTCTGGACGAGTGTGCGGAGACATACAGATCATTCAAGTCTATGGAGAAGGAGTATGCCGAGGTCTCTTCGAGGCTTGCAAGGATGAACGAGGAAAAGGAATATGTCAAGGCAAGATGGCAGAGACTTGAAGATGCGCGTCTTCAGGACGGAGAGCTTGAGACCTTGGAAGCTGAAAGGCGGCAGCTTGCGAATGCTGAGGAAATCAAGGAGAGCCTGGGCGGAGTTGAAGAGCTCTTTAATCCTTCAGACCCTAATCTTGAGTCTGTGCCATTGTCATCGGCATTGAAAGAGGCTCAGAGAAAATTGGAGAGGATAGCGAGGTTTGTGCCCGAGGCCGTGTCTCTGGCCGAGAGAATCGATTCTGCTCGTACCGAACTGGATGATATTCTTGAGGATGTGTCCTCAATGAATTCCGGAATTGTCCTTTCACAGGAGCGTCTTGCTACTGTTGACGAGCGTCTGTCCCTTCTCTACGATCTGATGAAAGGCTACTCTTGCTCTTCTGTCGCCGAGCTTGTCGCGAAAAGAGATTCTCTTTCCGAGTCTCTCTTGGACGCGTCCGCCTTGGAGTACAGACTGACCGAGCTTGAGAATATGATGGCGGACACCAGACTATCCCTTGAATCTGTTTCCCGTCGTCTTCACGAGTCCAGAGAGAAAGCCGCGGCTCCGTTCGCCGAAGCAATAACTGAATCTGTCCGTTCGCTTGAGATGGATTATGCGAGGTTTGAGGTCGGATTGTCAGATGTCCAGTGTTCCGCTACTGGCTCGGATTCCGTCCGTTTTATGTTCTCGGCTTCGGGTACCGCTCCTGCTGATGTGTCAAAATGTGCATCCGGAGGTGAGATGTCCCGCCTGATGCTTTGCCTGAAGGCGATGATGGCGAAGTTTGTGAATATGCCGACGCTCATTTTCGATGAGATTGACACCGGGGTGTCCGGCAGTGTGGCGGACAAGATGGGGCGTATGATATGCTCTATGGGTGATGACATGCAAGTCTTTGCCATTACCCATCTCCCGCAGGTCGCCGCAAAAGGTTCCGCTCATTATGTCGTTGAGAAAGAATATGATGTGCTTGGAAGAGCCAAAACGTCAGTCCGTCTCCTGACAGGAGAGGACAGGGTGATGGAAATCGCCCGTATGCTGAGCGGAAGCAGCATCTCGTCAGCCGCCGTGGAAAACGCCAGAACTTTGCTTTCTATCTGACAAGGGTGACTGAATAGTCCGAATTATAGACCACTCTCCTGACAGCCTTGTTGACGTAGCCTCCTTCTGCCGTTCTTACGAGTTTGAAATCTGATTGCAGTCCGGAGTCTTTGAGCGCCCCCTCTTCCTCCCATTTCCTGCCGTGGGCTGAGTTCAAGTTAGAGAAGAAGTTCATCAGGTCGTAGCCTTGAAATGCTGTGCGGCTCGGTTCTGTCCCGTAAATCGCCCTGTATTCCATCAAAAAGTTCTGGACTTCCTTGGAGTCATAGTCCACAAAGTATGAGACGCTTGAGTGTAGGTTCAAGGTGTGTGGCTGTTCTACGTCGATCTCGTCGAATGTCCTGAGTTTGGAAGTGCTGTAGAGCACGATGTCTTTTTTCTGGCTGGAAATCAGATACAGCAGCCTCGTCACCTCGATGTTGAATGCCTTGCTGTCGGATGCGATGATGACCCTGTTGGTGCCTTTGTCTGTCATGGCGGATGAGATGACGCCCATAATCTGCCTGCCTTCCAGGATGTTGAAAGAAAGGTCGGAATGTCTCAGCCCGGAGTTCCGCACCTCATTGATCACATCGGCTGAATACTTGTCGGTCTTCACTCCTTTCTGCGTGACGAGAATTACCTTGTCGTTGTTCCTAAGGTCTTCGCCCACCCATCTTACCATGTCGTCTATCTGGGCTTTTGTGGGTGACGGAGCCTGTATGATATTCGGGATTGTGTCTGCCAGAGCCTCTGCCCTCGGGTCGAGAGGCGAGACTATCCAAGCCTTGCCCTTGGAGGCGTTTACAGCCCTTGCGATGTCGTTGTTGGAAACCGGGCCGATTATGAAGTCGCTTTCCGAAAACCTCTCTTCCGTCACCGGCATAGCCCCGCCGGCAACGTCATAGACGTTTAGCTCAATCTCGTTCCCGTCCTCTCCCAGACCCTTGGAGGCGAGAAGTATCCCGCTGTAGAAATCCATCATCTGGCTGTCGGCTTTCTTGGCTGTGTTGAATGGCAGCAGAACAGAGATGCAGGTCTTGTGCTTGTTTTTTGTGAATAGCCTGTCGAACAGCCCGTCAGTACTCTCCTGTGTGTCCGTACTCTCGCTTTGCGGAGCTTCTTTGCCCATGGTCGATCCGGTCTGGTCAGATGATTGCCCCGGGGCGTTCTCCCATTTTTCTGGGTTGAGAGGTATCTTTATCTCATCCTTGCGTCTCACTTTCTCGGATGTGAGTCCGTTGATGTTCATTATGGACTCTTTCGAGACCGAGTATTTTTTCACGATGGACGCGAGATCCTCAAACCATTTGACCCGATGGATGAAATATTCCTTAGTCTCTTCCTCTTTATCTCCGGCCTGTGTCCCGGATCGGTCTTGTGCCTGCTCTTGCTCTTGCGGGCCGGCTGCTTCCGTGGTTATTCCCTCTTTCGCGGCGCTCTTGACAGGAATCAGGATTATCTGATCCTTCTTCAGGCCGGCGGTGTCGAGGTGCAGGTCCGGGTTCGAGTCGTAAATCTCCTGGATTGTGACATTGTAGGCCTTGCTGATCGAATAAAGGGTCTGGCGTTCCGTAACCACGTGGGAATAATACACAATCCCGTTGCGGCGGACTTTGTCCGTGGTCACCACGACTTGCGGCGTGATATATTCCTGGGCGTCCGCTCCGGAGCCGAATGCGGCCGTCAGACATATAGAGGCCACGAATGTAGTCAAGTACCTGTTCATCTTTTCTTGTACAAATTGTCGGAAAACTCAAGCATTCTCTTGCAGAAAGCCTTCCAGGAAAGCCGCTCTTTCTCGGCTCTTATCGAACTGATGCAGAGGGTTTTCAGATTGTCGTCTGAAAAATAGGCCTTTATTTCCTTCAAGATGCTGTCCGCATCGGCCTTCGGTGCGACAAGTCCTGTGCCGCAGTCACCTATCGACTGGCGCAACCCGCCGACTTCAGTCACAACCATCGGCACCTCAAAGTGGTATGCGATAGCGCTGATTCCGCTTTGTGTGGCGGATCTGTAGGGCAGGACGGCAAGGTCGGCGGCTGAGAAATAGTTCTTGACCTCGGAATCCTTGATATAATGGGTGAACAGCCGGATTCTGTCCTTCGCCGGCGACTTGTCGATGATTGACTGGTATTTGTCGAAAGAGCCGTAAGGCTCTCCCGCAACGATGAGCTGATAGCTTTCGTCCAGTCTGCCGAAAGTCTCAAGCAGGATGTCCAGACCTTTGTACTCCCTGATAAGCCCGAAAAACAGCAGGTTTTTCATCCCCGGCCTGATGCCGAGGATTCTTTCGGCCTCCTCCCGCGGCAATTTTTCGCCGAAGTGGCCGTAAATCGGATGGAAAAGGGTGACGTTCAACGCTCTCGGCGACAATCTGAACAGGTCTTCGGCCACCTCGCCGCAAAGTGTGACATTGCCGGTGCATCCGGACAGGAAGTATTTTGTCAGAGGCGAATCGAAGAACTTAGGCTCGTGCGGGATAACGTTGTGAAGAACGGAAATGACCTTGCAATGCTTTCTGAGCCTGCGCGCCACGTAGCCCAGTGAAGGGCCGAAATACGACATCCAGTAGCTGATGACCACCAGATCCGGCTTCCAGTCCCTGATTTCCCTGTAGGTCCGTCCATAAGTGAAAGGATTAGCCGTATCCAACAGAGCATCGCTCTCGATGGATACGGCGTCATCGTCCTTTGTGACATATTGTGTCTTTCCTGGGAAAAGAAACTCCGGATACTGTCTTTTGAAATTGAAAGCCTTGACAGTGTGGTTTTTGCCCAGTTCCAAGTAAAGACTTGCGTTGAACTGAGAAATCCCTCCTCTAAAAGGGTAGAAGCAGGAAAGGAGAGCTATTCTCAAAGCCTATTCGGTTTTGGACTCGCCTGAGGCCGCCTTCCCGCCTTTGCCTTTGTTCTGGATGTACTCGTTGTTGAGTCCGGCGAGAATGGCGTCGGTGACGTCAAGGTCAGGGTCACCGGCCGCGACCGGAGCCGGGAGAACGCTGCCCTGGGTGGCGATAATCATCGCATACTTGTGCTCCTCGTTGAACTTGTCAAGGAATGTCTTGATCGCGTCACCGATCTGGTTCATCATAACCTGCTGCTCCTCGGCTATTTCCTGCTGTTTCTGCGCCGCATAGTTGTTGAAACTGTTCTGCTGCTCCTGAAGCTTGATGTTCCTCTGCTCCGCCACCGAGCGGACAAGAAGACCCTTGTCGAGGTCAGACTGGAATTTGTTCACGTCATTCTGAAGCTTGTTGCCCCTTCTGTTGATTTCTTCCTGAATGCCCTGGATTTTGGTCTCGACAACAGTCCTGAGGTCGTTGGCCATATCGTACTCGTTGAGTACTCTGTCAAGGTCGAACCAAACGATGGAACCGGCCTGGGCTGTGACTTCAACCGCTTCGCCTGATGCGGCTTTCTTGCCGCCGTTACCCTTGGACGAGAGTTGGATAAATCCGAGAGCGATCACCGCCGCAAGGGCTATGATGCTGATAATCAGTGGTGTCTGTTTCATTTTATTGTTTTGTTATTAATATTCAAGTTTGCAAATTTAGTCAAAAAATCTTAATCTTCGACAGATAAGCCCGGATTGTTTCCTCAAGTCCAAGGTAAAGTGCGTCGCAGATGATGGCGTGGCCGATGGAAACCTCGTCTGTCCAAGGTATGTTTCTGATGAAGAATCCGAGGTTTTCCAGATTGAGGTCGTGTCCGGCGTTGAGTCCGAGTCCGAGGTCTCTCGCCGCCTTCGCCGTCTCGATATACGGGGCTATCGCCTTTTCCGGGCAGGACGGGTACAGGGCCGCGTACCCGGCGGTGTAAAGCTCAACGCGGTCGCAGCCGCAGGCTTTCGCGCCTTCCGCCATGGCCGGAGATGGGTCGATGAATATCGATGTGCGGATGCCTTTTTCCCTGAATCCGGCGCAGATGTCGGACAGAAACCCTTTGTCGGATACGGTGTCCCATCCGGCGTCGGAAGTGATAGCGTCGTGGGCGTCAGGCACAAGCGTGACCTGATCCGGCCTGACCTCGTTCACAAGCTCCACGAAACTCTTGATAGGGTTGCCCTCTATGTTGAACTCGGTCGAGACAGTCGGTCTTATGGCCCTGACATCGGAATACCTTATGTGCCTTTCGTCCGGTCTCGGATGTACGGTTATTCCCTCCGCTCCGAATCTCTCGCAATCTACGGCGGCCTTTTCAACGTCAGGCATATTCCCGCCGCGTGCGTTTCGCAGTGTGGCGATCTTGTTGATGTTTACACTAAGTCTTGTCATATCAAAAATAACAACAATCACCGGCGGTACGGGCCGCCGCGGAAAACTTAAACACACAAAAATAATGATTTCTGTTCAGTTTTATTCAGAATTGTGCTATTTTTGAAATCCGAATTGATAACCCAAGTCACGCACTGATGAAAATTGCCATTTATTCAAGGGAAGGTGGGGCCAGGTACGACGAGAGGCTCTCCGGGATGCTTGAAGCGCTTGAGAAAGATTCGTTTGACTTTTACGATGTCACCGCCGAGGGTGATTTGCTTCCGGAGACCGGCCTTGTCCTGAGTGTCGGCGGCGACGGGACTTTCCTTTCCGCGTCGAGGTGCGTTGGCAAATCCGGCATACCGATTCTCGGTGTGAATCTCGGAAGGTTGGGATTCCTTTCTGAATATAGCCCTGAGGAGGCCTGTGAGGCATTGCTGTCCGGTGATTGGTATCTTGAGGACAGGGAACTTCTCGGGACCAGGGTCTCCGGTGTCTCGTTGGATCGCGACCCGCAGTTCTGGCCTTACAGCCTGAATGAGGTCTCGGTTCACCGTTCCGGCGCGGCCCTCCTTGGAATCGATGTGATGATTGACGGTCATCCTTTGCCTACTTACTGGGCCGACGGTCTGCTCGTGGCGACAAGCTCGGGCTCCACGGCGTATTCATTGAGTGTCGGCGGGCCGATTTGCGCCCCGGACGCCAAGGTGCTGATCATCGCGCCGATTGCCCCTCATAATCTCAACGCCCGTCCGCTCGTCGTTCCGGACACCACATCGATCTCGGTTTCGATGAGGTCGAGAGACGAAAGTGTCATGCTGTCCATGGACAACAGAAACCACCTTGTGGCGCCTTCCGTGAGCCTTGATGTCATGGTGGCACAGTTTTCGCTGAAAAGGGTTCGCCTTAAAAATACCAGCTTCATCAAAGCCTTGACGACAAAGCTTTTTTGGGGCGAGGACATCAGAAACAGCGGAGAATGATTTTTTTGAATATGAACGAAACCAAAAACATACCGGTTCACGTATCCATAATAATGGACGGAAACGGACGTTGGGCCAGGCAGAGGGGGCTGGAGCGTGTCTCGGGGCACTCCAACGGGGTTGACAGCGTCCGGGCTTCTGTCGAGTCCGCGGCCGAGGAGGGTGTCAGGTACCTGTCGCTCTTCGCATTCTCGGAGGAGAACTGGAGCCGTCCGGAGTCCGAGGTGAACACCTTGATGAGCCTTATGATGAAGTCGATTGTCGAGGAAGTCGGCTCCCTTGTCGAGAAGGGCGTGTCCTTACGCGTGATAGGAAATCTTTCCAGACTTGAGCCACAGCTGCTTGAGGCCGTCCGCGGGGCGGAGCAGGCGACCGCTCCTGTCCCCGGCCGTGAACCGCTCCTTACCCTCATCGTTTTTCTCAGTTACAGCGGGAAATGGGACATCCTTCAGGCCGCAAAAAGAATGGCAAAGGAATATTCGGATAATCCTGAGGGACTGGAATCTGTTGGCATAGAGGATTTTGACCGCTATCTTGCCACGGCAGGCATCCCGGAGCCGGATCTTATAATACGTACTTCCGGAGAAAAGAGGATAAGCAATTACCTGCTATGGCAGGCGGCATATTCGGAATTCATTTTTGTTGACACCCTGTGGCCGGATTTCGGAAAGGAGGATTTCCGTTCGGCGTTGGAAGAATATTCCCGAAGGAACCGCAGGTATGGAAAAGTTAAATAACTTGCGTATATTTGCAACTTAATTCAATGAAATTTGATTTGATGAAAGCATATAGCCTTTTGTGCGCCCTTGCCTTGTGCGTCTCCGCCGTTCCGGCCATCGGGCAGGAGACCGGAAATCCGTCCGGCGCCGTGGAAGTGGATTACGACAATCCCAAGACGTATTACGTTGGCGGAGTATCCGTGGAGGGAAACCATCAGTTCTCCAGCCAGCAGATCATCTCTCTGACCGGCCTTCAGAAAGGAATGAAGGTCACGGTGCCGGGCGATGACATCTCCTCGATTGTCTCAAGGCTTTGGATGCAGAGGTATTTCGAGAACGTTGCCCTTGAGATAGACCATTTGAGCGAGAATCTGGATTCGGCCTATCTGGTCATCCGCATACAGGAGCGTCCGAGAGTGTCAAGATGGCTGTTCACCGGTGTCAGAAAAGGCGAGCAGAAGGAACTGGACGAAAGACTGAACCTGCGCAGGGGAGGGGAATTCTCCGACTATGTCGCCAAGACATCCTCCGACATCATCAAGAGATTCTATGCGGACAAGGGTTTTCTCAACTGCAAGGTTGATGTCAAGACGCAGAAAGACACCATCGTCCGGAACGCCATCAAGGTGAGTTTCGCCGTTGACCGCGGGGAGAAAGTCAAGGTACAGGACATCCACTTCAAGGGGACCGAGGGCTTCACTGATTTCAAACTCTCCAGAGCGATGAAGAAGACCAAGGCCAAGAAATGGTATAACTTCTTCAGCAGCAAGAAATTCAACCAGAAGGAATATCCTAACGACAAGAACAGCCTCATCAGCAAGCTCAACGAGTCCGGTTACCGCGACGCCCGCATCGTGAAGGATTCCATATATTACGTCACCCCCGGCAGGCTCGGCATCGACCTCAAGATCGACCAGGGCAAGAAATATTATTTCCGTAATGTCTCCTGGACAGGCAACTCCGTCTATTCAACGGATCAGCTCAATGACATCCTGAACATCCGCAAGGGTGATCCTTATGATATGGTGACGATGCAGAAGAGGCTTCTCGGCGGCGGAAAGCAGGGGGATATCGATGTCTCCAAGGTCTATCGCGACAACGGTTACCTTTTCTTCAGCGTGACACCGGTGGAACTGAACATCGACGGGGATTCCGTGGATGTGGAGATGAGGGTTTCCGAAGGCAAGCAGGCTACCTTGAACAATATTATCATCAACGGCAACAACCTGACCAATGAAAAGGTTGTCAGGCGTCAGATCGCGACCCGTCCCGGCTATCTGTTCAGCCAGACTGATTTCGAGAGGTCCATCAGGGAGATAGCGTCGATGGGACAGTTTGATCCGGAGGCCATCGCTGATCCTTCAACCGGCTACACCATACTCCCTAACGAGCTGAACAGCACTGTGGATCTTGTCTATAACGTGACCGAGAAACCTTCCAGCCAGCTGGAGCTTTCAGGAGGTTGGGGAGCGAACACGTTCGTGGCCACCGTGGGTGTGAATTTCAACAACTTCTCGACAAAGCGCATGTTTGACAAGAACGCCTGGCGGCCTGTTCCGCTTGGTGACGCCCAGAACCTTTCGCTTCGTTTCCAGACGAACGGAACCTACTACACGTCTCTTGTCTTCGGATTCTCGGAGCCTTGGCTCTTCGGAAAGAAACCGACTTCCCTGAACCTCCAGGCCTATTACACCCGTCAGACGGACTCTTATCTCGCCATAGGACTTCTGTCGAATGACAAGGTGATGCAGGTTTACGGTTTCTCGGCGGGAATCGGCACTCGTCTCAAATGGCCGGACAACTACTTTGTTTTCTACAACGGTCTCAGCTGGCAGACATACGATCTGAAGAACTGGCTCAACGGTTACTTTATGTTCAATGACGGAAAGTCTCACAATCTCAGCTACACCCTGAGCCTGAACAGAAATTCGACTGACCAGCAGATCTATCCGCGTACCGGCTCCAACTTCAGCGCCAGCCTCCAGCTCACTCCTCCGTATTCTTTGTTCAGAAAGCAGGACATCGGCAATCTCGACGCGGGCGGCAATCCTACGAAAGTGGCAAGCTATAAGGACATCAACTATGACAACTGGTCTTCGGCGGAGCGCTACAAATGGATCGAGTACCATAAATGGAAGGTCAGCGGCGAGCTGTACACCAAGGTCATCGGTGATTTCGTGATCATGACCAGGGCGCAGTTCGGTTATCTTGGCTACTACAACCGCAAGTGGGGATATTCTCCGTTTGAAGGCTTCAGGGTCGGTGGGGACGGTATGTCCGGCTATGACACATACGGAGCCGATGTGATCGCCCTCCGCGGCTATGAGAACTACTATCTTACCCCATGGGAGGCTACGCCATACAGTTCCAGCGGCTACTATGCCGGTAACGTCTACGACAAGTTCACCATGGAGTTCCGTTACCCTGTCATCCTTCAGCCGCAGTCCACGATATTCGTGCTTGGTTTCCTTGAGGGCGGAAACTGCTGGTCTGACATCAAGAAGTTCAATCCGTTCCAGATCAAGCGTTCTGCCGGTGTGGGCGTGAGGGTGTTCCTTCCGATGATAGGCTTGCTCGGTATTGACTGGGGTTATGGTTTCGACAACCCTGACAAGAGTTCCAGAAGCCAGTTCCACTTCCTTATCGGACAACAATTCTAATATTATTCTTACATTTGCATTCCTATTTTGCGCGAAACTGATAAAATTCTATAAAAATGAAAAAGATTCTTTTGATCGCCGCAATGGCATTGTTCACTCTGACGGCTTCCGCTCAGGCGAAGTTCGCTTATGTCGATTTCAACGAACTGGTTATGCTTATGCCTGAGGCCGATGCAGCGAGGTCTCAGATGCAGGCCGCGCAGAAAGAGGCTCAGGAGACTCTCCAGAGCATGATGGAAGAGGCCCAGAGCAAGTACAATGAGTACCAGCAGAAGCAGTCCACCTGGACACCGGCGATAAAGTCAAGCAAGGAGAAGGAGCTGGGTGACATCCAGCAGAGAATCCAGGAGTTCCAGCAGTCTATCCAGGCCGAGCTTCAGCAGCAGAACCAGCAGCTTATGGATCCTATCTACAAGAAGGCCCAGGAGGCTGTCGAGAAACTTGCCAAGGCTGGCTCTTATCTCTTCGTGTTCGAGTCCTCACAGTATCTCTATGTGGACAAGGCGCAGTGCAAGGATCTCACTCCTGATGCAAGAAAAGCCTTGAATATCCCTGAGGGCAGGACACTCGAGGATCTTCAGAAGGAACTTATGGCCCAGCAGCAACAGCAGCAGTAATCGCTTCCGCGGTCGGGAAACTGAGAGAGGTTGGCTAAAAAGGTGTACTTTTTTAGCCAACCTCTAAGTTTATTCCACACTGTCTCCGATAGCCCATGCCAAGGCTATTCCGGCCTGGCTTGTCCGGTTTCCCAACCCTTCGTCGACGGCGGTGGCTGTGTATGTTCGGGCAGTGAATCTTTTTTCACCGATTCTGTTGGTTATTCTGCTTTTTATGCTTTAATTTGTAACGTATTTTAATGAAACAATAATACACTTAAAATAGAAATGCAACATAAGGTTATTGATGCTAAGGATGTTGTGATTAGGTTTGCCGGAGATTCCGGTGACGGTATGCAGCTGACCGGAACTCTGCTCGCCAACCTGTCCGCAATCTATGGTAACGGCCTTTCCACATTCCCGGATTATCCGGCTGAGATCAGAGCCCCGAAGGGGACTGTGGCCGGAGTGTCCGGATTCCAGGTTCACATAGGCAGTCACAAGGTAAACACTCCCGGTGATTACTGTGATATGCTTGTCGCGATGAACCCTGCCGCTCTCAAGGCGAATGCCAAGTGGCTGAAAAGAAACGCTACCGTGCTTGTCAATGAGGATGCCTTTGACGATTTCGGCCTGGGCAAGGCGGGATTCACCGGCAATCCTTTCGAGGAACTTCACATCGAGGACAGGAACATAATCGTGGCCCCGATTACAAAACTTACCGAGGAAAGCCTGAAAGACAGCGGATTGGATATGGTGTCCATCCACAAATGCAGGAATATGTTCACGCTTGGCATGGCCTGCTTCATCTATAGCCGCCCTTTGGACTATGTGTACGGCTATCTTGAGGGACGTTTCGCTAAGAAGCATCCCGAGATGATCGAGCCGAACCGCAAGGTTGTCAACGACGGTTACAACTATGCGGCCAACATTCAGGCGGTAGCCGACACTTATACAGTAGCGCCCGGCGTTCAGGAAAAAGGCACCTACAGGAACATCACCGGCAATCAGGCTTTGGCCTGGGGGCTGATGGCGGCTTCGGAGAAGTCCGGCCTGCCTCTGTTCTGCGGTTCCTACCCGATCACTCCGGCCACGGCCATTCTTGAGGAATTGGCTGTTTATAAGAGTTTGGGAGTCAAGACTATGCAGACCGAGGATGAAATCGCCGGAATCTGTTGCGCCATAGGGGCTTCCTTTGCCGGGAATCTTGCTGTCACGACGACATCCGGCCCAGGGCTCTCCCTTAAATCCGAGGCTCTCGGTCTTGCCGTGATGACCGAGCTCCCGCTTGTGGTGGTCGATGTTCAGCGCGCCGGCCCGTGCACCGGTATGCCGACTAAAACCGAGCAGGCCGACCTTAACGAGGCTTTGTACGGGCGAAACGGCGAAAGTCCGATGGTGGTTATGGCGGCTCATTCGCCTGCCCATTGCTTCGACGCCGCTTTCACAGCCGCAAGGATAGCGTTGGAGCATATGACGCCTGTCCTTCTTCTTTCCGAGGGCTTCCTTGGGAATGGCTCTGAACCGTGGAGAATCCCTTCTATGAGTGAGTATCCTGTCATAAGACCCAATCTCGCGGTTTCCGACGGGGGCAAGTTCCATCCTTTCGAGAGAGACCCCGGGACTCTTGCCAGAAAATGGGCGCCCGCCGGCACTCCGGGTCTTGAGCATCGTGTGGGAGGTCTCGAAAAGACGCACGAGGGTGTGCTTTCGACAGATGCGGCGAATCACGAGCTGATGGTCCGCGAGCGCGCCGAGAAGGTGGCCCGAGTGGCCGCCGGCATCCCTGAGCTTGTGGTGGACGGTCCTGAAAGCGGAGATGTGCTTCTTGTCGGCTGGGGTGGGACTTACGGACATATTCTTTCCGCGGCTGAGGAGCTTCGCGCCGCGGGCAGGACTGTCAGCCGGGTTCATTTTGACTTCATTGAGCCTCTGCCGAGGAACACGGAAAAGGTCTTCTCCTGCTTCCGCAGGATCATTGTCTGCGAGCTGAACAGCGGACAGTTTGCCGGTTATCTCAAGACCATATTCCCTCAGTTCAACTATGTTGGCTGCAATAAGGTTCAGGGACAGACATTCCTTGTGAAGGAAATAGTTGATGCTGCTTCGACCGATTTATAGGAGGATATAATAATGCCAAAATATACATTGAAGGATTTCAAGAGCGATCAGGAGATCAGATGGTGTCCCGGATGCGGTGACTATTCCGTGCTGGCCGCTCTTCAAAGAACCTTGCCTCTTGTCTGCGAGGAAAAGGGAATAGACAAGGATAAGATAGTTGTGGTCTCCGGCATCGGATGTTCGTCGAGGCTTCCTTACTATGTGGACACTTACGGTTTCCACAGCATCCACGGACGAGCCACGGCGATAGCTACCGGCATGAAGGTCGCCAATCCGGAGTTGTGCGTCTGGCAGGTGAGCGGCGACGGTGACGCTCTCGCCATCGGCGGCAATCACTTCATCCACGCTATCAGAAGGAACATCGACATCAATCTGATGCTTTTCAACAACAGAATCTACGGAATGACCAAGGGGCAGTATTCACCGACTTCCAGACTTGGAGCTGTCACCAAGACTTCCCCTTATGGGACCGTTGAGCATCCGTTCAATCCTGGAAGTCTTGTACTGGGGGCCAAGGGAACGTTCTTTGCCCGTGGTATGGACACTGAACTTGCCCTTAACCAGGAGATTATGCTCGCCGCCTCAAGGCATCGCGGTACTTCGGTAATGGAGTTCCTGACTAACTGCGTGATTTTCAACAACGGCTCCCACGCCGATATCTCCGACAAGGAGTTCAAGGCTGACAGGACGCTTGTCCTTCGTGACGGTGAGAAGATGATATTCGGCAAGGACAGGAACAAGGGGATAGCCCTCGACGGATGGAAACTCAAGGTGGTCACGATAGGCGAGGACGGTGTGACTGAGGACGATGTCCTCACGCATGACAGCCATTCCGACAATCTCGGACTTCAGATGATGATAGCCGATATGAAGTGGCCTGACTTCCCGGTGGCTTTGGGTGTCATCAGGGAAGTCTCGGACATCACATACGAGGAAGAGGTCGAAAGGCAGGTCGGGAATGTCAAGGCCAAGGCCAAGGTCCGCTGTGTTGATGACTTGCTTCAGGGAGGCTCCACGTGGAAGGTTGAATAGAACACACATATTTTACTTAATTAATAACACTATTACACATTACGTTATGAAAACAACAGAGATAATGGCCCGTCTGCAGGCCAAGTACCCGACCGAGAAGGAATATCTTCAGGCCGTTCAGGAAGTTCTTGAGTCTATCGAGGATGTTTATAACCAGCATCCTGAGTTTGAGAAGGCCAGGATTGTCGAAAGGCTGGTGGAGCCTGACAGAATATTCACTTTCCGTGTGACGTGGATTGACGACAGCGGTGAGGTTCAGACAAACCTCGGCTACCGCGTGCAGTTCAACAGCGCGATCGGCCCGTACAAGGGAGGTCTCCGCTTCCACAAGGCTGTGACTCCTTCCATGCTTAAGTTCCTTGGTTTCGAGCAGACGTTCAAGAACGCTCTCACGACCCTTCCTATGGGTGGCGCCAAGGGCGGATCGGACTTTGATCCTGTCGGCAAGTCAAACGCCGAGATAATGCGTTTCTGCCAGGCATTTATGCTTGAGCTGTGGCGTTGCATCGGGCCTGACCAGGATATCCCTGCCGGAGACGTGGGCGTCGGCGGACGCGAGATCGGCTTCCTGAACGGAATGTACCAGAAACTTGCCCGTCAGTACCACACCGGAGTACTTACCGGAAAGGGCGCCACATGGGGAGGCTCTATCCTTCGTCCTGAGGCTACCGGTTTCGGTGCCCTCTACTTCACCCAGCACCTTCTCCACAAGGCGGGAAAGGACATCGCCGGACAGAAGGTCTGCATATCCGGTTTCGGAAACGTCGCATGGGGAGCCACCAAGAAGGCCACCCAGCTCGGAGCCAAGGTTGTCGCCATCTCCGGACCTGACGGAGTATGCCATATTCCTGACGGAATGACCCCTGAAATGAATGACTATATGCTTGAGATGCGCGCTTCCAACAGGAATATGGTCGAGGATATGGCCACAAAGTTTCCTGCCGAGGCTAAGTTCATCGCCGGCAAGAAGGCTTGGAGCATCCCTTGCGACATCGCTCTTCCTTGCGCATTCCAGAATGAGCTTGGCGAGGATGACGCTAAGGAGCTTAAGGCCAACGGATGCTGGTGCTGCTGCGAGGTCTCCAATATGGGCTGCCAGCCGGGAGCCATCCACTTCTTCCAGAACAACGGAATCCTCTTTGCCCCCGGCAAGGCCGTGAACGCCGGCGGAGTCGCCACGTCCGGTCTTGAGATGACGCAGAACGCCGCCCACCTCAGCTGGTCGGCTCAGGAGGTTGATGACAAGCTTCACTGGATCATGGAGAGCATCCACGAGCAGTGCGTCAAGTACGGTACACGTCCTGACGGCAGTGTGGACTATGTCAAGGGGGCCAATATCGCCGGTTTTATGAAAGTCGCGCAGGCTATGCTTGAGCAGGGAATTATCTAATGGTAAGAAATCTTACGATTATTGGCGCGTCAACGTTTGGTTGACGCGCTTTTTTTCATTTATATTCACTAAATTTGCGTGACGTAAATGAATGAACATTTTTAAATAATATTTTCTTGAAATGAAAAGAACCGCTCTGGCATTATTGCTGATCGCTCTTGTGGCTTCGTGCGACACGGAGCCGAGGACCGCTGTCCAGAAGAAGGTCGATTCGTACGCGCTCGTGAGAATCGAGTCCCCGGACCTTTCCGGTATCACGGACAACGGTAAAGAAGTCCTTAATCTCTACAAATTCGCCGCCGATCAGGTCGACAGCATCTACTGGATGCAGTGCTTCGGTGACAAGAAGCTCATCGAGAGCCTGAAAGACAAGGATTTGAAGGACTACGCCCGTATCAACTACGGCCCTTGGGACCGTCTTGACGGCAAGCCGTTCATCGAGGGTTTCGGTGACAACCCTCTGGGATCCAACTTCTATCCCGCTGATATGACCACGGCCGAGTTCGACTCGCTTGCGGATCCGCTGAAGACGAATCCATATTCACTTATAAGGCGCGGTGCTGACGGCAGGCTGACTTCCGTATGGTATCATGATGCATTCGAGTACAACATCAACAAGATCTGCAACTATCTTCAGGCGGCGGCCGACATCACCATCAAGCCGAGCGTGCGCAACTACCTTCTTAAGAAAATCGATGCGCTGAGGACTGATTATTATTACGACAGCGACCTTGCCTGGCTTGAGATGACGGACAGCAAGATGGATCTTATCATCGGCCCTAACGAGGTGAATGATGACCGGCTGTACGGAATGAAGAAATCCTATGAGGCCTATGTCCTTCTTAAGGATCTCAAGCGCACGGAGGTTCTGGACCAGTTCGAGTCGATGCTTCCGGAACTCCAGAAGCAGATACCTTGCGAGGAACAGTACAAGACTTTTGTGCCGGGAAACGAATCTGACATCTATGCCTACGATGCGATCTATTGTTCCGGCCACGCTAATGCGGGAATCAAGCTGATTGCCCTGAATCTCCCTTATAACGAGGATGTCCAGGCGAAGATGGGGACCCGGACAGCACTTCTGCGCAACATTATGCTCGAGAAATTCAACAGGGTCCTTAATCCTGTCGGCATCGTTGTCCTCAGCCCGGATCAGCACGAGCACCTTGACGAGGAGGCTTTCTATTGGAACATTGTTTTCCGCGAGATCTCCCATGGTCTCGGAGTCAAGGAAACCATCAACGGAAAGGGTACTGTAACCGATGCTCTCGGCAACAAGGCCCTTACTTGGGAGGACGCCAAGGCCAACGCCCTCGGGCTTTACTTTGTCTGCAGACTGCTCGACGAACACAAGATTCCGGCTCTTATCACCAAGGAGGACGCCATCACAACGTTCGTGGCCAACCTTATCCGCTCCGAGCGTTTCGGCGAGGCTTCGCAGCTTGGCAGGGCTTATGTGATGCTCTTCAATTACCTCAATCAGAACGGTGGTTTCAGCCGCGGCGACAGCGGTAAGTATTCCATCGATTATGAGAAGACGCTTTCTTTGGTTGAGGAGTTTGCCGGAATCGTGATCAAGACTCAGGCTACAGGCGATTATGAGTTTGCCGAACAGTTTGAGAACCAGTACTGTACTCTTTCGGAGGATTTCAAGGCAGACCTTGTGAACCTTCGTCTCGAGAACATTCCGATTGACCTAAGGTTCGAGTTTCAGAAATAATAAAACTAATAATCTATACTACTGCAATGGCTGAAAAGAAATTCAATGCGAAGTACTGTGTGCTTCTGCCGATTGTTCTTCTGGTCACACTTTTCTTGTGGTGTGTCCCTACATCTTTCTTTGGCATCGACGCTCTGACCGTTGTCCAGCAGCGTGTGATCGCTCTCTTCGTGTTCGCCGCCCTAATGTGGATGTTTGAGATAATCCCTAACTGGGCGACTTCGGTTCTGATCATCGTCGTGGCTTTGCTCACTGTCTCCGACAAGGGACTCGGGTTCTTCTGCAATCCTGAGTTCGGCCAGCTGGTAAGCTATAAGAAGATAATGTCCTCTTTCGCCGATCCGGTCGTGATGCTCTTCCTCGGAGGATTCGTGCTTGCGATAATGGCTGAAAGGTTCGGACTTGATGTCACATTGGCCAAGTCGTTGCTCAGCATCTTCGGAACCAAACCAAAGATGGTGCTTCTCGGATTCCTCATCATCATCTCGGTATTCTCGATGTTTATGAGCAACACCGCCACCGCCGCGATGATGCTTGCGTTCCTCGCCCCGGTGCTCTCGAAGCTTCCGGGCGATGACAAAGGCAAGATAGGTCTTGCGTTGTCCATCCCTATCGCCGCCAACCTTGGCGGTATCGGAACTCCGATCGGAACTCCTCCAAACGCCACGGCTAAAGGTTACCTTGAGCAGGCTGGCATCGATGTTTCATTCGGTGACTGGTGCATCCATATGATACCTTACGTCGTCATTATGGTCCTTCTGGCCTGGGTGCTTCTCCTTATCTTCTTCCCGTTCAAGACCGAGAAGCTCGTGCTTGAGATTCCTGAGAACACAAAGAAAAAGGATTGGAAAAGCAAGCTTGTCTGGGTTACATTCATCGTCACCATTCTTCTATGGGCGACCGAGCAGCTCCATCACATCAGTTCCAATGTGGTGGCTCTGATACCGCTGGCGGTCTTCACGGCCACCGGTCTCTTCGGCAAGGAAGAAATCAAGGAAGTCAACTGGACCGTCCTTTGGCTCGTCGCCGGAGGCTTCGCCCTCGGATACCTGTTGCAGGACACCGGATTGGCCAAGGTTCTCATCACGGCGATTCCGTTCGGCTCGATGTCCGTCATTCTTGTGCTGCTTGTTGCAGGTTTTGTCTGTTACTTCCTGTCGAACTTTATCAGCAACTCGGCTACGGCTGCCTTGTTGATACCTATCCTTATAGTCGTGGCTGAGGGTATGGCTGACCCGGCGGCCGCCAACAATGCCGCATTCGTCGCGATGGGCGGTACTCAGGCGATGATTATATTCATAGCTGTGTGCGCTTCCATTGCTATGCTTTTCCCTATCTCGACACCTCCGAACGCCATCGCGGCCTCTACCGGGCTTGTCGGGACGAAGGATATGGCGAAGGTCGGCATAATAATCGGTGTGGTCGGATTCGTCTTCGGATTCTTCTGGCTCACCAAGATATTCCCTTTCGCACAATAATTGTTTAACTTTGATCGGGAAGCCGTTTTGATTTCCAAGGCGGCTTCTCGTTTTTGATTTTTCGGTTGTTATTAAAATGAACAAATTCACTTTTTCACTTGCCGCCTTGGCGGTTTGCGCCTCTTTGGGCGCGCAGGAGACAAAGCCAAAAGCCAGCCTTTACGGATTCATCAGAAACTTCTATGCTTTTGACACCCGCGAGTGTGTCGCCGGGACAGCCGACTTTTTTTCCTATCTTCCAAAAGATGAGAAAATGTCCGGAAGTGTTGATCTTAACGAGCGGAATTCCCTGCGATTCGCAGCCCTCACTTCCAGAGTAGGATTAAACGTCACCGGCTATGAATATAACGGTCTGAAGATGGGCGCGAAAATAGAGGCTGACTTCTACAGCGGCCTTTCCGGAGTCACGGGCACGGCGACGATGAGAATGCGCCAGGCCTATGTCACGGTCGGGAAGAACGACTGGCTTGTCACTGCCGGTCAGGCCTGGCATCCGATGGCCGCCGATATGCCGGATGTGTTCTCGCTGAACAGCGGCGCTCCTTTCGGACCTTTCAGCCGTACTCCGCAAGTGAAATTCGACTACAGCTTCAACGATGCCATTTCCCTTACCGGCGCGGCCATTTGGCAGATGCAGTACACTTCAGCAGGCCCGGACGGGGCCTCGGCCAATTACATCAAGTACGGATGCACTCCGGAGGTTTACCTCGGGCTGAGCTACAAGAACGACAATCTCCTGTTCAGGGCCGGTGTCGATGTCCTTTCCATCAAGCCAAGACACGACAACGGCTCGGTCAAGGTCGATGACAGGATCACAACTGTATCGCCTTACTTCTACGGACAGTTCAGGAAAGGACTCTTCTCCGCCAAGTTCAAAACCATATACGCCGAGGCTGGAGAGCATTTCAACCTCAACGGAGGTTATGGAATCTCCGGAATCAAGGATGCGAATTATGAATATACACCTACGCGTAATTCTTCAACGTGGGTCAGCCTTATGTACGGCAAGAGGACACAGTGGATTCTCTTCGGGGGCTATGTGAGGAATTATGGAACCAAGGAAGACCTTTATGCCGGAGACGGTTTCGGTGTGATGGATGCTAACGGGCGCGGTTACCCTAAGGCTTCCAATCTTTACTTCAGCAAAAACAGCTTCTCGAACATGAACCGTATGTGGAGGCTCACTCCTACCGTCATACGCAACATCGGAAAGTTCGCCATCGGTCTCGAATATGAAATCACAAGCGTTCAGTATGGTGATTACAAGATTGTTGCCGGTGAGAAGTGTATCGGACGCAACGGCCTTGCCGAAGATAATCTCCATTGGGTGACCAACAACCGCATCCAGGCTCTGGTCAAGTTTACTTTCTGATGGTCCGACAAGTCAAGGCGATGTCGGCCTTGAGCAAATATTGATGCTATGAAAAAGATGATGATAATGTTGGTGTCCGCTGTCGCCCTGTCACTTCAGGCTCAGCCCTCCAATGCCCAAAGCCACCTGATTAAGCTCATTAATCATCTTGAACCGTACGGCTTTTTTCGCACGAGTGCGATTTTTGACGCGCGCGATTCCAAGACCGACGTCGAGGACTTGTTCTATTATATTCCAAACGACAAGAAGATTAATCTGGACGGAAACGATGTATGGTTCAATCCTTCCGTTAAGATGTCGGCTGTCACGACCAGACTGGGTCTGAATCTTACAGGATTCCAGTATGGGGCGTTCAGCGTCACGGGAAAGCTGGAGACAGATTTCTCTCTGCTGATAGGAGGCACATCGTCCCTTCGTCTCAGAGAGGCCTATCTAAGGCTTGGTTGGGACAATCTTGGCCGTGGAATTAATTCGTTGTCAGTCAAGGCGGGACAGGCCTGGCATCCGATGTCGGAGGATATGCCGTACTGCGTCGGCTATGAGGCCGGTTCCCCTTTTCATCCATATTCCAGAAATCCGCAGGTGATTTTTCAGGCGAATCTGCTGAAAAGATTGTCATTCACCGCCGGTTTCCTTTATCCGATGGATTTTATGCCTACAGGACCCGCCGGGCCTTCCGCCGACTATGTCCAGTACGGTCTTATTCCTGAGCTGTACGCCGGTCTGGCGTTTTCTTCCAAGAATTTTACCGCGAAGGTAGGCGCTGACTTTATCAGCCTTGTCCCTCGCTGGCGTACCACTGATTATGGCAGTTACTACTATGACAAGGGTACAAAAGTCAATGATCGTATCTCGATGATCAGTCCGATGGCCTATGCGGAGTTCTCCAAGGGGGATTTCAAAATCAATGCGAAGGCTGTGTATGCCTCGGGAGGAGACCATCTCAGGCTTATGGGCGGCTATGCGTTGTGTGACAAATCCGACATATTCAATTACCGGTATACCCCGCTTAAGTCGGTAACGGGCTTTGTCTCCGCCAGCTACGGCCGTCAATGGCAAGGGCTTCTGTTTGCTGGAGCTATGAAGGCTCTTGGAGCGGCGCAGGATCTCATCATTGATTCCGAGACCGGATTCGCGAACACCGACTACATATATTATTTTGACGGAGGTTTCAAGAACATTGACCAGATGTTCCGTGTGGCGCCTGCCGTGGCATATAACCTTGACCGGTTCAGCGTCGCTCTGGAATATAACTTTACAGGCGTCGTTTATGGCAATCTCTATGAGTTGAGTGTCAGGGGACTGGCCAACCGCGACCAGCGTCTCATCGTCAACCATCGCTTGCTCGGAGTATTGATATACTCTTTTTGAGGGCAGCGCTTAATGAGGCTCCGGAACGGTATATGGCGTCTTTTTAGGCCCGAACGATCTGTGAATAATCAAGGAGGCCGGTCAAGATGCTGTTTTGTCTGTCCTCCTTTTGTTATGCGGTGATGGCCGGATTCCGAATATTCGCTCCAGTCCGCTTCGTGGCGAACCGATAAAACCGCGGCGCCGGTTTCGGCATTCCGGGCGGAAATCCTTTGTGTTTGATTCCGTAAGAAGCGGATATGATGATAATTGCAGACATCTTGACCATTTATTCGGCTTTTACATAGATTTATTGTAAGTTTGCAGACCAAACGCTTTTTATGAGATGTTCAGGAAACTTGCGGACAGAATGAAGGAGTTCAGGCTAACGATGAGGATGAAGCTGACGCTGAGCCTCAGTGCGATAGCCGTGACTTTGCTCGTGTCCAGTGTGATTTCCATACTGGAGTACTACAAGATGAGCAGTTACGTGTCGGATCTTATCGCCGACAACATCCGGAGTGTGAATGTGGCGCAGAAGCTGTCTGAAGTGACAGGCAAGTACAATCTGGATTTGCTGACCGTTATTGGAGACGACTCCGTCAACACTCTTCCGGACTTTCATCAAAAGGAGTTTATGGCACATTGTGACTCGTTGCGCAACTCCTTGATTTCTGATAAGATGGTACCCCTGACTGATTCCGTGGTCTACGCATATTCCGCCTATATGCTGACTTCTCTGGAACTCAACGATGTGATTCTTTCGGATTTCATCGACACGAGGGCATGGTATTTCGACAGGCTGCAGCCGAAGTTCAGAAGACTGAATTCGTACATTGATGTGCTTAACAACGCCATCTATGATGATTTGAAAAAGAACTCCCTGACATTCCAGAGAGGGTTCTACAGGAGCATTATTCCGGGAGCCGTGGCCGTCGGGGTCGGCCTTTTGCTTGTGCTTATGCTTCTGTTCTTCCTGCTGGTCTATTATGTGAATCCTATCTACAGGATGTTGGCCGGCCTGAACAATTACAGATCCTACAATAAGAAGTATTCCTGCTCTTTTGATGGCGACGACCAGTTGTCGGAGCTTAATGACGGGATTACCGAGCTGGCGGGGGAGAACCAGATGCTGCGTAAACGAGTGGCGAATCTCCGCTCCAAGGTGTCTTCCGGCAGCGTTGCTCCAGACGCGGCCCAAACGTCTTCCGGCACTCCGGGTGACACGTCTGGTGAAGCCGTTCCAAATAACTGATAGACAGTCTGAAAGATGAACGTCAAGGTGATATCCAGAAATGTCGGCTACGCTCTGCTCGTCAGCGCGCTGTTTATGTTTCTGTCAATACTGGTCTCCGTGGCCAACGGAAATGACAGCGCCCTTGCCGCTCTGATGATCAGTTTCACCATCACGTTCACCGTCGGAATATTCCCCTTCATATTCGTAAGGAAGTCGGCTGCCATAACCTTGAAGGACGGATATATGATCATCGCCCTGTCATGGCTTCTGTCTTTCGTCTTCGGGATGCTGCCTTATGCGCTCTGGGGAGGCCCTTTCACTATTATAAACGCTTGGTTTGAAAGTGTTTCAGGATTCACTACAACCGGTTCGACAATCCTCGATAATGTCGAGGCGTTGCCTGACAGCCTGCTGTTCTGGCGTTCTTCGACTCACTTCATAGGTGGCTTGGGAGTAGTGGTCTTCCTTCTTCTGATCATTCCAAGCTCTTCACAGATGCGGCTAAGGCTGACGAGTCTGGAGCTGTCCTCCCTGTCCAAGAGGGAGTACAGGTCCGGAGCCAACAAGACGGTGTACATATTCACATATGTCTATTTCGGAATGACGGCGGCCTCGTTCATCCTTTATGTCATTGCCGGGATGAGCCCTTTCGACGCCATAAACCATGCGATGAGTGTCGCGGCCACAGGAGGCTTCAGCACCCGTAATCTATCCATCGGCGCCTATGATTCGATTCCGATCAATCTGATCACAATGCTTTTTATGCTATTGTCCTCCATCCATTTCGGTATGGTCTTCGTGGCTGTTGTGACAAGGTCGCTCAAACCGTTCAAGAACGAGATATTCAAGTTTTATGTCTGGACGCTGGTGGTGACGGGCGTTGTCGTGTCGCTGTCGCTGAAGATGAGCGGTATCGAAGGAGCCTGGGGGGACGCTTTGATGTCCGGTACGTTCCACATACTTAGTTTTGCCTCCACAACCGGGTTCAGCATTGCGGACAACAGTGTGTGGCCGGTTCTTCCGTCAGCGATGCTGGTGTTCGTGGGAATATGGTGCGGAATGGCCGGATCCACCTCCGGAGGTGTGAAATCGGACAGGGCCTTGCTGTTGTGCAAGGAGATAAAGTATCAGCTGCGAATGGTTCTGCATCCTGCCTCGGTCAATGAGATACGGGTGAACGGAAAGGTCGTGCGTCAGGAGGATGTCGCTCCGCATATCCTGTATGTCGCACTTTATTTCCTTGTCGTGATCATTTCGGTGGCATTATGCCTTGTGCTTGATCCGGATAACGGGAACGCGCTTACGGCTATCCTTACCTCGTTGAGCAATGTCGGCATTTCGGTAGGTGAGCTTGGCTCGGCCTATAGTTTCAACGCGGAGCCGGCCTCGGCTAAATTCATCTACACTTTGGATATGTTCCTTGGCCGTGTCGAGATTTATCCTGTTCTTGCGGTTGTGATGATGGTGTTCAGCCGCAGAAGCAAGTAGCTTGGGGGAGAGCAATGGACAGGGGTGATTTTTTCTACAAGCGTTTCAAGGAGTGTTTCCCTTATGAGGGAACAGCGGATCAGGACAATCTGTTCCGTGAGATCGCTGATTTTGTCACTTGTGACGACGCTGACATTCTTGTGGTCAACGGTTATGCCGGTACCGGAAAGACATCAGCCATCGCCGCTGTGATCCGGTCGTTCGACGCGCTTCGCCCTAAGTTGAGTTCCGAGCGTCGTAGTGACAGATCCGGTGAATGCGGGGAACAGGCGGCCGCGGGGTCTGCCGAAGCGCCGCACCACAACGGGCAGGCCGGGGACAAATACGAGGAAATCTGCTTTCTTCTGGCTCCGACCGGTCGGGCTGCCAAAGTCCTTTCCCTTTACGCAGGGAAGCCGGCCCGTACGATCCATAAATGCATATATCGTCAGAAATCTGTCGGAGAAGACGGCTTCGGTCAGTTTTCCTTGGCTCCTAACAAGCTATCGCACAAATTGTTCATAGTAGACGAGGTCTCTTTGATCGGCATAGAGGATGCCCAAAGGCAGGGCACGACACAATTCGGGACCGGTGATCTTTTGAAGGATCTGATTGAATATGTCCGCGCCGGTAACGACTGCCGTATGATAATGATAGGCGATGACGCGCAGCTGCCGCCTGTCGGTATGGAGGCCTCTCCGGCTCTGTCCAAGGATTGTATGGATTGTTTCGGCGGGATTCGCTATTGTCGTCTCGGCGATGTCGTGCGCCAAAGCAAAGAGTCAGGTATCCTGCACAATGCGACGAGGTTACGGGAACTCATCGCCACGGATCTCTACGGGGACGGAATGTTCTCTCCGGAAGAGCTGGGACTACAGACCGAGGGCTTTGACGATGTCATACGTATCACCGGCGGCGAGCTGCTTGACACGTTGAACACAGCCTATTATTCTGAATACTCAAAGGATGATACCGTGGTTCTTTGCCGTTCCAACAAACGGGCCAACCGCTACAATGCCGGTATCCGCGCGCAGGTCTTCTATGACGAGGAACGTCTTGTGCGAGGTGAGAAACTGATGATTGTGAAGAATTGCTACCAGTTTCTGGACGGAATCAAAGGAATGGACTATATTGCCAACGGGGATATCGCCAAGCTTGTGTCAATCAGGAATTTCGAGGAGCGCTACGGTCTGCATTTCGCTGATGCCCGTCTTTCGTTTCCGGACTACGATGACGCGGAGGTTGTCGCCAAGGTCTGTCTGGACACCCTTGACTCCGAGTCGGCTTCCCTGAGCTATGAGCAGCAGAACCGGCTTTACAACGGCGTGAACGAGGACTATTCCTTCATCACTACAAAGAAAAAGCGCTACGAGGCTGTACGTGAGGATCCTTACTTCAACGCCCTCCAGCTCAAGTACGCCAATGCGGTTACCTGCCACAAAAGTCAGGGCGGTCAATGGGGCTGTGTCTTCATCGACAATCCATTCTGGCAGGACGCTCTCACCGTCGATGACCTGAAATGGCTCTACACAGCCATCACCCGCGCCACCGGCAAAGTCTATCTTGTCAACTTCAAGGATGAGTATTTCGCTGGTTCTTAGAGTTTGTCTTGCATAAAAGGTTTATCCGACAGTCAGTTGTGTCAGCAGTGGTATCCCGTCTGAACTTTGTATATGCGCTGGCAGTGAAATCCTCAATGATGACTGGTTCAGTTGAGCATCATATTCACTTGCGGCCTAATAGAGATTCACAGATATAAATCACTGCTCATTGACTAAGTAAAACATAAGAAATACAGCGTACAGGTAGGTCTATGAGTTGATAACCT
>CAYMOB010000027.1:0-30028 GCA_964391955.1 uncultured Muribaculaceae bacterium | reverse complement strand
CCCTGGAGGGCCTTCTATTGAAAAAAATCGAAAATTATGCTGTCAAACTACCGTGCCACGGATGCGCTTTATGTGAATTGGAGATGTCCATTAGCTTCATAATTTATTTCAGGGCGGCAAAGTTAGCAATTTATTCTGTTCGGTCGTATATTCGTAGGCAAATTTTGGCGGCAAGATGAAAATTGTGCTATATTTGTAAGAATTAATTGAAATGCTATGTATTCACCGCTTATAGCGATTATGCTCGAAACTCTGCCGGTTCAGCCTGAGGCTATGGCCAATGATGTCAAGGGGTATACTCTGCTTATAGTTTATATGCTCGGAACGCTGTCGGTGTCGTTCCTGTGCTCGCTTTTGGAATCGGTGCTTATGTCAACACCGATTTCGTTCATCACAATGAGGAAGGAGCAGGGATACAGGCCGGCCGAAAAGTTCCTGAAGTTCAAATCCGACCCTGACAGGCCGCTGGCGGCTATTCTGTCCTTGAACACTATAGCCAACACTTTGGGAGCCGCCGCGGTGGGACGTCAGGCTACGATTCTCTTTGGCAGTACCTGGTTCGGAATCATTTCCGCGATGACAACGCTGCTCGTGCTGGTGTTCTCGGAAATCCTTCCAAAGACAATAGGCACGACATACTGGAAGAATCTGATGGGTTTTGTGACATCGGCCATCTCATTCCTGATGGTGCTGATGTATCCGCTCGTCGTTATGGTCAGGCTGATCAGCAAGCTTCTGGCCAAGGATGACTCCGAAGTCACAGTCAGCAGGGAAGAGGTGACAGCAATGGCCAACATTGGCGCGAGGGAAGGTGTCATCGACTCTGACGAGAACAAGGTCATCCAGAACATAATGAAGCTGGACAATGTAAAAGCCTGCGACGTGATGACTCCGAGGATTGTGGCGATGACGGCTCAGGAGAATATGACGTTGAAGAACTTCTACAAGAACGAAACATACCTCCATTTTTCAAGAATCCCGGTCTATGCCGATTCCCCTGAATATATCACCGGCTACATTCTCCTCAGTGACGCTCTTGAAGGCCTTGCTGACGATGAGTTCGACAAGAGGCTTGTTGAGCTGAGGAGACCGATATCCTTTTTCAAGGAGGAGGATTCCTGTGGTTACATATGGGAGGAGCTTGTCAGGAAGCACGATCAGATAGGCCTGATCATTGATGAATATGGATGCTTCCAGGGCATCATCACCCTCGAGGACATCATCGAGACAATCCTCGGACTTGAAATCATCGATGAGAACGATCAGGCGACCGATATGCAGCAGTTTGCCCGCGAGCGTTGGGAACGCCGCCAGAAACGTTTCCGAACCATTGTCCTGCCTAAGGATGAGGATAAGGATAAGGATAAGGAAACCGTTCTCGATTCCTCAATTTGACGCACCTTCATTATTTGCGAGGATGACTCTCGCCGAAACGCCAGCCAACTCCCAGCATCAGATTGTTAGGGTCTTGGAAATCGTGAAGTTTATAACCGATGTGAAGGAAAAGCCCTTTGTACAGATCCGTCTTTAGGGCCAGGCTTTGGTAGAAGCCTTTCAGATCATCGCCTTTATAGATGAGGTTGCGTCCGAATCCGATATTCACTGAGAAAACCGGCATGACGAATTCGGCCCTCAGTGAAAGTCCTGCTCCGAGCTGTTCGGCAATGGGCGGGCGGAAGAACCTGATTTTCCCGTCGTTGTCAGTACCTGCGATGTGATTGTGGATATTTGCGCTCTCATCGTATTGGATGTCAATGGAAAAGCCGGCTCTGAAGAACTTGTTTACCCTGTACAGGGGGTTGATGTTCAATCCGATGATGCCGAACTTTCCTTCGGGGATGTAGGGCGTGTCGTTCCATATCAGGCCTTTGACTCTGACAGCACCGTAGATTGTCGCGTCGTATGTCAGCCTGCTGAAAAACCGGCTCCGTCCGGTTGTGCCGTCCTCGGATTCATTGACCTTTGAGGCAGTGGCCTGCCTTGTCTGCGCCTGGCCGAAACGCCGCGAGGCTCCAAGCCTTAATCCGATTGTGTTCACTCCAGAATTCGGGTAACTGGTGTTCCCGTTTGAGAAATGTGTGAAATCTGTTCCGGCAGAGACTGACCAGTCCGAGTCCGGACTCCAAACCAGCATCAGGCCGAAGTTGATGTAAGCGTTGACTTTCGAGCCGACGACGAGGTTGTATGTGTTGGGTCGATCCGGGTTGATCTTGCCGTCCGGGTCGTACGGATGCCATCCGAAAGAGACTCCGAAATTCCACTCATAGTCTAATGTGAGGCTCTTGGACAGCCTTGCGAGGCTTGCGCCCTGGAAGACATAGACCGAAACCGGATTGCCGATTTCATTGCGGTCGAAAAATGTGTTGAACGCCACTCCGATGCCCTGGTAGGCGGTAGGGTTGACTTCCCCAAAGCGACTGCTTTCCGGAAATGCGAATGAGTACTGCAGATGAGCCGAGGCACTCTTGTCCAAGCGTTTGCCAAGCTCGTTCTTGCCTCTGAAGAACTCGTGGGTCGGAAGAAGACTGGAGGGACGGACATTGAACCCGAGGTGGTGGGCCACTCTTGAGGAATCGGAGGAATGCCCGTACGACGGCATGGCCGCCGCAGATGCGATGACGGCGGCGGAAACAAGCTTTATGAATATTCCGGTGCCTCTCATCGCTTTTCCAAATATATGAAATACTTCCCGTTAGGGCATTCGCTGCTGAAAGTCCCTTTCACCTCGACGAGGCCGCCTGTCCTTTTATTCCTCAGAACCATCGTGTAGTCAGTCTTGTATATCTCAAATTCCCAAAAGACACCGTAGTACCAGCTGAACTCATTCGTCGGCGGGAACTTCTTCTGCACCGTTTGGGTTTTTGACAGAGGATATTCTTTTATGTCGTAGCTGTAGGTGGCTTGCCCTTTGTCGCTGAAAGAAAGATTGTTCTGGTTTAATACACCGTCCGGTACAGGAACCTTGAAGTCTCCGCAGAAATGCCCGAACGCAAGGTCATCTGAAAATGTGACTTGACGGGCCGCTCCACTGTACACTTCAAGCGGAACATACAAAGTGTCCGGCCCCGGGTTCTTGACCGAGACTTTCCATCCTTCTTTCAACTGCGGCGATTCTCTGTCAATCTTTCCGCTCCATTCCATCCTTTCAAGATCATAGCCGCTGCCGCGGTTCTGGATGAACACCACGGTGTCAGCCTCAAAGTCATTGCTGATGACAACTTCGACCCTATTCTCCGAAGCGGAAAAGTTCGGCCTGAAATAAACGGTCAGCTCACGGTCGCCGGATTCTTTATAGTACATTGTGAACCGGTCAATCGACACTTCATTATATCCGTTTTGTCCGACCGATGTCACGAATCTGCCCGAGTTATAATGCGGATTTTGGCCGTTGATGATCAGGTTTGAGACATTCCAGTCGGCGGTTCCGAAGCGTACTTTCGCCGAATCTCCGTCCTCGGAGACGACGAAAGCCCTTGAAGACGGGTCCAGCGGCCTGACAAATACATCCGGATTGCATCCGCAGGCAGTCAAAGCCAGAAATGAGATGGATAGGCGGAAAAGAGAGCTGTTCTTGTGCATAAACTGGCATCTATCTGATGAAGTCCTGAAGTTCTTCGTAGAATCTTTGGGTCGGGAAGCCCATAACGTTGTAGAACGAGCCGTCTATCCTTGTGATTCCGATGTAGCCTATCCATTCCTGAATGCCGTAGGCTCCTGCCTTGTCAAAAGGCTTGTAATTGTCGATGTAGTAGTCTATCTCGCTGTCTGACAGGTTTTTGAAATAGACGTCTGTCGAGACCGAGAAGGTTTTGGCCTTGCGTGAGTCGCGGATGGTGACCGCGCTTATGACCTGATGCCCCCTTCCTGAGAGCAGCCTCAGCATCCTGACCGCATCAGCCCTGTCGCAAGGCTTTCCGAGAATCTCGCTCCCGCACAGCACCATAGTGTCTGATGTGACCAGTATCTCATTTTCATCCAGTTCCCGGTGAAAGCACAAAGACTTGCCCTCCGACATCAGTTCCGGCACTTTGACGTGCGGTATGTCAGGGGAATATTCCTCTATGAACGATGTTCCGGTGTCAACCGTGAACTCTACGCCAAGTCCGGCGAGCAGCTCCCGCCGGCGAGGGGAGTTGGAGGCAAGAATTATCCTCTTTCCGCAAGTGTCCATATTCTTAGAATATTTTCTTATATAGGATGGCGTCGAAATTCCACCGTCCTTGCGCCTTCATGGCCTTTTCGATGTATTTGCGGACGAAAGCCTTGCCCCCGGGAACGTCGGCCACGATGTCCGCCGCCTCCTTTGCTTCCTCGACGGCGTCGCTCGGGCATATTCCCACACCGGCGGCCCTCAATACTTCAACATCAGGGACATCATCGCCGAAATACATTACCTCTTCGGCTTTCAGCCCGTGTCTGCCGCAGAAGTCCTCAAAATCCTCAATCTTGTTTCTGGAACCCAGATAGATGTCTTCCGGCTTGATTCCGTTGCTGCTGAATCTCGCCCGGATGCTTTGCGAGCGGCCTCCCGTGATCACTCCGATGGGGAAGCCGTTCATGGACGCCATTCTTACGGCGAATCCGTCCTTTGCGTCGAACGTTCTGTAGAGCTGCCCTTCCAGATCGGCCAGAATGCCTCCGTCAGTCATCACTCCGTCGATGTCGAACGTAAACGCCTTAATGTCCTTGAACTCGGTCATCTCAAGTTATGATTTAGCTCCGTTCGGGCCTCCGAAATTAGGAAGATCTCCGAGGTTGAAAGTCCCTCCGGCCTGCTGTTGTCCGCCGCCGAGGTTTATCAATCCGAATTGCGCCTCGTATTTGGTGACATTATCCATCAATGCGTTTAGAAGCCTCTTTGCGTGTTCGGGAGTCATTACGATGCGGTTGCTGATGTCCGGCTTGGGAAGCCCCGGCAGAATGGTGGCGAAGTCGACGATGAACTCGCTGTGAGAGTGGGTGATGATCGCGAGGTTTGAATATGTGCCCTTGGCTACATCCGGCCTGATCTCCAGGTTTATTTCTTTTTTCTCTTCCATAGAGTATGTATTTTTGAAGCAAATTTAGTGAAAAATGTGCTATCTTTGCAAACTTTGTATATTGTTGCAATAATATGAGTGAGAAAAAAGAGCTTTCCGCCAAGTATAATCCTGCGGAGGTAGAAGACAAATGGTACGCCTGGTGGACAGAGCATAAGTGCTTCCACTCGGAGCCGAATGAGAAGGAACCATACACTATAGTCATTCCGCCACCTAATGTGACGGGAATCCTGCATATGGGGCATGTCCTGAACAATACGTTGAACGATGTGCTGATACGCAAGGCAAGGATGGACGGCAAGAACGCCTGTTGGGTTCCTGGAACCGACCACGCTTCGATCGCCACGGAGAGCAAGGTGGTGGCCAAGCTCAAGGGGATGGGAATCTCAAAGGAAGACCTTACCCGTGACGAGTTTATGAAGTATGCGTGGGAGTGGAAGGAGGAACACGGCGGGATCATCCTCAGGCAGCTTCGCAAGCTGGGTGCGTCCTGTGACTGGGATCGCACACGCTTCACGATGGAGCCTGAACTTTCAGACGCGGTGATCGCCACTTTCTGCTATTTCTACAAGAAAGGAATGATTTACAGAGGTGTGCGTATGGTCAACTGGGATCCGGTTGCTTTGACGGCCATCAGTGACGACGAAGTGATCCACAGGGATACCAAGAGCCATTTCTATCATCTGAGATATTACATTTCCGACGGCGACGGCAATCCGACAGACAAGTATCTTGTGATTGCCACCACCCGTCCGGAGACGATCATGGCCGATGCGGCCATATGCGTCAACCCGGCGGATGAAAGGCATCATTGGCTGAAGGGCAAGAAGGTGCTTATCCCTCTGATCAACAGAGAGATTCCTGTGGTCGAGGACAGCTATGTGGAGATGGATTTCGGAACAGGCTGCCTGAAGGTTACTCCGGCCCACGACGCCCACGACTACGAGATCGGACTCCGTCACAATCTTCCTGTGCTGGACATCATAGATGACCGCGGACGCCTGAACGAGAAAGCCGGGATTCTGGTCGGCGAAGACCGTTTCGAGGCCAGAAAGAAAATTGTCAGGATGCTGGAGGAATCCGGCAATCTTGAGAAGGTCGAGGAATACACATCCCCGGTCGGCTATTCCGAAAGGACCAACGCCGTCATCGAACCCAAGCTCTCCGCACAGTGGTTCCTTAAGATGGAAGACCTCGCGGCCAAGGCGCTTGAGAGCGTCGAATCCGGCAAGATCAAATTGATCCCCGACAAGTACCGCAACACCTACCGTCACTGGATGGAGAACGCACACGACTGGTGCATCTCGCGCCAGCTTTGGTGGGGGCAGAGGATTCCGGCATATTATCTTCCTGATGGACAGATAGTTGTCGAGGAGACTCCGGAACTTGCCCTTGCGGCTGCCCGGAAGATAGACCCGTCCTTGACGGCGGCTGACCTGAGGCAGGATGACGATGTGCTTGACACCTGGTTCTCCAGCTGGCTCTGGCCGATTTCAGTATTCGACCCTCAGAAGCCGGGCCATCCGGAGCACAAGCCGAACAAGGATCTGGAGTATTACTATCCTACGAATGATTTGGTTACCGGGCCGGACATCATTTTCTTCTGGGTTGCCAGAATGATTATGGCCGGTGACGAGTTTATGAACGATATTCCTTTCGGGAATGTCTATTTCACCGGAATAGTCCGCGACAAGCTTGGCAGGAAGATGTCCAAGACCCTCGGCAACTCACCGGATCCGCTTGACCTCATCGCCAAGTACGGAGCCGACGCCGTCAGGATAGGGATGCTGCTGTGCTCATCAGCGGGCAATGACATATTCTATGATGAGTCGCAGGTTGAACAAGGTAGGAATTTCTGTAACAAGATTTGGAACTCTTTCCGTCTTGTTCAAGGTTGGACAGTTGACGAGGCGCTTCAACAAAGCGAGGTGAACAAATTGGCCGTCAAGTGGTTTGATAGCAAGCTAAGCCAGACGGTACAGGCTGTCGAGGATCACTATTCCAAATTCAGGATCTCCGATGCCCTTATGAGCATCTACAAACTTTTCTGGGATGACTATTGCTCCTGGTATCTTGAATCCGTCAAGCCGGCGTACGGCGAGAGCATTGACAAGGCGACTTATGACGCGACGATTGTCTTCTTTGAGAAGTTGCTGAAGATGATTCATCCGGTTATGCCGTTCATCACCGAGGAATTGTGGCAGTCGATGTCCGGTCGCCAGGAAGGGGAGACCATTATGTATCAGCCTACCCCGAAGGCCGGCGATGTGGATCTCAAGGTGGTCGAGGATTTCGAAATAGCTCGAGAGTCTGTCAACGGAATCCGCGGAATCCGTCAGCAGAAGGGCATTTCTCCTAAAGAGACTCTTGCCTTGAAGGTCAAAGGGGACTTTCCTATGAATATGCTCCCTGTGGTCACCAAGCTTGCCAACATCTCTTCTGTCGCCAAAGTCACGGATTTCGGCGAATCCGCAGGAGTGTCCCTGCTTGTCCGCACGGTTGAGCTGTTCGTTCCTCTTGAGGGTCTTGTGGACGCCGAGGAGGAGATCAGGAAGATCGAGACCGAGCTTGAGCATCAGAGAGGATTCCTTGAATCTGTCAGAAAAAAGTTGTCGAACGAAAGCTTTGTGGCTCATGCCCCGGAGAAGGTTGTGGCTCTGGAACGCAAAAAGGAAGCCGACAGTCTCTCGAAGATTGAAAGCTACGAGAAAGCTCTCGCGGCATTGAAAAACAGATGATAAAACAAATTTGTTTTAGGCGGTAACATTTTTGTTATGGTATATTTTGAGACATCTTTTCCTGTAAGATACTACGAAACCGACCAGATGGGGATTGTCCATCATTCGAATTACATAAGATATTTCGAGTGCGCGAGGAACGGCCTTATGGTTGATTGCGGGTATCCTATAGAAAAGTGCGAGGAGGATGGTGTCACCATCCCTATAGTGTCTGTCGAGTGCCGATACAGGCATCCTGTCAGGATGGGTGATGTTGTACGGGCTGTCGCGGTGATAGACGAGTTGCCTTTGGCCAAGTTATATGTGCGTCAGGCCGTCTATAATCAGGATGGGGTGATGTGCGCGGAAGGCAGGACAGTCCTTGGTTTTCTCGACAAGGCTACAGGAAGACCGGTGCGCTGTCCGGAGAAGCTGCTTTGTGCCCTGAAGGCGCATATTAGTGATAAGTAAAAGTCAATCAATTCTTTAATATTAAATGAATATGTTTTTTATAGTTCCTTTAGGTGTAGTAGGGCCGTGGCAGGTTGTCATCATTGCCCTTGTCATCGTCCTTTTGTTCGGTGGAAAGAAGATTCCTGAGCTTATGAAAGGTTTGGGAAAAGGAGTGAAGAGTTTCAAGGAAGGAATGAGCGAGGTAGAGAGCCAGATCAGTGACATTGACAAGGATCTGAACTCCACTGCGAAATCTCCTGACAAAATTGAGAAGATCGACAAGTAATAATGGCGGCTGGAGAGGCTGAGATGTCCTTTTGGGACCATTTGGAAGTGCTGAGGGGGACTCTGTTCCGTTCAGTGCTTGTCATTACACTTGTCAGCGTCGTTGTCTTCTGTTTTAAGGGCATCGTGTTCGACGGTATAGTCCTTGCCCCGACAAAAGGCGATTTCGTCATCTACAGGTGGTTGAATATGGGGAACTTCCGGATGTCTCTTGTCAATCTGGACATTTCAGCCCAGTTTTTCGTCCATCTCCGGGTAGCGTTCGAGCTCGGTTTCATACTCGCGTTCCCGTATGTCTGTTTCGAGGTCTGGAAATTCATCGCGCCGGCGCTTTACAAGAACGAGAAGAAGGCTGTCAGAGGTTCCTTTCTGGCCGCGTCCTTCCTGTTCTATCTCGGACTGGTGATCGGGTACTACCTTATAGTGCCTCTTTCCCTGAACTTCTTTATGGGATACACAATCAGTGACGAGGTGGTGAACACCATTTCCCTCACATCCTACATCTCGATGTTCACATCGACGGTGCTGGCGTTCGGAATCGTCTTCGAGTTTCCGATAGTGGTCGTGATCCTTTCCAAGCTCGGAATCGTCACGCGCGATACCTTGAAGAAGTACCGCAGGCATGCCATCGTGGTCATCCTCTGCATCGCCGCCATCATCACTCCGGCGGATCCTATGTCGATGATCATCGCCGCGGCTCCTTTGCTGTTGCTCTACGAGGTTTGCGTGATGTGCTGCAAGCCTGCCGAGCCTGAGGATGAGGCTGGCCTTATAGAGAAGAAGGAGGCATAATATGATTTCAATCAACGGGCTGACAGTGGCCTATGGCGGTTTCACTCTGCTGGACAACATTGACTTTCACGTCAGCGAGAAGGACAAGATTGGTCTTGTGGGCAAGAACGGGGCCGGCAAGTCCACGATTATGAAGCTGATATGCGGGCATCAGTCTCCGACCTCCGGAAGTATAGACAAGCCGAATGATTTGAGAATAGGCTATCTGCCCCAGATTATGGAGCATCACAAGGGGCGGACGGTTCTTGACGAGACCCTGACCGCTTTCGACCATATCTCGGATATGCAGTCCGAGCTTGACGGAATCAATGTCCAGCTTGCCGAGAGGACTGACTATGAATCGGAAGAGTATCTGTCTCTGATCAACAGGCTCAATGACCTTACCGACGCGATGTCGATGAGTCAGTCGGAACCTCCTGAGGTTCTGGCGCAGAAGACTCTTCTTGGCCTCGGCTTCAAGGAGGCGGATTTCGGGCGTAGGACGGAGACGTTCAGCCAGGGGTGGAACATGAGGATCGAACTTGCGAAGATCCTATTGTCCGAACCTGATGTCCTTCTTCTGGATGAGCCTACAAATCACCTTGACATCGAGTCGATAGAGTGGCTTGAGGACTATCTGAAAAGTCACCGCGGCTCTTTGCTTCTTGTCTCGCACGACAGGAAGTTCCTTGACAACGTGACCAACCGCACTGTCGAGATTATGCTCGGCCATATTCACGACTACAAGGTTCCTTACAGCAGATATGTAGAGTTGCGTAAGGAAAGGCTCGCACAACAGCTCGCCGCTTATGAGAACCAGCAGAAAATGATCGGGAAGACCGAGGACTTCATCAACCGTTTCAGGTACAAGCCCACAAAGTCTAATCAGGTTCAGTCCAGAATCAAACAACTGGAAAAGCTTGACAGAGTTGAGATTGACGAGACGGACAATGTTGTGCTGACCGTCAAGTTCCCGCCGGCCCCGCGTTCGGGTGACATTGTGTTCAAGGGAACCGACCTGACGGTGGGTTATCCGGGAAAAGTAGTTTTCCGGAATGCCGGTATTGAGGTCAGAAGGGGAGAGAAGGTCGCTCTGATCGGACGCAACGGTGAGGGAAAGACCACGCTTATGCGTGTGATAATGGGGCAGTTGCGGCCAGTCAGCGGCGAAGCAAGGGTCGGCTATAACGTTTCTATCGGCTATTATGCCCAGAATCAGGAGGACATCCTTGACAGGAATCTGACGGTGTGGGAGACTCTTGACAACATCGCTGTCGGTGATGTTCGCAACAAGCTCCGTGACATTCTCGCCCAGTTTCTGTTCCGCGGAGAGGACATAGACAAGAAGGTCAGCGTGCTTTCGGGAGGTGAGCGTGCCCGTCTGGGAATGGCGAAGTTTATGCTTCAGCCCTATAATGTCCTGGCGCTTGACGAGCCGACCAACCATATGGACATAAAGTCAAAGGATATTCTCAAGCAGGCATTGAAAGCATTCGACGGCACTCTGATAGTCGTTTCTCACGACCGAGATTTCCTTGAGGGTCTGGTTGACAAGATGTACGAGTTCCGGGACGGAAGGGTCAAGGAGCATATTGGAAGCGTCAGCGAATTCTTGGAAGAGAGGAAGATTGAGAATCTTCAGGAGCTTGAGAGGCGTTTTTCCAAAAGCAAGCCGGACTCTGCCTCGGCGAAGGACGTCAATGACAATCCGCCGGACAGGAAGGAGCGGGCGCAGAAGGATTTCGAGCAAAGGCGCAGCGATTCCAAGGAGATACGCAGGATAAGGCATCGAGTCGAATTTCTGGAGACCGAGATAGGGAAGGTGGAACAGAGGATGAAGGAGATAGAGAAAGTGCTGTCCGATCCCGGGCCGGAGGATGACATTATGGAGCTGACAAGAACCTATCTGGAGGAAAAGCGTGAACTTGACCACAAGACCGCCGAATGGGAGTCACTGATAGAAAAACTTGACAATTAGGATTATGTTTGTTTAATTTGTTTAACTATGAATATCAGGTCTTTATGTGCGACTATTTTAGTCGCTGCTTCAACATCTGCGCTTTCTGTTGCGCAGACAAGGACTATCGAACACGAATACTCAGAGTTCGATGCCGTCTCTGTTTCTGACGGCTTCAAGGTCACGATGGTGGAGAAGGATGGCTATGAAGCGAGATTCAAGGTCAGCGACGTGTTCGAAAGCTATATGGAATGTTATGTCAAGGGAGGGACGCTTTACATCGGAATCGATGAGAAGTCCGTGCCCAAGGAGGCCAAAAAGTCTTTAAAGGGCAAGAATTCTGACGGTCCGGTACTTGAAGCTACGGTATATGTCCGCTCGCTTAACTCAATCACATTGAGCGATGACTGTACTTTTTCCTGTGGCAACGGCCTTAAGGTCGGAAAATTCAATATGAATCTTTCCGGAACTTCAAGTGTCGCTAATCTCAATGTTGAATCCGAGTCCGCGGTCATCTCGGTCAGCAAGAAGGCTAAGTTGAGCTCATTCAACGTGAAAGCCGAGGACAAGGTGACTGTCAATGCTGAAGGAAACGCTGCCGCGGTTATTGAATATTCCGCCAAGACATTGGAAATCAATAATGCCGGTTCTGCAGACGTGGCGGTCAACGGTCAGTCCAATTCCGCTGCTGTAGCCACTGCCGGGAGCGCCAGGCTCTCTCTCTCCGGCAAGGTGGCCGCATTGAAAGTGACCGGAAAGGGTGGCTCCTCGAAGATTGACGCCTCAGCCGTGTCCGTGGATGACGTGACTGTCTCTATGGACGGAGCCGAGCTTATCGTCAATCCGGCGAAGAGCCTTTCTCTCGATCTCGGCAAGGGCGCGAATGTCTGCTACTCCGGGGATCCGAAGATCAAGATTGTCAAGATTCAGAACGCGAGCGTAACCCGCAAGTAATGTTCATCCTTGATTCTCACTGCGACACGCCTACGATGATGATGCGCGGGCGTGACATCGGAAAGAATAACGGGAGGGGGCACGTTGATTTGCCGAAGCTTAGGGCCGGCGGAGTGGATGCCTCCTTTTTCGCATTGTACACATCCGCCAGGATGTCTCCCGACGAGGCCACCCGCTATGCGCTTGAGATGCTTGGCGGAGTCTACGACCAGATTGTCGCCCATCCGGATCTCGCGGCCTTGGCGACAACCCCGCAGGAAGCAGCCGAGAACAAGTCCAAGGGGCTGGTTTCCATATTTTTAGGGATGGAGAACGGCGCTCCGATACAGAAGTCTCTTTCACTACTGAGGATGTTCTACCGCCTCGGTGTACGATATATGACCCTTACGCACAATGCAGACAATGAGATAGCTGACTCAGCGGCGCAAGGGGAGCGCTGGCGCGGTCTGAGTCCGTTCGGAAGGGATGTCGTGGCCGAGATGAACCGTCTCGGAATGATGATCGACATCGCTCATGCATCGGACGAGACCTTTTATGATGTGCTGAAGTACTCCAAGTCCCCGGTAGTCTCTACCCATTCATGCTGCAGGGCGCTGGCTCGTCATAGGAGGAATCTGTCTGACGATATGCTTCGCGCTTTGGCTGACAAGGGTGGAGTAGTCCAGATCAATTTCTACCCTGTTTTTTTGTCTGACAGTTTTGCCAAGATCTTGGCTGGCTCCGGACTTGAGTCAAAGAGCCGGACGGAGCAGGACTGGATCAACGATCCGTTGAATCCCGGAAAAGCGGCGGCGTGGAATTCTGTTATGGACGAGATGGCGGCCTTGCCCCGGCCTTCCTATAGGGAGGTGGTGGATCACATAGACCACGCCGTAAAGGTGGCCGGAATTGACCACGTCGGAATCGGCTCTGACTTTGACGGTATAGAGGTGACTCCTGTAGGCCTTGAGGATGTTTCAAAAATCGGTGTCATTTTCGACGAAATGACAAGGAGAGGCTATTCTGATGACGAAATCGAGAAGATTGCCGGAAAGAATTTCCTGAGAGTGTTCAATGATGTCTCCGCCAAATAATTACGCGCTTTGGCGGCCTATGCCATATCGTTTATAACAAAAATGTTTTCACTGCAAACGCTTTTGTTATAAGTGGTGAATATCAATGAGTTGTGTCATTAATGATGAAAAGACGCAATTCGTTGAGTGCCGCTGCGGCGAAACGGTCTATATTCCTCTTTCTGTCATTCTTGTAGACTTTCGTAACAGTCTTGGTCCCGTTTGGCCCGGCGACGCCAATCCACACGGTCCCGACCGGATTCCTTTCATCCCCTCCAGGCCCTGCCAGCCCTGTCGTGGAGACCGCATAGTCGCTTCCGGTCGCTTTCCTTGCACCTTCCGCCATAGCGGCGGCCACTTCTGAGCTGACGACGCCATATTCTTTGATTATGGCTTCAGGAACACCGAGGATTCTCTCTTTTACGGAAACCGCATATGACGTGACGGAGCCGAGGTAATACTCCGAAGAGCCGGGGACGGATGTGATCAGTGAGGAAATCTTTCCGCCTGTGCAGGATTCAGCGACACTGAGAGTTTTTCCGCTATTGCGTAAAACAGCCCCTATGGCGTTCTCGAGTGTATCGTCCTTGTCGGAGTATATCATATCGCCCAGAATTGGTCTCAGGCGGTCAAATTCGGCCTTTATGCGCCTTTCTTCGTCTTGTCTCTCTCCGCCGTAGATTGAAAGCCGGAGACGTACCCCTGTGAGAGGGTTCGGGAGGTAGGCGAGGTGGATATCTTCCGGGAGGCTGTCTTCCCACGGTTCAATCAGCTTTGACAGAGCGGATTCGGCCAATCCGAAGACCATCACGCACTTATGGAATATGTCCGAGAGGCTTTCGTGGGCTTTGATGTCGCTTATGACATCCGGAACCGCACCTATGGCCTCGAACGGCACTCCGGGCAGGGCGTAGAGTGTGGCCTTGTGACCGAAGCGGGAGGCAGGGAAGCGGAACACCATCACAGGAGCCGTGCCGAGCTTGTTCACAATCACTTCGCAAGAGTCCGGCACAAGAGCCTGAGCCTTGTTTATGTCCAGGACATCAAGTCCTCTGGCGTGCAGGATTTCGTGGACGACCTTGAGCTGTCCATCGTTGACGACATATTCCCTGCTGCCTGAAATCTCCGCGAGCGCGGCTTTGGTGATGTCGTCCTTTGTTGGGCCCAAACCTCCGGTTGTTATGACTATCTCGTTGTGCTTCAGTTCGTTTATGAGGTTGTTGACTATCTCGTCGTGATCATCGCCGAATGAGAGCATTCTGGTTACTCTCACTCCGATTTCCTCCAATGCGCCGGAAATGCGAGACGAGTTTGTGTCAACTATCTGCCCGATCAGGATCTCGTCACCGATGGTGCATATTGACGCGTTTGCCATAATGGTAATTGTTTTATTCGGCCGGATAATTGGCTTCCAGGTATTTGTTTATTCTCTTGACTATCGCCGGACCTTCGTAGATGAATCCCGTGTAGATCTCTATGAGGCTGGCTCCTGCCTCCAGCATCTCCTTCGCCTGTTCGGGTGACATTATGCCGCCGACCCCGACAATAGGAAGCCGTCCGGAAGTGAATTGATGAATATGTCTGACCATTGCCAGGCTCTTTTCGTACAAAGGCGCTCCTGACAGGCCTCCGTTACCGATTTTCTCTATCTTTTCCTTGCCTGCGGTCAGTCCATCCCGAGATCTTGTCGTGTTTCCGGCCACAATTCCGTCAATCCCGGACTGCATGCAGTATCTCAGGATTTCGTCCAGTTCCTCGACCGGAATGTCAGGGGAGACTTTGACGAGTATGGGCTTGTAGGTGTCGTAGCATATCCTTAAATCGAGAAGCGGGTCAACTATGTCTGACAGGTAGGATACATCCTGAAGATTCTGCAGGCCTTTGACATTCGGGCATGAGACATTGACAGTGAACATATCCACGAAATCGTACATATAGGAGAAAGCTTTCTTGTAGTCGGCGGCTATGTCTTCGTCCGACGCGCTGGTGCTGTTTTTGGCGATGCTCGCCGCAAGGATGGTTTTAGGCGGGTCTTTCTGAATATGACGGATCGCGTTCCAGACTCCCTTGTTGTTGATTCCCATCCTGTTGATGATGGCTTTATCCTGCGGTAGCCTGAAAAGGCGGGGCTTGGGATTGCCTGGTTGCGGTTCCGGTGTCAGCGACCCGATTTCGATGAAGGAGAATCCGAAGCGCGAAAGCTCGTTGTAGAACTCTCCGTTCTTGTCCAGTCCCGCCGCAAGGCCTACCGGAGCGGGGAAGTCTATTCCGAACACGTTCCTGGACAAGGAGGATGAGCCCCCGCTGCCGTAGATCATTTTCATCAGTTTTCCGGCGAAAGGAATATGCCTCAGCACTTTTAGTGCCGAGAACGTCAGATTATGCGCCACTTCCGGAGAAAGCCTGAACAAGATCGGTCTGATTAGATGTCTGTACATACTCTTGATTGTTTCTGCCGCGAATTTAGCATAAAACGGAAGAACCTGACGTGTTTTTTCTCGCAAACCACGCGATAAACCGACCCTGACGCCACGTTATTCAATTTCTTTGAATGTCCCGTTGTCGTAGAAAACCAGAATCTTTTTGATTCTTGGCGGTTCCGGTTTTTGTGCGGCAGGGGAGACTGGCGCTGTTTGCTGCTGGTTGTCAATGCTTTCCTTGCATTCCGGGAATAGCTCAGGCTCGTGAGAATCGGATAATCCGTCATCCCCCGCGCCGTCGGCCGCGGATTTCGGCCTGTCGGCGGATTGTGGTTCCATCCCCTTGTACATTTTTCCCTTGCCCACGATCAGCCAGTCGAGATTCAGATTCGGATAGCATTTGGCCATACTCTCGATAAATTCGAATCCCGGTTTGTTTCTTCCGGCCAGAATGTGCGACACGCTTGCTTTGGCCACACCGATTCTTTCCGCAAGCTGCGATTGTGTTATGTTTTCCGCTGTCAGGAATTGCTGAAATCTCTTGTCCATTACAAATGTGATTTGTTTACAAAATTAACATCAAGATATGTAAAAATCAAGATAAAAATACATGTTACAAAAGTGAACAAGGTTATCGAAACCGCCTAACTTACTTATAAACTACTTAAGATAAATATGGCTATATATCTGATTTAACGAATATAACAATTTGGATTCTGCCTATATAACCGATCCAAGTCTCATCAAGCGGATGATTTTACCGAACATACCTTAACCCATAAATTATATAATTTCTGCTAATAACCTCATAATCTGTATTTAAGAAATAGGAAAAAGCAATTATAAATATTGGTTATTTTAATAATTTAAACCATTGGTGGATTTTTACACTTGTTTACAAGTATTTACCCCTGGGTTTTAATATGTAAACAAGGGAGAGGCCTAAAATATTTACATTATAACAATGACCGTGGCATCTGAACTACAGCCCGCCGGAATTTGATATTTTTATTACTTAGGTTAACTTTGTGAGAATTTTAAAATCTCACAGAGATGATACCTTCAGTACATATCGAGGACTACAATTATAATCTTCCGGACGAAAGAATTGCGAAGTACCCACTTTCTGAGCGCGATGCGTCGAAGCTTCTGCGCTACAGGGACGGGATTGTCGATGAGTTTGTGTTCAAGAATATTCCCCAGTTGCTCCCTGCCGATGCCCTGATGGTGTTCAACGACACCAGGGTAGTGCCCGCAAGGCTTCATTTCCAGAGAGAGACAGGAGCGCACATAGAGATTTTTTGCCTTGAGCCTGTCGATCCCCCTGAGTACAACACCGCTTTCGCCGCTACCGACCGATGCCGCTGGAAATGTGTGATAGGCAATGCGAAACGTTGGAAGAACGACATATTGTCGCTTTATAATCCCCGTTGCGACCAGAATGTCGCCGGTATGGGGCTGAAGGCCGCCTTGCTTGAAAGGAACGGAGAGACCGGAATAGTGGAGTTTTCCTGGGAGGACGGCAACCCTTTCTCCAGAGTTCTTGAGGTATGCGGTACCGTTCCGATTCCGCCGTACTTGAACAGGGAGACCGAATCCATCGACACGGAGCGCTATCAGACCCTTTACGCTCACATCAGAGGCTCGGTTGCCGCTCCTACAGCCGGACTTCACTTCACACAGGCGGTTCTGGATGCCATTTCATCAAAAGGCATAGACCGTGAGAACGTTTGCCTCCACGTAGGAGCCGGCACTTTCCTTCCTGTCAAGAGTTCCGATGTGGCGGATCACCCGATGCACAGGGAGCCGTTCGTCGTTTCGTTGGATCTTCTCAGGCGCATAAGGGGCAACAAATCCAAGCTTATAGCGGTAGGAACGACATCCGTGCGGACTTTGGAATCCTTGTACTATGCCGGTGTCAGCTGCATAGAGAAAGGCAGCCCTGAGGATGTCGGGCAGTGGGCGCCATACGAGCGTGGATATTCATATTCAACCGACGAGGCGCTGGGAGCGCTTGTCTCGTATTTGGAAAGCCGCGGGCTTGAGGAACTGAAGGTCGGCACAAGAATAATCATAGTGCCGGGTTTCCGTTTCAGGCTGGTAGACATTCTGGTGACGAACTTCCATCAGCCTGAGAGCACGCTGATACTATTGATCTCCGCGTTTGTCGGCGGTGACTGGAAGACAATCTACGACTACGCCCTGGGTCACGGTTTCCGCTTCCTGAGCTACGGCGACAGTTCCCTGCTTTTCCGGAGGGACGGGGAACTTGTTGATGTAAAGTAGGTTGCGACTTTTTGATAATGTCGGGAAATTGCTTACATTTGTAGACAAATTTCAAACGATGACTTATTATGGCTGATTCATCTGAATTCGACAGCATTTGTCCTTATAACGATGCCGAGGCGGTGGAGGCGTTGAACAAGGTAGCCGACCATCCCGCTGTACTGGCTATATCCGAATATCTTTTCCCGGAAGAGCCTATGACTTTCCTACGGAACACGTTGAAAAGTGTTCGGAACATCGACGAGTTTCAGGAGATTGTGATGAACAAGGCCGTGACCTGGGTTATGGATAACACAATCCATAATTTCTCATACGACGGCATAAGCTACATCAAGGAAGTCAAAGGGAAGTTTCTTGCAATGTCCAACCATAGGGACATCATCCTTGACCCGGCGATTACCCAGCTGGTTCTTTTCAGGAACGGGATTCCGATGACCGAGATTTGCGTGGGAGACAACCTGATTAAGCAGAGCAAGACTGTAGAGTACCTTCTTCGCTCCAACAGGATGATCCGGGTGATCCGCGGCATCTCGGCGAGGGAGCTTTACCTTTCATCTCAGATTCTTTCCAAGTACATCCGTCAGACCATTACTTCAGGTAAGTCTTCTATCTGGCTGGCGCAGAGGCAGGGACGAACCAAGGATGGAATCGACACTACTGAGCAGGGCCTGCTTAAGATGCTTGATATGAGCGGAACAAAGTCCTTTCAGGAGAACTTTTCCGAGTTGAACATAGTTCCGTTGAGCATCTCTTATGAATATGAGCCGTGCGATGTCCGCAAGGCTCGAGAGATTCTTATCTCAAGGACTCAGAAATATGTCAAGACCCGCATGGAGGATATGCACAGCATCGTTATGGGCATCAGGCAGCGGAAGGGCAATGTGCACCTTAACTTCGGTCTTCCATTGACTCCTGACGAGATAGAGATGGCTTCCCGCTGTGACAAGAACGACCGTTATCAGGCTATCCGCTACGCTGTCAACAAGCGAATCATTGCGGGCTACCAGCTTTGGAAGACAAACTACATCGCCTATGATCTTGTAAACCGTACTTATAAGTACGCCGAGCTTTACACGCCTGAGGATGTGGAAAAATTCACGGATTACACCGAGCACAAGCTGGACAAGGTGGAGCGCCGTCTGAACCGCGCCGAGCTTCGCGAGATTTTCCTTAGAATATATTCCAATCCTGTCGAGTCCAAGGAGCGGCTTGTCTCCGGCGAGCCTCTTCGCCTGGAGTATTGACGGCCAGTATTTCAGCCTGGCGTTGACGTTTGTCCGCCACATCGCGGCCATGGGGTGTGGAGAACTTTTTTCCCGTTCCTGTCAAGAATTGACAGAGGGGGTAAGAACAGAGAAAGGGGCTGGCTAAAGATCAGTCAAGCCCCTTTCTCTCGTTTTTATGTGAAGACCGCCGCGGCCTTCTTATTCTCCCAAAATCAGAACAGCCTGTCTACGCTTGATATAATCTCCTCTGACGAAAGGTCTGGACTCAGGATCAGGTCCGGCTTCTTCAGCTCGAAGCCTTGTTTGGTGGCGTTCAGCATCCCGCCTCCTGTGATGTTCAGCATAACGGTCTCATCCTTCTTGACAGTACCGTCGTCAAGAGCCTTTTTCAAGGCGGCTACGGCGGTAGCCGCCGCCGGGAATATGTCGTAGCCCTCTTTGTTGAAGAACTGGAGCATCCAATAGACGATGTCATCGTTGCCTATTTTGAAGAAATCCCCGTTTGACTCTTTGAGGGTGTCAAACAAGCCACCGGCGAGGCTGTATGGAGGTTTTCTGTTGGACAGCACCTTGGCAAGGATCACTTCGGCCTTCTTTCTGGACTCTTCAGGAGTAATAGGGACAAGCTCTCTTGACCCGGCCTTCCAGGAATCATACATAAGGGTGAAAGGCGCGTTCTGGGAACAATAGACCCTCATCTTGTTCTCGCCGAAACGTCCGTCCTTCGCAAGCCTGCAAGCGTTTTCCCAAGCCGCGATCGCACCTGTACCGCTGCCGACAGCCTGAAAATATGCGTCTGGAATGCGTCCTATTGTTTCAACCGCACTCAGCACCGTCGTGCCCATACCGTCCCTTCTGGCCACATTCTTGGCTCCGCCTTCAGCCAGATAACGCGGGTCCTTGCATAGTTTCTCGCCAAGGGCTATGGCGTCGTAGTAGTCCGTGCCGTTAGGCGTGGCTATGACTTTGACGCACGGTCTTATCTTCTTTATGAACCAAAGGTCGCTGATGTTGTCGTTCGGAATGCAGATGACTATCGGAATGTCATTGTCCGAGCAGACGCGGGCGAAAGCCCTGGCGGTGTTGCCGGCGGACTGAACGACCAGAATACGCTTGTCGTTTTTAGGAAGTCTGGCGCACACTGAGAACGCCTCGGTCTCCTTGAATGAGCATGTCTCCATCTTTGCTCCGTGCTTGGGCACATATCCGGAAAGGGTTATGTACAGATTGGACATTCCGAGAAGGTCGGCCAATCCTTTGCTCTTGTAGGTCACAGGAGCGTGGGAGTTTCTCAGTGTCCTGTTGATGGGGAGCCATTCCGAGTACCTGTATAGGCCTCTGTGGTCATCGCGCGGAGTGAATCTCTCATTTTCATAGACAGCTCTGACCAGCGATGGGGCGGAAGCCTCAGGATCTGCGAGCGACCATCCGGCATCCTGGAATATTCTTCCGGTGCCTACGTTCACCAGTTGGTAATTTGTCGGCTTGAATTTCATTGTTATCGTGTGTTTGTATATTCATTTACAAGTTGGTAGCCAGCCACGCCACGTAGCCGGCGTAGCACAGCAGGAACCCCCCGCCTTCGATTCTGTCCATTTTCCGCCCTCTGCCTGTGAATGCGGTGGCCCAGATCAGCACGGCGCCGAGTAAAAGCAGGCCGAGGTCAACCATGGTCATTCCGGAGAACGAGAGTCCGGACGGGGAACCAGGATGCTGTCTGTAGGCGAGGGCTGAAGTGCCGAGTATCAGCAGTATGTTGCAGATGTTCGAACCGAGTATGTTTCCGAGGGCAAGCTGTCCCTTTTTCTTTGCCGCCGCTACAATGCAGGTCACTAATTCCGGCAGCGAGGTACCTCCGGCGAGGATTGTGACTGCGATGAACTTGTCACTGACGCCAAGTCTTTGGGCTATCCTGGTCGCGCTGTCCACAAATTTGTCTCCGCCGAAAACAAGGGCGGCCAGTCCCGCGATCACCATAAGCGCGGCGACCCAGACCTTGCCTCCGTCTTTCCCGGTCCCGGGCCCGGTTTCAGCGGCATCGGATTTCCCGGATTTGAAGGACCAGTACATATAGACGGCGAAAAGCAGAAGAAAGACAATTCCGTCCAATCTGCTGAGGGTGTTTTCGGTTCCAAGCCCGAAAAGCGAGCAGTGCATTCCTAACAGGATAAGAAGCACGCTGACGGCTATGTTGATAGGGATATCTATCCTGACATTCTTCCTTGTCATCGCTATCGGTCTGACCAGAGCGGTGAATCCTAATATAAAGAGGGCGTTGAATATGTTTGAGCCTACAATGTTGCCGACTGCGATGTCCGGATTGCCCTTCAGCGCTCCGGTGAGACTTACGACAAGTTCGGGAGAGGAAGTCCCGATGCCGACGATCGTAAGTCCGATTACAAATTCGCTCAAACCTGCCTTTCTGGCGATTGTGGACGATCCGTTCACAAGCCATTCGGCTCCAATTACGACCAGGACAAGGCCCGCGATCAGGATCAAGAGATCTGTTATCATCATCGTTGCTTTAAAAATACTTGCAAATTTAACTAAAATATTACTTTTTCGAGTAGTATTTCGGCCAGCAGGCTTCAAGATAAGCTTTCAGTCTGTCTTCCTGAGGATTGCGCGCCGGCTCATAGAAAACCGTTCCTTCAAGCCCCTTGGGCAGGAATTCCAGATCCACGAAATGGCCGGGAAAGTCGTGGGCGTACTTGTAGCCATCCGCATAGCCCAACTCCTCCATAAGTTTCGTCGGGGCGTTCCTCAGGTAAAGAGGCACAGGTGCTGACTTGTCGGCTGATGACGCTTCAAGAGCTTTTCCTATAGCTATATAGGCTGAGTTACTTTTAGGAGAGCTTGCAAGGTAAATCGTCGCCTCTGAAAGGGGAATCCTGGCTTCAGGCATACCTATCTGATGAACTACACGGTAGCAGGCCTCGGCGAGAAGAAGGGCGTTCGGATTGGCCAGACCGACATCCTCGGCTGCCGAAATGCAAAGCCTTCTTGCTATGAAAAGCGGATCCTCTCCTCCGTCCAGCATCCTCGCAAGGTAATAGACAGCAGCGTTCGGGTCTGATCCCCGGATGGATTTGATAAAGGCCGAGATGATGTCGTAGTGCATCTCGCCGCCTTTGTCATAAATCGCCATATTCTCCTGAATACATTCCGTAACTGTCTTGTTGTCAATTATAAACGGTTCTTTCTTTCCGGAGAATGAGTCAACCACAATCTCGAGGACGTTCAGAAGTTTCCTTCCGTCGCCTCCGCTGTATCGGAACAGAGCCTCGCACTCCCTTATCTCTATCTTTTTCTCCCTGAGAAGCACATCCTCTTTCAAGGCTCTGTCAAGAAGCATTTGCAGGTCGCTGGCTTCCAATGACTTGAGCACAAATACCTGGCAACGTGAAAGCAGTGGGGTTATCACTTCGAAAGATGGGTTCTCTGTGGTGGCCCCGATAAGGACGATGGTTCCGTTCTCGACAGCTCCCAGAAGCGCGTCTTGCTGAGCCTTGTTGAAGCGGTGGATTTCATCGATGAACAGAATCGGGGACGCTCCGTTCGAGAACACGGAAGCTCCCTGAGCCTTGTCGATGACATTCCGAACATCCTTGACTCCGGCGCTTACAGCGGACAATGTATGGAAGTCACGTGACAAAGTGCGGGCTATGATTCCTGCAAGCGTGGTTTTCCCTACGCCCGGCGGACCCCACAGTATGAATGAAGAAAGGTTTCCGCTCTCTATCATCTTTCTCAGTATGCAACCATCGCCGATAAGATGCCTCTGTCCGACATATTCCGACAGATTTCTTGGCCTCATACGCTCCGGAAGAGGGGGGAGCATTGTGCTTAGTCCTGTTTGCTGTTGACTTTCTGGCATATTTGATTATTTATGTTATAAATAGCGAGTAAAACAATAATGTTTTAAGTGGTAACATTTTTGTTTTAGGATATTTTGCCGCTATTTTTGTCTTTACTTGACGCAAATTTAAGAAAAAGCGGAATAAGTTTCGTAAATTTGTCTTCCTTATATATAAGGGTCATATTTGGTTTATTATTATGAGACTTTCCGAGAGAATAAGGTTCGTTGGTGTCAACGACCGTCAGACTCAGCTTTTCGAGCGGCAATGGCCCCTTCCTGAAGGTGTCAGCTACAATTCATACCTCGTTCTTGACGAGAAGGTCGCGCTTGTCGATACCGCGGCGGCGGCATTCAGGGATGACTTTATCTCCAACATCAAGGCAGAGATAGGGGACAGGAGGATTGACTACCTTGTGGTGAACCATATGGAGCCAGACCATAGTGCACTTCAATCTGCTGTTCGTAGTGAATATCCTGAATGTACGATAGTCACGAACGCCAAGGCCGTCTCGATGATTGAGGGGTTCCAAGGTTTGACGGACAATATCCGAGTGATAGGGGAAGGTGAGTGTCTTTCTTTGGGAAGTATTGACCTTCAATTCTTTATGATTCCTATGGTACACTGGCCGGAGACAATGGTGACTTGGTGTCCGCAGGAAAGGACGTTGTTTTCAGGCGATGCGTTCGGCACTTTCAAGGTGTTCCCGGAGGCGGTTACCGACACCGGAGCGGACATATTCAATGAATATAAGGACGAAATGACAAGGTACTACTCGAATATCGTCGGGAAGTATGCCGCCCCCGTCCAGTCGGCTCTTAAGAAATTGGGCGGGCTTGACATCATCCGCATATGCAGCACCCACGGCCCTGTTTGGGAGAGGAGTATTACGGATGTAGTCGAACTCTACGATAAACTCAGCCGTTATGAACCTCTGGAGCGCGGAGTGTGTCTGGCATATGGCTCGATGTACGGCAACACCGAGAAGGCGGCTTTCGCTTTGGCCGAATCACTTTCTGGACGCGGGATTCCGTTCGCTCTCCATAACCTCAACGAAGAAAGCTGCTCGTTTGCCTTAAGGGATGTATTCCGGTATGACACTTTGATTCTCGGATCTCCGACCTATAACAATGGAATATTGCCGCCTGCGCGACAGCTTATGGAAGCCGTCCGCGACCGACTTGTCAAGAACAGGCGTTTTATGGCGTTCGGTTCTTTCACCTGGGCGGCGGCCAGCGTAAGGCTTCTCAACGAGATGGCTGTTTCCGCCGGTTTGCAGGTCTTAGGCGATGGATTTACTTTCCGCCAAGGATTCACGCTCGACAAATTCGACCCCGAATCAATTGCTTCACTGTTGTGACGCCACTCGCCTGTTTTGTTACACAATTTAGGATTATGTTAAGAAGTCTTATCTATCTTAACATCGTGGCGAGATTTCTTATAATAACTACCACGAAGCCACACTGTTCGTAAACGAACAATAAACGAAACAAGCGCAAAAAGCAAAGGCACAGACAAAATAACCATAAAAACAATCTGTTCAGAAGACATAACCAAAGTATTTTTTACAAAAATAATCAATCATAAGAAGAAATCAAAGAATTTTGACGAGAATATTTATCTAATTTATTATAATATTCTCTTACCTCATGGGTAAAATGAAAACTATCATCAAAAGAATCGGGGTTTTGAGAACGGTAATAAAACTCATATTTATCTTCAAGAGTTCCGAACTTATTGAAGAGATATGGAGACATTGGGAAAAGCTGACCAGTAAGAGGATTACGGAAAAGAGGGTACAAAGACCTAGAAGAATAGACATCTATACACTCACGAATATAAGAGGAAGCATTCGGAGTAATGCCAAAGTAATGACTTTTACGAATAGAGGGCTTTATCTTGTTCCATACGTCAAAATATTCCTCAAGAGTAGGGACATTAAGATACAATGCCTTGCGTTTAGATTCAATCCAATCATCATATTTAAGACAATATTTAGATACATAAAAAGAAACATCAGATTCCTGATTATCTGTAAGACACGGATTAACAAAATGTAAATCGTAATTAGTATACAACTTGCCGTTTTTGTATTTAGCAACATATTCGCATAACGGCTTATAAATAGGTGTACGAGTAGAACCAACATTACGTTTCCACTCGGATAATATCAACTTTCGAAGTAAATTTTCGTATTGTATAGGTGTAAAAGCAGTATCTACAGATTTCTTCGGAATGAAAATGATAAAATGGAAATGGGGACGGTGTTTTTTAGACCCGTACTCATTGACAACCAAATATTTGAAATCAGAATGAGAGATGAAAAAAGGGTATTTGCGTAGCCGCTTTAACATCTTCTGAAAGTCAGTGAAATCAGCATAATAATGAATATAGCCGTTAACATCAACAGAACGAAGCATAGCATTACTATATGTAAGAGTACCAAAAAACAAATAATTATCAATTGATTCCAATTGACAACGTTGTATAAGATACATCTGTTTTTTGCGAAGACATTCTGGGCAAACGCCACAATTAACATAAAGATACTGAGAATTCGTATCGTGAAAAGAGGTAAGAGTATCAACCTTACCTCTATACATACGAGACTTATTTTTTATAAGTATGGGAGCTAAACACATAAATCATTTAGAACCAAAAGACGTATTTTTTAAAACATAAACAACCAAGCGCGCAATAGACCTCGCCCAATCACTATCAAACGAATCTATAAATTTGTTAATATCTTCATTCAACTCCTTCTGATTATGAACATCAGCAGCATTAGACTCTGCTACTTCAGCGCTTGCCGATGAAATGCGCTGTTCATTATATGCATCAACTGAACCGTTTTTAGAACTGTAATAATCAGCCTTATATTTATTTACATTATTATTGGCCTTTTGCATAAGTCTATCAAACTCATCAGAACGAGAGAGAAACTCATTTAATGCAGTAATGAAATCATCATCATTATTTTTATAATAGGGGTCAGCCTTGCCAAGAGCGTAAGCCTTACGACTTGAATCTTTGGCAGACTGGCGTGTATAGTATTCATTATGGAGCTTATCCACATCCATAGTCATTACATAACGAGCTGCAAGCTTTGCAGAACGCTTCGACAAGCCTTGTTTTTCAAAATATTTCCAAAGATTATTAGAAGACGACATTGAAGCATCAAATAACTCGCCCATAGTATTAGTACCTTTAGCATCTTTATAAACGTCTTTGTACAACTCATAATTTTTAACCATATAATCCATAGCATGAGTCTGAGAAAGCTTCTGCAACTCGGCTTCCTTTAACTCGTTATCAAGTTCAGATGATCGCACTGAATTTATCATTTCGGCAATGTTCATAAAAGCTCCTACGAAATCAATAGGATTCTGACCGGATACAGAGGGAACGGAAGCAGAACCGAGAGCGGAAGAAGGCGAAAGGGTATTGCCCGAGAGCTCCTGCATATCGGGATTGATGCCTGCGGCAAGCATCTGCCGAGACTGGGCGGAAGGACTGTTATACTTATTATACATCTCCTCGTTATAATCATTCTGCATCATCCAAGATTCGCGCTCATCTGCAAGCTGACGGGCATACATCTTCTCTTGCCAATCGCGATTCTTACGATTTTGAACAGCGGTGGAAATGGAGGAAACGGCAGAGCCAAAAAGGGATGAGCCAAAATTTAAAAAATCCATAATTCTTACTTTTTGTGTCAAAGGGGTATTTAAACATAAACGGAACAAATACCCCTTTGACGAATCCCCATATTATTCTGATGAATCAAATGATAAATTATCATCAGCAGTTGGCACACTCTTCAAGCTTTCCGCATATTGGCGATAAAGTTCGTGTTGTCCTAAAGTCAAACTATCCTGCTTGGACATAACGGACATTGTATTCACAGGTTCAGTAAATTCACCGTCCTGGCCTACACTTCCGGGGCGGACGACAGAGCGCAAACCAAGTTTAATATACAAATCCTTGGAGTTCGGTATGCGAACGTCCTCAAAGCGGTTTAACCGCAATTCTGGTATAACATACATAATATAAAATAATTTAAAGTGGTATTATTTAATTCATTGGGAACTATGTTCCCAAACCCTCTCGAAATTTTTCGCGTTTAGTTTAGGTTGGTGTCCTCATTCATTACGTTTCATTCCACTACGTTACACTACACTTCATTCATTGCGGGTCGCCTGTCGGCGAGGCGCTCACGCTTCAGATATATATTTCATTTCATTTCATTCTGAAACGAAACGAAACATATGAAAGAAGTAGGTTTTATTTCACTAAGCGAAACAAAACAATATCAGAGGGCGTTAAAAACGCCCTCGCAATCAACCAAGCAAATTAGGCTGGAAGTCCATAGCGCGGTTGGCTCTCAAACTGTTTTGAAAGCAAATCTGAAAATGGAAATAGTTAGCCAAAGAGCTATAAGTGAGTGACTTATAAAACTTGTCAAAATCTGATTGATTAAACCTAATGGCATCTTCGGAAAGAACTGTATGACCGTAATCAAACTTGTAAGGCATTGACCATAATCTTAGGCTCTCGTCGTTGAAGCCGCCATGCTGTTGCGGATATTTGAATTTATACTCGGCATAACGTACCTGGTAGCCGAAAGGCACGTCAATAGCCTTGCAGTAGCCTAACTCAAGAGCCTTGACCTCTTGGTCTCCGAGGTGCTGCAAAAAAGGATTAAACATATCATAGCGGTTTGAATGGAGGTTGTCTCTCTCAACTGTGTAAGGATAGGCACCTAAAACCTCAAAAGAGCAGAGGCCGAGAATAACACTGTTGTCTGTTATATTAACATCAAAAGCATACTGCGAAGATTGACTGACTAGATTGGTGTTAACAGTGCCTTGGTCTTGGGCGGTGTTGTCTATCTCGTCACAGCCAACAACGAGATACTCGGAACTGATGAAATTAGGAGTAGGTTCTACGGCCTGCGGCCTATATCCAAAAATTCCTTTCGTGTATTCCAAAATGTTGGAGCCGAGACGGTTAACAGCATTAAGAAACCTCTGAATATGCAAATTCTTATTAACATCAATAACATTTACACCTTCACCGACAACTGGTACTGTAACATCTCCGACAGCCAAAGGCTGCGGGCGCGAACTCATAAAATAGTCACCATAACGAAGAGAGCGACGATAACTGAAGAGGTTGAAGAGAAAATACAAATAATTCTGCTTTTCGCCTGGAACGAAAGGCTTATAAAGCTGCTGAAGCATTAAATCAAGATTGTGATAGCTGAACACATCATAATAGACCGGCACACCGTTATAACTGAAAGACTCTGAAGAAAGACCCTGCAATGACTTCATGTTGGAAAGCCATAGATTAGCATTATAAAGGCTATCAACGTGGTCATTAGTGTAATATTGGGCGCAAATCATCTGATAAGCAACCACTTTGTAAAGATTGACGGGGAGGGTGACGGCAGGCTTATCGCTGAAATCGGTTACGGAAGGATTAAACTGCCTGTAAGCATCAGCGACACATGAGCAAAACTCGATGAAGTAACTAAAAAAAGTGTTCTTGAAAAAAATATTATAATTCGATGGATATGAGAGACGAGCATCAGGATGCTCTACAAAAGAGTAAAACCATTGGCGTATCTCCGACAAAGAACTATAATTATTAATATTTACAGATACAGGAAATTGTTCTCCACTAACAGGGTCATCATCATCATATATAAAAGAAATTGACCAATGATCTTCAACGGAGGCAAGGTAATTGCAAAACAGGTCAAAGGACTTATCAACAGAGACTTTAGATCTAATATTATCAGCTAATTCTGGATCGAAAGCCGATACGGAATTGAGGAAATCATAATCTTCAACAAGTTGCGCTGTAGAAATACCTAAATAATCTAATAGCGAGCCTTTAGAGATGAGCAAAAAGACAAGCATAAAGAGCCTAAAACGAATTGTTCCTAATTCGGCTTCTGTAAGACCTGTACTGGATGCACTATATGTTTCATCGGCGCAAGATGCTGCAAGTACATAAACCAAATGCCAAATGTCTATAAGAGAGTAAGCATCATCTGGGACGTCATTACCTTTTACTGGATTAACAAACAAATAATCCCAAGTATTGGGCATAATACATTTGAGTGGCACCGAAAAATAACTTTTCTTCATCCGAACCGAAGACATAAGAGGAGCACCTAAAGTATATGTTCGCAAATCCTGCGAAGAACGAAGCTCGAGCCTATCTCGGCCAATTGCATTAAAGTAAAAGAAAGGTGTTACCTCACCGAAACGAGCGGTAAGAAGATTAGGGGCGGAAAGCTCATAAGTAGATGAACCTTGGGTGGATACAAAACCAGGGTCATTGATCGGGTTGGCGGGAGCAGTGCCGACCTGCTGACCATTGGACGACTTTGAATTAATAGGATTCATAACTAATTTTTATTTGGATTAAAATTAAAGCCTAACGAATCCTGCTTATTTGTCACCGTGACAGAGGTAGGATTATTAGTTGTGATAGTGATAGACGACTGTGTTTGTTCAGCATTAGACCTAACAACGGCCTTAGTGTTGGCGCAAGAAGACAAATACAAAGCACCGGCGACGGCTAAAGACACAAGGACAACAAGCCTACACCAAAGAGGCAAAGACTTAACTAATTGCATAAAATCTTTAGATTCCATATAAAACATACTAAAAAGTTAATCAACAGAAACAAACTCAGAAACAACCCATTTAGAACGGGTTAAAGTTGTACGTACCTCATAAATACCTTTCGACAAATGACGAGAACACCAATTTGCCCAATAGGTATTCACCTCAAGAAGTCCTAAGGAATCATCTGGGCAGGACGGTATCAACTTGACATCAAGGGGATAAAGGAACTTGATAGGTGATGAAGATAAAGAATCAACCTCAAAAATTTTAGTCACAAATCTTTTTTCCATATATTTGTAAATTAAAATGAAATTGTTACACAATTTGGATTATGTTAAGTTGAGAATATAGAAACACTACCCTGTAT
>CAYMOB010000026.1:0-30449 GCA_964391955.1 uncultured Muribaculaceae bacterium | reverse complement strand
GCTAACGTCGCCAATTCCGACAATGTCAGCCAACTTCATAGTTCCCTTATTTTTATGGAAATGCCGGATTTGGAAGTACCTTGATTATCGGACTATGTCCTTGGCGATTATCACGTGCACGCCTAAGTCTTCTATTCTGCGCAGGGTCGCCTCCGGGAAACAGTCATCGGTGATCAGTATATCCACCTCGCCAAGGTCACAGATCTTGCCGAAGCCGGTCTTGCCGAACTTACTTGAATCTGCCAGCAGAACCACGCTTTTCGCACGGTTAGCCATCTCGCGGGTAAGTCTCGCCTCATCCAGAAAAGCCGTGATGACCCCGCTTGCGAAGTCAAAACCATCGCAGCTCAGGAACAGTTTGGAGCAATTTATGTTTTTCAGCCCCTCGATACTATAGCTGTCACGTGTTGACATTGAGTTCCTTACGATAGTGCCACCAAGCATCACGACAGAGACACCGTCCTTGCACGCCAAAGTCGCCGCCACACTGACCGACGGAGTGACGACATTGAGTGTCCCATTAGCCTCCAGATGATGGGCGAAGGCATCGATTGTGGATCCTGACGTGACCATTATCGAGTCCCCCGGGGTCACCAACGCCGCTGCCGCTGCCCCGATATTGTTTTTCTTGTCGGCATTTATGAAAATTTTCTCCATAATGTCCTTGTCCACAATCAGCTTTCTTGCCAGCGAGACACGCCCTCGGTTACGGATTACCTCATAACGGCTATCCATCTCCCTGAGGTCTTTCCTGATTGTCGCACCTGTGACATTCATCCGTTCAGCAAGCTCTTCTGTACTGATGGACTCCACCATCCCGAGAATATCCTTGATTTTCTTTTGCCTTTCTTCAACCTTATCCATAACTATTTTCATTACAAAACAAATATGAAAATAATTTTACAGAAATGAAAATTTATTTTCAACTATTTTATTTATCACAAAAGTTATTTACTTTTGCGATGTAGAATTGATAATTACTAAAGCTGTTATAGAATATGTCAAAGACAATCACTATCATCGGAGCCGGAATGATGGGTTCCGCCCTTGCGTTCCCGGCCAGAGAGAACGGCAACATCGTCAGGCTTGTCGGGACACCTTTGGACAAGGGAATAATCGAAGAGTGCAAGTCCAATGGCAAACACCCGAAATTTGACATTCCTTTTCCGGAAGGTATAGAATATTTCCAATTCGAGGAGTGGAAGGAAGCCGTCGAAGGCTGTGACTTTGTCATCGGAGGCGTCAGCTCGTTCGGAGTTGACTGGTTCCTTGAGAACGTGCTTGCCGGGCTTCCCCCTTCTGTTCCGGTCTTGTCCGTTACAAAAGGACTTGTCAATCTTGAGGATGGCTCACTGATTTCCTACCCTGAGTACTGGAGACGAAGCCTCGCCGCCAAAGGAATCGAAAGGCTTGTCTGCGCAATCGGCGGGCCTTGCACCAGCTACGAGCTGGTTGCCCATGACCAGACGGAAGTCGCTTTCTGCGGGAAGTGTCCCGAGACCCTGAGGATGATGAAGTCCGCTATGTCAACCGAATATTATCATATCTCCCTGACAGATGATGTCGAGGGGCTTGAAAGCGCCGTCGCGCTGAAAAACGGCTATGCCCTTGCGGTGGCGATGACCATAGGACTTGTGAACAGGCAGCTCGGGCCGGATGCCGGGCTTCACTACAACAGCCAGGCCGGGGCTTTCTATCAGGCTGTCAAAGAGATGAGGCTTCTTCTTGAGCTTCAGGGAGCAAGCCGCGACTGCGAAAACATCGGCATCGGAGACCTATATGTCACAGTCTACGGCGGAAGAACCAGAAAAATCGGAATCCTGCTCGGAGAGGGCAAGACCTACGAAGAGGCCTTGAATATTCTTTCAGGTGTCACACTCGAAAGCCTTGTGGTGGCCCGCCGGGTGTTCTCCGCCATCTCAAAGCGCGCCGCGCAAGGTAATGTTGACCTGAAGTCATTCCCGATGCTCCGCCACGTGGCCGACGTGCTGGACAACGGCAAGGACGCACAGCTTCCTTGGGAAAGTTTCACTTTTGACCAGACAGAATCATGAGAAGGAGTGTCATATATAAAACGGCGGTCCTGCTTGCGGTCATCGGCATATCTTCCGTAACATCCGAAGCAAGGTCACCCATACGCAAAGCGAAAGAAGGAGAGGTTCTCCCACTTTGGCGGAAAGGATATCTTGACATCCATACCATAAACACCGGCAGAGGGGAAAGCACCCTTTACATATTCCCGGACGGCACGTCTATGCTTGTGGATGCAGGCGGCTCGATCATCACGAAGAAAGTAGCGAGTCTCCCCACTCCTCCGAGGCCGGACGCTTCTATCACCGCCGGTCAAGTGATTACTGACTATCTCCGCCACTTCCTGCCCATGACGAATGACACTCGTTCAGGCTCATCCGGCAGTGGCAAGCATCTGGATTATATGATGATCAGCCATTTCCATGCGGATCATATGGGTTCTGTCGCGCAAGGACAAAAAAGGAACGAAGAAGGTGGGTTTGCCTTGACAGGAATAGCGGAAGTAGGAAACGAGTTCCTTCCTGATAGAATAATTGTGCGCGCCGACCCAGAGGAGTACCCTTCAGGCAATATGTCCTCAGAGCCTCACCGCAAGAATATCGCCGCCTTCATTTCCTGGGGGGAGAAGAAAGGGATGGTCAAAGAGGCCATGATTCCAGGCTCAACCTCACAGATAACGCTCAGGAAGAAGCCTTCCTCATACCCTGATTTCCACGTAAGGAACATCGCGGCCAACGGCTATGTCTGGACCGGTACGGGACTTCAGGCAACGACTGAGATACCTTCCGTGAATGCGCTTGCGGCTTCAGGAGACATAGACGCATACCCAAACGAGAACATCCTGAGCTGTATGTTCACCCTGACTTACGGCAAGTTCGATTATTTCGCAGGAGGAGACAACCAGTACAAGAGTACAGAGGCATATCCCTATCTGGACATCGAGCGTCCCGTATCGAAAGTGGTCCCTGAGGTTGACGTTATGAAAGGCGGGCACCACCTCACGTCAGGCGCAAACGGAAAAGAGCTGCTCGAAGCCCTCAAGCCTTTTGTTGTCGTAGGCAGCCCCTGGAGAGATGTCCAACCCAATCCGGAGACTCTTGGCAGAGTGTATGACACTTCTCCGGACGCCAAGGTCTTCCTTACTAATTTAGCCGAGGTCAACTTTCCGAGAATCCGGCGGTTCCTTGACAGGATATGCAGCACAAACGGACACATTGTAGTCAGGGTTTGCCCCGGAGGGAGCAAGTACTGGGTTTACGTCCTGGAGGACGGTGACCAAAGCTACAGGGTCAACAGGATATTCGGTCCCTACCGTTCCAGATAGTTTAAGACAGCCATATAACACTATACTGACAGCATTATGACAATGAGAAAAGACAGAGCAAGGTTTGCCGCCGGAATCGCGGCGACCTGCATCTGCGTTTCAGCCTGCGGCAGCAAAGAAAACCCCACTATAGTCATACCCGGCGCTTCCGAAGGGAATACGGTAACAGACGCGGAAGTCGGCAAGGCGATTCCGGCCTGGGACAAAGGTGAACTTGACATCCATTTCATCAACACAACCACAGGTGAGTGCATATTCATTATTATGCCTGACGGTACGCTGATGCTTCTGGACGCCGCAGGCTCTCAGGCAAACACCGGTAAAGTCGGGAACACGTCGAATGTCGGAATAAGGCAACGCTGGGACCCGACCCGGAACACTTCATTCAGAGCCGGATCTTTCATTGCCGACTATATCAGGAAAGCGATGGACTGGACAGGAAACGACAGAATCGACTACGTCCTTACAAGCCATTTCCACAATGACCATATAGGGGGAGCTTCCAATATGCCGGTATCGGACAAGTCTTCGACATACAAAAAGGCAAGTATGGCTGAAATACTCGACATATTTCCCGTCGGCAAACTGATTGACAGGGCATATCCGGATTATGACTATCCGTTCGACCTCGCCGACGAATCAGCCAACGCAGGTAATGTCAGAAACTACATCAACGCCGTGAAATGGCACGTCGCAAATTCGGGGATGAAAGCGGAGAGGTTCAAGGCCGGATCGGTGTCACAGATCGTCCTGCAAAAAGTTCCGGGTGACTACCCGGCTTTTGAAGTCCGTAACCTTGCCGTAAACGGCGACATCTGGACAGGAGCCGAAGAAAACGCTTTGTCCACCTTCCCCGCCGCGGACAGGATTTCCGTAGCTGACCCCAAAGACGTGCAGAACGGAGACAACTGCCCTGAAGAGAACCACCTCAGCGCCGCGGTGCGTATAAGCTACGGCAAGTTTGATTTTTTCTCCGGCGGCGACCTTCAGTACAACGGTCTGTCCACATTCGCATGGAAAGATATAGAGACTCCTGTCGCCAAGGTTTGCGGCGAGGTCGAGGTGATGAAAGCCGACCACCACGGCACAAGCAATACAAACGGCTATGGTTTCAAGAATACCTGTTGGGCGATGAGATATCTTAACCCTCAGTGCTGGGTGGTCAACAGCTGGACGGACGGACACCCCCGAAAGGACACATTCGAGGGTGTAACAAAGCTGATTCCAGACCTAAGCGTATTCATCACCAACACCTGCGATGAGCAGAAGGCGTATTCCAATTACAACAGGAACGTAAAAGGAGCTGACGGGCATATTGTAGTGAGAGTCAACGAAGGAGGGACTTCCTATAACGTTTACGTACTGGGTGACGAGGATGGCAGGATGACCGTAAAGACCATTTCAGGGCCATACACCAGCAGGTAAGAAGAGATAAAACCGGCCCAAAGAGAGTACAGCCTTAATTATCATACACTAACGACTAAAACATTTCAGATGGACAGAAGGACATTTCTTATCAATTCGGGACTCCTGACCGCCGCCGCGGCAGTATCCCCAGCGCTGACTTCCTGCGAAAAAAGGAAGGACATCCCGTCAGGCGGAGATGTTGACGTACTCGTGGTCGGAGGCGGGCCGGCCGGAGTCTGTGCCGCAATAGCAGCCGCAAGGCTCGGAGTCAGGGTCATGATTCTCGATTCCGGAAACTGTCTTGGCGGAATGGCGACAAAAGGTCTCATAGGGCCGTTTATGACCTGTTACGACCGATACGGTGAAGAACAGATCATCAAAGGGCTTTTCGGAGAGATTGTGGACAGGCTTGTACAGAACGGCTGGGCGATAGATCCAGCAAAGGTCAGATGGCAGACCCCGTATTCGGCTTGGATAAAGGCGGGGCACGACCACGTTACTCCTTTTGAGCCCGAGGGTCTCAAATATCTGCTTGACGTGATGGCGTCAGAGGCAGGGGTTAAGGTTCTTTATCACTCGTTCTGCCTCGATGTCGTCAAGAAAGGCGACAGCATCTCCAAAGTCACCGTCGTTACCAAAGAGGGACTTAGAGAGATTTCGTCAAAAGTCATCATAGACGCGACCGGAGACGGAGATGTCGCATTCAAGGCCGGAGTCCCTTGCGATCTCGGCAATCCGGAAAGAGAGGGAGCCATCCAGCCCACCTCACTTTTCTTCCGCATCGGGCATGTGGATTCTGCCGCACTGGAATCAGATGTCCAGAAGCACCTTCCCGAATTCAGAAGGGTAAACAACGTAAGCTACAGGGCTTTACACTGGAATGTCGCAGAAGCGGAGGCCAATGGGGAATGGGATCTCGCTCGTAAAAGCGTGAACATCTTCAAAAGCGTAAAGGATGATGAATGGGTGGTAAACTGTTCACGGGTAAGAAACATCAATCCCACGGAATCCGAAAGCCTGACTTCCGGAGAAATCGAAGGACGCAGACAGGTACAGGGACTCATGCACTTCTTCAGGAAATATGTCGCAGGCTGTAAGGACGCGGTGCTTTTGTGCTCGGCTTCCACTCTGGGCGTCAGAGAGTCGAGGCACCCTCACGGTCAATACATCCTCAAGGCGGATGACCTTATCAGCGGAGCGACTCCTGAAGACAGCATTGCACTCGCTTCCAACTCAGTTGACGTACACGGTGGCGGAGACAGTCCTTCCAGCTCTGTTTATACTGTGATCAATGCCAGATGGTACGGTATTCCATACAGGTCATTGTTACCGTCGGGAGTTGACAACCTTATCCTTGCCGGACGCGACCTGTCCGCCACCTCTGACGCCGCCGGAGCAGTCAGGGTTATGCCGCCTGCGATGGCCATGGGCCAGGCCGCCGGAATAGCGGCGGCGCTCAGCGTAACGAAGGCCGTTTCTCCAGGCTGCCTTGATTTCTCCGACATCAAGGCAGCTTTGCTGAAACAAAGTGTTTTCCTCGGACAGTAAAGTCCGCCATTCTTCACAAAGCTATGCGAATCACAATTTAACTCAATAACGATGAAACCATATAGAATACTTCTCGGCGTTCTCTTTTTCGCCTCGCTTTCAGCCTGCAGTGCGGACGAGGAGCCATTTATGACTCTATCGCAAAAGAGATTCACCGTGGACTCCGACGGAGGAACAGTTGATGTGCGTCTTGCCGTCAATGTCCATTACACTGTCGTGAACGAAAGCGAGTGGACTTCGATAACAGAAGCCGCCGCAGTCGAAGACTCTGTTTCCTACACAGTCACGATAGCCCCTAATACAGAGACTTCCCAGAGAAAAGCCCGTATTAAGTTCATCGGTGACGAAGTGACACCTTTAGCTCTGGACATCATCCAAAAGGCGATGGTGCCTACCGGCATTTCCACATCAGAACTGTCAGTCCCGGCCGGAGCCACATCAGCCAGTTTCTCTATCTTAGGAGACAAAGCCTGGACAGCCTCTTCGGACAATCCGGATTTCGTGTTGAGCGCCACGTCCGGAGAAGGAGAAGCTGAAATCACTGTCCGCTTCCCCGAGAATCTTTCCGACAACGATGTATCCGCGCGAATAACGGTTATAATCAAGGGACAAAGCCACTCCCTCGTCATCACTCATAAGGGTATTAGCGTCATAGATCTGAGCGGAGACGGCACTGCCAACTGCTACGTGGTCGGCTCGGCAGGCAATTATAAGTTCAAGGCCACAATCGCCGGGAACGGTGTAGTTCCAGAATCGCAAGTCGGCAAGGTGAGCGGCGACCTTTCTCTTGATGAAGTCAAAGTCCTTTGGTGTACATATAATACCGCGGAAGCACCGAGCAGTAGCGAATCCCTTGTCAGGAAAGTGCGTCTTGATGGAGAATATGTTTATTTCGAGACTTCTGACGCCGTTACGCTTATTCCGGGTAACGTCGTGATTGCCGGATACAAAGCCGGTACCATAGCATGGACTTGGCATATCTGGTTGACTTCGCTCGGGGACAATATCCTTTCTTCTACTGCGGAATGGCTTGACCGCAACCTTGGAGCATTGGCGCCAAGTACCTATATGACGACAGATCCTCTTTCCATGGGACTTCATTTCCAGTTCGGAAGAAAAGATCCATTCCGTGGAGCCTACACTTTCACAGAGCCTCTTACCGGTACGAATGATATTGTAACCCAAGGTGAAAACTGGCCTGAGCCTGTCCTGGCTGACCAGGATAATGGAAGCATTGCTTATACCATCGCCAATCCTATGACATTCCTATATTCAGAGGATAGCAAATACAACAATAAAGACTGGGTCTGGAAAGAGCAGTTCAATGATCTATGGGGTGGTTCGGTCGAAGCCTCAAAAGGGCCATATAAACTTGCCAGGACTGCAAAGACAATGTTTGATCCGTGTCCAGTAGGTTATGCGGTACCGTCTTCGCAGCAGTTCAACAATGCCGCGGGTGATTATGGAATTTCAAAGTCGAGCATTATCGTGATCGGCGATACAGGAATCTATGGAATCGGCACCGAGAATTTCTGGCTCGTCTATGCCGGAGGTCCGTTGTATAATACCGGTTGTCTTGATACAGGTAGCAGTGGCCCGGGCAAATACAGTTGGTACGCAACGTCATGTACCAGTGGTGTCAATATGCTCTGCGCCAGAAGCCATACCACGGCATTCAGCTGGGGAGGCGCTACTTCCGCCCGTACTGCAGGATACAGTGTACGATGTGTAAAGGAATAGTATCAAACCAAGAAGATTTTTCCAATAATATTCTTGTATTATTAAAAGGTAAATCATGAAGAAAATAATCATAACGGTCTTGTGCGCGATGTTGACTGTCACGTCGTTATTTGCACAGAATACCGTCAACGGTTCTGTTACAGACAAGAACGGCCTCAGCATACCCGGAGCCATGGTACTTGACAAGACTACAGGTAAATGGGCAGTAACAGATACGAACGGCAATTTCTCTTTGGACGGAGCGTCCAAAGGGGATAACATCGAAGTGACTTGTATGGGGTTTGCCCCTCAGGACTTCATTCTCGAGAGACTTGAACCGCTTGCCATCACAATGAAAGACGATGCTCTTCAATTGGAAGAAACGGTCGTCATCGGTTATGGAACAGTCAAGAAAAAGGACCTTACCGGAGCGGTAGGCGTAATTGACAATCAGTCCATCAACCAGCAGAGAGTAACCCAACTCTCGCAGGCTCTGCAAGGAGCAGTGCCGGGATTAAGAGTTTCCCGTTCCAGCGGTATGCCTGGTGCATCAGCCAGTCTGCAGATCAGAGGCGTTACTTCGATCAATGGTTCTGAGCCTCTTATACTTGTAGATGGTATGGCGGTTAATAGTCTTGACAATGTGGCTACAGAAGATGTAGAACAGATAACTGTCCTTAAGGATGCCGCATCTGCTTCTATCTATGGAGCAAGAGCAGCTGCAGGAGTCATCCTTGTTTCTACCAAGAACGCCGCAGAAGGAGACCTCAGCATTTCGTACAACGGAGAGTATACTCTCAATACTGCCACAACATGGGCCAAGTATCTGACCGATCCGATCAACTACATGGCAATGTTTAACGAGTATAAGTGGAATGATGCCGGAAATGCACCTGCCGGTGAATACAATACCTATTCGGAGGATTATATTCGTGGCTATATGGCCAAGAATGCTATAGATCCGATAGAGTATCCTGATTTCAACTGGAAAGATGCCATTCTGGACAATACATCCAACAGGACAAGGCATTCGGTCAGTATGGCTTATGGAAATAGCGTCATCAAGACCAGAGTATCAGGTAGTTATGAATATAACGATGCGCTTTATAATAACTATGACTACAATCGCCTCATGGCCCGTATGCGCAATAGTATAAAAGTCAGCAAACATATTTCCGCGGATGTGGATTTCTCTTTTAAGCGTTCTGTCAAAAATACTCCTATCAGTGTTCCTATCAGGGCTGCCCTCAGCTATCCCAGTATCTATCTTGGAGAGTATCCTGACGGCAGGGTAGCGCCTTCCAAGAATGGCAGCAATACGCTTGCAGTCATCAATGAAGGTGGAAATGACAAGACTACTACGGACTATATTACGGCCAAATTCGCTTTGACATATACTCCGATCGATGACCTGAATATCACAGCCGCATTTACTCCGACATTTGCGACGACCAAGGAGAAGGTCTTTTCAAAAGCGATTCCATACTACGATGCATATGATACTGACGTCCTTCTCGGTTATGTCTCAGGACATCAGACAACAGATTTGACAGAGTATCGTAACGATGCACAGTCGTATGAATTTCAGGTAGTCGCTAATTATTCCAAGGAGTTTGCGTCCGCGCATAATCTCAACTTCATGGCAGGTTATGAGCAGTATGCCTATCATCATGAGTCACTTTCCGTAGGCACGACCAATATGGAACTCAGCGGTTATCCATATCTCAAACTTGGCAACAAGGATAATTTGTCCACAAGTGGAGATGCTTATAGTAACGCCTATAATTCATTATTCGGAAGAGTAATGTACAATTACAAGAACCGTTACTACTTGCAAGGTAATATCCGTACTGACGGATCAAGCCGTTTTGCCAAGAATTACCGTTGGGGCGTATTCCCTTCAGGTTCTGTCGGCTGGGTAGTCACCAATGAGGAATTCATGAAGAACATCAAGCCTATCAGTTATTTTAAACTCAGGGCATCCTTGGGAACATTAGGAAACGAGCGTATCGGTAATTATCTGTATCAGGCGAATGTCGACCTTCATAAGTCGATAATGTTCGATGGCACGGGAAATATTGTTACATCTCAACTTGCCGCAGCGCAGGAGAATGCTTCTGTTGGAGACATTACATGGGAGACAACTTGGACATATGATGTTGGATTTGATGCGAGTTTCTTTGACTCAAGGCTTTCTCTTACAGCAGATTATTATTACAAGCAGACAAAAGATATGCTTCTTGCTGTCCAGATTCCCGAATTCTCAGGCTTTGATTCCCCGACTATCAATGCAGGAACAATGCATACCAACGGATGGGAACTCAAGATAGACTGGCACGACCGTATAGGGGAGTTAAGTTACTCTGTAGGAGCAAACATCTCTGATTCCAAGTCAATAGTAGACAACCTTAATGGAGGTATCTCGTTTGCCTCATCCGAGACCAAGATTATTAAGGAAGGAATTGAATACCAGTCATGGTATGGTTATCGATCCAACGGAATAATCCAATCTCAAGAGCAACTTGACGGACTTCCAACCCAGTTGATAGCGGCAATATCTCCAGGAGATATCAGTTATAAGGATATCAGCGGTGTAGACGGCACAACTGACGGCAAGATCAGTGGAGATTATGACAGGACAGTTCTTGGCAGTTCTATGCCTCATTATCTTTACGGAGGTTATGCCAATCTTGGCTGGAGAGGTCTGTCATTCGGAATTATCGTAAGCGGAGTTGGTTATCAGAATGCCCGTCTTTCAGAGATTGCCGCCCGTCCGTTCATGTCTCAGTGGCTCGCCGCTCCGGCAATGCTTCTTGACGGCAATGGCAATCGTCGATACTGGAGTGTCTACAATACAGATGAACAGAACGCTTCTGCCAAGTATCCTCGTCTGAGCTATACCGCAGGAGAAAAGAACAATTACGAGATGTCAGATTTCTGGCTCTTTGATGGATCCTATTTCAGGGTCAAGAATATCAATCTGGGCTATACCTTCCCTTCAAAGGTACTCAAGAAGAGCGGTATCAAAGGATTGAAGGTCTATGCAAGCGTGGATGATCCTTTCTGCTTCAGCCACTATCCCAATGGCTGGGACCCTGAGCAGACGACATCTTCTTACATAGCTCGTACATATACATTTGGGATTGACCTTAAATTCTAATTGAAATGAGAAAAACATTATATACGATGCTTGCTTCAGCCGCTGTCCTTATGGCGTCAGCCGGTTGTAATAACCTCGATCTCAGTTCTCCGTCTTCTCCTTCTACAGAAAACTGGTACAGCAACGTCGATGAAATCAGAATTTCACTAAATGAAATGTATCGTTTGGATTTCTATGGTCCGGAGAATGAGTATTGGACAGACAGACGTTCCGATGATTGGGCACAGAGAAACCAATTATATGAACTTCCAGCCGGAAGCGCGACATCTTCTATCAGTACATTTAATACGTTCTGGAAGAATACTTACAAGGCTATAAGCCGTTCAATCAGAGTGATAGAATCGATTGACAGGCTCGATGATCCATCTTTGGACGCACTTTATGCCGAAGCCTGTTTTTTCAGAGCTTTCTTCTATGCAAGATTGGTCACTCTTTGGGGAGATGTGCCTTTTTATACTTCGACCATCTCTACCGAGCAGGCCTTTACTATGGGAAGAACCGACAAGGAAACGATCAAAGCTCAGGTTTACAAGGATTTAGATGTTGCGATAGCCGGGCTTCCCGAGGTTAACAATACGAGTGGTACTTATCGCGTGACGAAGGGAGCGGCTCTTGCAATCAAGGCCAGGTATGCTCTTTATTGGGGTGATTATGAGGAATGTGCAGACAGAAGCAAGGATATAATTAGCCTTGGTGTTTATTCGTTGTATTCCGACTACGGTGAATTGTTCCGCAAAAAAGGTTATACTGAAGAGACTATATTTGCTTTGGCCAATTCCTATGAGTATGCCCAGACTCATAATATCAAAAGCTGGGTACTTCGTACCGCAGGAGGAAATGCCGTAGCCCAACCTTCGTGGGATTTGCTCGCTGCTTACGAATGCACAGATGGTAAGACCATAGACCAGTCTCCGCTTTTTGATCCTCATAATCCTTATGCCAATAGAGACCCTCGCTGTGCAGAGACATTTGTAGTACCAGGCACAAAAGTATACGGGGTGGTATTCGATCCTAATCCTTTGACTCTTACCGTATGGGATGACAAAGCCGGGCAGGAGGTCCGCAACAAAGACAACAAGACGATAGATGTCAACTGCGCATACAATGGCTGCGCTCTTCGTAAAGGGGCTCAGGATGAATGGCGTACAGGACTCTACAGCGAGAACCCCGTCATTATCATGCGTTATGCCGATGTGCTTTTGATGTATGCTGAAGCAAAAATCGAACTCGGTCAGATAGACAATACCGTCCTTAATGCCATCAACGATGTCAGAGCCAGAGCTTATGGAGTCTCACGAAGCGAGACAACTTCCTATCCTGCAATCACTACAACATCTCAAGACGAACTTCGCAGGATTGTCCGCCGTGAAAGACGTGTGGAGATGGCGTGGGAAGGAAGAAGATTCTATGACCTACGCCGTTGGGGGCTTTTGAAGAAAGCCTATAGCGTCAATATGTATGGCACTCTTACAGGAGAAAAGCTTAAGAACTATGCCAAGGACGGAAATTGGCTCTGGCCGGAGACTCCTTCTATAGATGAGGATGGGTTCGCGGATTTCTCACCTTGGGCGGATAAAGGCTATATACTGCTCAATGCCCTCTATCGTTATGATTCCAAGTCCGAGTTGTTCCCGATACCGGATGACGAGATAATCATTAATCCGAATCTTGTCCAGAACCCTGGATATTAGTGTTCATCTTATTGCAAATGATAACATACCGATGATATGACAGCAAGTTTTGCGATTACCTTCTGCCATGTATTGTTTTCCATGATGTCGCTCCTTGAAGATCCCTCCGGCGCTCCGCGGAGCAACGGGGATTTTACAGACGACAAGTCCGTACCCGATACTGTCTTGCTGACATCTTTTCTCTATCCGGAACTCGGTGGGCCTGAACAGGATGTCAAATGCTCCGTCTTCCTCGAGAAGGGAGGGAAACGGCGCGCCCAGCAAGGTATGGCGATAAGCGGACGCTACATATTCTCGCTTGAGGACGGAGGGGGCGTCAACGTCTATGATTTCCGGAAAAGGGAATCAAAGCCCGTAGGAGGATTCAATCTTGCGTCTTCAAGGAAGGACAATCACTGCAACAACGCCGAATTCGGTGTCGAGAAGAAGAAGGGAGCATCCTTTCCTCTCCTTTACGTGAGTGTCGGAAAACCGGGAGCGGCCATTGACTGGATGTGCTTCGTGGAAAGTGTCTCTTTGAGCAAAGGGATATTCTCGTCCACTCTGGAGCAGACCATCCGCCTTGATTGTTCGGACTGGAATGATTTCGGGCTGAAGCCGATATTCGGCGGGCCGAGTTTTCTCGTGGACAGACAGAGAGAGGTCCTGTGGGTGTTCTCGGCCAGGAAAAGGACTGTCGCAAAAGTCACGACAGACCCCGCCGACAATGAATATATCGCCACGGCGTTCCGTATCCCGAGACTTTCAGAAGGCAAGGAGGTGGTCCTGACAGGCAAGGACGCCATTCGTCAGGTAAGCTTTCCATTTGAGGTGTGGTTTACCCAGGCAGGTTGTGTACGTGACGGCAAGATTTATTATGGATTCGGTGTGGGGACAGACCCGCTAAGGCCATCCCGCGTCAGGGTATATGACACAGACTCAGGGACAATCTCCGCTCGCTATGAACTTCAGGGCATCATCCCGTGGGAGATAGAGGATATCGCGGTACGCGGGCGATGGATGTATGTCAACACCAACACTCCATCCAAGTCAGGAGTCGCGCCGCTGATATATAGGATGTCACTCCCCAAGAGCAATTAAAAAAGCGATTCAAAGCCGCGTACAGGGAATGTGCGCCAGGCTTTTCAAAAAAGAAATAATGAGAAAGCCCTTACAGCCTCTGCCGGAGCGTCTGTAAGGGCTTTTAAGATTTCATTTTCGGACGGGCCGATCATCGTACCCCCGTTGGGAATCGAACCCAAATCGTCGGAACCGGAATCCGAAATTCTATCCATTATACTACAGGGGCATCATTCTTGCGGTTTCACGCAATCAGATTACAAAAATAACAAATTAATGGCAAAACAAGAATTTTTGACAAATCTTTCTTTAAAAGATATTTTCCACACGGAAAAAAGCCACTCACAGGCTTATAAAAGGGTCTATAATATTCGGATAATCCAATAATAAATCTTATTTTTGCGTATTATGAAGAAAGCATACGTATTCCCGGGTCAGGGGTCACAGTTCCCCGGTATGGCCAAGGAGCTGTACGAGGGAAACGCCAAAGGCAAGGAATTGCTTGAGACGGCGAATGACATACTTGGATTCAGAATCACTGACATAATGTTCGAGGGTTCGCAGGATGACCTCAAGGCCACCCGTGTCACACAACCGGCAATATTCCTGCACTCCGTCGTACTGGCGAAGTGCCACGAAGGATTCAGGCCGGATATGGTAGCAGGGCATTCTCTTGGTGAATTTTCCGCACTTGCCGCCGCGGAAGCCATCAGTTTCGAGGATGCCCTTCGTCTTGTCTACATACGCGCCACCCAAATGCAGCTCTGCTGCGAAAAGGTTCCGGGGACAATGGCGGCCATTGTGGGACTCCCGGACGAGAAGGTCGAGGAGATATGCGGTTCCTGCGAAGGCCTTGTGATTCCGGCGAACTACAACTGCGGAGGTCAGGTGGTAATCTCCGGGGAGAAAGCCGCCGTCGAGCAGGCCTGCGCCAAGGCTAAGGAGGAAGGGGCCAAAAGGGCGCTTCCACTCGCCGTCAGCGGAGCGTTCCACTCCCCTCTTATGGAACCGGCGCGCATAGAGCTTGGCAAGGCCATCGAAGAGACAAAGATTGTCAGTCCGGTCTGCCCTGTGTACCAGAATGTCACGGCGCTGCCTGTAACCGACCCGGAAGAAATCAAAAAGAACCTGCTCGCACAGCTCACATCACCTGTCAAGTGGACTCAGTCAGTCAGGAATATGCTTGCGGACGGAGCGGACTACTTTATGGAGATCGGCCCGGGCACAGTGCTTCAGGGGCTGGTGAAAAGGATTTCGGCCGGTACCGGGGGAATCACTATAGAAGGCTTGACAACCATTTAAAACAAACATATTAACATAACGTTAACGATATGGCTAAAGAAAAGAAATTCATCACTTGTGATGGTAACACTGCAGTTGCCAACATCGCTTATCTTTTCAGCGAGAACGCCTGCATCTATCCTATCACACCATCGTCGCCGATGGCGGAGAACATTGACGAATGGGCCGCTTACGGGAAAAAGAACCTTTGGGGCGAGACAGTGAGCGTCACTGAGCTGGAAAGTGAGGCTGGAGCCTCGGGAGCTGTGCACGGCTCTCTTCAGGCAGGTGTCCTCACAACCACCTACACCGCTTCACAGGGACTTCTCCTTATGATCCCGAATATGTACAAGATCGCAGGAGAAATGCTCCCTACCGTGTTCCACGTGTCCGCCCGCGCTCTTGCCTCACACGCCCTCTCCATATTCGGAGACCATCAGGACGTTATGGCTTGCCGTCAGACCGGCTTCGCCCTCCTTGCCTCAGGATCGGTCCAGGAGGCCCAGGATCTGGCAGCGGTGGCGCATCTTTCAACAATCAAGTCAAGCATTCCTTTCCTCCATTTCTTCGACGGATTCCGCACTTCACACGAGATTCAGAAAATCGAGGCTCTCGACGAGGAGAAGCTTAAGGGTATGGTCAGCAAGAAGTCTCTCAAGGCTTTCCGCGACAGGGCACTCAATCCAGACGCACCTGTGACCAGAGGAACCGCTCAGAACGGAGACGTTTATTTCCAGGCCGTCGAGTCAAGGAACAACTACTACAACGCCGTCCCGGACATCGTGGCCCGCTATATGGGAGAGATCAGCGAGATGACAGGACGCGAGTATCGTCCGTTCACCTACTACGGTGCCGCCGACGCCGAGAACATCATCGTGGCTATGGGTTCCGTGACCGAGACCATCAAGGAGACCATCGACTACCTTACCAAGAAGGGCAGGAAGTACGGTCTCATCACCGTCCATCTCTACAGGCCTTTCGCCGAGAAATATTTCCTGAAAGTCCTTCCTAAGACCGTAAAGAGAATCGCCGTACTCGACAGGACCAAGGAGCCGGGAGCTCTCGGAGAGCCTCTCTATCTCGATGTAAAGGCGCTGTTCCAGGGCCAGTCGAACTCTCCGCTCATCATCGGCGGACGCTACGGACTCTCCTCAAAGGACACCACTCCTGCCCAGATCGTCGCGGTTTACGACAACCTCGAGCAGAACGAGCCTAAGAACGACTTCACCATCGGCATCGTCGATGACGTCACCTTCAAGTCACTTTCCATCAAGAGCGAGGTGTCCATCGTGAAGCCAGGCACGACAGAGTGCAAGTTCTACGGACTCGGCTCAGACGGCACTGTCGGAGCCAACAAGAACACCATCAAGATCATCGGAAGCCACACAGAGAAATACTGCCAGGCCTACTTCGACTACGATTCGAAGAAATCCGGCGGTTACACCTGCTCACACCTCCGCTTCGGAGACAACCCTATCAAGGCTCCTTATCTTGTCAGCACGCCTGACTTCGTTGCCTGCCACGTTCCATCATACCTTAGCAAATACGACGTGCTCAAGGGCATCAAGGAAAACGGGACCCTCCTCCTCAACTCTCTCTGGGACGAGGAAGAGACCATCAAGAGAATCCCGGACAACGTAAAGGCCGTGATCGGCAAGAAGAAGGTAAGGCTCTACATAATCAACGCCACAAAGATCGCCGCCGAAATAGGCCTCGGCAACAGGACCAACACGATTCTCCAGTCGGCGTTCTTCAAGATTACAGGCATAATCCCTTACGAGGATGCGGTCAAGTACATGAAAGACGCCATCGTCAAGAGCTACGGCAAGAAGGGAGAGAATGTGGTGAATATGAACTATGCGGCCGTTGACCGCGGCGGTGAATATACCGAAGTCACCATCCCCGCGGAATGGGCCACGATCTCAGCCAAATTCGAGACCCCTAACAAGGATCGTCTCGCCCCGGCGTTCGTGAAGGACATCGCCGACGTTGTGAACTCCCAGAACGGAGACTCACTCCCTGTCAGCGCCTTCCTGCCTTATGCTGACGGAACAATGCCGGCCGGCACCTCAGCCTACGAGAAGCGCGGAGTCGCCGTCACTGTCCCTGTCTGGGATGCCGATAAGTGTATCCAGTGCAACTCCTGCGCGTTCGTCTGCCCTCACGCCGCCATCCGCCCGTTCCTGCTCACGGCGTCAGAGGCCGAAAAGGCTCCGGAAGGACTCAAGAAGGCACAGGGCAAGGCCGTTCTGAAAGAATATTCATTCGCTCTTTCAATCTCTGTCGATGACTGTACAGGTTGCGGCAACTGCGTGGATGTCTGCCCTTCCAAGGAGAAGGCTCTCACTATGGTTTCCGCCCTTGACCAGCAGGCGGAGCAGGATAACTTCAACTGGCTCGCCACCAAGGTAGGCTACAAGGACACTGTTGTCAACAAGGCCGCGAATGTCAAGAACTCACAGTTCGCCCAGCCTCTGTTCGAGTTCAGCGGAGCGTGCGCCGGCTGCGGTGAGACCCCGTACATCAAGAACATCACTCAGCTCTTCGGTGACAGGATGATGATCGCCAACGCCACAGGATGCTCTTCCATCTATGGAGCGTCATTCCCTGCCTCACCTTACTGCACCAACGCCCAGGGTCACGGCCCGGCTTGGCAGAACTCCCTCTTCGAGGACAACGCTGAGTTCGGTCTCGGAATGAAGATCGGTTCTGACCGCGCCCGCGAGACAGTCGCCAACCTTATGACCGGCGCTCTTGAGTGCGAGAAATGCTCCGAGGAAATCAAGGCTCTGTTCAGACAGTGGCTTGAGAACAAGGAAAACGGCGAGATCACACGCGAGGTGGCCGACAAGGTCGTTCCTCTCATGAAGGAATCCGAGTGCGAGAACTGCAAGAAGCTTCTTGACTACAAGCACTTCATACCTGCAAGGAGCCAGTGGATTTTCGGTGGAGACGGCTGGGCCTACGACATCGGCTACGGCGGACTCGACCACGTGCTCGCTTCCGGCAAGAACGTGAACGTGCTTGTTCTCGACACCGAGGTTTACTCCAACACCGGCGGACAGAGCTCGAAGTCAACTCCTGCGGGAGCGATCGCCAAGTTCGCCGCCTCAGGCAAGAAGATCCGCAAGAAGGATCTCGGCATGATGGCAATCAGCTATGGCTACGTCTATGTCGCCCAGGTTGCGATGGGTGCCAGCCCTGCACAGTACCTCAACGCCATCAAAGAGGCCGAGGCCTATGACGGCCCGTCCCTCATCATCGCCTACGCTCCGTGCATCAACCACGGATTGAAGGCAGGTATGGGTCTGAGCCAGAAAGAGGAGAAACTCGCTGTTGACTGCGGTTACTGGCATCTCTACAGGTACAACCCTGCTCTTGAGACCGAGGGCAAGAATCCGTTCACCCTTGACTCCAAGGAGCCTGACTGGGCCAAGTTCCAGGACTTCCTTAAGGGCGAGGTTCGTTTTGCCTCACTCTATAAACTGTTCCCGGACAGGGCGCAGGAGCTTCTGAAGCTCACCGAGGAATTCGCCAAAGTACGTTACGGCAACTACGCCCGCCTCGCCGGCAAGTAGTTTCGACGACATACCAGACCTAAGAGGATGGCTAAAATCTTAGCCATCCTCTTTTGTAAGTACCTACGGCAGGAATTTTTACCGGGTCCCCTTCGGCTGATGGACACAGACACCGCCATTGGACGAATCCGTGTCCGGACCTTACGTAAAGCCTGAAGAATGGATGAATATGTAATACAGCCCTCCGGACAAAGAGTATTGCAAGCGGCTGATTTGAATATTCGCACGGAAAGAGGTATTTTTGCAGTCCTAATAAAAACGCCCGATGAACACTATATGGATTGTAATGCCGATTCTCATCGTTCTTATGTTCCTTTTGGGAATCGACCTCGACAAAAAGGCTTTCACTGATGTGGTGCGGAAGCCAAAAGCCGTACTTCTGGGTATGGCCGGGCAGATAGTAGCCCTTCCGCTGATAGCCCTTGCCGTGGCATGGGCGCTGAAACTTCCCCCGGTCTATTTTATGGGTCTTGTGCTTGTGGCGTGCTGTCCGGGAGGAAGCTCATCAAACGTGTTCTCGATGCTTGCCAAAGGCGACGTGGCGTTGTCAGTGACGCTAACCGCGTTAAGCAGTGTCATCACCCTGTTCACCCTGCCGGTCATAATGGAGTTTGTCTCCGGGACGGTCTCGGACATGTCAGGTACAGAGATAAACCTCCCCGTCGGGAAACTTCTCGTTCAGAATCTTGCTCTGATTTTCGTTCCGATGCTTCTCGGCGGCATATTCAGACACTTCCACCCCGAGAATGCCCGGAAAGTAAGCAAGGTGCTTGGCAAGACCGCATTTCCGGCGCTGATGACATTGGCATTGGTCTTTTTCATTCAATACCGGACCGAGATCGCGGAAAATTTCACAGTTCTCGGTCTCTCAGCCGCTCTGCTGATACTTTCAGCGATGCTATTCAGTTCAGCCATGTCGCGGGTCGGCGGGTTCAGCGCGCCGGTCAGGCGGACAATCGTAATCGAAGTGGGTATGCAGAATGCCGCCCAGGCCATCGCGATAGCATCATCCCCGTTCATTTTCAACAGTGGAGAGATGGCTTTGCCTGCCATCATATACGCATTGCTGATGAATGTGATCCTGCTGGTCTACGTTTACCGCATAAGAAAAAGAGGTTGACTGAGATGCTTGAATATAACGAAACAGTCGCTCGCCTTGACGAGGTTATGTAAGGATTTCTATTTGAACAATCTGAATTTGTGGAGGTAACGAAAATGAAGTTGAAAAATCCCATGCTGGTGGTAACTGATATAGACAATTCAGCTGTATTTTATAAAAAAGTTTTCGGGCTTCGTGTGGTTATGGATTTTGGGGCAAATAAAACTTTAACAGGCGGTTTGGTTTTGCAGACAGTTGAAACTTGGTAAAAGTGATATTTCTTTTGGTGGTAATAACTTTGAAATTTACTTTGAAGGAGATAATTTTGATGAATTTGCGGATAAGCTTAAAGAATGTGATATTGAATATGTCCACCCTATTGTAGAACATTCATGGGGACAACGTGTTGTTCGTTTCTATGATCCTGACAAACATATCATTGAAGTTGGCGAGAACATTAGAACAGTATGTAATCGTTTCTTAAACAGCGGAATGACACCGGAGCAAGTAGCGGAAAGAATGGATGTTCCGATGAAATTTATGAATTCATGTATGCGCGAAAAATCGGATATTAAAAGTGAGTCGGGATTACATGATTGAGTGTAAAATCAGAAAATGGATGCTGTCCGATGCGCGAGATTTGGCGACGGCTCTTTCCAACAAAAAAGTCCAGGTTAATTTACGGGACGGATTACCGTATCCTTACAGCGAACAGGATGGGCGAGATTATATCTCGGCTATGCTTGCCGCCGATGAAGGCGATACTTTCGCCTTTGCGGTTACAGCAGAAGGTAAAGTGATAGGTAGCATTGGTGCGTTTCGTCAAGACAATATACACTATCGGACCGCCGAGCTTGGATATTACATAACGGAGGAATATTGGGGTAAAGGCATTATGAGAGAAGCGGTCAATTTCCACCAACAATCTTACTTCGGCTTCTTCGTTGTTTCCGCCATATATGGATTTCATGGCTCCGAAACATCCTAAATTCTCCGAATCAAAAGCCAGTACCTCACCTTTATGGACACGAGCCTGCCCGGCATACAGACAAGTGTATCCACCTTGGTTGTCAGCAGTTTTCTTTGGACACTCAGCTCCATGGGGAGTGTATGAATAAAACACGGCGACAGGAAACTCCAAATTAGGGAAATATCGTGCCCACAAATCCGATACCCGGCTTCTGACTGTTAGATCCGTATCGAATTATTTTAATGATTTTCCATCACTGAATGCATTACCCACACGTTCGCCTATGACGTGATAGCCGTGATGTATAGGTTCATAAGTAATGAACTGCATTTTATCGACATCCGGATTTCCGTCTTCGGTCAGATAGTTTTCTTCAACGATAATATTGACGATTTCAGCGATGATGTTGCAGCCACTTTCCGTTTCGTCAATCTTACGGAGAATACGGCATTCCAAGGTCATCGGGAAGTCGGTAAACACCGGAGCATTCACGTTCTCTGCCTTGATAGCCGTCCATCCGGTCTTTGCAATCTTATCCGGATTGTTCTTCGCACTCACTATACCTACGAAGTCGGATGCCACCATCGTACCCTTGGTAGCAAAGGCTACGGTAAACTCACCGCATCGCGCAAGATTCTCGGTCGTTGCGTGTGAACCCAGGCAAATCATGATTTCTTTTGCATCCCACTGCCCTCCCCAGGCCGCATTCATAGCGTTTGGAGTGCCATCATTGTTATAAGTACCGAGAATCAGTACCGGTTGTGGGAGAACCCAGGGTTTCTGTCCAAAACTTTTCATAAGCAAATATTTATTATTGTTGTGATGAGTTTCTTACGCCGTTTGTTTCGAGCATCGTATGCCTCTTGCAAGTACCCTGCCAAGCGATCTTACGCCAAGCGTGTCTTGCATCTTCCGGGAATTCCAATAACGGACATGGCAGTACCGGCTTAGATAAAAGACCGTTGATTTGTTAAACATCATCACCGAAGTGGCCGCACGCTTAATACCGTTTGTAAAAGACTTTATGTCAGCGATTTAAGAAGAATGATCATCATCCTTGAATAGGCAGTAGCGGCACTCTCTTGAGAATCAGGCAGAGCAAAGCAAATGAAAATCATCATCCGGACACAGGACGATAACAATCCTCCTTTGTAGAATCACCTACTTGGTGCGCTCCGGGAAGACTCCTTCAATTCTTCTCATGAGAATTCATAGGGAATAAAAGAAAATTTGGTGAGCGAAAATCACTTTCGCTCACCAAACTCCTATTTGATATCCGGAGGTTAAGCCGGAGATTTTCAGAAATTATGCCTCAGCGACAACAGTCACCTTGACAACAGCCTTCACAGCCCTGTAGCACTTCACCGAACCCTCGTACTCACCGACAGTCTTGATGTCGCCGGCAAGAGTGATGTTCTTCTTGTCAACCTCGACTCCGGCGGCCTTGAGAGCCTCCTCAATCTGAGCGGAGGTAACGGAACCATAAATCTTTCCGGACTCGCTGACCTTTACGGCGACAGTAACCGGGGTGGCCTCGATCTTGGCCGCAAGAGCCTCTGCCTCAGCAATAAGCTTGGCCTCTTTGTGAGCCCTCTGACGTTTGGTCTCCTCAAGCTGCTTGAGAGCGGACTGGGTGGCGGCGCAAGCGAATCCCTGAGGGATAAGATAGTTACGGCCGTAACCAGACTTTACCTCTACCACATCACCGGCCTCGCCGAGATTGGCAACTTCTTTCTTCAAAATGATCTTCATAATCTCGCTCTCCTATTATTTAAGAAGGTCAGTAACATAAGGAAGCAAGGCAAGCGAGCGCGCCCTCTTGACTGCCTGAGCGACTTTCCTCTGGAACTTCAGCGAAGTGCCGGTGATACGGCGAGGGAGAATCTTTCCCTGCTCGTTGAGGAACTTCTTAAGGAACTCAGGATCCTTGTAATCAACATATTTGATGCCCGCTTTCTTGAAACGGCAATACTTCTTCTTTCTAACCTCAACTGTAGGAGGATTAAGATAGCGGATTCCCGCATTCTGTGCGTCATTCTGTGCCATAGTCATTCCTCCTTGAATTAAGCGTTTTCCTCATTTTTCACCTCAGCCTCAGCCGGAGCCTCAACGGACGCCGCGGCAGGAGCTTCCTCAGCCTTAGGAGCGGCAGGCTTGTTCCTGTTCTCCCTTCTCTTCTCGGCATAAGCCACAGCGTGCTTGTCAAGAGCCACAGTGATGAACCTGATGATTCTCTCATCACGGAAATACTGGGTCTCGAGACTCTCGATGAAACTTGGCTCAGCCTTGAACTGAATAAGATAATAGAATCCTGAGGTCTTGTGCTGGATTGGATAAGCCAGCTGACGGAGTCCCCAGTCCTCCTCGTACACAACCTCGCCACCGTTGTCGGCGATAAGCTTAGTGTACTTGGCAACCGCTTCCTTCATCTGTTGTTCAGACAAAACGGGAGTAGCGATGAAAACGGTCTCGTACTGTTTTACCATTTGACTTAATTGTTTAATAATAAATAAAATGCAATCCTTTCAGGGACGTATGCCAACCCAAAAGGACTGCAAATATAGTCAATTATCTCAAATCTCGCAAATCAGATTCGGAAGACTTGCTATCCGGATTCTATTTGCGCGGGATATTCTCAAGCACAGCCGTGAGGAACTTCCAGGTCTCGGCGACGGAAGCTATGTTCACGCGCTCGTCCGGAGAGTGAGGATAGAGGATGCTCGGCCCGATCGAGACCATCTCCCAGTTCGGATACTTAGCTCCCATGATGGCGCATTCAAGGCCGCCGTGAGTGGCCGTTATCTTCAACTCCTTGCCGAAAAGGTCCTTATAGGTGTCCTCGAGTACCTTTATCATAGGAGTGCCGAGTTTCGGGGCCCAACCGCTGTAGGCTCCGGATGTGGAATATTCGGCCCCGGCAAGCTCGAAGACGTAACGGATCGAGTCGGCAAGATACATCTTGGCCGAGTCGATGGAGCTGCGGGTAAGCGAATGGACGGTGAGATGCCCCTTCAGGGTGCGGACGATGGCCATATTGGTGGAAGTCTCGGTAAGTCCGGGAAGAGTGTCGCTCATCCTCTGGACTCCGTGAGGGCAGGCAAGAATGGCCTTCACGGCCTTTCCGATGACCTTAGGGCTTATGTACCTGGCGGCAGGAGCGCTCTGCTTCTCGTAGATAAGAATCATATCCGGATCCGAGTACTGGTACTCGAACTTGGACTCCTCGAATTTCTTGTCCACCAGAGCCTTCACCTTGCGCGAATCAGCCGCCGGAACAAGGATCTCAGCCTCTGACTCGAACGGGATGGCGTTGCGGAGAGAGCCTCCGGTGATGGATGCGACCTTTACGTCATATTCGGAAACCAAAGCCTCAAGGACGCGGCACAGAATCTTGTTGGCATTGCCCCTGAAGAGAGAGATGTCCATTCCGGAGTGTCCGCCCTTCAGTCCCTTGACAGTGACCTTGTAACCGACATACCCTTCCGGGGTCTTGTATGTCCTGTAGCTGAAGTCCGCTGTGCCATCGATTCCGCCGGCGCATCCTGTGCAAAGCTCACCTTCCTCCTCCGAGTCAAGATTGAGAAGAATGTCTCCGCTCAGAATGCCGGGCTTCAATGAATTGGCTCCAGTCATCCCTGTCTCCTCGTCATATGTGACGAGAGCCTCCAGCGGCCCGTGCCTCAAACTCTTGTCCTGAAGTACCGAGAGAGCGAGAGCGACACCGATTCCGTTGTCGGCCCCGAGGGTGGTACCCTTTGCGGTCACCCACTCACCGTTTATCTCTGTCTCAATAGGGTCGGTGAGGAAGTCGTGCTTCGTGTCGGCGGTCTTCTGCGGGACCATATCCATATGCGCCTGCATTATCACCCCCTTGCGGTCTTCAAAACCAGGAGTGGCCGGAGCGGTGAATATGATGTTGCCGGTGTCGTCCTTTCTTACATCCACACCGTGTTCCTTACCCCATTCAAGAAGATATTCCTGAACCTTGGCCTCGTGCTTGGACGGGCGAGGCACCCTCGTCAGACCATAGAAGTTCTCCCAAACGGTCTTCGGTTGTAAATCTTTAATTGTCATAGCGTTATTTCTTTAATATGTGAACATTCCCTATTTGGCGAGCGGGAAATAACCCTCGGTTCCCAATTGATAGACGGCTATCCTGTCCTGAAGGAACGAGGTCACGCCGTCCGAAAGACGGACGGTGCAGATAGCCGGAATACGGTAAATCGCGACATTGGACTTGGAGTGCACCTCCTTGCCGGCCGACTCGCCTATCTGCTGAGGGATGACCTCAAGCAGATAAGGCTTGCCGGACATGTTGTCCGCTGAGACAATACCATCCGTGTCGGAAATCCTGAACGCGACATAAGTCTGCGATTTCCTGTCCTTCTCAGGGACAACATCGCATTTGAGCTTCTGAGTCTGGAAGTCACTGTAGCCTATAAACATCGACATATACTCCTTTTCAAGAGAGGCAATCTCCTTGAGAGCCGCGCCCATAGCCTCGCCGCTGTAAGTGGCGTCAGTGTCGCCGGTCACGATCTGAACCCTCTTCTGACGGAGATTGAATATCATGTCGGCGGCTTCCTTGGCCCTTTGCTCAAGCGACTTACGGACTACCATATTCTGCTGGACGGCAATCCGGTTGTAGGAGGCGTCCTCCTTCACGCCTCGGTAAAGGGTAGCGGCCTCGGACGTAAGGTTGGAACTTACACCCTTGCCGTTGAAATCCGCGCCTGACTGGCTCGTGAACCTCCACTCGGCACTCTCGCCGAAATTCCCGTCCGTAACCGCCACAAGCCCCTGGGCTGTAAGGGAAAGGAACGACTGTGTGGCCTTGTCGGGATTGACATAATAACGGAAATTCTGATCCGCCTCTATGTACGGGGTCATCCTGACCGTGCTCAACGTGCAGGTTGTCTGGTCGGACTGACGGGCATCCACACCAAGATACTTCTGCGCATACTTCGCATAAGGGCCGGCGTAGAAATATTCACGGACAGCCTCCACCTCGATTGTGATGGTGGTCTGAGGAAGCGCGTAGGAAACGGTTCCGACGGGATCCTGGGCTGAGAGTCCGCCGGGCGCGGACAAAGCGGCCGCCAGGCAGAGAAGCGATACTGTACGGTTTTTTCTCATATTCATTAAATTTTGTCATTTCCATCTTTTGTGCGTCCAGAGATAGTTCTCGGGATGCTTTTCCAAATCAGCCTGAAGCAGGTTGTAGTACTCCTGCATTATCGCATGGGGGGTCATCGTCGAAGCGTCGCGGCATATCTCCTTGAACGTCCATTCGTAATGGCCTCTCGAGACAGGTGTCATACACATATAGAAGACGCTGTACCGGAGCTTGTGGGCGATGGACGCTCCGCCGAGCATCGTCCTCGTCGGCTGGTGCATGAAATCGACCACATCATTGACCGTAGAGTTACGGTACGGACACTGGTCGGCTGGTATTATGTAGATTTTCCTGTCGTCCTTATGGTTGATGGCAAACCGCAGCAGGTTGACCGAACTGACATAGCCCGTGTAGCCGTCACGCAGTACCGGAGCGCATCTGTTGACACGCATTATCTCGTCCCACATCTTGCTGCTCAGTGGCTTATAGACAGCTATAATGTCATTGACATCAACCCCTCCCCTCTCCTGCTCCGACCTGTAGTCATAGGTCATACAGCCTCCGGTAAGCTCCCAGTTGCCGAAATGGCTGTTGAGGACGACAACCCCGCGGCTTTCGGCCAGGGCGGACTCCACGGCGGCGAAGTTGGTATATTCAACCAATCTCCTCCTGTGAAGCCTTTCAGGGTTGCGGCAGCCGCCGAACCATATCGCTTCGGCGAGGACCTCACCGAGATGCCTGTAGAACGAATCGGAAATCCGCTTCAGTTCTTTGTATTTTTTGTCAGGAAAGGATCTGGAAAGGTTGACCATCACGACATCCCTGCGATAATGAAGGACATCACGCATAAGCCAGGCGAAGAACCCGGCCCACGCATAATGGAATCCCAGCGGTAGCGCCGAGACAATCCTCAGAAGCCCTTGCGTCAGCTTAGTCAATATTCTCATCTGCCAACAATCTGTCGCACAATATACAAACCATTGATCAGCGGCATAGTCATCCGTCACCAAGGTTTGTGAGACAAATGTAATAAAAATGTACAGATAATAAAAGTATAGCAAACAAGATTCGCTTCAGGTCACCGCAGGGCGGCCTCCGGGAACACGGGAAGTGTTTTTCCCACCTTCGGTCGCTCCGCCGATGGCTCGGCGGCTTGGACATGGAAAAAGGTGCGAGAAGGAAGCCGAACGTTTAACTGCTCCCGGGCTATGTGATAGATGTATATTGAAACCGGAGGCCATTCAGCCAACATTCACTCTATGCACCTCATCCACCCCCTTGATGGAAGAAATAGACTTCATGGCGGTTTCGAACTCACTTGCGGAGTGTACCGCAAAGTCAATAGCGCATACCGCGATGCGGTCGACTGTCTCGGTCACGAGTTTATTGATCGACAAGCACAACTTACCGGTGATGCAGTCAATCAGGTCGCTCAACAGATGGTAGCGGTCAACTCCTCGAACCCGCACACGCACGGGATAGAGGAAATGTTCATTCTCCTTGAACTCGATGGCAAGAATGGAATCACCTTGCTGCGAAGCCATGCGGATAGCCGTCGGGCAGTCTCGCTTATGCAGCGTGATCGTGCCGTCGTCTGCCTTGAAGCCGATGACCTCGTCTCCCGGCAGCGGATGACAATGAAGGCAACGCTTGTACTCAATGTTGCTTACCGATGAAATGAAACTGCGCAAATGACGCTTCGCCTTGTAGGTCAGCACGTGGTCAATCCAATCGGCATCAGGGCACGAGTTCCCGTCCGTTCCAATCTCCACACAATCCCCGCGATGAAGCACCGTCTTGACTGACATCAACTTGCCATTGATGCGGGCATACACAGCGTGCCGGCCAATCTTGCTATGGATCTCGTAGGCAAAGTCCAATGCAGTGGCTCCTTTCGGGAGGATTATACCTTTCCCCTTCGGGGTGAAGACCATAATGTCATCGTTGTAGAACGACGCTGTGACACCGTCCATATAGTCCATATCCTTGCTGTGGAAAGCGACATCCTGCAACACGCTCTTGAATTTCTCAATCCATAGCGACACATTATCCTCGGTACGCTCGGAGGCGCAACCCAATCGGGAGGCGCGCACCATTCGCTCGGATGATATATGTACCTCTTCCCACACTCCATTGTCGCTGAGCAACTTCACATGGAAACTCTGATAGCCGTTTTCCTTCGGATTGTCAATGTAGTTTGAAACGCTGCCTGGACGCTCCTTGAAGATTGATGTAAGTCCCGCATAGACGCCAAGCGCATTGTGCTTTTCCCGAATAGTAGTTTCCCTTGAATCCGTAGAAGACAAACAACCGGAAAGCGGGGCGTCACAATTCATCAAAGGTACAGCTCCGCGCATAGGCATACCGCCAGTTACCCCGTCAGCAGGCCTATCGCAATAGACGAGCCTGATGTAATGTTTGCCATCGACATGCTTGAAATCACATCCGTTTGTCCGCATTTTACGCCATATGCTGAACGGGGTGCGGTAACGGACCTCCGTCTCGAAATACGGATATAGCATATCATTACCAAGGTTGTTGATCTTTGCCACAAACGCATTGAGATTTTCCTTGTTATCCTGCTTCTCTTTTTCCAGCAAGGCCTCAATCTCGGCATACTCACGAGGACAACGATAACGGAACGAGAGGTTTTCCAACTCGCTCTTGACATGATACAACCCCAGACGGTTTGCCAACGGCGCGTAAAAGTAGTCTGTCTCACCGGCAATCTTCATCTGCTTGTCGGGACGCATACTGTCGAGTGTACGCATATTGTGAAGGCGGTCGGCGAGCTTGATGAGAATGGCACGCACATCGTATTGCACTGATGCGAGAATCTGACGGTAGTTGTCCACCTGCTTCGACTTCTCGTACTTGTCCTTTTTCTGCTTGGTAACGACATCAACAAGAAACGCCACATCCTCGCCGAAGCGTTCGCGGATATCCTCGATGGTATAATCAGCATCCTCCACAACATCGTGCAGGAATGCCGCGATAACAGGGTTTGCACCCAGCTCCAAGTCCTCGGCGACGATACGCGCGACGGCAATCGGATGGATGATATATGGCTCACCTGTCTTGCGGCGCTGATTCATGTGAGCCTCGGACGCAAGCGCATAAGCGTCACGCGCCCGCCGCATATCCTCTGCGGAAATACGCCGCTCCATGTTGGCAAACAAAGATTCTATACTCTCGCCGATCCGGCTTGTGTAGATGTCGCTCATAATGGTTTCTTCTTTAAATCAGCCGCTCTTTTTCATTCTTGCCGCATCACCCTGAGGGTGGTCTCGCAACGCTCTTCATTATAGAATGAGCGGAGTACCTCGCGAAACCTATCATCAGGAGAGAGGAAATCAACTGAGCGAAAGATATGGAAAAGCCTCAAATTGCCCATCCTGGCAATAGAATCCATGGATAACTTGAATATCACTGAACACTCTTATCCTTTGCTTCCGAATCAGATGCCGCCTTAGTGTATCGGCCTCCGGTCAACATCTGACAGTGATAAGACTTGGATGGTAAACTCATCTCGGCGATAACGACGAATAGTCAACCTACACCAGTGATAATCCATTAACCCGAGTCAACCTAAATCAGGAAAATACACAGGCGATTCGTTTCATCATATAACTTGTTCTAAAATCCGATTCCCAAATGAAGTCCAAGACAATCTGTCGCAATGGTTGGCCCGAGGAAGATTGAAGGTCCTTGTAACATCTTACCCTAATGCCAGGCTGCCATCCACCGACAAACAAAACATCACCGACGTTGTCATCAATAACCTCCCACCGTTCCCCGGTTTCTGCATTTCCGTTATACTTGCCACCGATCTTGTATATCCATCCTGCCCCAGCGTAAAGATCGCTGTAGAAAACAGAGATCTTACGTTTGCCAAGATGCCAGTATCTGCGGAAATTCAGGCCGGCACTTATAAGACAGAGGTCACCGGGAGCATAATCCAAATAAGTGTCACCCCGGCCGACAAATAGCGCGAATGTACGTTTCCCATCTACTTTTACACCACCGGTAAGCATCGGCCCGGTAGTTGTCAGGCCTGTATAATATCTGACAGTAAATTCGGGTTTCCACTCGTCTATACCTTCTTTAGAAAAGGCACGCCTCCAGCCATCTGCCCATCCGGAGAGATCTTCAGTCATTGCCTCCCGTGCATACAAGCTTCCGACAGAAAATACCAATGCCGCCCAAAAAGTAATGATTCTATTCATATCAGTCGTTTGGGGAGTGTTTCAATTTGTGTGTCCGGAGCCGGTCTCTTAGGCTCTTTAGATGTGCAAATATAGTCAGTTTTTGTTATTCGTCACATTCGGCGACGAACGAAGCGTAGCGAGCCATCAAACAAGCTCACGCAGCTTCGGTTCGTAGCAGCCGGAGGGCGTATATTCCGGCTGCGGCGGCGTTTGGGGAAAGACCTCGGATATTACATCCTCCAAGCCCTTAAGACCGTC
>CAYMOB010000025.1:0-31653 GCA_964391955.1 uncultured Muribaculaceae bacterium | reverse complement strand
TTATATAATATTTCTGTTCGACTCCGTCGTGGGCGGAACCGGCCGTGAAATCAATCGTATTGGAGAAAGCGTTATAGGAAGTCTCGTTCTCCGTCAAGGACTTGATTTTCTGGACAGTTTCAACACCTCCCTTGTTCGCGGCCACGAACGTGACCTCGTCGCCCACCTTGAGATCGAACTGCCACTGGATTCCTTCCACAGTCTTGACATAGGATCCGGTAATGGTCTTGACCACTTCAAAGAAAACCGTCTGCGCAGACTCATCGAAGAGTGTACCCTCAGGGAATTTTTCCCGGTCAACGGTAAGGGCGACCAGATAGGAATCCTCTCCGTCATAAGGGAGTTCAGCCGCATCCACAGAAAACTCAACGGTGGCTTTTTTCGACGCCGCCTTGATGCTTGACTCGCCGACCACAACCTTGGACGCGTCGAAAGTCCTGTAGGATGTCTTATGGGACAAATTGTAAGCCTCCACGGCCTTCGGATCATATTTGAAAGAAACAGGCTGGTCAACAGAAAGCGGAGCGTTCATCTGGACGGTCACCTTCCCGTTTTGGTATGACGGAAGAGTGTGCTTAGTCTCAGCCTCCGATGCCCAAACCTTGAGAGATGTAAGGCTGGCGATTACGAACACAGGTGCGGATTGTTCCACCACGTAGCCTCCGTTCTGTTCAAGGACAATAGGACAAAGATATTCCTTGCCATCCGTCATCCCATCGCTGGCGAATGAGACGACATTCTCGAAAGTCATTTTTTCAGAATTGAATACGCCGTCCCCTATCTTACAGCATGACAAAGGAATAAGCTCGTACGAGGTTCCGTTGACGGCATTGAACCCCTCCACCTTGTCACCGGCGACCTTGAGGCTTACCTTCCTGGTGTCAAGGTTGTTGAAATTGGTCGAGGCCTTGACGGTGACAGTCTGGTCAAGAGGGTCGATGGACAGGAAAGACAGGGTTTCCGGATTCTCCGGGACATCCACGGTGATTGTCGGGTCCGATGTGGACAGACCCACAAGTATCGTCCCCATAGAGCCAAAGTCAGCCACTTCCGTTGACGCGCCGGCAATCGAGACAGGAACAAGAAGGTTCTCCGCCCCCTTGCCGTTGTCTTTCACAAGCGAAGCTGTCTTGATTGTGACTTCGAAACTGACCTCCTGGGTATTTGGAGCGAATGTCACGGATTCCGGAAGACTGTAGTACTTGGAATCCATCAGTCTGTAAGCGGTCGAATAGATCTGATTGTAGGAATCAATCGCAGCCTCGTCAACAGAAAGCTTCAGGACAAGTTCCTTCGACACACCGTAAGTACGCTTGACAGTGACGGGTACGTCTGTTGTCTCATATGAGCTTATCGTGGCCGTCTTCTGCAGACCGGACAGCGAGAATGCCGGGTCAGGCACGACTTCCGGCCGCGGTAATTCAAGTGTACATGAAGCGGCGGCCATTCCGGTGAGCAGCAATATTGATAAAATAATTCTTTTCATTTGCAATTAAAATTATTCTTGGTTAACAAGTGACACGAACTTTCAGAGCCGGCGGATTCATTCCGGCCGACCCGCGAAAGCATTCATCAATAGAACGGAGCCTGAACCAGACTGGTATTATAGGCGACTTCCGAAGCCTTTACCGGGGCCAGATAATGTTCCATACGGAAGATTCGAGGCATGCCTTCAACCATCGTGAAGAATGCCGGATCGGTGGCGTTCTCACCGTCGGCGACGTTTAGTCCGTAAACCGGTGTGTTAAGCACTCCGTTGTCACCGTGCGCGATGAACCACCTGCGCACATCAAAATAGCGGTGACACTCCCAGGCCAGTTCGACACGACGCTCCTTCCTGAGCATCTGGCGCATCTGCTCCTTGGTATAAGTTGATGAATATTCTGGGATACCTGCCCGCCTGCGGATTGCATTCAGGTACGGAAGGATTTCGGAATGGGATGAAGAACCCGCATATTCATTCATGGCCTCACAGTAATCCAGATAGATTTCTCCGAGCCGTATGACAGGGAACGGAATCTGACTTGAATTGCATTCTCCCTTTCCTTTGTCCGAATATGCCGAAAGAGGAATGTTCTTCTGAGGCGACAGTCCGGTTGAGTTGTGGTCTCCGGTCGAACGGCTCTTTCCCGCGTTGCCTTTGTTCCAGAACTCAATCGTAGTCATCACGCCCGAGCCGTCCTGGTTTCTCTTGTCAGGATGGGTGTACCTGTCAAGGCGCTGGTTCGGGAAATGTGTGGAGGCGTAAAAACGAGGCTCGCGTCCGACGAACATCCAGAAAGTGTTCTTGATAGTACCATGTTCGACATCATCCTCCGTACTCCACTGCCTGTTCTCAAACCATTCAGCCAGAGGCTTTGCCTCAGTGCCGTCCGCCATAAAATAGTCGTTGGCAAGATTCAGGCTCACCGCGTCGCGGGCGTTCCAGGAATGGAAACAAGCCGGCAGACACTGCATCGTCCACCAAGATGTAGCTTGAGGACGGGCCCAGATCAACTCTTTGTTCCAAGTCGTGGTGATTTTCTGATAATTGACAACATAGTCACTGAATGTCAAGTCCTTGCCATCTTCAGCCTCCGGCTTCAAGAGTTCGTACTTGCCCAAATCCATCACTTCCTTGGCAGCGTCCGCCGCCTTCTTCCACTTTTCCGGATCATAGGTCTGGCTTACCAGCTGCTTGCCGTCCGGATTCTTCCAATTCGCATAAACGGTGTTGCCGTTGAAAAGCGGGCTGGCGGCATACAGAAGGATTCTGGCCTTCATAGCCATAGCAGCCCCCTTTGTCGGGAAACCGTAGTCGTCCTCGACCCTTTCCTCAAGCATCGAAGGAATAGCCGCGTCAATCTCCGCACAGATCCAGTCCACACACTCGTCATAGCTGTTTCTGCTCAGTTTGTCGGAAATGAACGACTTGTCCACAATCGGGATCGGGCCATATTCACGAAGAATCCAGAAATGGTAGATCGCTCGCATAAAGCGAGCCTCCGCCTTCATTCTCGGAAGTTCCGTTACAGGGTCAAGTTCCTTGCAGTCATCAACATTCTCAAGGAATATGTTGCAGTGGCGGATCGCCTGGTAAAACAACTGGAAATAGTATTTGTCAGTTGAGGTGACCGGGGTCTCAGGGCTGACCGAGCCATTCAGGATGTGAGGGATATGCCAGTCAAGGGCATTGTTCGCATCATCGGTTCCGAACATATAGTGGTTGTAATAAGCCGACCCGTATAACTCGAGCGGGAAATAGTCGGAAGAGTACATCCTCGCGAACCACTTGCGAGTGTCGTTGCGCGATGAGAAGACTTTTTCCAGAGTGTTGAGTTCCTCCGGATCCTGATCAAGGAAATTGCAGCCGGACAAGAGGACCGGAACTATAAGCATAAGAATATATTTTCTCATAATGCTCTGTGTTATTAGAATGTTAAATTAACGCCAAGGAACACGGTAGCCTGTATAGGGTAAGCGTCAGCTCCGACCTCAGGATCCCAGAATTCCTTCTTGAACTTGCTTAAAGTAAACAAGTTCTGGGCTGAGACATAGAATCTGAGGTTTTCCAGTTTCATCCTTTCAAGGGTCTTTTGCGGCAGCGTATAGCCAATCTCAAGGTTTTTCAGACGCATATAGTCGCTGTTGCGCACCCACCAGGTGGAAGCCTTGTAATTGTTGACGTTCTGACCCATATAAAGCCTCGGAGAGAATGCATACGGATCTGGATTGTCCTCAGTCCAACGGTCACGGAACTTAGTGATGAGGTTACCCATCAGTTTCGGGTCTCTCTCCGCCTGGAAAGGCTGGAAATACCATCCGGAGGTCAGATAGGTCGTGGCTCCGAAAGAACCTTGCATAAGGAAAGAAAAGTCAAAACCTTTCCAGGCCAATGACGCTCCGAGTCCAAGCACCTGCTCTGGTCTGGACGGCGATGAAGTCCATATCATATCATCCTCGGTGATCTTGCCGTCATCGTTGACATCCCTGTAACGGATGTCACCTGGGCGCAACTGCTCTTTGGTGAGGGAGAACTGACGGTAATAGTCCGGGAGGGCGTCGATTTCCTCCTCGGAGAAAAGATGCATCGCGTCATAAAGCTTGCGCTCTCCGTACCTTGTCCCTCGCACATCCTGCCAGGCGTTCTTATAGACCTTTCCGTCATCGATGTACTTATTGCGGGCGAATGTGTAGTTCGCGCGTCCGGTCAGGACCATTCCGTTTTCGAACGCCTTGTTGTACTCAAGGGTTGTCTCGAAGCCGCGGTTGTCCATTACACCGGTGTTGGCATAGGCCGGATTCTGCAGACCGGCGATCTCCGACACCTGAGGCTGGATGAATATATTGCTTCGTTTCTCGTAGAATCCCTCAACCGTGGCTCTGAAAGAGTTCCAGAAGCCAAGCTCGAGGCCGACATTGTACTTGGAAGCCGTCTCCCATGTGATGTTCTGGGCGGCAAGCTGTCCCTCGGCGAGTCCTCCGAGGCCTTTGTTGAAGTTGACACCGAAGCCCGATGTTCCGTTTGCGTCCACAAGAGTGGAAAGATAGGCGAAACGGGTAGAATGAATCTGGTCCGAACCGACACGTCCGTAGGAAGTCCTCAGCTTAAGCCAGGTAAGAACACTGTTATCCTTGAGGAAACCTTCGTTTGAGGCGACCCAGCCCAAAGCCACGGCTGGGAAGAAACCCATACGCTGGCCTTTCGGGAAATTCTCCGAGCCGTTGAAACCTATGTTCACCTCGGCAAGATATTTCTTGTCATATCCATAGGTCACACGCCCTGCGATACCGAGGGAACGGTTCGGAAGACTGCTGATGTAATTACCGGCAGTGTTGATCTTGTAGTCTTTCATATAATAAAGGACAAGACCGCCTAACTCGTGCTTACCGAACTCCCTGTCATAGTTGAGAGAGGCCTCGAAGTACTGACTCCTGTTGCCGGAGGCCGAAGACGAGTAGTTCAGGTACTCCTGCTGCTTGTTGGCGTCGATGACCTTGTACTGTACGTCACCGGCATCGTCACGTCCAAGGGCCTCGTAAAGGGTCAGGTCTCTGGAACGTTTCGCCACATCATAGTTGACAGCATCGTAGGCATAGCGGACAATGGCCGACAACCCCTTGGCCCAGTTCCAGAAAGAGAAATCCTGCGTGATGGAAAGGTTCGTGCGCAACTCGTTTGTCGTGGTCGTCTTGTAACCTCGCTGTGTCAGCTGGACGTATGGATTGTAAAGTGAGTCCCTGCCGGGGAACTTGCCGTCCTTATAAAGGACAGGGAAAGCGTTCGGGGCACAGTTGTTTATCCAGAGATAGATGTTGTCCGAGCCTTCGGCAGGCTCCACATTGTTGGCGACATTTCCCTGAAGGCCCAAGGAAACCATTGTCCACTGCGTTATGTCGACATCTATGTTTGTACGGAAATTATAGCGTATGTAATTGACGTTCTTGCCGTAAGAGCCTATCTTCGTGGAAACCCAAGGCGAGTCGCTGTTATCCACCGAATATTGGCCTTCCTGATTATAGACGGACATCGCGGTAAAGTATTTCACCCGTTTGGCGCCTCCTGAGATATTCACGCTAAGCTTCTCGTTCATCGTGAAATCCTTCATCAGGACATCCTGCCAGTCCACGTCAGGATAAAGTTCCGGATCAGTCCCGTCTCGCATGGCGATGATCTCGTCATTGGTATATTTAAGGGACTGCGCCGCGGAAGGATTTGCGTCAATGGCTTCATTGAAAAGAATCGAGCGCTCATAGGCTCTCATATATGAAGGACGCTTGGTAGCATAGGAGAATCCCTGCTCGTAACGGGCGTCAACCTTCGCCTTGCCGTCAAAGCCTCGCCTTGTCGTGATAAGTATGACTCCGTTTGCCCCTCGCACTCCATAGACTGCGGTGGCGGAAGCGTCCTTAAGCACGGAAAAAGACTCGATCTCCAAAGGATCGACATTGCTCATAGGACGTTCTATGCCGTCCACCAGCACCAGCGGATTCTGGTTTCCAGTGAACGTGGAGATACCTCTGATCCAGAATTGAGCGTCATCCTTGCCGGGTTCTCCGGAAGACTGGACGGCGATGATTCCAGCCACCTTGCCTGCGATGGAATTGGTAAGCGAGCGCACAGGAGCGGTAAGTTCCTTAGGCTTTATGGCCGCGACGGCTCCGACCACAGACTCTTTCTTCTGGGTGCCGAATCCGACCACAACAACATCGTCAAGGACATTCTGGTCTTCCACCAAGGAAATGTTGATCCGCTGAGACTTCACGACACGGAAAGTCTGGGATACGAATCCGAGAAACGAGACCTCCACCAAGGAGTTCTCCGGAACGGTGATTGAAAAGTTGCCGTCGACATCCGTGGTGACACCGAACGGTGTCTTCGTCTCCAGCAAAGTGACGCTCGCTCCAGGAAGAGGCTCTCCTCCCGTGTCCCTGACGACACCGGACAGTACCGCGCCTGACTGTGCGAAAGAAAGGGCAGTCCCCGAAAGCAGCATCAAGACAAGAAGCGAAACCTTTAGACTAAGATTTTTCATTCCGACTGATTTTAATGGTTTATAATAGTGTTGCTAATCCGCCATGCGGTGATTCAAATATAGAGAGAAGCCGGACCATCCAACCCCTACAATCATCTCAATTTATGCAACAATCGTCTATTTCAGGCCGGACGGGATTTCCACGGGACGCCGCATAGAACTTTTATATTATTTTTGAACAAAAATTGCACACGATGTCACGAAAGCGCTTCGCAACCATAACCGTTCTGCTGAGCACTCTGGGGATTCTTACGTTGAACGCCCAGAGCCACAAGTTCATGCACTACGGCGTGGAGAACGGAATGAGTTCCAATACAATCTTCAAACTGTTCCAGGACAGAGACGGACTGATGTGGTTCGGGACAAACGACGGGCTGACCAGATTTGACGGATTTTCTCTGAAGACCTGGAGGAGCAACCCGTCCGACTCTCTTTCCCTTGGCAACAACATTGTCTATGCGCTGGAAGAAGACAGCTCCGGCACACTTTACGTCGGGACAGGGAACGGCCTGTATGCCTTTGACAAGAACGACGAAAGTTTCCGGGAGATCTTCAGCTCAGGTTCGCTTCCCGGCGACAAAGACAGATTCAGCAGCATTTTCGTGAAAAGTATGGACATCGACAGAAAGGAAAGGCTGTGGATCGCGACTTTGGGGCAAGGCCTTCTTCGTTTCGACATCAAGAGCGGAACGCTGGTACGGTTCTCAAAAGAGCCGGACAACAGGTGCGGAATCGACTCCGACTACATCACTGCTGTACTTTGCGACGAAAGCGGAAAAATCTGGTGCTTGAACGCCAGCGAATACCTTTATCTATACGACGAGGACAAGGCGGCGTTCCAGAGGATACATATCTATGACGAGACCTGCAAGGTGGAGGGTAACGCATCCACCTCCATGTGCGAAGACTACCAAGGAAACATCTGGATAGGCGGCTGGGAAAACGGGCTTTTCCGCTACCACAAGGGAAACGGGACATTCTCGAACTACCGGCTTGCCGCCGGCAACGGGACAAGGCTCTACACGGGAAGGATCCACACTGTCACTGAAGTCGATCCGGGTGTCATCTCATACGGCTGTGACAACGGAATCGTGAACTTCGACACAAGGTCAGGGGCATGCGAGAACATCCGCTACGTGCCGAACACACCGCAAAGCATCACCGACAACTTCATTTACGACATCATCAAGGACAACGAGGGCGGAATATGGGTGGCGACATATTTCGGAGGGGTTAACTACACGAACACGAGCCTGTCGCTCTTCAACTATTCCATGACGGACAAGACCGGAAGCAAAGGAAGGGTAATCAGCAAATTCTGCGAGGGCAGGGACGGATATCTTTGGATCGGCACAGATGACGGTGGTCTGTTCCTGTACGACATGAACTCCGGTGTATGCCAGGAAAGAATAGTTGACAGGAGTATTCCGAACCTCAACATCCACGCCCTGCTTAAGGACAGCGAGGGGCTTCTCTATGTAGGGACATACAGCAAAGGGCTTTACCTTCTGGACACAAGAAACGGGAAGGCCCGGCACTGGCCCGACCTTAACGGCGACGGTTCGGGAGCCGGAAGCGTGTATGCTCTGTACAAAGACATCAACGGCAGAATCTGGATAGGCACAAAGACAGGAATCTCCATCAAGGAAGGCGAGCGAATCCGCAAGGTTCTTGACCTCGGGCTGAACAGCGACGTCATCGACATCCGGGCTGACGCTCAAGGAAACATCTGGTTCGCATCTATAAACAGCGGTCTTATGAGGTACAGCCCGAAGACAGGAACCATCGTCAAGCCATCGGCCAAGGGAAAGATTCCGGACAAGATACTGACTATGGAAATAATCGGGAACATCATCTGGATCGGCACGGCGGGAAACGGGCTGATGAGCTACGACCCTCAATCCGGAGAGGTGTCACACGCAGCCTGCGAGGGTGTGCTGCAATTAGACCAGACTGTCTATAACATCATCCCGGAGAACAATCACCTCTGGCTGAGTTCCAACGCCGGGCTGATCCGATACGACACACAGACCCAAAAGGCGAAGCTTTTCGGCACGGGGGACGGGATGAGCGCCAAAGCGCTCAACTTCAACTCGGGGATAATGACGTCGGACGGAACGATATTCCTTGGCACTAACGGCGGCTTCTACCACTTCAGGCCGGACGAGATCCAGACAAACGTCACCTCACCGAGACTTTATCTGAGCGAGCTGGAATATGACGGTAAGGGCAATGAGTCTGAAGCGCATCTGGCAAACGCCCGAAAAACCGGCAAGGTTTGTCTGCGGACAGGGCATCCACCGCTTAAACTCAGATTCTCGGTGCTAAGCTATATGGCTCCGCACAAAAACCGCTACAGATGGAAGATCGACAACGGTGACTGGAATGAATATGACTACAAAGGCAACGAAATAATCCTCACCGGCCTTGACAGGGGAGAACACACGATCATTGTGTCCGGATGCAACAATGACGGTGTCTGGAGCAAAGGGGTGCCGACCGTCATAAAAGTGCGTCCGTATTGGTACAACAGCACGCTTGCCATCGTAGCGTATTGCTGCGCCCTGCTGTCGCTCATACTGGTTTTCGCCAAAACCCTGACGGAATACAAAAAAGAAAGGAAAGCCAACAAGGCGGAAAGAATCCTCCGTGACAGGAACAAGGTACGGCTTGAGACCGAACTGGAACTTTTCACGGACATAGCCAAGGGCATAAGGACACCTGTCATGCTGCTAAACGGGCCGGTGGACGAGATTCTGGCCGAGAAAGGACTCTCGGAAAGGGCGAGAAAAAATGCGGCGATCATCAAGAACAGCAGCAACAAGCTCCACATAATCACCCACGAGATACTGGATTTCCTTCACAACAGCATCGAGGGGCTGCGTCTGGATGTAGGGGAAGCCTCTATGCCGATGCGGGGGGAATACCGTGACATCGCCGCCGAGATTGAGAAAGAGGCGCGCAAGAGTTCCTCAGATACGATGCTTAAGGGGCAGAACGCTCCGAAGCGCAGGGGAATCAGCATAATGGTCATCGACCAAGACCCACAGATGAGAGAGTTTCTGTCGCTGGCCCTGAGCCGCCACTATCTTGACATCCGGACCGCCGCGAGTGCGGAGGAGTCAAGGGACATTCTCGACAACGGCGAGCGCATTGACCTGATCATCAGCGATGCTGAAATAGGAACGGATCTATGCGGCGAGCTTAGGAACGAAGAACGTTTCTGCCATATTCCAGTAATCCTCCTTTCAAGCAGCGACGACCTCAACCTCAAAGTCAACGGAATCGGAAAAGGGGCGGACATATTCCTTGAGAAGCCTGTCGAAACCGAATATCTCATCACCCAGATCAACAACATCCTCGACAAGCGGAAGATAATCTGGGAAAGCTTCAGCAAACGCCCGTACTATACGCTGAGGAGCACAGTCCAGGGGAAAGGCGACGAATTGTTCCTCCAGCAGCTCAGCGAGATAGTCTCCGTAAGGATTCCGGATATGGATTTCACGGTGGATGACCTTGCGGAACAGATGAATATGAGCCGTTCGGTGCTGTTCGAGCGCACCAAGGAGGCATGCGGCCAGACTCCCAACAACTTCATAAAGGAGATGCGCCTCCGTAAAGCCGCCGGACTGCTGGCCGAACAAAAGTACAAGGTAAACGAAATCTGCTATATGGTAGGATTCAACACGCCGTCATATTTTGCGAAATGCTTCCTCAAGCAGTTCGGTGTCCTGCCCAAGGATTTCGCCGGCGGAAACCAGAATCCGTGACACTACGGGCCGATCATTTCATAGTCACGGCGACAACGTAGTCTTCGGCCGGAAGATCGGTCGGAAGGGTAATGGAAAGCTTATCGCCGTCTTTCTTGGCCTGAAGTTCCGTTCCGTCAGCCAAAGCGCTGACTGACCTGACCTTTGACTTTTTCTCAACAGGAATCTCAAGAACCGTTCCCGGATTCTCAAGGATGTGGAGATAGAAGGTCTTTCCGCCGGCCAATGGAGCCGTAGACACGCCCCAGCTCCGCTCGGAGACAGGGCCGGGGCCGCAACCTTTGATTGACTCTCCGTTGACCTTCATCCACTGACCTATTTCCCTGAGCAAGGAAAGGGCGGCCTCAGGAAGGCATCCGTCGGCGCGGGGGCCGATGTTCAAAAGAAGGTTGGTGTTCATCGAGACAGCCTTGGCAAGAGTGCCGACAAGCTGGGCCGCCGTCTTGTAGTCACGATCCGAAACGCTGTAACCCCACGTATGGTTCATCGTCTGGCACATTTCGAGAGGTAGTCTGTCGCTGACCACCTGACCCTCGGAGAAACCGGCGGTGTTCTGTCCAGGAAGGTCACGTTCGAACATCTGGAAATCCTCACCCTCAATAGGTTGGACATGATGATTATTACCTATCAGGCAAGCCGGATCAACCGAATGGATGTGTTCATAGAACTCAGGCATCTTCCAATTGAAAGGAATCGAATCGCGCTTATGGTCCCAATATCCGTCGAACCAGAGCGCCCGGACAGGAGCGTACCGGGTGAGCAATTCCTTGACCTGTTCCTTCATAAACGCAAGATAGTGGTCATAGTCAGGGCTGTCGCCCTTACGGCCTGTCTTATGTCCGGAATGACCGAGCGGGAAATCCTCGCGTATCCAATCAAGAATCGAATAGTAGAAATGCAGGCTCAGCCCCTCTTTGTGGCAAGCGTCGGCAAGATCCTTGATCACGTCCTTTCCCCAAGGCGTCGCCTTGACAATGTTGTAGTCGGAGGCCTTGGTGTCAAACATAGAGAAACCGTCGTGATGACGCGAAGTGATTGTCACATATGATGCTCCGGCATCCTTGAAAGCCTTCACCCATTCCTCGGCATCGTAACGGGCTGGATAGAAAGCCGAAGCCGCATGGGCATATTCATCCTTGTTCAAGGCTCCGGTGTTGAGATACCACTCCCCCTGCGCATAGGAAGCGTAAATCCCCCAATGCAGGAATATTCCGAAACGGTCGTTGACGAACCGGCGGCGGGCCTCCAGATTCTCTGCCGTAGGACGGTATCGCTCCTGTGAATGACCGGCAGCGGCGGTCACAAGCAAAAGGCATATAGCCAGACAGGCATTCTTAAATGTCTTCATAATAGATGTTTTAGTGATATTCATTGACAAAAGCCGACAGGTATCGGGCGCTTTCAGTCCTCAGGGTATAGCGATCCGGCTATACCCATCTGGAGACCGCGCAACTCGGCGATGCCCCTCATCCTTCCATAGCAGGAATATCCCGGATTGGACTTTCTCTGAAGGTCGTCACACATCCTGTGGCCGTGGTCAGGGCGACAGAAAACGCGGAACTTACGCTCCTGCATCACCTCAAGAAGGGTCTTCATCATCCCGTACATATCCACATCACCCGAGAGATGAGTATCCTCGAAATAATTGCCCTCCGGGTCACGCTTCGTGCTTCTGAAATGGACGAAATCAGTCCTGTCCCCGAATTCCCTCATCATAGCCACAAGATCATTGTCCTCCCTGATTCCGAACGAGCCGGTGCACAGGCAAAGACCGTTGGACTGATTGGGGACAGCGGAGACCAGCCTACGGAAATCCTCCGCGGTGGAAAGAATCCTCGGAAGTCCGAGGATAGGGAACGGCGGATCATCCGGATGGATTACCATCCTCACCCCCACTTCATCAGCGACCGGGCAAATCTGGCTCAAGAAGAAGACAAGGTTACTTCTAAGTTCCTCGGAATCAATCCCGTCATACCTTTCAAGCTCTTTCCGGAACTGCTCCAGAGTGAAGCTCTCCTCACTTCCGGGAAGGCCGGCTATCATAGTGCGGGTAAGTCTGCGGATCTCCTCCGGACCCATCCCGTCGAATCGGGCCTTGGCCTTTGCGATGTCCTCAGCCGAATATTCATTCTCAGCCCCCGGCCTTTTTAATATGAAAAGATCGAAGGCAAGCAGTGCGGAACGCTCGAAACGAAGGCAGGTCGAACCGTCGGGAAGCCTGTGGTCCAAGTCGGTGCGGGTCCAGTCAAGGACAGGCATAAAGTTATATGTCACGCACTTGACGCCACACTCTGACAGATTGCGGAGAGTCTGCCGGTAATTCTCGATGTAACGCATATAGTCGCCGGTACGGGTCTTGATATGTTCGTGGACAGGGACGCTTTCCACGACACTCCACACCAGTCCCCAATCGGCGATCATCTTCTGACGGGCCTTGATTTCCTCCACGGGCCAGACCGCCCCGTTAGGAATATGGTGCAAGGCGTGCACGATGTCCGTGACACCGGTCTGCCGGACAAAATCAAGAGAGATAGGGTCATCCGGGCCGTACCATCTCCAGCTTTCCCTCATCAGGTAAAGATTCTTGTTCATAACGCTAAATCGAGAATGCGTCAAAACCGCCGTCCACCACGTTGATTGTTCCTGTCACAGCCTTGGATGCGTCCGAGGCCAGCCAGTGAAGTGTTCCAAGAAGTTCTTCAGGCTCAAGGAAGCGACCGAACGGGGTGTGGGCGAGAATCCTGTGCGAACGATCCGTCAGACTTCCGTCCGGATTGGTGAGCAAGGAACGGTTCTGGTTGGTGAGCAGGAAGCCCGGGGCGATCGCATTCACCCTGAAGCCCTCTCCGAACTTGATCGCAAGCTCACCGGCAAGATACTTGGTCCAGTTGGCGACCGCAGCCTTGGCCACTCCGTAGCCGGCGACGCGTGTAAGAGGCCTTAGCGAAGTCTCGCTACAGAAGTTGATGATCGATCCCTTTTTCTTTCCGACCATAGCCCGGGCGAACACCATCGTAGGAATGACGGTTCCGAACAGATTAAGATCCACCACCTTACGTACCGCCTCGACATCAAGGTCGAAAATAGTCTTCTCAGGAGGGACCGTAGCGGCCGGCATATTCCCTCCGGCGGCGTTCAGCAGGACATCAACTCCGCCGAATCTCCCGACGACTTCCCTACAGTTAGACTCAAGCGTCTCCCTGTCAAGGACATTGGTAGGGATAAAGCAAGCCTCGCCACCATCCGCGGAGATCTCAGCGACTATGCCCTCGCCTTTGTCAGCCACCCTGTCAAGATCCAGAAGGGCGACTTTAGCGCCCTGTGCCGCAAAATACTTAACTATGGTCGCTCCGAGAACCCCGCAGGCTCCTGTCATAACGACCACCTTACCTTTCAGATCAAAAAGATTATTCATAACTATCTATAATTGAACACAATCACATCCTATCGAAATTGACTTTGTCCAACTTTCGGCTACAGCGTCACTTGATCAGGTTTCCAAGAATCGACCTGGTAAGCTCACGGGTCACAGTTCTGGTCGCCGCTGATGTCGCGCTTTTCACAACCTTGGACGCACCGCTCCCCCGCGAGGATTTCCTTGCGGCCTTATTCCCGCTGACCTTGTTAGAGACAACATTCCCGACGGCTGTGGCCATTGATGCGGTCACAGCCGTGATGACAGACTTGGCAATCTTTCCGAACAAACCGTTTCCTCCCTTGCCGGCCTTGCTCTCGGCCTGCCTGGACTCTTCCTCTTCCGCAGCGATCCTTTCTTCCTGCTCGGCCTGGGCGAGAAGCACCTCGAACGCACTCTCGCGGTCAACGGGAGTGTCATATTTACCGAATATTCTTGAAGACTTGACCAACCTGTCTCTTTCGGATCCGTCTATGGCCCCGATCTGGCTGAGAGGGAAAAGAATCTTCGCTTTCTGAACCACCCCCGGAGCGCCGCTCTCGTCAAGGAATGAGACCAGAGCCTCACCCGTACCGAGATTCGTGATAGCCTCAGAAGTGTTGAACGCAGGATTCGCCCTGAAAGTCTCCGCAGCGACTTTCACGGCTTTCTGATCCTTCGGCGTAAATGCCCTCAAGGCGTGCTGTACACGGTTTCCGAGCTGGCCGAGGATGCTGTCCGGGATATCCGTAGGACTTTGGGTGACAAAATAGACGCCCACACCCTTGCTTCTTATAAGCCTTACCACCTGTTCGATCTTGTCGGCCAAAGCCTTAGGCGTGTCATCGAAAAGCATATGGGCCTCATCAAAGAAGAACACGAGCTTCGGCAGTTCCATATCCCCGACCTCCGGAAGGGTCGAATACAGTTCCGACAGAAGCCAAAGAAGGAATGTGGAGTAGAGCTTCGGCTTCATCATCAGTTTGTCAGCCGCCAGTACACTCATAACGCCTTTGCCACCCTCACAGGCCAGAAGATCCTGGATGTCAAAGGAAGGCTCACCGAAAAACTGCCCAGCTCCCTCATTCTCAAGAGTAAGGATAGACCTTTGGATGGCCCCGACCGAGGTGGAAGCGATGTTGCCATAGACAGAAGAATACTCCGCCGCATGTGACTGGACATAATTGAGCATCGACCGGAGATCCTTTATGTCTATCAGGAGAAGCCCTCGCTCGTCAGCGATTCTGAAGACGATATTCAGCACTCCTTCCTGAGTGTCATTGAGTCCGAGAATACGGCTCAGCAACTGAGGCCCCATCTGCGAGACTGTGCAGCGCAGAGGATGACCCTGACGGCCGAAGACATCGTAGAAACGGACAGGGCAAGGCTGGAACCGTGGTTCCTCGATTCCGAACTCGGCCATTCTCTTCTCAATGAACCCGCTCAGGCGTCCGGACTGCGAGATTCCCGAGAGATCTCCCTTCATATCCGCCATAAAGCAAGGCACGCCGGCCTGACAGAAAGTCTCGGCCATAACCTGAAGCGTGACTGTCTTGCCGGTGCCTGTCGCTCCCGCGACAAGACCGTGCCTGTTGGCCATCTTTCCGATGATGGAAAGCGGACCGTCAGAACTGTAGGCTACCCAAAGCCCGTTTTTGGAATCGTACATTGTCTTAGGTGTTTATGCAATGAGGCGACATCTATGCGGAATCAGCTTATCAATCTTTGCTGAAGAATGAAAAATGGACACGTCCGTATTTCTTCTCTTTCTTGAAATAAGGGTGATCCGCAAACGAATGTTCCTCACCGTGTTCAAGTATAAAATAACATCCGGGATAAAGGATATCGGCCGAATAGACCTTGTCCGGCAGGGTCTCCAGGCCTTCAAGAGCATAGGGCGGGTCAGCGAACACAATGTCGAACTTCTCACGGCATATGGTCAGGAAATCAAACACATTGTCCCTTACCATCGTGACATTGTCCAGCCCGAGCCGCCTGGATTCCGTCTTTATGAACGAAGCGTTCTCCCTTGCCATTTCGACAGACCAGACCCTCGCCGCCCCACGGGAGGCGAACTCGAATGCGACCGCCCCGGTGCCGCCGAACAGATCCAGAACCTTCAGGTCGTTGAAGTCATACTCGTTGTCCAAAACATTGAACAGACCTTCCCGGGCGAAATCCGTGGTGGGTCTGGCCTTGTAGCCGGCCGGCGGACTGACAGTCTTTCCGCGAAGCCTTCCCCCGATAATCCTCATAACCTTTCGACAGATTTGAAATAACGATACAGCGACATCTCCTCGCTTTCCGACAAAGGAGTGCGGAAACATACCGATGAAACCTCCGGATTGAGTTGGAGCTTTCTCAGCGCAAGGAACAGGAAATACTCGGCCGTGGTAAAATCAGCGGCTCTGAACACATTGGCCAAAAGCAGGTTACGACCTTGGGATATGCCAAGATGAAGATAACCGGCGGCATACGATGCGACAATCCTGTTATACTCATCAACCTTCCGCAGGTCTTTAAGGATATAATACATTTCCGGAAAGACTTCCGGCTCTCTTCCGTCAGCCCCGGCGACTATCCGGGAGATTGTATGCGACAACATCTCGCCGACGGACAGGGAATAGACAAGCTCTGCCGAATACTCAGGAAGGGCGACATGCCGCACTTCATCCTCATCTCCAAGAATGACCGTGTCCTCAAGACTGCCCCTTGCGGAAGACTCATCGAAAAAAGGCAACGGAACCAACGCCACCTTGGGAGTGAGAAGAGAAAGTTCCACACAATCATAACGTTTCTGCAACTCACGGGCGGTAAAGACAGTGTCCGCTCCAAGCCAACCCGACTCGGTCACTTTCCCGCCATCCGACACCTTAAAAGAATATCCATTCAAGCAGACTTGAATGGATATTCCGTTAATCTTCTGTTTTGGGTTCCAATCCATCATCTCTATGGCGAGCCGGATGAAGCACTACTCCCAGTTACCCACGTTGTTGTTAGGAGCGGTGATGCTTCCTACCATAAGGCCTTCGTAACGACCGAGATCCTCGCACTCCGCCACCTTATTTACCACAAGCTGACGGTTCATTCCGTTAAGAACGGACTTCCAAGGCATCTTGGCTTCGAAGAGCGGCACATTGACACCCGACACCTTTTTAATAATAGCGTCCATCTCAATCATTGTGACTGCGGCCACCGTCTCACCCTCGCTTGCGAAAGGAATCTCGTCAATCCTGTTGATGTCGAAATCAGTCCTGCCGCGGAACAGGGTGTCCTTGACGGCAATCTTGTTCTGAATAGAGAACACGAGGTTCTTGTCTCCCTCCTGATAGAGCTTGTAGAGCCCCTCGTCGGTGATTCCCTTGTGTGCCTTCTTAACATCGTTGGTGTGGGCCACGGCAAGAGAGTCATCCTTGGATCCGACCTGCATCAGGACAATCATCTCGCCTGTGTTGTAGAACTGCTTGAGGGTGTCGAACGAGGCTGTGAATCTCTCGTTGGCTCCCTTGAACGCAACCTGAAGGTCACGGATGTCCTTCAGCCTCTGAACCGCCACCTTCTGCCTGGCCTCAACCTCCTTGTTGAATCTTACAGGCTCCATAATGCCGTCATAAATCTTATAGACCAAAAAGATGGCGCAAAGCGCAAGTACGATGCAAAGGATCGTTTTCAGTGTCTTGTTCATTATTTTTTGTGTTTTTTATGTTTTTTCCCGCCAATGAAAAGACCATACGTCAATTCTTGACAAAGTTAGAAAATTGATTTATGAAATGCAATATAATATTTGTAATTTTGCAGACAACAATGAAAGACATCGCACTTTTAGACAGACTGACGGGCAGTTCCTCCCGCATCACCATCGCCGTTCACACACATCCGGACGGCGACGCTGTCGGATGCGGAGCCGGTATGCTCGGCTACCTTACCGACGTTTTAGGCAAGGAAGCCGCGCTGATTGTCCCGGACAGCATTCCCGAATCCATCTCTTTCATTCTCAATAATTTCAGCAAGGAGAATGTCATTGTGTTCGACGATGACAGGGGAAAAGCCTCAGGCTGGATAAAGTCAAGCGACCTTATTCTGTGCCTGGACTGCAACTCATTCTCCAGAACGGCCGGAATGGAAAAGAGCCTGAGAGACTCCGGCGCAAGGAAAATCCTTGTCGACCACCACCTCAACCCGGAGACGGAATCCTTTGAGTTGACGTTTTCCAAGACAGAGATTTCATCGGCCAGCGAGCTTCTGTTCTGGATTCTTATGAAGACTCCGCAAATAGACGGGGACGCTTCCAGACTGCCGTCAAAGTGCGCCGCCGCCCTGCTCACGGGTATGACGACGGACACCAACAACTTCGCCAACTCGGTCTATCCGAGCACATTGGAGATGGCGTCAAAACTTATCGGGGCCGGAGTGGACAGAGACCGGATTCTTTCCAACCTGTACAACAGCTACAGGGAGAACAGGCTGAGGCTGCTGGGCTTCCTTATGAGCGAAAGGCTGACTGTCACCCCGTACGGGGTCGCGTTCATAATTCTGGACAAGGAGACCCAGGAGAGGTTTGACTTCAGGAAAGGCGAAAGCGAAGGATTCGTGAATATGCCGCTGTCAGTGGCCACGGTGCGGATGAGCATATTCCTGACCCAGGAGGGCGACGTGTTCAAAGTCTCAGTCCGCTCGAAGCAAGGGGTGTCGGCCAACGAATGCGCGAAGAGGCATTTCAACGGCGGAGGACACGAACTTGCGGCGGGAGGCCGCCTGACGATAGGCAAGGATCTCGACTCGGCCGGCGACGCGGAGGCATACATCTTGAATGCAACCGGAAAGTTTTTTGGAATATGACGATGAATCATACCATAATATCCGCGCTGGCGGCTCTCGCCGTCCTTGCGTCCTCGTGCGGCAAAAGCGAGGTCGGGGACGCATACCTGCAGCAGGACAAGAACATCGAGAGCCTGGTCAAGTCCCTCGCTCCGGAAAACTCCGAGGCGACCGTTGAATATATCGACGGGGTTGTCAGGGTGACGGTCACGCACGGGGAGGGGCCGCTGCTTGAGAGCGACGGCACCGTGTCGTTCCTCTACGCCGCGCACCACATCAACAGCTCCAGCCTCACACCGGGCAATATGTTTGTGACCAACAGCAAGGAGTTTGCGGAAGCCTCAAACTGGACGGTGTCCGACACGACGATATTTCAGGTCAGCACGGTCAACCTTGCCGAAGAGAGCCTTGTAAAAGGGTTGGAGAAAGGCATCGTGGGAGTCAAGGCCGGAGACGAATGCTACATTATGTTCAACGGCAAGTACGGATTCGGGAAGCACACTGTCGGAGTGGTGCCGGCGAACTCCGCTTTGGCCTACCATTTGTGGATAAGCAGCGTCTCTGATTAATGAAAAAGAAGAATTATGAATATATTGAAAACAACATCACTACGTTTGGCCCTGATCGCCGCCATTGCGGTGACGGCGGCCTGCTCAAAGGAATCCACGACATCCAGGAACGAGGACAACAAGCTATACCTCGATGCTTGGATGAGCGTCCACCATCCGAATGTACAGCCGACAGGACTTGGAATCTACATCATTGACGACCAGCCTGGCACAGGCGAGTCCGTGACGGATGACGACCTTTATCTTTTCATCAGATACACGGCCACCGATTTGGACGGAACCATCGGAAGCACCACGGAAGAGAAGGTCGCCCAGCGGATCGGCTCGTACTCAAAAGGCAACTACTATGGCCCTACAGTGGTCATAAACAACAAGTACGCGACGCAGGTGGGCATACTCGAAATGCTCAAGGATATGAAAATCGGCGGCACCAGGACAGCCGTCATTCCGGGATGGCTCAACTCGACTCTCTCTGTTGACGACGACTACAGCACCGCCGAGGAATTCTTCGAGAACATGAGCGGAAGCGACGCCATCTACACAATCACGCTGACCGAAAAGACAGACAGCATCCACAAATGGGAAGTGGATTCACTGGAAAACTACACGGCCCGTGTCATGAACAACGTGGACTCGACCTTCTACGGTTACTACTACCAGCAGCTCAAGGAGCCGGCCGACACCGCCACTCTGCCGCGCGACACTACATTCTACATCAACTACACCGGCAGGCTTCTGAACGGACAGGTGTTCGACACGACAGTCGAGGATACCGCCAAATTCTACGGAATCTACTCATCAGCGAACTCCTACGAGCCTCAGCTGGTCACGTTGAGCGAGACCTACACGGACATCACGCTGGGCGGAACGAGTTCTTCCGGCGGCAGCACGACCATCAACGGGTTCTCCTACTGCCTCTCCCAGATGAAAGCTTACGAAAAAGGGGTCTGCGCGTTCTACTCATACCTTGGATATGGTTACAGCGGCAGCGGGAAGACAATCCCGAAATACTCTCCGCTGGTGTTTGAAATTGAAATCGTTGACGAACCATAAGAATAATGTCACAGACACATACGGCTCCTACTGAGCTTGGAAGTGAAAGCATCGGCAAATTGCTGAAGAAGTACGCAGTCCCTGGAATCATAGCCATGACTGCGTCTTCTCTCTATAATATGGTGGACAGCATCTACATCGGGCATATTCCCGAAACGGGTTCGCTGGCCATTTCCGGACTGGCGGTCACTTTTCCGCTGATGAATCTCAGCACCGCACTGGGAACGCTTGCCGGAGCCGGAGCCGCCACCATGATCTCCGTCCTGCTCGGCCAGAACAACAGGAAGGTAGCGAACAAGGTGCTTGCCAACGAGGTTACCCTGAACTGTATAATCGGAGTGCTTTTCACAGTGACCTGCCTGATGTTCCTGGATCCGATCCTATATTTCTTCGGCGCGAGCGACAACACTCTGGAATACGCCAGAGACTATATGGAGATCATTCTCTACGGCAATGTCATCACCCATCTGTATTTCGGACTGAACAGTGTCATCCGCTCGTCCGGCAATCCTAAGATGGCGATGGGGCTGACACTGTTTACGGTGATACTCAACAGCATACTCGACCCGATATTCATCTTCGCGCTCGATATGGGAGTACGCGGCGCGGCGCTCGCCACGGTGATATGCCAGACCATATCTCTGACATATTCACTGTACTACTTCAGCCGGAAGGACAATGTCCTGTGTCTGCCGAAGAAGGTTTTCGAACTTGACTGGAGAATCGCCAAGGACTCGCTGGCGATCGGAATGGGTCCTTTCCTTATGAACTCGGCCTCCTGCGTCGTGACAATGTTCATCAACCAGCAGCTTCTCAAGTACGGGGGGGACCTTGCCATCGGAGCCTATGGAATCATCAACAGGATAAACTTCCTGTTCGTTATGATCGTGATGGGATTCAACCAGGGAATGCAGCCGATAGCCGGCTACAACTTCGGAGCGCGGAAATATTCCCGTGTGCGGGAGGTGTTCCTGCGTACCTCGATGTGGGCCACGGTCATCTGCGCGTTATGGTTCGTAGCCTCGGAGTTCTTCCCGGGCGTCATGGTAAGCATATTCACAAGCGATCCGGAACTTAAAGCACTGGCGGACAAGGGTTTGAGAATAATGAACCCTGTCGTGTTGCTTGTGGGCTGGCAGATGGTTTCCACCAACCTGTTCCAGAGCCTTGGAATGGTCAGGAAGTCCATATTCCTGTCCCTGAGCCGTCAGCTGCTTTTCCTCGTGCCTCTGCTTTATCTGGTACCTCTCCTTCTGGGAATCCACGGTGTTTTCGTGGCTTTCCCGATTTCTGACGCGATGGCCTGCGTCACCACACTCGTCCTGATCGCCAGGCTTATGCGCAACTTCAGCAAGCTCAAGGACGGAGACGAGCCGACCATCTTAGGCAGCACGATTTCATAACGACCATACACATATTACGAATATGAAAGGACAGCACAACACGATCATCAACATAGGCCGCCAGTTCGGCAGCGGCGGGAAACTGATCGCCCTGCGGATCAGCGAGACCCTTGGCATTCCCGTCTACGACAACGAGCTTATCTCCAAAGCGGCCGACGAGAGCGGCTTCAGCAAGGAACTGTTTGAACGCAGCGACGAGAAAAGGAGCATATTCAGCATGTCTTCGTTCTTCGGAGGCGGCAGGTTCGGGAGCGCCCGGAACTACGTTGGGGACAACGAGCTTTTCAAGATCCAGAGCGAGGTCATCAAGAACATCGCCGAGAAAGGGCCGGCCATATTCGTTGGGAGATGCTCGAACTACATCCTGCGGGACCGCCAATGCCTTGATGTATTCATCACCTCGCCTTTGGAGAGACGCGTGGACAGAGTCGCCCAAAGACTCGGAATCAAAGCTGACGAAGCCCGCGAGAGAATATTGAAGCAGGACAGGACAAGGGAGACATACTATAACTTCTTCACATTCGGGAACTGGGGAGACTCGGCGGATTACGACCTCTGCGTCGACTCGTCGCTCCTCGGAATCGAGGGAACCGCCGACTGCATCATCGATTTCGGCAAAAAAGCCGGACTGATCCTCTGATATGCCTGACACCGTGACATTCAGAAAAGCGTCAGGCTACGCTTTGGCGGTCATAGCAGTCTTTACGGCCATAATTGTCTGGAGATCGGCTTCCGCCAAAAGGACGCCTGCGGATCCATACGAACATCCCGTACCAGTCAACCTCAATGCGACATTGACAAACGAGATGTCCGACACGTCCTCTTTGGACGGATTCGACAGGATGGTCAAGGACTATCTTTCTTTCTGGGCCATCAACGGCGCTTCCGTCTCCGTTATGCGGAACGACTCCCTGCTCTTTGCCAAGGGCTACGGGAAGGCCGACACTGACAAGGAGATGCAGCCCGGCAACATCCTGAGAATGGCCTCGGTCTCGAAACTTGTGACAGCTGTGGGGATAATGGTGCTCCGAGACAGAGGGCTGCTGACCTTGAAAGACCGGGTCTTCGGGCCGGACGGGATTCTCAGCGACTCCACCTACAACGCCGCGATCAGGGACACGCTCTACCACAGGATCACCGTCGAGGATCTTCTCAGGCACAAGGGAGGGTTCTCAAGAAAGGGCGGAGACCCTATGTTCTCGACCCGCTGGATAATGATGCAGAACGGCTGGACTGAAGTCCCGACTCAGGAACGCCTGATGGAGCTACAGCTGAAAAGAAGGCTGAAGTTCGTCCCCGGAACCTCACAGGAATATTCCAATTTCGGCTATCTCGCTCTTTCAATGGTGATTGAGAAGATAAGCGGTACGGACTACGAAACATTCCTTCAGGAAAACGTCCTGCGTCCTGCCGGCTGTGTGGATTTCCATATCGCCGGAAACTACTACGAGCAAAAGCTTCCGAACGAATCCCGCTACTACGTCCAGTGCGACGACGAGCCTGCCGACGAGTTCAACAACAGCGGCAGGAAAGTCACCAGATGCTACGGTGGCAATGACGTGACGGGGCTTTCCGGTGCCGGTGCCTGGGCCGCCTCGACACCGGAGCTTGAGCTTCTGGTCGCTTCCATTGACGGAAGACCGGAAGTCCCGGACATCATCAGCAGGGAAAGTGTGGATTTGATGACCGAATATTTCGATGAGAACACCTACTCGCTCGGATGGAATGACACAAAGGACGGCTACTGGACGCGTACAGGGACTTTTGCCGGGACAAGCGCCCTGATAAAATACTTCCCGGACGGAGAGTGCTGGATCTTCATCTCCAACACAAGCACCTACAAGGGTCCGGGACTCGCGCGCCACACCGCCGAGCTTTTCGACAAGCTTCGGGCGAAATATTCCTCAAAATTCCCGGCCAGAAATATGTTCTACCCCGAGAATCCAGAAAGCACATCCGACGATTCCGGAGAGGAAGAATGGTTCGACTTCTAATACGGACTTGCAGCCCAGGCATCCCTTTCCCGGCACTCTGTATAGAGGCGCTCTTGTAAAGGATATCAAAAAACGGTTGCTTTACAATCGACGGAAACGAGGACATGGTCTTTAAGGCGTTATTCGCTTGGTCGGTGTCATCGATTCGAGTATGCAGACGGGAATCTGGAACGGTGGAGTGGTGTCAGCAGGTTTATAACGAATGTTGGTGTTCCCGACAATTAAGAAGCTGTTTAATAATTTCTTTATATAGTTCTTTAAATTTTAAATTCGTCATTTTCTTCCGGCTTTCTCGTCAGATAGCACCGCTTTCTTCCTCGAGAATCTGCCGAAACTGACTGAATTTATTCCATCAAAGTTTCAGATAAAGATATTTAAACCGCTTCTAAGATAATGTTTCTTCTACATCAAATAAAGAATCTCCAAGTCGAATGTTGTGTACCATCGATTATTTATAGTACCTTTGTCTATGACAAGGCAAAAGTATTTTGACATATTCATCTCAGGCTGTTTCAAGGATTATGTCTAATCGGATAGAAAAGCCCGGCATGACTCAAAAGGCATTGGCTGTGAAGATGGATTGTCCGCAGCGGTTTTTTTCAGAGTGTTGGAAGGTCGTGAAAATCTGTCATTGGAAACCTTGTGCAGAATAGAAAATGCATTAGACGTCAAGATACTGCAAGCAGGGATAAACAAGTAATAACACAAAACAAGGCAAGAGCATGTCAACACAGAGCGAAGCCGCGTTGGAAGCCGGACTTATAGCCACACTTAGGCAAATGGACTACGAGTATGTCCAGATTACCGAAGAAGATAATCTTTATGCCAATTTCAAGAGACAGTTGGAAATTCACAACAAGAAACAACTGGCGGAAGTTGGCCGTAATTCATTTACGAATGAAGAATTTGAGAAGATATTGATATATCTGGAAGGTGGTACTCGCTTTGAAAAGGCTAAGAAACTTCGTGACCTATATCCGCTTGATACGGCGAACGGACAGCGTATATGGGTGGAATTCCTTAATCGTACCCAATGGTGTCAGAACGAGTTTCAGGTTTCGAACCAGATTACAGTGGAGGGGCGAAAAAAGTGTCGCTATGATGTGACAATCCTTATCAATGGCTTGCCTTTAGTACAGATTGAATTGAAACGTAGAGGAGTGGAGCTGAAACAGGCATACAACCAGATACAGCGTTATCACAAAACTTCGTTTCATGGATTGTTTGACTATATCCAGTTGTTTGTCATCTCAAATGGTGTCAATACCCGTTATTTTGCCAATAATCCAAATAGCGGCTACAAGTTTACATTTAATTGGACTGATGCTCAAAATCATCCATTCAATGAATTGGATATGTTTGCAGCATTCTTTTTGGAAAAATGCACGCTTGGTAAAATCATCGGCAAATACATTGTGCTTCATGAGGGTGACAAATGCCTGATGGTACTTCGCCCATATCAGTTCTATGCCGTAGAAAAGATTTTGGACAGGGTGCAAAACTCCAATGACAACGGTTATATCTGGCATACAACAGGAGCAGGAAAAACGTTGACTTCATTCAAGGCAGCACAGCTTGTATCGGAATTGGATGATGTGGACAAGGTGATGTTCGTAGTTGATCGTCATGACCTCGATACACAGACCCAATCGGAATATGAAGCATTTGAACCGGGTGCGGTGGATAGTACTGATAATACGGATGAACTTGTAAAACGCCTGCAAAGCAATTCCAAGATTATCATCACTACCATTCAGAAACTTAATGCCGCAGTAAGCAAAACATGGTACAGCAGCAAGATTGAGGATATTCGTCATTCCCGTATCGTGATGATATTTGATGAGTGTCATCGCAGCCACTTTGGAGATAGTCATAAGAAAATTATGAAGTTCTTTGACAATGCCCAAATATTCGGATTTACGGGAACCCCTATCTTTACCGAAAATGCTGTGGATGGTCATACAACTAAAGAAATATTTGGAAATTGTCTTCATAAATATCTCATTAAGGATGCTATTGCCGATGAAAATGTGCTTGGTTTCCTTGTGGAGTATTATCATGGCAACGAAATTGTTGATAACGACAATCAAAGTCGTATGGAAGAAATTGCCAAATTCATTATCAACAATTTCAACAAGTCCACATTCGACGGGGAATTTGATGCGCTGTTTGCCGTGCAGTCCGTACCGATGCTTATCCGTTATTATAAGATATTCAAATCATTGAAGCCAAGTATTCGTATTGGTGCAGTATTTACCTATGGTGCAAACAGTAGTCAGGATGATGACCAGACGGGTATGGGTACAGGGCAATATGTTAGTGAGAGCGTAGGCGAAGCGGATGAGCTGCAAGCTATCATGGACGATTATAATGAAATGTTTGGCACAGCATTTACTACCGAAAATTTCCGTGCATACTACGATGACATCAACCTGCGTATGAAAAAGAAGAAAGCGGATATGAAATCGCTTGACCTTTGTCTTGTCGTGGGAATGTTCCTTACAGGCTTTGATAGCAAAAAGCTGAACACGCTTTATGTGGATAAGAATATGGAATATCATGGTCTGCTGCAAGCATTTAGTCGTACCAACCGAGTGTTGAACGAGAAGAAACGATTCGGCAAGATTGTGTGTTTCCGTGATTTGAAAAGCAATGTTGATACGTCTATCAAATTGTTCAGTAACTCAGATAATCCAGAAGATATAATCCGTCCTCCGTTTGAGGATGTAAAGAAGGAATACAAGAACTTGACAACAGATTTCCTGCAGAAATATCCTACGCCAAGTAGTATAGACCTTCTGCAAAGCGAGAATGACAAGAAAATTTTTGTGCTTGCATTCCGTGATATTATCCGTAAACATGCAGAAATACAGATATACGAGGACTACAATGAGGATGCGGATGACCTTGGAATGACTGAACAACAGTTCAACGATTATAAAAGTAAATATCTTGATATTACAGTCGGGTTTATCGATCCGCCTGTAACACCGTCTGTTGTTGCAGAAGATTCTGTGTCTTATGGAAATAGTCAAGGTTTGGAAGATATTGATTTCTGTCTTGAATTACTGCACAGTGACATCATCAATGTGGCTTATATTCTTGAACTCATTGCGGAACTGGACCCGTATAGCGATGATTATTCAGCAAAACGCCAGCATATCCTTGATACTATGATTAAGGATGCAGGAATGCGAGGCAAGGCTAAACTCATTGACGGCTTTATCCGGAAGAATGTTGATGAAGACAAGGAGAACTTTATGAACGGACGAAATAAGGCTGATGGAACAAGTGAGTTGGAGGAGCGCTTGAACCAATATATTGTTTCGGAACGTAATAAGGCAGTGAATAACCTTGCAGATGATGAACAAATTTCTGCTGAGGTGCTTAATCTCTTCATCAAAGAGTATGACTATTTACAAAAAGAGCAGCCGGAAATCATACAAAAGGCTTTGAAAGAGAAGCATCTCGGTCTTATCAAAACTCGAAAGGCCTTAACGAGAATTATGGAAAGGCTGCGCAATATAATAAGGACTTTTAATTGGGAGTAGACATGTCAACATATAAAATATATAATGAACAGCTATCGCTTATAAAGGAGAAGCCATTTAGGCTGGAGAAAGAAATTCAAAACATAGTTGAAAAGAATCTCCAGACACTGCTTGGGCTTGATTTTATTAAAACGGAATTTTCCATTGGTTCTTTCCGTATAGATTCTTTGGCATTTGATTCGGAAAAAAAGTCTTTTGTAATAATAGAATATAAAAGAGATAAGAATTTTAGTGTAATTGATCAAGGTTATGCTTACTTGTCTTTAATGCTAAATAACAAGGCGGAATTCATCTTGGAGTATAACGAATCGAAGTCTGGCACACTCAAACGAAATGATGTGGATTGGTCTCAATCAAAAGTGTTGTTTGTTTCTCCTAATTTTACAACATATCAAAAAGAGGCAATAAATTTTAAGGATTTACCTATAGAGCTATGGGAAATCAAGCGCTTTACAAATGACACTCTTTCGTTTGAACAGATTGTCAATCGTTCAAGCAAAGAAAGTATTAAAACAGTCTCAAATAATGAGACAATAACAACTGTAAGTGAGGAGATAAAGGTGTATAGTGAACAGGAGCATTTGGAGAATGTTGAAGATGATTTCATGAATATATATGCTGAAATTAAAGAATTCTTGCTGTCTGTTGGAGAAGATATTACTATATATCCCAAAAAGAAAACCATAGGTTTCAAGATAGGAGGAAAGGTTTTTTGTGATATAGTTATGCAAAACAAGGGCATAAGATTATTTCTAAACGCCAAGAAAGGAACACTCAAAGACCCGGAAGGTATTACTCGTGATGTATCAGAAGTTGGACATTGGGGGAATGGGGCTTATGAAGTTCGTTTCCCGTTGAAAAACGATATAGAAATTGATTATGTATTTAATCTATTGCGTCAGACAATAAATAAGAATAAGGAATAAGATATTATGAGCGAAGAATTACAACAGAAACTCCGTGACCAGCTTTGGGAGGTTGCAAATCGTTTGCGCGGCAATATGTCGGCAAGTGACTTTATGTATTTTACACTGGGGTTCATTTTTTATAAATATCTTTCGGAGAAAATAGAAAAGTACGCCAACAATGCATTGGTAGATGATGAAATAACCTTTAAGGAGTTATGGGAAATGGATGATGCCGATGCGGTGGAATTGCAAGAGGAAGCCAAGAACCAATGCTTGGAGAATATCGGCTATTTCATTGAACCGAAGTTCTTGTTTTCTTCTGTAATAGAGGCTGTCAAACGAAAAGAGAACATTCTTCCTATGCTGGAGCGTTCACTGAAACGTATCGAGGACAGCACTTTGGGACAAGATAGCGAAGAAGATTTTGGCGGGCTGTTCTCAGACATAGATTTGGCTTCACCAAAATTGGGTAAGACAGCCGATGACAAGAATACGCTCGTTAGTAATGTCCTTCTTGCATTGGACGATATAGATTTCGGTGTAGAGGCATCGCAGGAAATTGATATTTTGGGTGATGCTTACGAATATATGATTTCGCAATTTGCCGCAGGAGCCGGAAAAAAGGCTGGAGAGTTCTATACTCCGCAGGAAGTCAGCCGTATTTTGGCAGAAATTGTTTCCATCGGACATCAGCGTTTACGCAATGTCTATGACCCTACTTGCGGTAGTGGTTCGTTGCTTCTTCGTGCTGCCAATATCGGAAATGCAGTTGATATTTACGGACAGGAAAAGAATCCTACAACTTATAACCTTGCCCGAATGAATATGTTGCTGCATGGCATCAGATTCAGTAACTTCAAGATTGAAAATGGTGATACGCTTGAATGGGATGCGTTTGGTGACACTCAGTTTGATGCAGTGGTTGCAAATCCTCCGTTCTCCGCCGAATGGAGTGCTGCCGACAAATTCAACAACGATGACCGTTTCAGCAAGGCGGGGCGGCTTGCTCCACGTAAAACAGCCGACTATGCCTTTATCCTACATATGATTTACCACTTGAACGAAGGCGGGACAATGGCTTGTGTTGCTCCGCATGGTGTGTTGTTCCGTGGTAATGCAGAAGGTGTTATCCGTCGTTTCCTTATAGAAAAGAAAAATTATGTGGATGCCATTATTGGCTTGCCTGCCAACATCTTCTACGGCACAAGCATCCCGACATGTATTCTTGTGTTCAAGAAGTGCCGCAAAGAAGACGACAACATCCTGTTCATTGATGCCAGCAAGGAGTTTGAAAAAGTTAAGACTCAAAATAAACTCCGAGAGCAGCATATCCAAAAGATTGTCGAGACTTACCGTGACCGCAAGGAAATAGAAAAGTACAGTCATTTGGCTACCTTGAAAGAGGTGGAGGAGAACGATTACAATCTGAATATTCCACGCTACGTTGATACTTTTGAAGAGGAAGAACCTATCGACATCAAGGCTGTAATGGCTGAAATAAAGGAACTGGAAGCCAAGCGTGCTGAGTTGGATAAGGAGATTGAGGTATATCTGAAAGAATTGGGTCTTGTAGAATAAGCTAACGAGTAATTGCAACATGGGAGAAAATGACAATATACCTCAGATGGTTCCATCATTTGAGAATATACTCCGAAAGGACGAGAGCGGAAATGAATACTGGAGTTCCCGTGACCTTTGCGGAGCAATGGGCTATTCTGCCAATTGGAAATTCCAGAAGGTTATAGATAAAGCCATAAAGGTTGCCGGCGAAAAAGGAATGAAAGTGGACGAGCATTTCAACCAAGCGGTTGATATGGTCAAGATAGGAAACGGTTCATTCCGCAAGGTAAACATATTCCGTCTCTCTCGTATGGCATGTATGATTATTGCGGAAAATGCTGATGGCAAAAAGTTGCTTGTTCAACAGGCACGAGACTTTTTCTCGCAATCTATCTCAATGACAGAACTCATACATAATTCGCTAAGCTCTAATATATTATTGTATAAAACAGCCCAAGGAGAAGCACGGGTAGAAGTCATTTTCAACAGCGAAACATTCTGGATGTCACAAAAAAGAATGGCGGACTTGTTTGGGGTTGATGTCAGAACCATTAATTATCATCTCGGACAAATTTACGAAACAGGAGAACTTTCTAAAGAGGCAACTATCCGAAAAATTGGGATAGTTCAAACAGAAGGAGACCGGGAAGTGGAGCGTACGCCGCTATTCTACAACCTCGATGCTATTGTAGCGGTGGGGTATAGAGTAAATAGCTATCAAGCTACTCAATTCCGTATTTGGGCAACTTCAGTGCTGAAAGAGTTTATCATTAAAGGATATGCCCTCGATGACGAGAGGCTGAAACAGGGCAAACATTTCGGAAAGGACTATTTTGATGATTTGCTGGAGCGTATCCGCGAGATACGCACCTCAGAACGCAGGTACTATCAAAAGATAACAGACATTTATGCAGAGTGTAGTTCTGATTACGACCCGAAATCAGAAGATACAAAGTTGTTCTTCAAGATGGTACAGAATATGATGCACCTTGCCGTTACCCATCATACGGCTGCGGAAATTATCTATCAACGGGCTGATTCCGAGCATCCTTACATGGGACTTACCACATGGAAGAAAGCTCCTGATGGAAGAGTGCAAAAGTCTGATACCATCATTGCAAAAAATTACCTGTCAGATTCTGAATTGTCCCAGTTGAATCTTATCACAACTGCCTTTCTTGATATGGCAGAATCACGTGCTGCACGTCATATCGTTTCAACTATGGATGATTGGAAAAGGTTCCTTCAACAATATCTTGCAGCGATGGATTACGAGCCGTGCGATACGGCAGGAAAAGTGACACAAGAAGAAGCAAAAGATAAGGCTTATAGCGAATACGAAAAATACAAACTGATTCAAGATAAATCATACATATCTGATTTTGATCGTTTTAATGAGGGTAATGATGAAACCCCATTGCTTCCATTTGATTTGAATCCTACAAAAGAATGACAATTATGGCAATAGATAATAAAGATAAAAAAGTCCTCAAATCTTCGATTGAGCGAGAGCAGAACGAGCTTGTTTGCTCTGCCGGGCGTGAGAAGATAAAAGGTTCAAAGAACCTTAATGTCCCCCATTTGAGATTTCCTGAGTTTAGGGAGGAGTGGAAGGATTGTTCAATTCAAGATTATGGAGAAGTTGTTACAGGGAACACTCCACCTACAAGCCATGCTGAATACTATGAAAATGGCACATATCTATGGGCTTCTCCTGCTGATTTAGGTATCAACAAAAATATTACTGAAACAAAGACCAAGTTATCTTTGTCCGGATTCAAGAAAACGAAAAATATTCCCAAAGGGAGCGTTTTAGTCACTTGCATTGGCTCAACGATAGGAAAGATGGGAATGGCAACAGAAACAATGGCATCAAACCAACAAATCAATTCGATTGTAGTCAATGACAAAAGTAATTGTGACTTCGTTTACTACGCTATTTGTCGAGCTTTTCCTCGTTATTTGGCAGAAGTGGGTGTGCAAGCCGTCCCTATACTTTCCAAATCCAATTTTGAAAAGTTGCCTAATTACACGACGTGTCGAGAAGAACAAGACAAAATAGGTTACTTTCTTAATCTGCTTGACGAGCGCATCGCCACCCAAAACAAAATCATTGAG